>JAXMJF010000041.1:0-100170 GCA_034376805.1 Arthrobacter sp.
GCCGCCAACTCCAAGCCGGCATCCAAGCCGAAGAAACCATCCAACTCCCACCCCGCGACACCAAACAAAGCGACAAACTCCAGGCAAAAGAAGAACAAGACATCCAACACGGCCGCGAACTCCGCGAACGAAGCAGCGCCGCGGCTTCGGAGGCCGCCACGGATTCCCGATCCGCACGGGACGAGGATCCCCGCAACCCGCGGGACCAAAGCCCCTAGCCTTTTCCGGGGCCTTGCGTTCTACTGGGGCAAAGTGCCGCCCGGGGGCGGACGTGGCTGACCGGGAGGACGCATGACGGCACCCGCCGCAGGGGACGAACGCACCACCGTGGCAGTGGGCTATGACGGGTCCGAGGCAGCGCAGGCGGCCGTCCGGTGGGCCGCGGAGTATGCGGCCGCCGGCGGGTACCGGCTCCGCGTGGTGCATGCCTGGGTCTGGCCCATCTTCACCAAGAAGCTCGGACCGGTCAAGGGTGTGGAAGGCAGCGGGCTGCGGCACGCGGCCGAGGTAGTCCTGGCGGAAGGTGTGGAACTGGCCCGCACGGCCGTCGCTGCCGCGCAGGGTCGGTCCGTGCAGGGCCCGGATGCGACAACCGCCGGGGCACCCGGCTCCGGTGTGGCCGCGGAACCCGCCGCGGAAGCAGCAGTCGGGCCCGATTCCGGCGTAGAAGGTGTCATGGAAGCCGGGCTCCCGGCAGCGGTACTGCGCGATGCTGCCCGTGACGCCCGCCTGCTGGTGGTCAGCAGCCGCGGACTGGGCGGCGTGCTGGGGCACGTGGCCGGATCAGTCTGTCTTGACCTGGCCGGCTCCTCCCCCTGTCCTTTGGTGGTCATCCGCCGCCTGCGCGGCCCCGGCCAGACCGCCGGCCCGGTGGTTGTTGGCATCGACGGGACCTCCCGGAGTTCCGCGGCGCTGGCCGCGGCCGTCCGGCTGGCCGGGATGCTTGGCACCACCCTGCAGATCATCCACATCGACCAGACCCGCGCCGGCACCCGGGAAGGCCACGGACGGCACGGCCCGCTGCGCGGCCAGGACCTCCTGGACCGCACCCTCGAGGAGGCCCGCAACCTGGCCCCGGAGCTGCCGATCTCAGGGGTCCTGCGGGAGGGCCACGCGGCGTCCAAGGAGCTGCTGGCCGCCGCCGCTGAGGCCGAGGTGCTGGTCATTGGAACCCACAATCGAGAGGGCGGCCCGGGCAATACTGTCACGGCCATCCTGAACAAGGCGCGCGGCAACGTCCTTATAACGCGCTGACCCCGCTCCACCGGACCACCGCCTTCAGAGGGGAGCTGGAGGTTTTAGCAGAGGAGGACGCTCGTGCGAGCCTGGCGGGTAGGACAGCCCGGGCCGATGAGAAGCGGCCCCCTGGTGCTGGACGAGTGCCCCGATCCCCGGCCGGGTCCCGGGGAGGTGCTGCTGCGGGTCCGGGTGTGCGGAGTCTGCCGCACGGACCTGCACCTGGCCGAGGGTGACCTCGCGCCGCGGCGCCCCGGCGTCATTCCGGGACACGAAGTCGTCGGCGAAGTCATCACGTGCGGGGCCCGCGCCACGCGGTTCTCCCGCGGCGACCGGGTGGGAGTCGCCTGGCTCGGACGAACCTGCGGCAGTTGCCGCTTCTGCCTGCGCGGCCAGGAGAACCTCTGCCTCTCCCCCGTGTTTACCGGCTGGGACCGCGACGGCGGCTACGCCGAACTCATCACGGTGGCCGAGGACTTTGCCTACCGGCTCCCGGCGGGCTTCACGGACGACGAGGCGGCACCCCTGCTGTGCGCGGGAATCATTGGCTACCGCGCACTGTGCCGCGCCGACCTGCCCATCGGCGGACGGCTGGGAATTTACGGCTTCGGCGGGTCCGCGCACCTGGCGGCACAGATTGCGCTCTTCCAGGGCGCGCGCGTGTACGTGATGACACGGTCCGAGGAAGCGCGCGAACTGGCCCTCGAACTGGGGGCGACCTTTGTCGGCGGCGCCGAAGAGCAACCGCCGGATCCGCTGGACTCCGCCATCCTTTTCGCTCCGGCCGGCAACCTGGTCCCCGTGGCCCTGCGTGCCCTGGACCGGGGCGGCACGCTCGCCGTCGCCGGCATCCACCTGAGTGACATTCCGCCGCTGCACTACGCCACGGAGCTGTTCCAGGAACGCCAGCTGCGCAGCGTCACCGCCAATACCCGGGCCGACGGCGAGGAGTTCTTTCGCATCGCCGCGGAGATTCCGCTGCGACCCACCACGGTGTCCTATCCGTTCTCAGCCGCGGACAAGGCCCTGCTGGACCTGTCGGAGGACCGGGTCACCGGAGCAGCCGTGCTCCGGATGGACACTCCGTAGCCCGCCCGGCGAGCCTGCCGGGTCAGCTGTCTTTGCGCAGGAACACGTGTTCCTGCCCGGCCCTGAGCAGCACCCGCTGGACACCCACCCGCACCAGCACCGGGGCGGCGTCTCCGGGGGCCGCCGAGACTGTCAGCCGGTCACGTTCCAGCTCGATGGCGAGCATCTGGTCCCGGTAGCGGACCCGGAAATCCACGCGGCTGAGCTCGGCCGGCAGCCGGGGTGCGAAGTCGAGGGCGTCGCGCGTGATCCGCAGCCCGGCGAAGCTGCGCTGGACGACGTCGATCGTCCCGGCCATGGCGCCCAGATGGATGCCGGAGCTGGTGGTTCCGCCCTGGGTGTCGTCCAGGTCCGCGTCCAAGGCTTCCCGGAACACCGCCCACGCCCGATCCGGGTCCCGCTGTGCCAGCACCGAGGCGTGGGCCACCCGGCTGAGCGTGGATCCGTGCGCCGTCCTAGCCAGATAGAAGTCCACCGTGGCGGCCATCTGCGCGGGAGTGACGGCGTAGCCCATCCGGGCCAGGAATTCGATGAGCTGGTCCTCGCCCAGGACGTACAGCAGCATCAGGACGTCGGCCTGTTTGGCCAGCCGGTAGTGGTTGGCGCTGTCCCCTTCCGCTTCCAGGATCAGGTCCAGCCGCTCGATGAGCCCGTAGCTGCGGCGGTAGTGGTTCCAGTCGAGTTCCCGCAGCGCGCCGTAGCCGTCGAACTGGCTGATGACGCCGTCGTCGTGGAACGGGACGAACATACGGCGGCTGAGGTGTTCCCAGGCGTCAATCTCGGCGGCGGTGATCAGCAGCCGGACCCGCAGTTCGTCCATGTCGAACCCCTGGACTGAATGCATGATCCAGACGGCCTGGTCGAACACCCAGGCAGCCATGATGTTGGTGTAGGCGTTGTCGTTCAATCCACCGCCGGGGTCGCCCGGATTTCCGGTGTGGTACTCATCCGGGCCCATGACACCGCGGAGATGGAAGCGGTCTTCCGCCGGGTCCAGCTCCGCCATCGACGCGAACAACCGGGCGACGTCGACGATGATTTCCGCGCCGTGCTCGGTCAGCCACCCGCGGTCCTGGGTGGCCTCGAAGTACTGCCAGGCGTTGTAGGCGACGGCGAGGCCAACATGCCGCTGGAGCCGGGAATGGTCCGGCATCCAGTGCCCGGACCGCCGGTTGAACAGCAGCTTCGGCGTCTGTTCCGTGCCGTCGCTGCCGCTTTGCCACGGGAACATCGCCCCTTTCAACCCCGCGGCGCGGGCCGCATCCCTTGCGGCGCCGAGCCGCCGCCACCGGTAATCGATCAACTCCCGCGCGAGGGAGGGCAGCCTGGAATTCAGCAGCGGGAGAACGAAGAGTTCGTCCCAGAAGACGTGTCCCCGGTAGCCCTCGCCGTGCAGTCCGCGGGCCGGTACGCCGGCATCCAGTTCCGCGGTGTGGGTGGTGAGTGTCTGCAGCAGATGGAAGACGTGGAGGTTCAGGATGAGCTGCGCCTGCGAGCCGTCGTCGAGCACGATGACGAAGGGTTTGAGCAGGATCGCCCACGCGGCCTCGTGCTCGGCGTGCAGCGCCGCGAAACCGGCCGGGGCGCGGGCCAGGACGGCCCGGGCTGCCGTCAGCGGCGCGGCGATGGCATGGTCGCGCGAGGAGGCCACCGCCACGGTCTTGAGAACCGTCAGAGGCTCCCCGGCAGCCACGGCAAGCTCGAAGCGGTGCGTGTGCAGCCCGTCCAGCTCTTCGCGGATCCCTGTCCCGACCGGTCCGCCGGGCCCGGAGACTTCCGTCCGGAGCGCCAGGGCGATCACGATCCCGCTGGTGACGGTCCGGACTTCCACGGTGAGGCCAACGGTGCCTGGGCCGGCCGCGGAGCTTTCAACCGTGACGGACCCCAGGTGCCGGCTGGAAAGGGCCGCGTCCTCGGGGACATTGGAGTTGGTGACGTCCGTGTCGCAGCCGCTGCGGATGCTGACGACGCCGCTCCAGCCGACAGCCGTGATGACGGTTTCCAGGGCGGCGAGATTCGGTGTGGCCATGGACACGAGGCGGCGCTGCAGCAGCCGGAGCTGCCGCCCGGCGCCGTCCGCCAGGACCGCCTCCCGGGTCAGCACCGCGCGCTTCAGGTCCAGGGTGCGCCGCTCGCTGCGGAGGGAGAGCCCGCCCTCGGACCACCAGGCGCCGTCGCCGACCCGGAGATCCAGGGGCAGCCAGTCGGGGATGTTGACCATGTGCTCGTCGACCGTTTCCTGGTCCTGGACCACACTGTGCAGGCTGTTGTAGACCCCGGCGAGATAACTGCCGGGATAGTGCACCGCTCCGGCCCGGTGCTCCGGGGCGGCTCCCCGGGTGGCCAGGTAACCGTTGCCCAGGGTGGTGAGGGCTTCCCGGTGGCCCTCGTGCGCCGGGTCGAAGCCCTCGTAGACCAGCAGCCACGGGTGCTTGATGACGAGGCCGATGTCCAGCTGGCTGACATCCTCGACGACGACGTCGGCGCCCGCCGCTTCCAGCGGATCCCGGCGCCCGGCCCGGTCGATGCCGACCACCAGCCCGAAACCGCCGCGCCGGCCGGCCTCCACCCCGGCGACTGATTCCTCGATGACCATCGCCCGGGCGGGCGCGATCTCCAGCCGGCGCGCTGCTTCCAGCGGCAGCGCGGGGGCCGGCTTTCCCGCAACGTCGCGCTCCAGGGCCGTCTGCCCGTCGATGATGTGGTCGAAGACGTCCGCTAGCCCTGCGGCGGCCAGCAGCGCGCCGGCGTTTCTCGCGGAGGTGGCGAGCACTACGGGGATCCGGCCGGCCTTCAGCCGGCCGAGCAGGTCCGCGGTGCCGGGGAAAGCCCGGACCGGGTTGGTGCTGAGCAGTTTGTCAAACAGTTCGTCCTGACGTGCGGCAAGGCCGAAGGCGCTCCACACCCCGGACCCGTCCGAGGGTGCGCCGTCCGGGATGGCCCCTCCGCGGGAGTTCAGGAAGGTGGCTACCGCGTCCTCCCAGGTCCGGCCCGCCACCAGGTCCAGGTAGTCATCGGTGCTGAACGGGTCCCGGCGGGTCCCGGCCGGAAGCCGCGGGTCCTGGAGGACCTCGTCAAAGAGTTGCTTCCACGCCGCCGCGCGGAGCTCCGAGGTGTCCGTGACCACCCCGTCGAGGTCAAAGATCACGGCATCGACGGGCGCCAGCGCTGCGGCGAGGGTGGGCGACTCCGTCATGCCACAGTCGTATCAGCCATCCGGCCTCCGCGACAGGGGCGTTGTGCTGCAGTGCCGCGCCGTTCCCCGGCTGCCATGCCGGCGTCAGCCCAGCAGCGCATCGAGGGTGGTGAAGCCGTAGCCGGCCTGGCGGATCCGCTCAATCATGCCGGGCAGGGCGTCGGCATCGAGGGTGGTGCCGTCGTCGGGGTTGGAGCCGATGTGCATCAGCACAATCTCCCCGGGCTGGAGCCGGGCCAGCACCCGGTCCGCCACGATCTGCGCCGTGATCCCTCCGCTGCTGCCTTTCCAGCCGAGCGTGTCCACGGTCCAGCGGACGGGCACGTAGCCGTAGGCGTTGACCGTGGCGATGGTGCGGGTGTCGCGCTCGCCGAACGGGAAGCGGAACAACGGCCGCGGATCCCCTCCGCCTGACCGGATGGCCTGCTCGGCTCCCGCCAGCTGGTCCCCGATCGCGGTGTCTGGGAGCCCGGTGAAGCCCGGATGGGTCATCGAATGGTTGCCCAGCCGGTGGCCGCCCGACACGATGGCCGCGACTCCTGCCGGGTTGCCGGCGGCCCAGTTGCCGGTGAGGAAGAACGTGCCGCGCACTCCGGTGGCGGCCAGGGTCTGCAGGATGCTGGGCAGCCCGGCGGAGTTGGCGCCGGCGTCGAACGTCAGCGCCACCACCGCCCCGGAGTCCGGGATCACCTCAAGGTCACGGCCGGCGAGCGCGGCGGGGAACGGAGCCGGCGGTTCAGACGCAGGCGGTGCGGGCGCCGGGGGTTCAGGGGCAGGCGGTGCCGGAGCCGGCGGGACGGGCGCCGGCGGGGCGGGCGGCAGCGGTGCGGGCCCGGCCGGAGCCGTGTCGCTGCCGGCAGGGACTGGAGTGTCCGACGGCGTCGCACCCGGCGGCGGGCTGTCCGACGGGCTGTCCGTGGCCGGGAGCGACGGCGAAAGCGGCGATGTGGGCGACGCCGTCGGGGCGGCTGAGGGCGGCACCGACGAGAAGACGACCGCGAGCACGACCGCGGCGGCCAGCAGAAGCACCGCAGCCGCGGCCGCCAGCCAGCGGCGCCGGTCGGACAAGATCGACCACATGCTCCACTGTGGCACCACCGGCCACAGCGGAGCTAGGGCTGAAAGACCCGCGGGGTCTCGGACGCTGCCGGAATCAGCCGGTCGGCCCGGAAGCGGTCGAACAGGCGGATGAAGGAGTCCTCCGTCCGCCGGTACCCGGTGAAACCGGCCAGGCGGCTCTTGCTCATATCGGTGACCACCTCGAGGTTCCTGCCCAGATCACCGTCTGTGTGCCACCAGGAGGCGACCCGTGTCAGGTCGGGTTCGGCCAGCCCGTGACGGGCGGCGATGTCCGCCCAGATGCCCTCCTTGCCGGTCATCTGTTGTTCCAGCGGGCGGGGCTGGCCGGCGTACCCTACGGGTTCGACCCCGAAATAGGCGGCCAGCGCAGGCCACATGCGCCGCCAGCGGAAGATGTCGCCGTTGACGATGTTGTAGGCTTCGTCGCCCACTCCGTCAGCGGTGGCCGCCCAGATCATGTGTTCGGCCAGCAGCCCGCTGTCCGTCATGTCCGTGAGGCTGTTCCACTGCGTCTCGGAACCCGGGAAGATGAACGGTTGCCCGAGTTCCCGGCAGATGGATGCCTGGACGGCGAGCGTGAGACCCATGTTCATGGCATTGCCGACCGCATGCCCGATCACCGTGTGCGCCCGGTGCACGGACCAGCCAAAGCCCTGCTTCCCGGCGGCAGCCCACAGCTCGTCTTCCTGGGCGTAGTAGAAGTTGGGCGTCGACAGCCTTGGTTCGCTTTCGCGGAAGGGAGTGTCCGGCATCTTCCCCGCCGCATACGCTTCAAACGGACCCAGATAGTGCTTCAGCCCGGTCATGAGGGCCACATGCTTCACCGGGTGCCCGATGAGGCTGGCCAGCAGGTTCCGCAGCATGGCCGCGTTGGTCTCGATGTTTTCCTGCTCCGTGGCCATCCGTGACCACGCGGTATAGAACACGTGGCTTACCCGTTCGCCGGCCAGGGATTCCCGCAGGCTGTCCAACGAATTCAGGTCCGCACTCACATGGCGGACATCGCCGCGCCGGATCGGGCTGCGGGACAGTGCCACAACGTCCCAGCCCCCGTCCGCGAGCCTGTCAACCAGGGCAGATCCGGCAATCCCGCTGGCCCCAACCACCAGGGCAGTCCTGGTTTCAACGGTGTCTGAACTGCTTAGCACGGCATTCCTCCTGGTACTTTTTGCGGGGCCGTCACCGGGCCCGATCACGCGGGCCGGTTTGGCGCCGGGACGGATCCTCCCCCGCCCCGCTCCAGCGTCTCATGCCCGTGAGCGGGCCGCCTGCCGGCGCCTCGTAACCTGCGCCCGTACGGTCTGCCGCGGGAAGGGTCAGCAGTAGGATGCAGATAGTAAAAGCGTGAAGATCACGCAAATGCGAAGGCAGGATATCCGTGAAACTTTTGCTCCGGTATCCGCTGGTTGCGGGCACAATAGCTGCCCTGCTCGCGGTGCTCATACTGCTCCTGTCCGGGCAGCCGCTGATTGCGCAGATCTCGGCCAGCATCTACGCACTGGCCGTGGCGGCGTATCTGGCCGTGGGCATGGTCCGCCGCCTGATCGGCGGCCAATGGGGCATCGACATCCTGGCGGTCACCGCGATCGTCAGCACGGTGCTGGTCGGTGAGTACATCGCCTCCATGATCATTGTCCTCATGCTGGCCGGCGGCACAGCCCTGGAGGACTTTGCAGCCGGCCGGGCCAAGAAAGAACTGACCTCCCTGTTGGAGCGCGTGCCGCAGACGGCCCACCGGGAACGCAGCGGCGCCTCCGCCGGAACCGCAGGCGGAAGCTCCGCCAACGGCCAACACGAGGATGTTGCCGCCACCGAGGTCCAGATCGGTGACATCCTGCTGGTGAAGCCGGGTGAGGTGGTGCCCCTGGACGGCGTCCTGCTCTCTGAATCCGGCAGCTTCGACGAATCTTCGCTCACCGGGGAGAGCCTGCCGGTGGAGCGGGTCGCCGGCGAGGGGCTGATGAGTGGCTCCCTGAACGGTGAGGCCGCGGTCCGGATGCAGGTCTCGGCCCGGATGGAGGATTCGCAGTACAGCCGCATCGTGGCCCTGGTCAAGGAAGCGGCGGATAGCAAAGCGCCCATGGTGCGGCTCGCGGACCGGTACGCCGTTCCGTTCACGGCCCTCGCCTACGTCCTTGGCGCGGTCGGCTGGATCATCAGCGGCAGCCCGGCCCGGTTCGCGGAAGTGCTGGTGGTGGCCACCCCGTGCCCGCTGCTGATCGCCGCTCCCGTGGCGTTCCTGGGCGGCATGAGCCGCGCCGCGCGCGGCGGCATCATCGTCAAGTACGCCGGTGTTTTGGAACAGCTCAGTCGGATCAAGACGGTCGCCTTCGACAAGACCGGCACCCTCACCTACGGCCGTCCGTCCCTGGTGGGGGTCCGGACCTCGGGGTCCTTCACCGAGGACGAGGTCCTCGCCCTGGCGGCCTCCGCCGAACAGTATTCCTCCCATGTTCTGGCCGCGTCGGTGATGGAGGCCGCGCGCACCCGCGGGCTGATGTTCGAAACCGCCACGGAGGCCACCGAATTCGCCACGCACGGCGTCCGGGCCCGCTTCGACGGCCGCGACGTGGTGGTCGGCAAGCCCAACTTCGTGGCCGAATCGGCCCCCGGCGTCGAGGAAACGGAGCTGGCCAGCGGCGAACTCGCCATCTACGTGGGCGTGGCCGGGGAATTCGCCGGGTGCCTCGTGATGAGCGACCCGATCCGCGGGGAAGCCCGCCGCACGCTGGCCGAGCTCAAGGAACTCGGTGTCACCCGGACAGTGATGCTGACCGGCGATGCGCTCGCCACCGCCGAGCACATCGCCGCCGAGGCCGGACTCACCGATGTCCGCGCCGAGTGCCTGCCGGCGGACAAGGTCGAGGCCGTCCGGTCCCTGCCCCTCCGCCCGGTCATGATGGTCGGCGCCGGCGTCAACGACGCCCCCGTCCTGGCCGTCGCCGACGTCGGAATCGCGATGGGTGCGCGCGGCTCGACGGCGGCAGGCGAATCGGCCGACGTCGTGATCATCCTCGATGACCTGTCCAAGGCCGCCTCCGCCGTCCGGATCGGCCAGCGCACCATCAAGGTGGCGCTGCAGAGCATCTGGATCGGGATCGGGCTGAGCGTGGCGCTGATGATCGCAGCGGCGGCCGGCTATATCCCGGCCATCGCCGGCGCCCTGTCCCAGGAACTTGTGGACCTGGCTACGATCCTCAATGCGCTGCGGGCCCTCAGCCCCGGCAGGAAGGGGTCCGGAACATCGGAGCCCGGGCTGAAGGCCGCCGGCGGCGCTACCGGGCCGACGCCTGTTTCTCGGCTTCCGCGATCCGCGGAACGGTCCTGAGATAGCTGTCCGGGTTCAGTGAGATCGAATCAATGCCCTCGCTGACCAGGAACTCCGCGAACTCCGGGTGGTTGCTGGGACCCTGGCCGCAGATGCCGATCTTGATCCCTGCGGCGTGGGCCTTGCGGATGGCCTCACTGATCATCGCCATGACGGCCTCGTCCCGCTCATCGAAGAGTGAGGCCAGCTGCGCCGAATCCCGGTCCACGCCCAGGACCAGCTGGGTGAGGTCGTTGGAGCCGATGGAGAAGCCGTCGAAGCGGGTGGCGAACTTTTCGGCGAGGACAACGTTGGACGGGATCTCGCACATCATGTAGACCTGCAGGCCGTTCTCACCCCGGACCAGCCCGTTTTCCGCCATGACGGCCAGCACCCGGTCCGCTTCCTGCGGGGTCCGGCAGAAGGGGATCATCACGATGATGTTGCCGAACCCGAGCTTCTCCCGGACCCGTTTGAGGGCCACACACTCGAGGGCAAATCCCTCGCGGTAGCGTTCGTCGTAGTAGCGGGAGGCGCCGCGGAAGCCGAGCATGGGGTTCTCCTCCGGCTCCTCGAAGGCGGACCCGCCGATCAGGTGCGCGTACTCGTTCGTCTTGAAGTCGCTGAGCCGGACGATCACCGGCCGGGGATGGTAGGGCGCGGCGATCTTGGCGATGCCCAGGGCCAGGGCGTCCACGAAGTAGTCCTTGGGGTCCGCGTAGCCGGTGGTCAGGGCGCGGATCTGCTCGGCTTCGCCGGGGTCGGTGACCCGCTCGGGATGGACCAGTGCCATCGGGTGGATCCGGATCAGGCTGCTGATGATGAATTCCATCCGGGCCAGCCCGACGCCGTCGGCGGGCAGCCGCCACCACTGGAACGCGGCCGCGGGGCTGGCGATGTTGACCATGACTTTGGTGTGCGTCTCCGGCAGCTCCCCGAGGTCCACCTCCTCGGTTTCAAACGCAAGGCTGCCCCGGTAGACGCGGCCCTCGTCGCCCTCGGCGCATGAGATGGTCACGGCGAGGTCTTCGGCCAGGACGGTGGTGGCGTTGCCGGTGCCGACGACGGCGGGGACCCCGAGTTCGCGGCTCACGATCGCCGCGTGGCTCGTGGGGCCGCCGTGGTCGGTCACGATGCCGGCCGCCCGTTTCATGATGGGAACCCAGTCCGGGTCGGTCATTTCGGTAACCAGGATGGCGCCGTCGCGGAAGTTTTCGATGTCCGCTGCGCTCCTGATCACACATGCGGTGCCCTGCGCGATGGAGTCGCCAATCGCGGCGCCGCGCGCCAGCACGGTCCCGGTTTCCAGCAGGTGGTGGAGGGTGAACCGGGAGCCGGTCTTCTGCGACTGGACCGTCTCCGGCCGGGCCTGGACCATAAACAGCTCCCCGGTCACGCCGTCCCGGGCCCACTCCATGTCCATTGGCCGGGCGTAATGCTCCTCAACGCTCACGGCCCAGCGCGCCAGGGCAAGGATCTCGGCGTCGTCCAGGACGAAGGCGCGGCGTTCCGCGTCCGAGGTGTCCACCATTTTGGTGCGTGCGTGGCCGCCGCGGCTGTAGACCATTTTCCGGTCCTTGGAACCGAGGGTCTTTTCGATGATCGGCGCGAACTCCTGCTGCGCCAGGAGGGGCTTGAATACGAGGTATTTGTCCGGGTTGATGGTGCCCTGGACCACGGTTTCGCCCAGGCCCCAGGCGGCGCTGACCACGGCCACCCGCGGGAAGCCGGAATCGGTGTCGATGGAGAACATCACCCCGGAGGCGCCGACGTCGGAACGCACCATCCGCTGCACCCCGATCGAGAGCGCAACGTCGAGGTGGTCAAAGCCCTTGACCTCGCGGTAGCTGATGGCCCGGTCAGTGAAAAGCGAGGCGTAGCAGCGGCGGCAGGCGTCCAGGAGTTCCCGCTCCCCCGCGATGTTCAGGAACGTCTCCTGCTGCCCGGCGAAGCTTGCGTCGGGCAGGTCCTCGGCGGTGGCGCTGCTGCGGACCGCGACCGAGAGCCGGTCCAGTCCGGCGCGCTCGCCCAGCTCCCGGTAGTGGGAGCGGATGGATTCGCCGATGTCCGCAGGGAACTCACTCTCCAGGAAGAGCTCCCGGATGGCCTCCCCGGTGGCGCGCAGGGAGGTGTCGCCGGCGCGGTAGGACTGGATCCGCGAGCGCATCTCGGCCTCGATCCCGTTGACTTCCAGGAACCGGCGGTAGGCGTCCGCGGTGGTGGCGAAGCCGTCCGGCACGCGTACGCCCTTGGCTTTGAGGGACTGGATGAGTTCGCCGAGGGAGGCGTTCTTGCCGCCCACCTGCGGGACATCGCCCATCCCGATCTCTTCAAACCACAGCACCGGGGATTCAGCCATGTCGCAGCTCCTGCTTTCGGCAAATAGGAAAGGGCGCGCCGGACACGAGGGTTATCCTGTGCAGTCCGGTGCCGCTGCACCCATCCTGCGGCGGCAGGCCGTCCGGTGTCAGAGGCTTTGGACCTTGGTAGCCGGTATGGCCTTCCCGGCCCGGCGGTGACGGGCGATCTTGTACAGCCAGTCCGCGAGGAGCACCGCGGGAATGGCGGCGAGCGCCACGGCCAGCCCGCCGGGCGACGGCGGGGCGTGGCCCAGCAGGGTGGCCAGCGGCCCGAGGAACAGGAACACCGCCAGCAGTCCCAGTTCGGCCAGCACCGCCCAGACCAGCAGCCGGTTGGTGAACCAGCCGAGCCGCCACGGCGGTACGGAGGCGCTGCGGCAGGCGAAGGCGTTGGCAAGCTGGGCCAGGACCACGGTGGTGAACGCGGCGCCGGAGGCGGCCATGAGCACGTCCGCCGCCGGCAGCTCCGCCCCCGGGGTCCAGCCGGCCCCGAGCAGTACAACCGTGTAGGCCGTCATTTCGAAGAGCGCCTCGACCGGCCCCAGCAGCCCGAACACGCGGAACATCAGTGCCCGGTCCATCAGGTGCCTGCGCTCGGGCGGGCGTTTCAGTGTCCCCTTGCTCGGAGCCTCGCTGCCCAGCGCCAGGGCGGGGAGCAGGTCGGTGCCAATGTCGAGGGCGAGGATCTGCAGCACGCTCAGCGCGAGCGGGAACCGCCCGCCGGAGAGCGCCCAGATCACGAACGGCGTGAGCTCGGCGACGTTGTCCGTCAGGTGGTAAGTCAGGAAGCGCCGGATGTTCGCGTAGGTGGCCCGGCCCTGTTCCACCGCAGCGATGATCGTGGCGAAGTCGTCATCGAGCAGCACCAGGTCCGCCGCCTCACGGGCCACGTCCGTGCCGCTCAGCCCCATGGCCACGCCGATGTCGGCCTGCTGGAGGGCCGGGCCGTCGTTGACGCCGTCGCCCGTCATCGCCACCACGTGGCCGCGGCCCTGAAGCAGGCGTGCCACCCGGAGTTTCTGTTCCGGGGTGACCCGGCTGACCACCACACCGTCGCGGTCCAGCAGCGCGGCCAGGACGGCGTCGTCCTCGGGCAGGTTGTGGCCTTCCAGCACCAGCTCGGGGGATCCGATCAGCCCGGTTTCGCGGGCGATGGCGGCCGCCGTGAAGGCATGGTCGCCGGTGACCATGGCGACCTTGATGCCGGCCTCGCGGGCCGCCTCGAGGGCCACACGGACCTCGGCCCGGGGCGGGTCGTGCAGGCCGATCAGCCCCAGCAGCGTCAGCCCTCTCTCGACCTCCTCCAGTTTGAAGCTGGCGCCGGGCAGGCCGGGCAGGGTCCGCTCGGCCACGGCCAGCACCCTGAGCCCGTGGGAGGCCATCTGGTCAACCATCTCCCGCGCCCGGGCGGCGCCCGCTGCTTCACCGGCGTCGCCGCCGCCGTGCACGCACAGCGGAATGACGGACTCCGGGGCGCCCTTGACGTACAGCGTGGTGCCGACGATCGCGGACTCCCGCAGCCGCCGGGGATCGAAGGCGAAGCGGTGCGACACCGCAAGCTCGGCTGGACCCGACCCGGGATCTGGCCCGGGACCGGCCAGCCGGGTGGCCAGCGCTGCAATGGCGGCCTCCATCGGGTCGCCCTCGGGGATCCACCTGCCCTCGTGGAGCACCGCACGGCCCACGGACGCGGCCAGCGCGGCGGTGCTGAGGTGCTGCGCCTCCGCGGCTCCCGTCCCGGTGACCTCAGCCTCCGGGCCGTACCCCGCGCCGATGACGCTCATCAGCCCGGCCGGGGTCCAGACCTCGACGGCGTTCATCCGGTTCTGGGTGAGTGTGCCGGTCTTGTCCGTGCAGATGAAGGTGGTGGAGCCGAGGGTTTCCACCGCTTCCAGGTTCCGGACCAGTGCGTTGCGCTGCGCCATCCGCTGCGCCCCGACGGCCAGGGACAGCGTGACGGTGGGCAGCAGGCCCTCGGGCACCAGCGCCACCATCACGCCGATGGCAAACAAAAAGGCGTCCCGCCAGGAGATTCCGACCAGCAGGGAGAGGACGAAGAACAGCACACCGATGCCCAGTGCCATCGTGGCGGTGATCCGGACGATGCGTTGCAGTTCCCGCGCCAGCGGGCTCGGCGGTGCCTCCACCTTTCCCGTCAGGGCTGCGATTTCGGCGAGCCGGGTCTTCCCGCCTGTTCCCGAGACCACGCCTTCGGCCTGGCCGTTGACCAGGAAGGTCCCGCCAAAGACGGTGTCCCCGGGGACTCTGGCGACCGCCTCGCTTTCACCGGTGAGCATCGATTCGTCCACCGAACAGCCGGCCGCCAGTACCAGCCGGAGGTCCGCGGGCACCCGGTCGCCGGCCACCAGTACAACGGCGTCGTCCGGCACCAGCTCGGTGGTGTGGACCTTGATGACGCGGTTGTCCCGGCGGACCGAGACCATCGCCGGCAGCAGCTCGCGGAGCTTGGAGGCGGCATGTTGGGCGCGCTCCTGCTGGATGTAGGCGAAGGTCCCGTTCACCAGGATCACGACGACGATCGCGATGGCCAGCTGCGGCATGCCCGCCAGGTAGGCCAGCACGGAGGCGCCCCACAGCAGGATGGCAAAGAAGTGGGTCAGTTCGGCCAGCAGCTTGCGCCAGCCGGGGACGGTGCCGGCCTCCGGCAGCCTGTTCGCCCCGAATTGGGTGAGCCTCCGGGCCGCCTCGGCGGAGCTCAGGCCTTCAACGCCCGCCAACGCCCCGGCGCTGGGCCCTCCGGCGGGAGCCTCCGGCGTCACGGCTGGCCGGTGTTGCTTAGGCGCAGCACCGCAGACCGGCCCGGGGCAGGAAGCTCATAGGATTGAGGGTGCGCCCCGCGGATGCCGGCCGTTAGGGCCAAAGGTCACGGCGGTGATCCCCCGCCCGATTAAGGGATTGCGCGCTGCGACCGTTTACTCGCCGCAGCTAAGCAACCTGGAAGCCACGCTGCACCCACAGTCCCTACTACCCCGCATCCGCCATCCGCGGCGCCCGCCGCGCGCCCAACCCGGCCGCACTGCCGCCGTCGAACGCTTCGGCAAAGCGGCGATAGGCAGCGGTAAGGTGCCGGTACATGGCGTCCTCGGCCCGGGCCGGATCACAGTCGCGGATGGCTTCCCACACGTGCCCGTGTTCCTCGATGGTGAGGGTTCCGTCCACATCGGCCGGGTAAAGCCGGAATAGGTGCAGGTGGCAGTGCGTCTGGCCGAACGCGTTGCGGATCACGCCGTTGCCGGAGGCCCCCAGGATGTGCTCGTGGAACGAGGTGTCGTGGGCGACGAGGTCCGGCCGGATGTCCCCGCCGGACCGGCTGCGCTCGCGGAAGTCCGCCAGCTCGACGTCGAGCCGATGCGCTGGATTGTCCAGCCGGTCCACGGCAGCGGTGCGCGCCGCCCAAGGTTCCACGAGCAGCCGGAACTCGAAGAGATCACGCAACCCGCCGGCGTCGAGCAGGGCCGTGGTGCTGTACCCGCGCCCGGAGGTGGCGACCACGAGGTTGTCACCCTGGAGGCGATGCAGGGCTTCCCGCACCGGCGTCGGTGAGACGCCCAACTCCCGGGCCACGCCGTCAATATTCACCTTGGTGCCCGGCGGGATCCTGTTATCCAGGATCTGCTCCTTGAGCGCCTCATAGACGCCGCCGGCCGGCCGCTGCCTCCGCAGCTCTTCTGAGATTGCCACGTCGCAACCCTTTCTGAAGAAGTTCCACATTGCCCTTGCAATGTGACTACCATCATATATAGTTTTTTCACGAATCCTATATTTCTTTCGATTCGCCAGGCCGGACAGGGCCCACCACGACTTTCTTACTCCAAGCTCAACACCCGTTCAAAGGAGAACCACGTGAACAAGTCCACCCGCAGAATCTACCGCGCTGCCCAGATTTCCGTAGCCGCCGCGGCGGCCCTCACCCTCGCCAGCTGCGGCGTGGGCGGCCCCGTGGACGCGGGCAAGAAGCAGGAAGTGGCTGCCGCCGCCGGCGAAGGCCGCACCCTCAAACTCGCACACGTCTACGACGCCGGCCATCCCGTGGAAAAGTGCGGCGTCACGACCCTCGCGGAAGAACTGGCTGGCAGCGGCATCACGGTCAAGAGCTTCCCCGGAGGCCAGTTGGGCAGCGAGGCCCAAGCCCTGGAGCAGGTGGCCAGCGGAGCGCTGGACATGTCCATCGCCGGCCCCTCCTTCCTGGGCGTCTGGCATGAACCGGCGGCGGTCCTGGACGGCGCCTACCTGTTCGAAAGCGTGGACCATTTCGCCAAGACCCTGGAAGGCGACACCATGCAGAAAATCTACTCGGACCTCAAGGACGAGTCCGGCCTCCAGGTCCTCTCCGGCTGGTACTACGGCACCCGCCACGTCACCTCGAACAAACCCATCAACACCCCGGAGGACATGAAGGGCCTCAAAATCCGCACTCCGGACGCCCCGCAGTACATGCTCAATACCAAGATCATGGGAGGCACCGCCACCCCTATGGCCCTCGGCGAGGTCTACCTGGGCCTGCAGCAGGGCGTGATCGATGCTCAGGAAAACCCGATCCCCACCATCGCCACCGCCAAGTTCAACGAGGTCCAGGATTACGTCAGCCTCACCGGGCACCTGGTCCAGGCCGTCAACGTCGTCACCAGCGCCTCCATCTTCGACTCCCTGGATGAAACCCAGCAGACCGCCCTGGACAAGGCAATGGACTCCGCCGCCGCTAGTGTCCGCGAATGTGTGGAAACCGCGGAGAAGGACACGCTGGCCAAGTGGAAGCAGGATGGCAGCATCAAGGTCAACGAGGACGTGGATCGCGCGGCATTCATGGACCAGGCCCGCGAGGCCCTGCCCGGACAGGTCTCCTGGGGCGAGCTCTACAAGGAAATCCAGGCCAGCAAGTGACAGCCGAACTCACCGAATCACAGTCGCGGACAGTGCCCGCGGTCCCGGACCATCCTGACGAGCCGGACTTCCTGGAGGCCAAGAGCCGCGCGGTCCGGGCCCTGGTCAATGCCGAACGCGTCCTGGCCGCTGGTTTCCTGGTCCTGGTCTTTGTCCTGGTCCTAAGCCAGGTGGCCAGCCGGTACATCTTCTCCAGCCCCCTGACCTGGACGGAGGAACTCGCCCGGTTTGCCCTGGTCTGGCTGACCTTCATCAGCGCCGGCTTCGTGATGGCCCGCCGCCTCCACGTCACCGTGGACCTGCTGGCCGCCAAACTCGGCAAGCGCGCCGCCGTAGTGATGGATTCCTTCGCCATGCTGGTGGTCCTGGTGGTCTCCGGCGCCATGGCCTACGCCGGACTCCAGTTCGCGCTGACGGCGGCACGGCTGAAGGCACCCGCCACCCAGCTGCCCATGAGCGTCGTCTACACGGCCGCCGCCGCCGGCTTCGCCCTGATTTTCATCCACGGGCTGCTGAACACCTACGTCAACCTGAAGCACCCGGACCAGGTTCCCGGCGCCATGGAAAACCTTGAAAAAGAAGCCTTCTGAGGACCCGCAATGACACTTACCCTCATGCTCGCCGCCCTCCTGGGCCTGCTGGCCCTGCGTGTTCCGGTGGCCATCGCCCTGCTGGTCCCCGCCCTGGCGTACGTGGTCCTTGACCCGTCCGCCACCCTGGGTATCGCCGTCCAGCAGACCACCTCCGGCGTCAACAACTTCGCCATCCTGGCCGTTCCCCTTTTCATCTTGCTCGGCAACGTGGCCAACGTCTCCGGCGTCTCGGACCGCCTCTACACCGCCGCCGTCGCCTACCTCGGACACATCCGCGGCAGCCTCGGCTACGTCAACGTCGCCACCAGCTTCGGCTTCTCCTGGATGAGCGGGGCGGCCATCGCCGATGCCGCCGCCATGGGCAAGATCCAGGTCCCGGCCATGAAGAAACACGGCTACTCCGAGGAATTCGGCGTAGGCATCACCGGCGCCTCCTCGCTGATCGCCCCGATGATCCCGCCCAGCATCCCGGCGATCATCTACGCCGTCACCGCCGGCGTCTCCGTGGGCGCACTGTTCATGGCCGGGATTGTCCCGGCCATGATCCTCATCGGCTGCCTGTGCTTCATGGTCTGGTGGCTCACCCGCAAGCAGCACCACCTGGTGATGCCCCGCTCCACGTGGGGCCAGCGCGGCAAGTCCCTGCTCGGCGCCCTGCCGGCCTTCGGCGCCGGCGTCGTGATCCTCGGCGGAATCCTCAGCGGCATCTTCACCCCCACGGAAGCCTCCGGGATCGGCGTGCTGTACATCTTCGTCCTGGCGCTGCTCTACAAGTCCCTGACCTGGCGCAAGACCTACCGCATCCTCCTCGGCTCGGTGGAGACAGCCGGCTCCGTGCTCCTGATCGTGGCCGCGGCATCACTGTTCGGCTGGGTCCTGGCCCGCGAACAGGCACCCCAGCTCGCCGCGGACTTTATACTCGGCTTCACCGACCACCCCATCGTGTTCCTGATTCTGGTCAACCTGCTCCTGCTGGTGATCGGCTGCGTCCTGGAACCCACCGCCGCCATCCTGATCCTGGTGCCGGTGCTGGGCCCGGTGGCCGAGACGTTCGGCCTCAGCCCCATCCACTTCGGCGTCGTGGTCATCTTCAACCTCCTCATTGGTCTGCTGACCCCGCCCGTGGGCCTGGTGCTCTTTGTCCTCTCCAGCGTCACCAAGGTCCCCGTTCCGACGGTCATCAAGGGCGTTATGCCGTTCTTCATCCCCATGCTCGCCACCCTGGTGCTCATCACCTTCGTCCCCGCGCTCAGCCTCTGGCTGCCCACGCTGCTGGGCTTCCAATAACGTTTTTGAAAGGCTCCCCACCATGTCCAGAATCATCTCCATCAACACCCAGGACGTCAGGTTCCCCACTTCCCTCGAACTGGACGGTTCCGACGCCGTCAACGTGGATCCCGACTACTCCGCCGCCTATGTCACCATCACCGCGGACGACGGCGAAAGCGGCCACGGCTTCGTGTTCACCTGCGGCCGCGGCAACGAGATCATCACCGCGGCGATCGAATCCTACGGCCGCCTGCTGATCGGCCGGGACACCGACGAACTGGTCAACGACCTCGGCGCCGCCTCCCGCCGCCTGGTCCACGACTCCCAGCTCCGCTGGCTTGGCCCGGAGAAGGGCGTCTCCCACATGGCCTGCGGCGCCTTGGTGAACGCCCTCTGGGACATGCGCGCCAAGCGCGAACGCAAGCCCCTGTGGCTGCTCCTGGCGGAAATGCAGCCCGAGGAGATTGTCAGCGCGATCGACTTCACCCACATCCAGAACGCCCTCACCCCGGCCGACGCACTGGACATCCTGCGCCGCGGCGCCGCCGGAAAGGAAGCCCGCATCGCCGAGCTCCAGCAGGGCGGCTACCCGGCCTACACCACCTCCCCCGGCTGGCTCGGCTACAGCGACGAGAAACTGGTCCGGCTCAGCAAGGAAGCCGTGGCGGACGGTTTCGGACTCATCAAGCTCAAGGTGGGCGGGAGCCTGGATGAGGACCGCCGCCGCATGCGCCTGGCCCGCGAGGCCGTGGGCCCGGACATCCGGATCGCCATCGACGCCAACCAGCGCTGGGAAGTGGGCGAAGCGATCGATTGGGTCAACGGCCTGTCCGAATACAACCCCTGGTGGATCGAAGAGCCCACGAGCACCGATGACATCCTGGGCCACGCGGACATCCGCAAGGGCGTCCACCCCGTGAAGGTGGCCACCGGTGAAGCCGTGGCAAACCGGATCGTCTTCAAGCAGCTCCTTCAGGCCGGCGCCATCGACGTGGTCCAGATCGACTCCACCCGTGTGGCCGGCGTCAACGAGAACCTCGCCACCCTGCTCCTGGCCGCCCGCTTCGACACCCCGGTCTGCCCGCACGCCGGCGGTGTGGGGCTCTGCGAACTGGTGCAGCACTTCTCCTTCTTCGACTACGCCGCCGTCAGCGGCACCATGGACAACCGCATGATCGAGTTCGTGGACCACCTCCACGAGCACTTCACCGATCCGGTAAGGATCGACCGCGGCCGCTACCTTGCTCCGCGCCTGCCCGGTTCCGGCGCGGAAATGCTGCCCGAATCCCGCGAGCGCTGGACCTTCCCCGCCGGCCAGGGCTGGCTGGAGATCGGCACCCGCGCCGCCGTCACCGCAGGAGTGAGCTAATGAGCAACACGAATACTGCCCTTGAGGCCACGCAAGCCGTGGAACAGACCACGGCAGATCAGGCGGCGCAGCAGATCCTTGCCGCCCACCAGGCTTTCGAGCAGTCACGCGACGCCGCTCCCGCCACCCGCGCCTCGTGGCTGGAAGCAGTGGCCGCCGGACTCGAAGCCGACGCCGACGAGCTGGTGGCCCTGGGCATCACGGACACCCACCTGGACGAGGGCCGGCTCCGCTTTGAGCTGCGCCGCACCGTCTTCCAGCTCCGGCTCCTGGCCCAGGAAGTGCTCCGCGGCGAACCCCTGGACGCGACCATCGACCACGCCGACCCGGACTGGGGCATGGGTCCCCGCCCGGATATCCGGCGAGTCAACGTACCGCTCGGAGTGGTGGGCGTGTTCGGCGCCTCCAACTTCCCCTTCGCCTTCAGCGTCATGGGCGGCGATTCGGCCTCGGCGCTGGCCGCGGGCTGCGCCGTCGTGCACAAAATCCACGAAGGGCACCTGCTGCTTGCCCTGCGGACCCGCGACGTCGTGGTTCAGGCACTGTCCGAAGCCGGTGCTCCCGCCGGCGTGTTCTCCACCGTCACCGGCCGCGCCGCTGCCGGTACCCTGGTGGACCACCCTCTGGTCAAGGCCATCGGCTTTACCGGCTCCACCGCCGGCGGCCGGGCGTTGTTCGACCGCGCCAACCGCCGGCCCGAGCCCATCCCCTTCTACGGCGAACTCGGCAGCATCAACCCGGTGTTCGTCACCGAAAAGGCCTGGGCTGCCCGGAAGGACGCGATCCTGTCCGGCTACGCCGGATCCTTCACCATGGGCATGGGGCAGTTCTGCACCAAGCCGGGACTGCTGTTCGTGCCGGACATTGACACGGACGACGTCGGCACCGCCTTGAGCGGCTACCTCGCTGACAAGCCCAGCGCCCCGCTGCTCAGCCCCAAGCTGCGCGAGGGTTTCGACCAGGCGCTGGCCGGCCTTGCCGGCAGCGACGGCGTTGAGGTCCTGGTCCACGGCGACCAGGACGAAGCGCCGCGCCCCACCGTGCTGGCCACCACCGCGCAGGCCGTGACCAGTAATCCGGCGTTGCTGGGGCAGGAGATGTTCGGCCCGGCAACGCTGCTGATCCGGTACCAGCCCGGAGCGGACCTGACAGAGCTTGCCCGGTTGCTGGAAGGCCAGCTGACCGCCACCCTGCAGGCCGAACCCGACGAGGAGCTGCCGGAACTGATCAGTGTCCTTCTGGATAAGACCGGACGCCTGCTCTGGAATGCCTGGCCAACCGGCGTCACGGTCAGCTACGCCCAACAGCACGGCGGACCCTACCCGGCCACAACAGCTGCGGGCACCACCTCGGTGGGGACTGCCGCCGTCGGACGCTTTGTGCGGCCGGTGGCGTACGACTCCTTCCCCGAACCGCAGCTGCCTCCCGGCCTGCGGGACGGCAACCCGTGGGGCATCACCCGCAGGGTTGACGGCGTGTGGAAGCCGGCTCCGGGTCCCGGCGCCCGGACTGCTTCTTCCCCGGCTGCGCTCCCCCCGACCGCTGCTTCTTCGACCCGAAGCGAAGGTGAATGAGATGACGGGGAATTCTCCTGCTGCCGCCGCCATCCTGCCGGCAGATTACGCGTCCGGGCATTGGGTCGGCCGGGTCTGGGATCCGGAGTCCGGCGGGCCTCGCGTGGTCGCAGTGACAGCGGACGGCGGAACGGGTCCAGGCGTCGTCGACCTCACTCACCTTGTCTCGACCGTCTCCGAGCTGCTGGACCACGCCGATCCGCTGACCGTCCTGGCTCAGGCCGGGGACGCTCCGCGCTGGCAGCTGGACGAGCTGGTGGGCGCGTCCCTGGTGCAGGACGGGGCCCGGCCGTTCCTCCTGGCCCCCATCGACCTGCAGGTGGTGAAGGCCTGCGGCGTCACCTTCGTGGACAGTATGGTTGAGCGCGTCATCGAGGAGCGCTGTGCCGGGGACGCCACCCGGGGGGCTGCTGTCCGCGAACAAGTGGCCCGGGCGCTGGGCGGGAGAATCGGCGGACTTCGTCCCGGGTCGCCCGAGGCTGCTCATGCCAAGGAAGTACTGATCGAGCAGGGCATGTGGTCGCAGTACCTGGAGGTGGGGATCGGTCCGGACCCCGAGGTCTTCACCAAGGCCCCGGTGCTGTCGTCGGTCGGTTTCGGCTCCCGGATCGGCATTCCGACGTTCTCTTCGTGGAACAACCCGGAACCGGAGCTGGTGCTGATTGCGGACTCACACGGGAACCTCCGCGGGGCCACGCTGGGCAACGACGTCAACCTGCGCGACGTGGAGGGCCGCAGTGCGCTGCTGCTGGGCAAGGCCAAAGACAATAACGCGTCCAGCGCGCTGGGCCCGTTCATCCGGCTGTTCGATGGTCCCTTCAGCGTGGAGACGCTGCGCGCCGAGGAGATCAGTCTGGTTGTTGCCGGCGAGGACGGCTACGTGTTGGAGGGCCGGAACAGCGTGTCCCGCATCAGCCGTTCCTTCGAGGATCTGGCTGCTGCCACGTATGGTTCGCACCATCAGTACCCGGACGGTTTTGCACTGTTCACCGGCACGCTGTTCGCACCCAAGCAGGACCGCGACGCCCCCGGTCTCGGCTTCACGCACCATCCCGGTGATGTCGTGACCATCAGCAGCCCGCACCTTGGTGCCCTGGTGAACACCACCGGCGTCGCGGAAGAGCTGCCGCCGTGGGACTTCGGCATCCGGTCGCTGTTCGCATACCTGGCTGGGCAGAGTCTAGGCGGGCGGGGAACGCATTCGAGTCCGGCCCTGCAGGCGAGGTAGCTCCATCCTGCAGCAACCGGACCCGGGAGAGCGTCAGTCGACCGCCGGTGGCCGGTGCCTTCCCAGCGTCCGGAGGTAGGCGCCGAAGCCGTGCGGCGCCCGGGCGTGGATGCGGCCCGAGGTCAGCACGCGCATGCTGTCCGTCGCCGTCACGGTGAAGGCGCGGTTGCGGAGGCTCTGCACCAAGGTCCGGTCCTCGTGCGAGGAGAGCTTCGGGAAGCCTCCGGCGGCCAGGTAGGCAGAGGCCCTGACCCCGAAGTTGGCACCGTAGATGTGTGGGTGGTCCTCCTCGAAAGGATGGCGTTCCAGCCATCGCCGGAGCAGCTCCGGGTCCATGCCGGCGGGGTCCGGTTCCACCGATCCCAGCACGGCGTCAGCTCCCGCGTCGGCGAATTCCAGCTGCCGGATGAGCCAGTTTTCCGGAACTTGCGAGTCCGCGTCCGTATTGGCCAGCCAGGTCCGTCCGGCCCACGGCGGGGGTGTCCACCGCTTGCCGGGCGCCCGCCGCCGGGCTGTCCTGATCCCGGCAGCCCGAATGCCGGCGCCCCGGCTGGCTCCGGCGTTGCGGAAGGCTACTTTGAGGGCGTGGAAGCGGCCGTCCGCCGCGGCGTAGCGGGCGGCGATGCCGGCGGAGCCGTCGGTGCAGCTGTCCAGCACCACGGTCACCCTGACGTCCACGTCGGGCCGGACCCGGTGCAGGGCGTCTGCGGCGCGCTGCACTGCCAGCAGGGCGCGGCCGAGGTGCTCGTCCTCATTGTGGGCGGGCATCACGACGGCGATCCTGTCGATGCTGTGGCCGCGGGGCAGCGGCAGGGCGTGGGCGGCCATGCCGCTTAGCCCTCCGTGCCCGGCAGGAGTGCCGCTGCCGGCCGCGGTTCCTTACCGGACTCCGGCGCGATCAGGACCTCCAGGATGAAGTCGCGTTCCCGGTAGAGACCGGCGTCGGCCCAGCCGAGGTGGCGGCGGGCGGCCGCGTGGACGGCGTCGCCGTCGAGCTCCCAGCCGGAGATGGGGTGGCGCCAGTGGCACAGGGCCAGGGTGCCGCCGGGCAGGAGTGCGGACTCGACCCGCGCGAACAGCTCAGCGAGCTCGCCGTGCGCGAGGTAGTAGCCCACCTCGGAGACCACGATCAGGTCGAAACGGCCGTCCGGCCAGTCCTGCGGGACGGTGAGGTGGCGGGTCCGGGCCGCGGGCAGGTGGGCGAGGCGCCGGGCGGCGTGGGCCAGCGCGGCGCTGCTCGCGTCGACGGCCGTGAAGCTGGCACAGCGCTGGGCGAGTTCCACGCTGAGCGTCCCGATCGAGCAGCCGATCTCAAGCCCTGCCTCGTAGTTCAGGCCGGGCAGGGCCGCGAGGGTGAGGGCGCGTTTGCGGTGTTCGTACCAGCTGGTGGTGTACTGCCAGGGGTCGTCGTTTCCGGTGTGGACAGCGTCGAAGACGCCTTCCGCGTCAGCGGCGGCGTAGGAGCCACCGCTGCCGGCGGCGGCCGGACGCTGCCACGCGAAGGTCTCGAACGGACGTTCAAAGTGCTCCCGGAAGGCCGGCGGGAGCAGCACCTCGTCCCCGGGCTGGCCGGACAGGGGCCGGACCTGGGTGATGTGGGACGCCATGGCCGCTGCCTTGGCCTGCCGTTCACCGGGGTCCAGCGGCAGGCGCAGCCAGGACTGCCAGGTCTGGTCGGTGGCGTCCGCCCAGAGCCAGTACCAGATGGGGTATTCGAGGAGCCCGTGGCCGCCTGCGCCGGCCGCCTCGGCCGCGGCGGCGCCCAGCGCCTCGTGGTCCGTGTGGCCGTCGTGCCGGTACGGCGCCACGAGGGTGATGCGTTCCGCGGGCAGTCCCGATGCGGCAGTTGCTTCAGCGATGGCCTGCTGCAGCGCGGCGTGCAGCTCCGCCCGGTGATCGGCGAGCTTGCCGTCGGGCAGGGCGAGGAACCGCCACTCCGGGTCCCCCAGCAGGTGCGCCAGCGCGCCGCCGAATTCCTCGAGCCGCACGGCGGCGAGCTGTTCCGGCGTCGTGGTGGGTGAGTCCGGGTGGGAGGCCTCGCCCGCCGTGCACAACAGCACCGTGACGGAGGCACCCAGCCCGCGCAGCCGGGCCATCAGCCCGCCGGCGCCCAGGGATTCGTCGTCCGGATGCGCGGCCAGGACGATAAACGCCTGGTCGGCGAGCTCCCCGGCGTCCAGCGGCAGCTCCGGGAGCGCGGCCAGTCCGCTGGCTGCCCAGGCATCCTCGCCGGTCCCGGCGTCCTGATGGGTGAAGCTCACCATGGGTGGTCCCCCTTGAGCGTAAGGGCACCAAGCTGGGCGTCGTCGCGCATGGCATGGTGCTGGCGGATGTAGAGCGCGAGGTCGGCCATGCGCTTGCCGTAGACCTCGTCGAAGGCTAGCGGTCCGGGCCCGAGGTTCTGGCTGACCAGCGTCTGGATGCGTTCAGCGGCGGTCGCCACGGCGCCGCGGACGCGGAGGGCCTCGCTCCAGGCGCCGGTGTCCGCGAGTTCCCCGGCATCGATCCGCGCGGCGGTCCGGGCAAGGTAGCCGGTCAGGGCGGTGAGCGTGCGGTCGATCTCGCCGAGGTGGGCGAGTGCGAGCTGGTCCGGGGTGCGGCCGCCGTCGGCCGCCGTGATCAGGGACGCCCTGAAGCCGCGGGCCACCGCGACGGCGCCGCCCAGCCAGCAGGCCGCCACACCCATGCCGCCCCACGCGAACCCGGGCCGGCGGTAATACCAGCCGGCATCGCCCAGCGGCACGGCCGGGACGGCGTCGAAGTGCACGGTGCCGCTCGGGATTTCCCGGAGTCCCCGGCTGGTCCATCGCGGATCCTCGAAGCTGACGCCGCGGGCATGGAGGTCGACGGCGAAGGCTGCCCGTCCGCCGTCGTCCAGATGGGCGGTCACGACGGCGTGGTCCAGCTGGGCGGCCAGCGAGCACCAGGGTTTGGCGCCGTGCAGCAGGAAACCGCCGTCCGCCGGCTTCGCCTCGAGCCGCTGGCCGGCGGCTTCGGCGGCAAACACACCCCAGGCGCCGTCGGAGCGGACCCTGTCGAGGTCCGGGCGGTCCCGGCCGTCCAGCGCGGGCTGGCCGGCGGCCTGGGCGAGGATCGCCGCGGCGTCCAGATGGGGTTCAATGGCCCGTCCGGCG
Organism: Arthrobacter sp.; assembly: GCA_034376805.1. Taxonomy (GTDB): domain Bacteria; phylum Actinomycetota; class Actinomycetes; order Actinomycetales; family Micrococcaceae; genus Arthrobacter. Next base: position 26,338 of record JAXMJF010000041.1, read on the forward strand.
GCGACGTCCACGGCCGTGACGGACGCCAGGATCTCCCACAGGAAGACCGTCCGGCCCCCGCCGGGCAGCGGGGCAGCTTCTGCTGCGGCTTTGGCCAGCTCCAGCAACGCCGGGACGTCGCCGACGGCCGAGTGGGCCGCCTCCAGCAGGGGGGTGAGGCCTGCCAGCTGCTCCGGCGCAGAACTGATCCGCACGGCGAGGGGCTGCGGGGAGTCGGGAGTCCGGTTCATTTCGGTGGCCTGTTCCCTTTCGAAGTGCGTCTGGTGCTCCCGGCGTCCACGCCTGTCGGCCGGGCTACTGCTCAGCAAATTCAGGCTGTGCACTAAATCTAAGCACACTTAGCACTTTGGGAATTCCGGTGGCCGTCCCGTCGCCGCTGCGAGACTTCACGGCCGCTACAGCACCCGCGCGAGGGCGAAGCCGTCCCAGCCTTTGGAGCCCACGGTCTGGATGACGGTGCCGTCCAGCCGCGGGTCTTCGCCCAGCATATGCAGCGCGCTGATGATGCCGGGGGCGTTGACGGCGTCCATGGAGGGCTCCAGCACGGCGCCTTCCCAGACGACGTTGTCCATCACGACGGCGGTGCCGGGCCGGCCGAGGCGGATGGCCCAGTCAAGATAGTGCGGGTTGTTTTCCTTGTCCGCGTCGATGAAGACGAAGTCGAAGGGCTCTTCGCCCTCGTCGGCGAGGGCCTGCAGCGTCTGAAGTGCCGCCCCGACCCGGATCTCCACAAGGTGGCCCAGCCCGGCGGCGTCCACATTGGCGCGGGCCACCTTGGCGTGTTTGGGGAGGTATTCGCACGTGAGCAGCCGGCCGCCGTCGGGCAGTCCCTGGGCCATCCAGATGGTGCTAAAACCGGCCAGCGTCCCGATCTCCAGGACCCTGCGGGCGCCGGAGAGCTGGACCAGCAGTTTGAGCAGTTTGCCGGCGGTGGGGGCGACTTCGATGGGCGGCAGGCCCGCCTCAAGGGCGGAGCTCACAGCACGTTTCAGGGAGTTGTCCGGGCGGACGACCAGCTCGGACAGGAAGTTCTCGACGGCGATCCAGCGGGCGGTGGGCTGATGCTCGAACATGCCCCTCAGTCTCTCAGCTGGGCAGTCCCGGCGGTAGGCCGCCACTGGTCTGGGTCCGGCCGGATTTCCGGCCCGCGGCGCCGCCTGGCTAGTCGCCGAGCGCCTGCTCCAGGCGGTCCAGTTTTCCGGTGAGTTCACCGGTGAAGCCCGGCCGGATGTCGGCCTTGATGACGAGGGAGACCCTGCTGCCGTAGCGGCCCACGGCCTCGGTGGCCCGCTTCACGACGTCGAAGACTTCATCCCACTCGCCCTCGATCGTGGTGAACATCGAGTCGGTATGGTTCGGCAGGCCGGACTCCCGGACGATCCGCACCGCTTCGGCGACGGCGTCGTGGACAGAAGCCTCGTCCGCCGGGACGGCCGCGGAACCGGCGGACGGGTCATCGGCCGTGCGCGCGGGACGGCCTGAGGGTGCGACAGAGAATGCAAGCAACATGGCACCAGTCTTTCACGTGCTCCGGACGCGAAAACCGTCACATAAATCAATACCCGGAAGTAACCTCCCCGACCCGGCTCCGCGTTGCTAACCTGAGCAAATGAACCGGGTAGCAGACCGCAGGCCGCTCCGCGCCGATGCCGCGCGGAACGTGGACAAGATCATCACCGCCGCCCGCCAGTGCTTCCGGGAGCACGGCCCCGAGGTGCCGCTTCAGACCATTGCCGTGACGGCCGGGGTCGGCCCGGCCACGCTGTTCCGGAATTTCGCCGACAAGGAAGAACTCGTCCTCGCGGCCCTGCACCGCCAGCTCGGCCTGCTGGTCGATCCGGTCATCGAGGAGGCCCTCGCCGCGCCGGACGCGGCGGACGGTCTCTTCCGTGTGATTGACGCACTGATGGGCGTTGCCAGCGAAGAAGCCAACCTGCTGGGAGCCGTCGCCGGCCGGCGGGGGCTCCTCACCGGCATCACGGGCGATCTGATCGAATCCGTGGCCGTGCTCCTGGGCCGCGGACAGGGGCAGGGAACCCTGCGCAGCGACATTTCGATGACGGACCTTATCCGCCTGCTGGCCATGCTGATCGGCGTTGTGGACACCATGGAGGCCGGCTCGGATGCGTGGCGCCGGCCTGTCGCGCTTGTCGAGGACGCCATCCGCACCGAGCGCCCGCAACGGCCGCTGCCGCCGCAGGCACCGTTGCCGGGAACGGCGTTCGACTCTGTCCTCGGCTAGTTCCGGTGTCATGGGAAACCGTGGCGGGCGCCGTTGGCGGCGTGCTGCTGGTCTACGCAGTCCTGCTGCTCCTCCTGTGGGGCTATGCGCGCCGGCACCCGGAAACGGTCGCGATGAAGGACGCGCTGCGCTTGCTGCCGGACCTGCTGAGACTCCTGCGGCGGCTGCTCGCTGACAAGTCCCTGGGCGCCGGGGTGCGGATCAGGCTTGCCCTGCTCCTGGCGTACCTGCTCTCCCCGATCGACCTTGTCCCGGACTTCGTGCCCGTCCTTGGCTATGCGGACGACGTGATCATTGTGGCCCTCGTGCTGCGCTCGGTCATCGCGCGGGCGGGCGGGGATGCGCTGCGCCGGCACTGGCCGGGAACGCCGGACGGGCTGCAGCTCATTCTCAGGCTCGCCGGCCTCGGAGCACCGCGGTAGGAGCTCAGGCGCTGACTGCTGTTCCGGCCGGACCGCCGTCGAACCTTTGGAGGATCTCGTCGGCAATGACCCGAAGCTTGACGTTCCTGGTGTTGGAGACCTGGGCCAGCAGCTCAAACGCTTCAGTCTGCGAGCACCGGCTCTGGGCCATGAGGATTCCGGTGGCCAGGTTGATCACGGTCCGCGACCGCATGGCCTGCAGCAGGTCCCGCTGCAGGCCTTTGGCGGAGTCAAGCCGGATAGCCAGCCGCATCACCTTGGCGGCGCGGAGGGCGAACGCCCCGCACGCTGCCACGGCGCCGTCGTCGAAAGCCTCGGGGGACGTCGACGAGAAGGTCAGGATGGCCGTGGCGTCCCGATCCGCCAGCAGCGGTACGGCGAGGATACTGCGGTTCCCGCGCTGGGCGGCGGCCCGCTGGTAACGCCGCCACCGGGGATCCATCGTTGTGTCCGGCACCAGCACCGCCAGCCCGGCTTGCTGGGCCTGCAGTCCCGGGCCCTCCGCCACGCCGTCCTGCAAGCTGTCCAGCAGCAGGGCCTCGGGGCCGCTGCCGGCCTGGACTGTCGGCTGACGGCGCCGGGCCAGCCGCACCGAGCACAGCACCGGGCGGCCGGTTTCGGCGGCGGCGAACTCGGCGGCCAGGTTCGACAGTTGCTGGAGAAAATCCTCCAGTGCGTCGTTGTCGAGCAGAAGGTCCTGCAGTCGCTCCGAGAGCCGGTTTCCCGGCATCAATCCTCCGACGGCTTCTCTTTGGCCTCCTGGAGGTGGTGCTGCAGCTTCTCCTCGGCCTCCCGGCGCCGCCGGGCCATCTCCCGCAGCTCGCGCGTGGACTCGGCACCCGGCGGAACGAACGGCTCGTGCGGCTTGGAATGCTCGCCTTTGCCGGGCGCAGGAGTATCCGGATCCTCGTTGTCGCTCATACCCGAATGCTCCCACGGGGCCTTGGCGGCAAAGTAGGGAAAGACCGTTACGGAGCGGTACGGCGCCAGCCGGCGGATCAGTACGGCGCGAATCTGCGGTGCTGCTAGCTCCAACCCAGCAGCCTGAGTCCGGCAGCCGCGCCGGCGCCGGCAAGGACGACCACCAGGAAGGGCGCACGGAACAGCAGGGCGATACCGGCTGCGGCCAGTGCCCCCAGGCGTGCATCCAGCGCCAGCGTCTGCCCGGAGGCCACGGTGTTCACGATCGTCAGGGAGGCCAGCAGGCCAATGGTCATGGTCCCGGCGATCCGTGACATCCTGGGGTCGCGCAGCACGCTGGCCGGGACCAGGTAGCCCAGCAGTTTCCAGGCGTAGGCCAGCAGGCAGGAGAGCAGCAGCCACATCCACAGGCTCATGCGGCATCTCCGGCGGGACGCCCGTGCGGGTGTTCGGCGTAGGGGTCCACGTCCGGTTCCAGTCCCTCGTCGCTGCGGCCATGGCTGAACCAGCCGATGGCTGCGGCCACCACCGCGGCCACCAGGATCGGCACCCCGGCGGGCACAAACGGTACGGCCAGCACGGTGGCCAGGGCGCAGACGACGGCGATCGCCACCGGCTCGCGGCCCTTGAGCCGCGGCCAGAGCAGGCCCAGGAACGCCGCGACGGCGGCGCCGTCCAGGCCCCACTGCTTGGGGTCCCCCAGGGAGGCTCCGGCGAGCGCGCCCACGGCGGTGAACAGGTTCCAGAGGATGAAGATGCCCAGGCCCGCGGTCCAGAAGCCGCGCTTCTGCTCGAGCTGGTCGGTCTGGCCCGTGCTGGTGGCGGTGGACTCGTCGATGGTGACGTGGGCGGCGGCGAAGCGCAGCCAGCCGCGCGGCTGCAGCAGCGCGTTGATCTGCATGCCGTAGATCCCGTTACGCATGCCCAGCAAAGTGGCAGCACCCATCGCGGCGATGCCGGAACCGCCGCCGGCCACGACCCCGATGAACGCGAACTGCGAGCCGCCGCTGAACAGCAGCAGGCTCAACGCCATGGTCTGCCAGAAGTCGAGCCCGGAGGTCACGGACAGTGCGCCGAAGGACACGCCATAGAGGCCGGTGGCGATGCTGATGGAGAGCCCGACCCGGACGGCCGGGGACTGCATGAGCCTCACCGCCGACCGGGGTTCCGCAGGCTCCAGGCCCAGGCAATGAGCGGCGCCTGCAGCGGCAGCCGCAGGGTGTGCGCGCGGCGCTGGCCGGGCGTCCCGTCCGGGCCGTACGCCTTGCGCAGGGCATCGAGGTGTCCGGCGAGGAAGGCGGTGAACATGGCCGCGACGCCCCCGGCGGCGGCGCGGCGGGTCGCCGGGATCAGGAGTCCGACGGCGGCGCCCGCCTCGAGCAGTCCGCTGAGCGCCACCCATTCCTCCCGGGACAGCACGGCGAAGGGGCCGTTGGGCCGTTCGCCGGTGTCGTCGCGGCACAGGAAGTCCGGAACCACCGGGCCGAAGAAACCGGGATCGTCGAAGTGCTTCGCGGCGCTGGCCAGCAGCAGGGCGCTCATCGCCACGGCAGAAAGCGTCTGGGTGTCCCGGCCGGACCAGCGAGATGGCATGGAACAACTCAATCACAGCCAAGGGGCCCCCGCTAACTGCGGCTGCGTGCACTAAAGGGGGACTTTCCGCAGGGGTGCCTGGCCGTCCACCGGCGTACCTTGTTGACTATGAGCAGTGTCGTGGAAATGACCGGCGTCGTAAAACGCTTCGGGCCCGTGACGGCCCTGGACGGACTGGATTTCGAGGTGGCGGCCGGCGAGGTGCACGGTTTTCTCGGCCCCAACGGATCCGGTAAGTCCACCACCTTGCGGCTCCTGCTGGGCCTCCTGCGCGCCAGCGCGGGGTCCATCCGGGTGCTGGGCCTGGACCCCTGGCGCGAGGTGGCGACCCTGCACCGCCGGCTGGCCTATGTCCCGGGGGACGTGGCCCTCTGGCCGAACCTCACCGGCGGCGAGGTGATCGACCTGCTGGGCCGGCTGCAGGGCGGCCAGGACCGGGCGCGCCGCGAGCGGCTGCTGGAGCTGTTCGAGCTGGACCCCACGAAAAAGGCCCGCACCTACTCGAAGGGAAACCGGCAGAAAGTGGCCCTCGTGGCTGCCCTGGCCACCGACGCCGAGCTGTTCCTGCTGGACGAGCCGACGAGTGGCCTGGACCCTTTGATGGAGGATGCGTTCCGCGGCTGCGTCCGTGAACTGCGCGCCCAGGGGCGCACCGTGGTGCTCAGCAGCCATATCCTCAGCGAGGCTGAAGCGCTCCCCGACCGGGTCAGCATTATCCGCGCCGGGCGGGTGGTGGAGACCGGCCCGCTGGAGCAGCTCCGGCACTTGACCCGCACCGCAGTCACGGCCGACGTCGCCGCGGTGCCTCCCGGGCTTGAGCTCCTGCCCGGCGTCCACGACGTCGTCGTGACGGACCACCGGGTCAGCGCGCAGGTCGAGCCCGCCGGGCTGACCCACCTGATGCAAGCGCTGACGACGGCGGGACTGAAGTCCCTCACGAGCCAGCCGCCGACGCTGGAGGACCTGTTCCTGCGCCACTACGGTGACATCGCCGCCGGGGTTCCGGCCGCCGCCGTCGGCACGCCGGCGGGCCGGCCCGGCTCCCCGGGGCCGGGCGGACGGCAGGCCGGCGATGCCTGAGACCCTGGCCGGAACCGGTGTCCTGATCCGGCTCGGGTTGCGGCGGGACCGCTTGCTGCTGCCAGTCTGGATTCTCGGCTTTGCCCTGATCGCCTATTCGACGGCGCTGGCCGGAGCGGAGCTTTACCCGGATCTGGCGAGCCGCGTCGAAGCCGCCACGGTCCTGAACGCGACCGCCTCGATGGTCGCCCTGTTCGGACGGGTCTACGATCCCACCTCCATCGGTGCGCTCTCGCTGATCAAGTACACCGCCTTCATGACCGCCATCCTCGCCGTCCTCATGGTCATCCTCACCATCCGGCATACCCGCAGCGACGAGGAGAGCGGACGCCTGGAGCTGCTTGGCGGTGGAAGGCTGGGCCGGGACGCCCCGCTGGCGGCCGCGCTCAGCATCAGCCTCGGCGCCAATGTGGCCCTCGGCTTGCTCGCGGCGGCCGCGCTGACGGCCGGCGGGTTGCCGGCCGCCGGGTCCCTTGCCTTCGGGCTGGGCTGGGCTGCCACAGGGATGGCCTTCAGTGCCGTGGCTGGACTCGCGGCCCAGCTGACCGCCAGTGCCCGGGCCGCCACCGGGCTCAGCGTCGGTTTCGTCGCGATCACCTATGCGCTCCGCGCCGTCGGGGACCTGGCCGAGCCGGGCCCCTCGGCGCTCTCCTGGCTCTCGCCCATCGGGTGGAACCAGCAGATCCGGGCATTCGCCGGGGACCGCTGGTGGGTGCTGGTGCTGCCGGTCACCCTGTGCCTGGTGCTGGTTCCGGCGGCCAGGCCCTGACGGAGGCATTCCTGGCCGCGGAGATCAGCATCATGGGGGTGCTGGCGGCCGCCTACGGGGTGTCCTCCGCCAACCACCTGCGCAGCGAGGAGGCCGCGGGCCACACCGAAGCCCTGCTGGCGACGGCCACCACCCGGGTCCGCTGGGCGAGCAGCCACTTCATCTTTGCCCTGGCCGGGGTCGCTTTGCTGCTCCTGCTGGCCGGCGTATCGATCGGGGCGGGCGCCGCTTTCGCTGTCACCGACGCCGCGCTGGTGGGCCGCAGCGCCGCGGCCGCCCTGGCCCAGATCCCCGCCGCCTGGGTGGTGACCAGCGTGGCGCTGGCGGTGTTCGGTTGGGCGCCCCGGCTGGCCGGGGCGGTCTGGGGCCTCCTGCTGGCCCTCGTCGCACTGGGGGAATTCGGGGTGCTCTGGAACGCCCCCGAATGGCTAATGGACCTCTCCCCGTTCCGGCACTCCCCGCTGCTCCCGGTGGATGCCGGTGATGTGCCGGCGCTGGCTGTCCTCGCCGTGGCCGCAGCGGCCCTCGCGGCGCTGGGCTATTCCGGCTGGCGCCGCCGCGATCTCGCCGCCTAGGTTGTGACTGCCTTGTCAGTGTAGGCGACCGCTTAGCGCCGGCTCTGCGTGCCGGCCGACAGCTGGGCGAGGACCTGCGCGGGCCGGTTCGTGGTGATCTCGTGGATCCCGAGCTCCTGGCAGAGGGCGACGTCGTTTTCCGAGTCCACGGTCCACACCCGGAAGCGGCGGCCGGAGTTGAGCCAGCGCCGGATGGTCCGGGAATGCCCGCGGACATAGTCGATGCCCGGCCCGGCCAGCCCGGTCTCGCAGTCGTCCAGGATCCGCTCGGCTTCGGTTTGCGCCGCCTTCATCAGGTTCGCGAGCGCGCCGCCGGTCAGCGCCCCCAGGCCGAGCTCCTCGCGGATCTCCACGACGTCGACGTCGTCCACGAGCTGGCACACGGCGTCGGAGGGGACTGACTTCAGCAGGTGCTTTACCGAGTCGGGGCTGAAGCTCATAAAGGACACCGTGATGTTGCCGAGCCGTGACGTCGCCGGGTCCCAGCCCTGGGACCGCAGGACCTCCAGGACCCGGTCCTCCAGTTTGAGCTGGAAGGGGCTGGGGTGTTTGAGCTCAATCGCCAGGCCGATCTCCCGGCCCGCGGCCTGCAGCAGGACCAGCAGCTCCGGAAGCGTCAGCAGCTGGGTGGACCTGGCACCGTAGGCGTCCGGAATCCTGACGCCCTTCCAAGAGGAAAAGTCCAGCTGCCGGAGCTCGTGGAGGGTCCGGTCCGCCACCGGGCCGGTGCCGTCCGAGGTGCGGTCCAGATTGGCGTCGTGCAGCAACACCGCGTGTTGGTCCCGGGTGAGGTGGATGTCGCATTCCACACCGTCGGCGCCATCGGCGATTGCCTGCAGGTAGGCGGCGCGGGTGTGCTCGGCGAACGCCCCGCTTGAACCGCGGTGGGCGTAGACCAGCGGACGGGCTGCGGTGGACTCGTCAGTCGTCATGCTGCCACGTTAGCCGACAGGGCCTGCCAAAGCGGGACTAGGCTGGGCACATGCAGGTGAATACTGAGCCAAGTACCCGTCCGGAAGGCCCCGGAGAGGCCGGAGCCGGCGCGGCCGGCGGTGCCGCCCGCCGCCAAACCGTGGCAGCCGGCGACGCCGAGAAGGCGTCCGCGCTGCGGAAGATGAAGCTGCTGGCGCTCTCGCTGCTGGTCCTGATGGCGATCATCTTTGTGGTCGCCTTCGCCCTGCAGAAGCAGTACCCTTGGCTCGAATACGTCCGGGCCGCGGCCGAAGGCGGCATGGTCGGCGCCCTTGCGGACTGGTTCGCAGTAACGGCGCTGTTCAAGTACCCGATGGGCCTCAAGATCCCGCACACCGCCATCATCCCGCAGCGCAAGGACCAGATCGGCGCCTCCCTGGGCGAATTCGTGGAGACCAATTTCCTTTCCGAGCAGGTGGTCCACGAAAAACTCGCCTCCGTTGACATCGCCCGCAAGGCCGGGGCCTGGCTCTCCGGGCCCGGCGGCGCCGAGCGCGTCGCCAAGGAGGGCGCCGCCGTCATCCGCGGCGCCTTTACCGTGCTCAACGACGACGATGTCCAGGCCGTGATCGAGGGTATGGTCCGGCGGCACCTGCTTGCCCCGCCGTGGGGCCCGCCGGTGGGCCGGGTCGCCCAGCGCATTTTTGAGGACGGCCACCACCACGCGCTGGTGGACGTGCTCGTGGACCGCACCGTGGACTGGGTGCGGGATAACCAGGAAACGGTCAACCGGCTGGTCACGGACCGGTCCCCGACGTGGGTTCCCTCGTTCGTGGACGGGCTCGTGGGCGACAAGGTCTACGTGGAGATCCTGAAGTTCACCCGCGCCGTGCAGTCCGACCCCCAGCACCAGGTCCGCCTGTCGATCGACAAGTACCTCAAGGACCTCGCGCAGGACCTGCAGCATGATCCGGTGATGATCGCCCGGGCCGAAGGCATCAAGGCCCAGGTCCTCGGCGATCCGGAGATCCGGGAACTCGCCTCCCGCACCTGGGGGACCATCAAGGCCGCGCTGCTCTCCGCCGTCGACGATCCGCACAGCGAGCTGACCGTCCGGTTCAAAGCCGCCGTGCACGACTTCGGCACCCGGCTGGTGGTTGACCCGGAGCTGGCCGGCAAGGTGAACAAATGGATCGGGGACGCCGCGGGATACCTCGTGAAGACGTACCGCTCGGACATCGCGGGGGTCATCACCGATACCGTGGCCCGCTGGGACGCCGAGGAGACCTCGCAGAAGATCGAGCTCCAGATCGGCAAGGACCTGCAGTTCATCCGGATCAACGGCACCGTGGTGGGCGCCCTCGCCGGGCTCGCGATCTTCACGGTGGCGCATCTGGCCTTCGGCTGACAATCCGATGGCGCGGTCACGCGGTCACGCGGTCACGCTGAACGTGGCGGCGGCGCACGGCGGCGCCCAGCCGCTTTCAGTCCGGGTTCAGGCGAAACTCTCCAGTTCCACGCCCGCGCTTTCCAGGGCCGCGCGGATCGCGGTGGCCGTGGCGAGGGAACCGGGACTGTCGCCGTGGATGCACAGGGACTGCGGTTCGATACGGAGCACGGTGCCGTCAATGGCCTCGACCTCGCCCTTCGTGGCGAGGCGCACCGCGCGTTCGGTGATCCGGCCGACGTCGTCCAGCATGGCCCCGTCCTGTGAGCGCGGCACGAGGGTGCCATCCGGCAGGTAGGCGCGGTCGGCGAAGGCCTCGGCGAAGACCGGGTGGCCGGCTTCCTGGGCGATGCCGAGCAGGGCGGAGCCCGGGAAGCCCAGGACGGGAAGCCCCGGGTCGTAGGCCTGGATCGCGGCGACCACGGCGGAGGCCTGCTCGGCGTCGCGAACTGTCCGGTCGTACAGCGCCCCGTGCAGCTTGACGTAGTCCACCGAGGCGCCGACGGCGTGCGCCACCCCGTCCAGGGCGCCGAGCTGGTAGAGCACGGCGCCGAAAAGGTCATCGAAGGTGATGTCCATGGCCCGGAGGCCGAAACCGGCGAGGTCGGGGTAGCCGAGGTGGGCGCCCACCCGGACGTCGAGCTCGTAGGCTGCCCGGCACGTGTCCAGCATGGTCACGGGATCCCCGGCGTGCAGGCCGCAGGCCACGCTGGCGCTTGTGACCAGCGGGAACATCGCGGCGTCGTCGCCCAGGGTCCAGGTCCCGAAGGACTCCCCCAGGTCAGCGTTCAGATCCAAAACGTGCCGCCTTCCTGCGCTGCCTTGTCCTTGTTGCCCCGCACCGCTGCCGGGCTTTCGGCTTCCGCCGGGCCGGCGGCTGCCGCCGGGCCGCCAAGTTCTCCGGGAATGACGAGCGGCATCGGGCCGAACGCTTCCTTGGCGTTCGCGACGACGGCGCGGCCCATCATCCGGTTGCCCACGCCGCCGACGACGGCGCCGATGCCGAACGGCAGCGCCCGGCCCAGGAGGGCGGTGCCCTGTTTTTTGAGCAGTGTCCGGAGGAACATCGTCTGCATGCGTTCCCGCACCGAGCCGAAGCCGGTCAGCGGTACCCGGCGGCTGAAGAGGGAGCCCCAGGCCTGCGTGGGGCCCTTGCCCTGTCCCGCGGCCTGCCCGCTCAGGGAACTCAGCAGTGCGGTGCCCTCCTCGCCCAGCATGATGGCCATGACCAGGGTGCTGGCCTTCTCCGGGTCCACCAGCCGGACGCCGTGGAGTTCGGCGAGGGAGGTGGAGAACAGTGCCGTGGCTTCGAGGAACCCGACGGTCGCGGCGGCCGAGAGGCCCAGCGCGGCGACCGTGCCGACGCCGGGAATCACGGCCGCGCCGCCCACCAGCGCGCCGCCGCCGGTGACGGCGATGAGGTAGTCCCGTTCCAGCGTCGCGGCGAGCTGCGCCGCGGTGGCCTGCGGATGCCTGCGCTGGAGCCTGCGAAGGTTCGCCAGCACCAGCGGGCGCTGGACTTCAACGGCCCGCAGGAGCACATTGTGGACGCCCGGCTTGGGCTTGCCCTCGGCGTCGAACATCGCGTTGTGTGCTGACTTCTGGGCAATCTTCACTGCCGGGTTGCTGCGCTTGGCCATCATCGCCTCTCGGTGAACTATAAGGGTGCTGAGCTTCGTCTGGTCTTAACACTAGGCCACGGGCCCCGCTGTCCGCGCCCCGGCCACCGTCCCGGGAGGGCAGTCAGAGCGCCCACGATTCAGCCACAGCCACGAATGCCGACGACGCCGGTCCCAGCGGCCCGGGGTAGACGGTGGCCGCACCGGGCCATTCCACGCCGAATTCCACGAGCCGGCCGGTGCTGCACGGCAGGTACACGTTGCTGAGCGAGGCACTGGAGTCGCCGAGCTGGAAGTTGGGAGCCGCGAACTGCCGGCGGTCCAGGACGCCGCTGATCTCCAGCCCGGCCTTCCGGCCGGTGGCGCGGAATCCCTGCCCGGCGTCGAGCACGACGTCGAACTCGTCGTCGGTGTGGGTGATGGCGTCCAGCGGGAACCGGGCAGCCTCCGGGAAATGACGGGTCAGTTCGGTGGCCAGGGAAGCAGCGAAGAACTCGCTGGTGCCGTAGCTCCGCCAGCCCTGGAGCGTGGCGACCAGCAACGCGTTGCCTGCGCCCCAGCGCGACCAGTCGACCATCCAGAACGACGCGAAGCAGCTCGCCGGCTCGCCCGGCAGCAGCGTTCCGTCGGCGTCCACCGGGTGCAGGGCGAGTCCCGCGTTGGCGCCGAGGAGCGCCAGGCTGCGCCGCGCCGTCGCGGTGGCCGATGAGTTCATGACAGGAGCCTAGCCGGATGCGCGTCCGCGGCGCGGAAGCGCCTCGCCGATGCGCACCCGGAGGGACTGGGATGGGTCTGCACCGGGCCTCTAGACTGGACCCATGCGCTCACTCAGGGCCCTCCGCCCGTTCGCGCACCGGGAATACCGCGTGCTGATTGCGGCCCTGGCCATCTCCATTTTCGGCTCCGGAATGTGGGCCGTGGCGATGGTCTATGAGGTGATCCATCTGGGCGGCGGCCCGCTGGAGCTCTCCCTAGTGGCGGCGGCGGGCAGCGTGGGCCTCGTCGCGTTTGTTCTTGCGGGCGGCATCGCGGCGGACCGGTTCCCGCAGCGGCTCCTGATCATCGCGGTGGAGGGAGCCAACCTTGCCGTCATCGCCGGCATCAGCGGGCTGGCCATGCTGGGCTGGCTGCAGCTCTGGCACCTCGCGCTCGGCGCGTTTGTGCTGGGGGTCGGTGCCGCGTTTTTCTTCCCCGCCTACTCCGCCATCCTCCCCCGGATCCTGCCGCCGGAGGACCTGCTCGCGGCCAATGGCATGGAGGGGACGATGCGGCCCATGCTGCAGCAGGCCGCCGGTCCCGCCGTCGCGGGCATCCTGGTCGCCGCGCTGTCCCCCGCGCACGCCGTGACGGGGGTGGCGGTATGCCACCTGCTGGCCTTTTCCATCCTGAACCTGCTCCAGCGCCAGCCCCTGCCCGGAGCCGGTGGCGGGGCGGGTCCGGAGGGTGGCGCCGGATCCGCGGCCCGGGCTGGCGAACGCGCCGGGACGTCCCTGCTGCACGACCTCCGGGAGGGGGTCAGCTACACGGTCCGCACGCCCTGGCTGCTGTGGACCCTGCTGTGGGCCTGCATCTCCGTGTTGTTCCTGATCGGCCCCATTGAGGTGCTCCTGCCGTTCGTGGTCCGCGACCAGCTCGGCGGCGACTCGCGCATGTTCGGCTTCCTGCTCGCCATCATGGGCGTCGGCGGCGCGGCCGCCTCGCTGGCCACGGCTTCGTTCCCGCTGCCGCGCCGCTACCTCAGCGTGATGATGGTGAGCTGGGGTGCGGGCAGCCTGCCAATCGCGGCTGTCGGCATCATGGAAAGCTTCTGGGCGCTGGCTGCCGCGCTGTTCATCTTCGGTGCCACCGGCGGCATGGGCATGGTCATCTGGGGGACCCTGCTGCAGCGCCGGGTGCCGCCGCACCTCCTGGGCCGCGTGTCGAGCCTGGACTTCTTCGTGTCGCTGGCCCTGATGCCGGTGTCCATGGCCCTCGCCGGACCGGCCGCCGAGGTGCTGCCGGTCTGGCTCATCTTCCTGGTCGCCGGGACGGTGTGCCCGGTCATGGCCGCCGTCGCCCTGGCCGCCGCCCGGATGCCGGCCGACGAACTCGCCCACCCGCTGGACGACGTCGAGCCGGACGGCCGCGAGGTGGAGGGCGTCGAGCCCGGCCCAAAGCAACGCAGGGTCACCTAGCGCCGATGCCGGTGGTGATCTTGGGCGCGAGGTGACCCCGCGTTGCTTTGGTGTGGCTTAGACCGCCGCGCGCACGATCGGGATCGACGCCGTCGGGAGCCCGCTCGGGAAGATCGTGGGCTCCGGTGCCGCGACCGGGGCCAGCGGAACCCGCACCGTGTCGCCGTCGACCGTCAGCAGCTCACCGCGCACGTCGACCTTGAGCGGTGCGCCCTCGCGCACAGTCAGGCTGATGGAACCCTGCGCCAGTTCAAGCTGCAGCAGCCGGCCCTGGATCTTCAGGTGGAAGGACAGCCCGTCCCATCCGGCGGGCAGCCGCGGATCGAAGTACGGCACCGCCCCCTGGTCCCGCAGGCCCGCGAAGCCGCTGACCAGCGAGCTCCACACCCCGCCCGTGGAGGCGATGTGCACACCGTCGATCGTGTTGCCGTGGGTGTCGTCCAGGTCGATGAACAGCGCGTGCGTGAAGTGGTTCAGCGCGGCGTCCGCGTAGCCGACCTCGGCCGCCATGATGCCCTGCACGCAGGCGGACAGGGTGGAGTCGCCGGTGGTGATCGGATCGTAGAAGTCGAAGGCGCGGCGCTTTTCCTCTGCGGTGAAGTCCTGCCACTGCAGGAACATGGCCAGCACGCTGTCCGCCTGCTTGAGGACCTGGTGGCGGTAGATCACCAGGGGGTGGAAGTGCAGCAGCAGCGGGTACTTGTCCCGGGGCGTGCTCCAGTCCCACGGCTCCAGGGTCATGAAGTCGTTGTCCTGCGAGTGCACCTGGAGGTCCTCGTCGTAGGGCAGCTGCATCCGGGTGGCGGCCTGCTCCCAGAGCTGGCGTTCGGCGTCGTCGATTTCCGGGTGGTCCAGCGCCGCCGCGGCGCGCAGGTTAAACCGGGCCATGACGTTGGTGTACAGGTTGTCATTGACGACGGCGGTGTACTCGTCCGGGCCGGTGACGCCGTGGATGTGGAAGAGCCCGTCCTTGCCGAAGAAGCCCAGTGAAACCCACATCCGGGCGGTCTCGATCAGCAGCTCGGAGCCCAGGGTCTCCTGGAACGCCTGGTCGCCGCTGGCCCAGATGTAGCGGTTGGCGGCGAAGGCGATCGCGGCGGCGATGTGGAACTGGGCGGTGCCGGCGGCGTAGTACGCGCTGGCTTCGAGCCCGTTGATGGTGCGCCAGGGGAAGAGGGCGCCGTCCACGCTGAGCTCCTTGGCGCGGATTTTGGCCTCGGGGAGCATGTCGTGGCGGAACTCGAGGACCTGGCGGGCGTTGCCCGGGCTGGTGTACGTCAGGTACGGCATCAGGTACACCTCCTGGTCCCAGAAGTAGTGGCCGTCGTAGCCGGAACCGCTGACGCCCTTGGCCGGGATGCCGGCGATGTCGGCGCAGGCCGTGGCCTGCGCCAGCTGGAAGAGGTTCCAGCGGACGGCCTGCTGGAGTTCGGTCTGTCCGGCGAGGACGATGTCGCTCGTGGTCCAGTACTCGCGGTAGTGCGCCGCACTTTCGGCGAAGATCTCCTCGAGCGTCCTGAGGCCCGCTTCCGCGTCGTCGGCCAGGTCCTCGGAGGCCTGCCCGACGGCGTAGCTGACGCTCTTTTCCAGCACGAACGGCTCGTCGGTGCCGACGGCCAGAACATAGCGCACACTGCTGTCGTCCTCGTGCACCTGGGTGTCGAAGGGCTGCACCCCGGCGTTCGTCCAGTGGTCAACGGCCAGGCCGATGCGCTGCTTGGATTCGGCGGTCTCCCAGGACAGCCGCAGCGAGCCGTCGCCGCCGTCGAGCCGCACAGGAAGCAGGACCCGCCCGGCGTGCCGGCCGGCGCGGCGCGGGTCATGGGCAGTGTGGTCCTCGACCGGCTGGTCCTGGCGGTTGATCACCGAGGAGGTCACGTCCGCGGAGATATCCCGGTCCGCGGCCAGTTCCAGCGAAATGCCGAGCGCACCGCGGGACTGGTAGCCGACGGCGCGGCGTTCGGTGGTGGTCACGGTGGCGCCGGAACGGCACTGCCAGGTGATCCGGCATTCGTACACGCCCGTGGCGAAGTCGACGCTGCGCCGGTAGTCCAGCACGGTGGATTCGTCCAGGCTCAGGGTTTCGCCGTCGATGATCACGGTGAAGTTGTTGGCATCCGGGATGTACAGGATCCGCTGGCCGGTGCGGGCGAAACCGTAGGCGTTCTCCGCGTGCTTGATGTCCCAGGTCTCGTGGAAGCCGTTGATGAAGCTGCCCGGCAGCTCGGCGTCCGCGGCCGCCCAGTGCGCTCCGCGGATGCCGAGGTGGCCGTTGCCCAGGCTGAAGAGGGTCTCGAGCGTGCCGGCGTTGCCGGGGAGGTGGACGGTCTCGACCAGCTGCCAGGGGTCGTTGGGGAACCGTGCGCGGTCCGAGGTGATGAGGGCCATGGTTTTTCCTTCAGGCGGTAAAGAATCAGGTGGAGAAAGTCGGTGCGGGCCGCGCGGGGCGGAACCCGCGCGGAAACGGAGGGCGGCTAGAGGAGCTCGTCGAGGTCGTTGACCACCAGCGTGGCGCCGGCATCCAGCAGGGTCTGCCGGCCGGCACCCCGGTCCACACCGATCACCGAGTGGAAGCTCCCCGCGCGTCCGGCCTGGACCCCGGAGACAGCGTCCTCGACGACGACGCACGCCTCACTGGGCAGGCCCAGCAGCCGGGCGGCATACTCGTAGGTCGCCGGGCTGGGCTTGCCGGGCAGGCTCTCGGCGACGGCGACGACGCCGTCGACCACCACCGGGAAGTAGTCAGAGAGTCCGGCGGCCTTGAGCACCGCCGGGGCGTTGCGGGACGAGGACACGACGGCGACCTTGAGCCCGCGGGCCAGCGCGGCGTCGATGAACCGCACGGAGCCGGCATAGGGCTTGACCCCTCCGGCCTCGACGATGTCGTTGAACACCTTGTTCTTGCGGTTGCCCAGGCCGTGGACGGTGTTGTTCGCCGGGTCGTCATCCAGCGGGCCTTCGGGCAGGACGATGTTGCGGGAGGCAAGGAAGTCGCGGACGCCGTCGAACCGCGGCTTGCCGTCGATGTGGTCGAAGTAGTCGCTTTCACGGTAGCCGGGCGCCTCGGGCACGGTCTGGAGGAAGCCATCGAAGAGCTCCTGCCAGGCGCGTTCGTGCACGATCGCGGTGGGGGTCAGGACGCCGTCGAGGTCAAAGAGGATGGCGGAGGCCCCGGTCCAGCTCGAAAGGGTGCTGTTGGAAATCTCAGTCATGGATCGGTTGTCCTTTCAGACGGCAGTAACAAAATGGGTAGGCGGGCCACCCGGCGGGTGGGCAGTGGGCGCCGGCAGGGGAAGGCACTGTGGCGGGTAAAACTTGGCGGGGAATTTCTAGAGGGCAAAAGCTGGAGGGGTGGGCCGCCCCGCTCAGCGGCGGCGGCGGGTGCTCTTGCGCTCTATCAGTTTGGTTTCCAGCACGTGGTTGGTCGGGGGATTCGGAAGTCCCGAGCGGAGGAGTCTTTCAATCAACAGGTTGGCCGCGAACGCGCCCTGATCGGCTACCGGCTGGGAGATGGTGCTCAACCCCAGGAACCAGCTCATCTGATGATCATCTATTCCTATGATGGACACGTTCCTCGGTGCAGACAAACCGAGATCCCTCAGGGCCATGAGGGCGCCGAATGCTGTTTCGTCGCAGCCGGCAAGGATCGCGGAGGGCATCCGGCGGTTTTCGATCAGCTCGATCATTGCCAGCCGGCCGCCTTCAATGCTGGACCCGGCCGCCAGGACCAGGTCCGGGTCGAGCGTCAGTTGATGGCCGCTGAGGGCCTGTTCGAATCCCCGCAGCCGCTCGGTGGCGGTCACCAGGGAGGGTTCGCCCGCCTCGCTGCCGGAGAGCATTGCCAGGTCCCAGTGGCCCAGGCCCAGCAGGTGTTCGGTGGCGGTGCGGGCCGCGCCCTCGTTGTCGATCCCGACGTTGTCCCAGGGCACGTCGTGCATGCCCACGCTGGCCACGGCCAGACCCGAGCCGGCGAGGGCTGCCACCTCGGCTTCGCTGAGGGCGATATTGAGGAGCAGGACGCCGTCGACCCGCTGGGACAGCCCGGGGAGGTCAGCGAAAAGCTGGTGCTGCACGCTGGGCCGGTTGCGGAGACTGATCAGGACAGTGTCGTAGCCGCTGTCGGCAAACATCTCCTCGGCCGCTTCCACGGCCTGCGCGAAAAACCAGGCCGTGGCGGTGGGGACGATGATGGCCACGGAACCGGTGCTTCCGCCGGCCAGCCGGGAGGCTGCCGGGGAGGCCTTGTACCCCAGCTTGGCGGCGGCATCGCCAGCTTTGGCCCGGGCCTGGACGGAGACGTTCGGGAGATCGCGGAGCGCCCGGGAGACGGTGCAGATGGAGAGTCCCGAGAGGGCGGCGACGTCCTGGATGGTGACGCGCGGCGTCTTAGCCTGCAGCACGGGGCTCAGCCCTTTCTTCCCCCTGAAGTAGTGGGCCGTGAACATGGCCAACGTCGAGTGTAAGCGCTTACAAAATTGGCGCGCAAGTGGATAAATGGGGAAAGGCCGTTTGGCCCTGTTGCACCGGAGCCCCGCGTACTAGCTGGTCTCCTGCGTCCGGCCGTCCGGGCGCAGCACGTAGTGGCGCAGGAATGCACTGACGTCCACCAGTTCCGCTGCCGAGATCGAGTGGCCCATTCCCGGGTAGGTCCGCGCCGTGAGCTGGGTGTGTTCGTGGAGCCATGCCTCGGTGTGCTCCGTGGCGGCATCGTTGATCACCAGGTCGTCCCGGTCCCGACCCCAGAAGAAGGGCGGGCGCGCCTCGAACGATTCACTCATCGCCAGGAGTTCGTTTTCCAGGACAAAGCCGGACAGCCCGACGACGGCCCGGAACTGCGCCGGCCGCAGCCGCAGCAGGGTGGTGGCCATGGCCATGCCCTGGGAGTAGCCGAACAGGCTGACGCTGCTGTGCTGGTCTTTGACGGATTCGATCCAGCTGAAGACGGCATTGGTGGAGGAGATGACGTCGGCGAAGTCGTGGGTCAGGAAGTAGTCCAGCAGGAACCAGCCATGGCCGTCCCCGATCTCCTTGGGGCCACGCAGCGCGGCGCAGCTGAACGCGGACGGCAGGCTTCCAAAGAGCTTGACCATCCGCGATTCGTCCCGACCATAGCCGTGCAGCATCACCAGCAGCGGGGTGCCGGCGCGTTCGTGTTCCGGCTTGGACCAGACGACTGTCTCCATCGG
Organism: Arthrobacter sp.; assembly: GCA_034376805.1. GTDB lineage: Bacteria > Actinomycetota > Actinomycetes > Actinomycetales > Micrococcaceae > Arthrobacter. The sequence goes on from JAXMJF010000041.1 coordinate 45,278, forward strand.
AACAGCCTAGCTTTCGGTGATCACCAGCGCGGTGCTGTGCCCGCCGAATCCGAAAGCGTTGGCGATCCCCGCCCTGGCCGGCTGTCCGGCCACGGTTTCGCCGAGGAGGTTGAGGTCGATCCCGTCGTCGGGCTGGTCCAGGTTGCCGATGCCGGGGACTTCCCCGGTCTTCAGGGCCTGGATCATCACGATGGCGCCGAGCGCGCCGGCCCCGCCAAGGAGGTGCCCGGTGAGGGATTTCGTGGAAGTGACGGGAACCTGGTTGCCGAGCACGGCCCTGATCGCTTCTGCTTCCAGGCGGTCGCCGACCGGTGTGGACGTCGCGTGGGCGTGGACGAGGCCGATGTCCCCGGCGCCAAGTCCCGCGGCCGCGATTGCCTTTTCCATCACCCGGCGCTGCATGGCCGGATCAGCGGCGACGATATCGACGGCGTCGGACGTCACCGCGGTTCCGGCCACGACGCCCAGGATTTCCGCCCCGCGGGCCCGGGCGTGGTCCTCACGTTCCAGGACCAGGATCGCGGCGCCCTCGGCCATCACGAAGCCGTCCCGGTCCCGGTCGAAGGGCCGCGATGCGGACTGCGGGTCCTCGTTGCGGGTGGACAGGGCACGGATCTGCGCGAAACCGCTGATGATCAGGCCATTGATGCAGGAATCCACGCCGCCCGCGATCACCACGTCCGCCGCCCCGGCCCGGATCATATCGGCGGCCTGGGAGATGGCTTCCGCCCCGGAGGCGCAGGCGCTCACCGGAGTGCGCGCCCCTCCCTTGGCGCCGACGTCGATGGAGACCCAGGCGGCAGGGGCATTGGTCATAATCCGGGTGAGCGTATGCGGGGAAACCCTGCGCGGACCGCTGGAATCCAGCGTCCGGGTCTGCTCAAGAGTGGTGTCCAGGCCGCCGTAGCCGGAACCGATCACCACCGCCAGGCGCTCCGGATCAGCCGCCGGGCGGCCGGCCTGCTCCCACGCTTCCCGGGCGGCAACCAGCGCCAAATGCCCGCACCGGTCCATCCTCTTGTATTCAGGGGTGGTGAGCAGCGAGGCGACGTCAACCTTCACCCGGCCGGCCATACGGACGGGCAGCGCCTGCGCCCAGTCCTCGTCGAGCGCCGCAATTCCGGAGCGCCCGGCCAGCAGCGCCGCCCGGGTCTCGGCAGCAGTCCCGCCTACAGGGGTCACGGCGCCCAGTCCGGTAACAACGACTCTGGGGGAAGCTTCAGGCATGGGTACCGGCATTTCTGTGAGGCCCGCCCGGAACCCGCGGGCAGTGCGGGGGCGGGTGCGGCGGGACGGGTGTAGCGGGGGCAAGCGGGGGTCTGCAGGCATGGCGGCTGCCGCGATGCACGCTTTAAGAGTACGTGCGATCCCCCGCCCCCTGCCGCCCCGGTTTCCCCGACGGAGATCCGCTGCGGAAACGGACATCCGCACCCCGGTTCCGCGCCGCGGCTGTCCGAAACCGCCGCAAGAAACACTTTGACGTGCGAAAACTGACCGGAGTGGCGGCGCGCGGATCGTTGAAACAACACTTTCCGGGCTGTAGCCTGACGCTGGACAGCATGCTTAGCAGTACCTATCCGTCCCACCGGACACAAGGAGCAAGTCATGAGAATCGGTTCCTCCATCTTCCTCATTGCCCTCGGCGCCATTCTGGCCTGGGCCATCACCCCCGGGCTGATCCCCAACGTTGACCAGACCATGATCGGCTACATCCTGATGGCGGTGGGTGTCATCGGACTGATCGCCTCCCTGGTCCTGGCCGCCCCGGGCCGCAGCCGCACCCGCCGGGTCAGCGAAACCCGCTCCGTCGTCGACCCCAACACCGGCGAGACCATCACCCGCAATGAGAGCCGCGACGCCGGCATCTAGTCCCTGGGCGCTACGTTGCACCACGGTGCGCCACCCGAACGACCCGTACGCCGGGCCGGACCTATGGTCTGGCCCGGCGTCCGGCATTTCCAGCGACCCCGCCCCGCCCGGCCCACCGGACATGCCCCACCTTCGAGGCCACGAATGGACATGTCCCCCGGTCCCAGGGCCCCAATCTGGGCATGCCCCACCTTCGAGGCCACCAGTGGACATAGTCCTAATATGCCCACTGCCCGGCACGAAGACTGGGCATGTCCCCCGGTCCGAGAGTCCCAGGAACGGACATGCCCCCCGATCCGGAATCCCCCGGCGCGGAGACTGGACATGTCCCCCGATCCGGAAGCCCCAAGAACGGACATGCCACCCGATCCGGAACCCCCGGCGCGGAGACTGGACATGTCCCACGGTCCGAGAGCCCCGGGCCGGGCATGCCCCACCTTCGAGGCCGCCAGTGGACATAGTCCTAATATGCCCACTCCACGGCACAAAGACTGGACATGTCCCCCGGCCAACCAACCCGAAGCACTGGCATGCCCAGCCTGCGGAGCCACGGGTGGACACATCCCCAATTTGCCCACTCCACGGCACGAAAAATGGGCATGTCCCCCCGGGGAGCCGGTGAGATTTCTGCGTTCATGTTGTTTTTCATTGACAAAGCCACAGATTCAAAGATAAAGTCAATCAACTCCACTAGCTGTGATGACTATCACGGAAGTGGCGGGAAGGTCCGCAGTACTGACGCAAGGGAGAGCCAGTGTTCGCCGAAGAACGCCAACAGCTGATCGTCGGGCTCATTACTGCCAGCGGCCGCGCCAGCGTGACGGACCTTGCCGAGCGTTTCAGCATCACCACCGAAACCGTCCGCAGGGACCTGGCCGCCCTCGAAGCCGCCGGCAGTGTGCGCCGGGTCCACGGCGGCGCGGTGTCCCCGGACCGCTTCAGCACCAACGAGGAAAGCATCCTGGTCCGCACCGACCAGCGGCAGCCGGAAAAGACCCGGATAGCCGAGGCCGCCCTGGCGCTCATCCCGCAGGACCGCACCGGCAGCATCCTGATCGACGCCGGATCCACCACCGAGGCCCTCGCCGAACTCCTGGCCGCACGGACGGCGGCAACCGCCGCCATCTCAGGGCCCGCTGCGGAACTCGTGGTCATCACCCACTCGCTGCCCGTCGCAACAAAGCTGTCCGGGGAACCCGGCATCGCCCTGCACCTGCTGGGCGGAAAGGTCCGCGGCATCACGCAGGCCGCCGTTGGCCAGTCCACTGTGGAAGCCGCCCGCCGGATCCGCCCGGACATCGCCTTTATCGGCACCAACGGCATCCACGCAGCCTTCGGGCTGAGCACTCCCGATCCTGAAGAAGCCGCTGTCAAGGCTGCCTTCGTCCAATCAGCGCGCCGCATTGTGGTGCTGGCTGATTCCTCCAAGCTGGATTCCGAAACCCTGGTCCAGTTCGCCTCGTTGAAAGATCTGGACACCTTGATCACTGACACGAAACCCAGCCAGGACCTGGCCGACGCCCTCGCGGACGCCGGAGTCGAGGTGGTGGTCGCATGATTGTCACCCTGACTGCCAACCCGAGCCTGGACCGCACCGTGGCACTGCCGGGCCCGCTGCTCCGCGGCGAGGTCCAGCGGGCCGTCTCCGTCCGGCAGGAATCCGGAGGCAAAGGAGTCAACGTCTCCCGCGCCCTCGTCGCCTCCGGCCTGACGACGGTCGCCGTGCTCCCCGGAGCCGAGGCGGACCCCGTCCTCGCCGGCCTCCGCGACGGCGACGTCCCGTTCGCCGCGCTCCCGATCGGCGAGCCGCTGCGCAGCAATGTGGCGCTCACCGAACCCGGCGGCGTCACCACCAAGATCAACGAACCCGGCCCGGTGCTGAGTGCGGACCAGCAGGAAGCCCTGATCGGGCTGCTCCTGGACCACGCCCGCGGAGCCAGCTGGGTTGTCCTGGCCGGATCGCTCCCACCCGGGGTCCCGGCCGACTTCTACGCCACCGTCACCCGGCGGCTGCGTTCCATGGATCACGGCAACGAGGCCCCCCTCATCGCCGTTGACTCCTCCGGCGAACCGCTCGCCGCCGCGATCTCCGGCGACGCGCTGGGGAAACCGGATCTCATCAAACCCAATGCCGAGGAACTGGTGGAACTGGCTGCCGCAGCCGGGTTCGCCACGCACAAGTCCGCCGAGGAACTCGAAGCGGATCCGGAGGCTGCCGCGGTGGCCGCTTCCGCCGTCGTGCGATCCGGGGTGGGGGCCGTGCTTGCAACGCTCGGCTCCAAGGGTGCGGTGCTTGTGACGGCCGACGGCGCGTGGCTCGCCACGCACCCGCCGGTTACTGCGGTGAGCACTGTCGGCGCCGGTGATTCGTCACTGGCCGGCTACCTGCTCGCCTCCAGCCAGGGCGCCGCCCCGGCCGATTGCCTCCGACAGGCTGTGGCCCATGGTGCCGCCGCCGCTTCGCTGCCGGGCTCCACAGTCCCGGCAGTCCACCAAACCACCCCTGATGCCGTAACCATCACGGCCCTCCGGAAGGATTGACAGTGACTCAGCTCATTACCACCGAACTGGTCGAGCTCGACCAGAACCTGGGCAGCTCGCCCGAGGACGTGATCCGGCACCTGGCAGGCAAAGTTGCGGCCAACGGACGCGCGACCGAAGTTGAAGGCCTCTTTGCCGACGCCTTCGCCCGGGAACAGAAGACCGCCACCGGAGTCCCCGGCGGCATCGCCATCCCGCACTGCCGTTCGACGGCGGTCACCCAGCCGACGCTGGCCATGGCCCGGCTCTCCCAGCCGGTCGACTTCGGCGCCAAGGACGGCCCCGCGGACCTGATCTTCTTCATCGCGGCCCCGGAAGGCGCGGACCAGGAGCACCTCAAACTGCTCTCCAAGCTGGCCCGCTCACTGATTAAGAAGGACTTCACCGCTTCGCTGCGTGCCGCGGGCTCAGAGGCCGAGGTTGTCGAGCTCGTCGAAGGCGCCCTCGCGGACAAGCCTGCCGCCGCAGCCCCGGCAGCGGCCGCAGCCACGGCTGCCGGCGCAACCGCCGCCGGTTCACCCACCGAGCCTGCGACCGCCGGGGCACCCCGCCCCAAGCGCCTCGTCGCTGTCACCGCCTGCCCCACCGGCATCGCCCACACCTACATGGCCGCGGATTCTCTCGTGGCCGCGGCCAAGGAAGCCGGCATCGACCTGCAGGTGGAGACCCAGGGTTCCTCCGGCGCCAAGGCACTGGATCCGGCCGTGATCGCAGCGGCCGACGCCGTGATCTTCGCCGTGGACGTGGACGTGCGCGGCAAGGAGCGCTTCGCCGGCATGCCCGTCATCAACGCCCCGGTCAAGCGCGGCATCGATGAACCGGAGAAGATGGTCCAGGAGGCTCTCGCCGCCGCGGACAACCCGAACGCCCGCCGCGTCCCGCATTATGGTTCCGAGGAACAGGCGCAGCAGGAGGCCGAGGAAAAGGGCGAGCATTTCGGCACGAAGCTGAAGAAGGCCCTCCTCACGGGTGTCAGCTACATGATCCCGTTCGTCGCAGGCGGCGGTCTGCTGATCGCCCTCGGCTTCCTGGTGGGCGGCTACGACATCACCGGCTTCGCGGACAAGATCCTGGCGGAGAACACGATCGGCAATCTGCCGACTGAGTACCCGGAACTGGCCTGGGGCCCGCTGGGCGCCTACCTCGGCGCAGTGCTTTTCAAGATCGGCGCCTTGTCGCTGGGCTTCCTCGTCCCGGCACTGGCCGGCTACATCGCTTTCGCTTTGGCTGACCGGCCGGGCATCGCGCCGGGCTTCGTCGCGGGTGCCGTTGCCGGGTTCATGGGCGCAGGCTTCCTCGGCGGCATTGTGGGCGGCCTGCTGGCAGGCTACGTGGCACATGCCATCGGCCAGATCAGCGTTCCCCGCTGGCTGCGCGGCCTGATGCCGGTGGTCATTATTCCGCTGGTGGCATCCCTCGTTGCGTCCGGCCTGATGTTCCTGGTCCTGGGCGGACCGATCGCCGCTATCACCGTGGGCCTCAACGACTGGCTGTCCAGCCTCACCGGTGCCAGCGCCATTGCCCTGGGCGTTATCCTCGGCCTGATGATGTGCTTCGACCTCGGCGGACCGGTCAACAAGGTTGCCTACGCCTTCGCCGTCGCCGGCCTCGGCGCAGCAACGATCGACAACCAGGCACCGTGGCAGATCATGGCGGCCGTGATGGCCGCCGGCATGGTCCCGCCGCTGGCCATGGCCCTCGCCTCCACCGTGTTGAACAAGCGCCTCTTCAGCCTGGCGGAGCAGGAAAACGGCAAAGCCGCCTGGCTGCTGGGAGCCTCCTTCATCTCTGAAGGCGCCATCCCCTTCGCCGCAGCCGACCCGCTGCGCGTCATCCCCGCCAGCATGCTCGGCGGCGCCGTGACGGGTGCCATCTCGATGGCAGCCGGAGTGGGATCGAAGGCCCCGCACGGCGGCATCTTCGTCTTCTTCGCCATCGACAACTTCCTGATGTTCGTCGTCGCCATCGCGGCCGGCACCGTTGTCACGGCCTTCGCCGTCATCGGGCTCAAGCGCTGGGCAGTCAAGAAGCCGGTTGATACGGTGGAACAGATTCCCGTAGCCGCCTGAGCCGTCCAGGAAAACCTTCCTAGCTGATATTCCCCAAGCTAAAACCAAGGAGCAAAAATGACCGAACGTAACGCCACCATTGCCAGCCGCGTAGGGCTGCACGCCCGCCCGGCCGCCATCTTTGCCGAGGCTGCAGGCGAGTTCGATCTCGAAATCACCATCGCGCGGCTGGGCGAACCCGTCGACGAGGCCATGGATGCCGCCAGCATCCTGTCCCTCATGAGCCTGGGCGCGTCCCACGGCGAGGTTGTGGTTCTGCGCGCCGAGGGCGACGGCGCTGAGGCCGCCCTGGAACGCCTGGTCCAGATCCTCGAAACGGACCACGACGCCGAATAGCGTCACCCACCGGCGGCACCGCCGCCGGAACGCAGCGGCCCGGCCGCACCCGAACAGGGTACGGCCGGGCCTCTGCGTTTCCGGGCCTCCCGGAAAACCCTCAGCAAACTTAGTAAAAGCTTGTCACGGCCCGGCAGCGCCGCTAGTTTGGAATCCGCGGCACCACTCACGGGGGCCTGCCGCAGAACGATTCCCGGCCGAAGGAGGCAATCCCGTGGCAAACATGTTCGAATCCCTCGGCGCCGACCACCATCTGCCGGAGTAGCCATGCCAACGAAGAAGAACGCACCACGCGGCTCCGAAAGCCCCAGCATCAAGGACCCGGAACTCTACGAGGAGCTGCTGGAGGACGGCGCGTCGAAGCAGAAGGCCGCCCGCATCTCCAATGCCGCAGCCAAGAACGGCAGGTCAGCGGTGGGCCGCAAAGGCGGGAAGGCCGGCGACTACGAGGACTGGACCGTCCCCCAGCTCAAGGAACGCGCGAAGGAGATCGGCCTCAAGGGCTACTCGGCCAAGAAGAAAAGCGAGCTCATCAGCGCGCTCCGGAACTCCTGATCCCGGTGGCCACCGGCCGGACAGCCGACCGCTCAGGCCTCTTTCCGCGCGCTCCGCACGGCCGTCTTAGGGGCGGCCGTCTTCGGCGCGGCCCTTGTCGCGGACTTGGGCGCGGCCTTTGTCGCGGATTTGGGCGCAGCCTTTGTTGTGGCCTTGGGTGCTGCCTTCGCTGCGGTCCGGGAAGCCGTCTTCGGCGCGGTCTTGGCCGTGCTCGACTTGGCGGCAGGCTTGGCGGGTTCGTCCGCGTCAGCTGCCCCTCCCCCGCGCTTCTTCTCGAGGCTCCGTTTGAGTGCCTCCATCAGGTCGATCACCTCGCCGCTGCCGGCCTCGGCAGCCGGGACGCCAAAGGTCTCCTCGGTGTCCAGGGATTCGCCCTTCTCCAGCTTCGCCTCGATGAGCTGGCGCAGCTGCAGCTGGTAGTCGTCGGTGAACTGGTCCGGCTCGAAGTCCGCCGCCATCGAATCGACCAGTGCCGCGGACATTTCACGCTCCTGGGCGGAGATGCGGATGGTGGTTTCGAGCGAGGGGAAGCTGGCCTCCCGCACCTCGTCGGCCCACAGCAGGGACTGCAGCACCAGCACGTCACCGCGGATCCGCAGGGCTCCCAGCCGGGTTTTGTCCCGCAGGGCGAACTGGACGATGGCCACCCGGTCGGTGTCCTCGAGCGCCCGGCGCAGCAGGACATAGGCCTTGGGCGACTTGGAGTCCGGTTCAAGGTAATAGCTCTTCTCGAACATCATCGGGTCGAGCTGCTCGGCGGGCACAAACTGCACCACGTCGATCTCGTGGCTGTTCTCGGCCGGAATGGACTTGAGCTCCTCGCGGCTGAGGACCACCGTGCGGCCGTCGTCCTCGTAGGCCTTGTCGATGTCCTCGTAGTCCACGATCTTGCTGCAGACCTCGCAGCGGCGCTGGTAGCGGATCCGTCCGCCGTCGGCATTGTGGACCTGGTGCAGGCTGATGTCGTGGTCTTCGGTCGCGCTGTAGACCTTGACGGGCACGTTGACCAGCCCGAACGCTATCGCGCCTTTCCAGATGGCTCTCATGGATCAAGTGAACATCACAGTTGCGTGGAGGTGAAGCCCCTTGGCTGAACGGACACCTGCCAACACCAAGGAGCGGGTCCGGGTTGGGGGCCGCGAACTGGTGGTCACCAACCTGGACAAGGTCATGTATCCGGAGACCGGCACCACCAAGGCCGATGTGCTGGCCTACTACGCCGCGGTGGCGCCGGTCCTGATCCCGGCCGCCGCGAACCGCCCTGCCACCCGGAAACGCTGGGTGCACGGCGTCGGGACCGCCGAGGCTCCCGGCGAGATGTTTTTCCAGAAAAACCTGGACCATTCGACGCCGGGATGGGTACCGCGGGCCTCCATCACGCACAAGGAACGGACCATCCAGTACCCGCTGGTCAATGACCCGGCCACGCTGGCCTGGCTCGCGCAAATCGCGGCCCTGGAGATCCACGTGCCGCAGTGGCGCGTCGACTCGCATGGGGACGCCCTGCCGCCGGACCGGCTGGTGCTGGATCTGGATCCCGGCGAAGGGGCGGGGCTGGCCGAGTGCGTCGAGGTCGCCAAGCTTGCCCGCACCATCCTGCAGGACGTGGGCCTGGATCCTGTGCCCGTAACCAGCGGCAGCAAGGGCATCCACCTGTACGCCGCCCTGGACGGCACGCAGAGCTCCGAACAGATCTCCGAGTTCGCCCACGAACTGGCGCGGTCGCTGGAAGCCGATCACCCGGAGCTGGCCGTGAGCGACATGAAGAAGACCCTGCGCACCGGCAAGGTCCTGGTGGACTGGAGCCAGAACAGCGCCGCAAAAACCACGATCGTCCCCTATTCCCTGAGAGGGCGGCTCCGGCCCACCGTGGCGGCGCCCCGGACCTGGCGCGAACTCAGCTCGCCGTCCCTCCACCAGCTCGACTACCAGGAGGTCCTGAAGCGGGTGAAGTCGGGCAAGGATCCTTTCGCCGTCATCTCCGGCAGGGGGCAGCCGGGGGCCCGGCCGGACGGCCATCCGGGCGCCGCCGCCGGGGAATCACCCGGCGACGGCGGCGCCACCGACCCGCGGCTGGAGAGCTACCGCGCCAAAAGGGACGCGGCCATGACGCCGGAGCCGTTTACGGCGGAACGGCACCGTACGGAGACTGACAGCGCGGAGACGGACAGCGGCACCCTCCGGGAGAAATTCGTCATCCAGGAACACCACGCCAGCCGGCTGCACTATGACTTCCGGCTGGAGCGCGACGGCGTGCTGGTGTCCTGGGCGCTGCCCAAGGGCGTCCCCACCAGCAAGACCAAAAACCACCTGGCGGTCCAGACCGAAGACCACCCGATGGACTACGCGGACTTCGAAGGCACCATTCCCAAGGGCCAGTACGGCGCCGGAACCATCAGCATCTGGGACCACGGCTACTACGAGTGCGAGAAATGGATTGCCGGGAAAGAGGTCATCGCCACCCTCACCGGCCAGGACGACGGCGGGCTGGGCGGCGCCCGCCGGTTCGCCCTGATCCACACCGGCCGGGGCGACGACCAGTGGCTCATCCACCTGATGGACCCGCCGGGTGCGAAAAAGGGCCAGGCGACGCCACCGGCGGACAGGGAGACGGACAGGGAGAGGGAGACGGCATCGGAGAAGGCGAAGGCGTCGGGGCAGGAATCCGACGCCGCAGCGACCGAGAGTGGGCAGCCCGACGCCCCGGACCCTGCCGACTTTATGCCGATGCTCGCCAGCTCCGGAACCACCGCCGACCTGCCGGACAAGGACTGGCAGTTTGAACTCAAATGGGACGGGGTGCGCGCCCTGGTCCTCGGGGACGCGAAGAAGATCCGCCTGATCAGCCGCAACGGCAACGATATGTCCGCCGCGTATCCGGAACTGACGGACCGCTCCTGCTGGCCGGAGCGGGATTTCATCGCCGACGGCGAGATCATCGCCGTCGGCCCCTCGGGGCGGCCCGACTTCGGGCTGTTGCAGGGGCGGATGAAACTCACCAAGGCCGCCGACGTCGTGAAGGCGCAGTCGGCCACGCCCGTGCGGCTGATGCTGTTCGACCTCCTGTCGGAAAATGGCACGGACCTGCGCCGCCTGCCGCTCCTCAAGCGCCGGGACCGGCTGGAGTCGTTCTTCTCCACGTCCGGCTGTCCGGTGGAGCTCTCCCAGCTGATCGACGGCGATGTCCGGCACATCCTGGAAAGCGCAGAGGAGCTGGGGCTGGAGGGGGTGATGGCCAAGCGGGTGGACGGCCGTTACGTCGGGCAGCGCAGCAGGTCCTGGCTCAAGCTCAAGTTCGAGCGCACCCAGGAGGTGGTGGTCGGCGGCTGGAGGCCGGGCAAAGGCGAGCGCGGGCAGTCCGTCGGCTCACTCCTGCTGGGGATCCCGGCCGGTTCCAAACTGCGCTACGTCGGACGCGTCGGCAGCGGATTCAGCGCCCGGGAGCTCAAGGAACTCCGCCAGCAGCTCGATGCCCTGCCCCGGAAGACCTCTCCGTTCGAGGAGGTGCCGGCGGCCGACGCCTCGGATGCGCACTGGGTGAGCGCCAAGCTCGTCGGGGAGGTCACGTATGGGGAATGGACCGGCAGCGGCAAGCTCCGGCACCCGGTGTGGCGCGGCTGGCGGCTGGATAAGAATCCGGAGGACGTGGTGATGGAATCGGACTGACGGCGGTGGGAAGGCAGTGAAAAGCCCGGGCGACCGTTGCAGGCCGTCCCGGGCTCCCGGCCGGCACAGGCGCCGGCGTTGGTTCAGGAGGAGTGCGGGGTGTCCGGCGGGGTGATCCGGTGAACCGCGTTCACCGCGGCCTCGTGACCCAGCCGGCCATGCTGGACGTCGTGCTCCTTGGGATGGCGGTGCTTGCCGCTCCCGTCCGGCCACTGCTTGCCCTCGGCTGCGGTGGGCGGGGCAGGGCGTTTGGTTTCCGGCCCGGGCGCCTCGTCTATGGACTCCGCTAGATGACTGGCAACCTCAGGATCGATCTCGTCTCCGAACTGGTGTTCCGCCATTGCTCTTCCTTCCGCTGTCGAATTACGTCGTCGAAATAAGCTGTGAAACGAAGTCTCCAACTATCGTAGGTCTGCCGGCGAACGATGTCTGTAGGACTACCAGCGGACTTTCTTCTCCGCAGGGCCCTGCTTGCCGCTGACATGCGTGGGCTTGTGGCTGTGGCCGACACTCTGTGAGGCGGCGCCGCCGCGCGACTTGCTCTCGAGCATCTCCCGCTGGGCGTCCGTGAGGCGCGACTTGATGCCTTTCCCCTGCCCCTGCTTGTCCTGGGACTTGTCGTCCCCCTCGGCCCCGCTGCTGCCGCTCTTCTTGGTCTCTTTGCCAGTCATGGACTGTTCTCCTTGTGTGGCTCGTCATCAGCACTGCGCTGATGACAACCCTAAGCGCTTTCCGGATACCTTGGGTACCCCCTTTTTCACGGTGCGGAGGGGCCGCCCGGCGGGCGATCCGGGCATGCCCCGGGAGTGCGATTTGGCCCGGATTTCCGGCTGCTGGGGGCCCTCCGGCGAAAAAGTTTCCGCACCCCCCGGTGTAGACCGGCGTTTCCCAGCAATGGCGCGGTGAAACCGCGGAAAAGAAAACCGCCGATAGGACCCGGATCAGGGCCGAAACACGGGATCATACGGCACCAAACTCGGAAAAACCATAGAGATCGCGTAAAATTTAGGGTCTGCCCAGAGCGGGGCAGCTACAAGTCGCAAGCAAATGACCCCCTTAGGAGCGGCCCAAATGCCCAAAGACCGAAGCACGACCGACTCTTCAGCAGGCGTGATGAACGCCAGCGGAACCTACCAAGCTGCACCCAGCGGTGCGAAGAAACCAAAGCTGCGGACGCGCCGTCGACTCAAAGAGTCCGACGTCAACGTCGTCAACAAACCGATGCTTAAGAAAGCCCTCGGCGGCACCATCGTGGGTAACACCATGGAATGGTACGACGTCGGCGTGTTCGGCTACCTGATCACCACCATGGGTCCGGTGTTCCTGCCCGAAGCGGACAAGTCCGTGCAGACCCTGTTCCTGCTGGGAACCTTCGCCGCCACCTTCATTGCCCGCCCGCTGGGTGGAGTCATCTTTGGCTGGCTCGGCGACAAGGTAGGCCGCCAGAAGGTCCTCGCCTGGACCCTGATGCTGATGGCTGCGAGCACGTTCGCCGTGGGCCTGCTGCCCGGCTACGCGCAGATCGGCATGTGGGCTGCTGCCCTGCTGGTGCTCCTCAAGGTCGTCCAGGGCTTCTCCACCGGCGGCGAGTACGCCGGTGCCACGACCTTCGTGAGCGAATATTCCCCGGACAAGCGCCGCGGCTTCTTCGCCAGCTTCCTGGACATGGGCAGCTACCTCGGCTTCGCCCTCGGCGCCGCCCTCGTCTCCGTCCTGCAGCTGACCCTTGGCCAGAGCGCCATGGAGGAGTGGGGCTGGCGGATCCCGTTCCTCATTGCCGGTCCGCTGGGCCTGATCGCGGTCTACTTCCGGAACAAGATCGAGGAATCCCCGCAGTTCCAGGCCACCCTGGACGCCCAGGAGGAAAACGCGAAGGATGCCACGTCCTCCGACGCCGCCGCTTCCAAGGGCCCCGTGGGCATCGTCAAGGCTTACTGGCGTTCCCTCATCGTCGCCATGATCCTGGTGGCGGCCGCGAATACCGCAGGCTACGCCCTGACGTCCTACATGCCGACGTACCTCACCGAGTCCAAGGGTTACGATCCCGTGCACGGCACCCTGCTGACCATCCCCGTGCTGGTCATCATGAGCCTGTGCATTCCGCTGACCGGCAAGCTTTCCGACAGGATCGGACGCCGCCCCGTGCTGTGGATCGGCGCACTCAGCACCGTAATCCTGGCTACCCCGGCATTTATGCTGATCGGCATCGGAGAAATCTGGTCCACCCTCCTGGGCCTGGGCCTGATCGCCTTCCCGGTGACCTTCTATGTGGCCAACCTGGCCTCGGCCCTGCCGGCACAGTTCCCGACGGCGAGCCGTTACGGCGCCATGGGCATCGCGTACAACTTCTCCGTGGCCATCTTCGGCGGCACCACACCCTTCATCGTTGCCGCCCTCATCGGCGCCACCGGCGATGACATGATGCCGGCCTACTACCTGATGGCCACCTCGGCGATCGGTGCCGTTGCGATCTACTTCCTCAAGGAATCGGCCCAGCGCCCGCTGCCGGGCTCCATGCCCAGCGTGGACACCCAGGCCGAGGCCAAGGAAATCGTTGCGAACCAGGACGAGAACCCGCTGATCGACCTGGTGGAAATGGACATGCCGTATGCCTCGGCGCCGGCGGATGCCGCCGCCGGTTCGACGGCGGCCCGAGACGCCGAAAAGGTTCCGGCCGGAGCCTGAGTTTGCCTCTGGCAGCCCGGCCGGGTTTCATCTTGAGCCCAGCCGGCTAATCCGGATTCTGTAGCGAAGTCCCGCCCATTGAGGCCTGCCTTGCGTGATTACCCATTGGGGGAAGCACGCAGAGCAGGCCTTAGGCGTGTCCGGCGACCGGCCGGGCAAGAAAACGTCCGGCAAGGCCCGGAAGAGGAGGCGCCCGTGCAGTCCCTTCGCGGGCATATCCGCAGCCTCCACAGCCTGGCTCCGGCCAACAAAGACCAAGTCTCAGCTGTGCGCGTGGCCGTCAGCGTGGCCGTTCCGTCCCTCGCGCTCCTCGCCGCGGGCCGCCCGGACCTGGTCATTTACGCGGTGTTTGGCGCCCTGACCGGCATGTACGGCCGGACGGAGCCGCATCAGTTGCGACTCAAGCACCAGGGTCAGGCTGCCTTCCTGCTGGTGGGCGGTCTGGCCGTCGGCATCCTGGCCCTGGGTGCGTGCGCGTCCATCCCCACTACCGTGCATTGGCACACCGCGGTTCTGATCGGTGCCCTGTCCGCCGTTTTTTCCATGATGGTGGGGTTTGGCGGCTGGGCGCGGGGCCGCGTCTGGGACCGCGGCGCGGAACGGGAGATCCCGCCGCTGCGCGGAGGCCGAGGCCGGGCAGCCGGGATCCATGCGGCCCGGTACCTCACTGCCGTCGGGGCGGCCGGCGCAGTCGGGGTCCTCAGCGGAAGCGGGCACCCGCACTGGGCCATGGCCGCCGCCGCCGTCCCGCTGGCGGGGGCGGATATGCCAAGCAGCGTGTACCGCGGCCTGCACCGGATTGTCGGCACCCTGGCGGGGCTCGTGGTGGTGGCCGTGGTGCTGTTTCCCTGGGCCTTCCCGCCCCTCCGTGCGTTCCCCGGCCACGAGGCAGCCGTCCTGGTCCTCCTGGTGATCGTCCTGCAGTTCACCACTGAGCTGTTCATGACCAGGCACTACGGGCTGGCCATGGTGTCCTTCACTCCCGTGATCCTGCTGATGACGCAGCTCGCCGCTCCCTCGGACCCCCGGGTGCTGGTGACCGAACGGGCCGTCGAGACAATGTTGGGCGCCCTGACGGGCATCCTCGTCGTCGTCCTGATCCGCCGTCGGCGGTAATGGTCCCCGCCGCCGGGGCGACGGCTCGTGCGGCCGCTCCCCTCTTCAGCGGAACAAGAGGCGAGCGGCCGCGGATGCCGTCCGGCTACTGCGGTTCTGCAGCCTGGAGTTCGGCGTGTTCCTCCGGCGTGAGGTCCTTTTGCCCGTCCATGACCGGCGGCGGGGAGATTTTGTACGCGGCGTAGTACAGGCCGGCGGCGAGTGCCATGGTGATCAGCGGGGTGAGCTGCGAGACCACGGGCAGCGCCGTCTGCTCGGTCAGCAGGATGCCGGTGGCGGAGGCGACCAGCCAGGCGATGGCTCCGGCGGTGACGGGTTTCAGCCGGCCGGGCCGGACTTCCGGGAGGTACCGCTCCTCTTTCCAGTTGATGGCAATATACGTCAGCGCGATCGCCACCCAGGCGGTGACAAAGACGCCTTGCCAGGCGAGCGCCTTGAGCAGGTAGCTGAGCACGTCCGTGAGCATCAGCAGGTAGGCCAGCACGCCGGAGACGATCACCCAGACATACCGCGGCAGATTGAGGCCGAATGCGCGGTGGGCGAAGGCCGAGAGATTTGTCGACGCGAGGAAGTAGTTGGCCGTGTTGATGCGGGTCTGGGAGATGAAGATGACCAGCACACCCCAGATTCCCAGCGAAGAAATGAACGCCGTGACCACGCCCGTCTCGGAGGCCTCCAGGCCCCAGGCGCTCATGATGTAGATGCCAACCAGGCCGTTCAGCCCGAATGTGAAGGCGTAGAACACCCAGCCGAAGGTGACGCTCCCGAGGAATTTGCGGTCCTCGCGTTTGCCCATCCGGGCGTAGTCGAAGGTGTACATCATCATGATGTAGACGCCCATGTAGATCAGGTAGGACGTCAGCCAGCCGGGCAGGGCGGAGCTGGCAGCGGCCTCACCGATCCAGTTGGTGGGCACCCCGCGGATGAGCGTCGCTGCGATGACGACGGCGATGAGCCCCGCGAAGTAGAACGGGAGCAGGAACCCGTTGAGCCGGTCCAGCCAGTGCTGGACGCCGCCTACCGCCAGCGGAATGGCGTAGATCACGACGGCGGCATACCAGATCAGGATGTCGCCGCCGAAATACTCGTGGAACGCGACGGCGATGATGGAGCCTTCAAAGACGGCGTAGTAAATCGCCGTGGCCGCGAAGATCAGTGACGCGAGCGCCGAGCCCAGCAGCCCGAACAGGGTCCGGGAGAAAACACTCACCGTCAGTCCGGTCCGGGCAGCGTAGCGGGAAAGCACCAGGTTGATGATCCCGTAGGTGGCGATGGTGAGGACCATGCCAATGATGGTGTTCGGTACCCCCACGGCACCGGCCGAGGCGACGGCAACGTAGATCCAAAACATTGCCGAGAAAAGGGCCCACCAGGCCATGGTCAGCGACCATTTGCCGACCCGCTGATCCACGGGCATTACTAGATTTGAGTACGACAAAGCGACACCTCTGGTGTTGTGATAATGCATTTATGGAGCCGGTGGCGGGAGCCACGGGGGCTATGGGTTGGTTATCCCCAGATGGACCGGCGGAGGGCCTTGCCTTCCGCCCGGGCCGCGACGGCGTCCTCCATGGTCACCGCGACGAAACGCGTCTTGGTGCCGGGGGCGCTGCGGGCGAGCTGGTCCATGTCCGCGCTGATCACGGTTGCGACCATGGCATAGCCTCCCCCGGACACGGCGTCACGATGCAGGACGATCGGTTCGTTGCCGCCGGGGATCTGGATGGAACCCACCGCATATCCGGCGTCGACAATGTTGGACGGATCGGAGCCGGCGCCGAAGGGCTGCTCCCGCGCCTTCCATTCGATCTTCGGACCGCTGTACCGCAGGCCGGTCCTGTCGGCCACCGGGGTGAGGGTCCAGGTCGAGTCCAGCAGGGTCGCGAGTCCGGACTCGGTCAGTCGGTGGTCGTAGAGGCCCAACAGGACCCGTATCTCCATTTCGGCCGGAAACGCCGGCCGCAATTCCGGGGCGATTCCGGCGAGGACTTCCCCGGCGGCCGTGTCACCGACCGGCACCTCGTCGCCGGCGGCGAGCTTGCGCCCCAGGTAGCCGCCCAGGGCACCCAGGGCATAGGTGGAGCGGCTGCCGAGCACCAGGGGCACGTCGATACCGCCGCGGATTGCCACGTAGTAGCGGGTGCCGCCCTTCAGGAAGCCGAAAGACACCTCGTCCCCGGCGGCCAATTCGATGGCTTCCCATTGCGGAGCGGCGGCCCCGTTGACTTTCACGTCCACCGGGGCGCCGCCCACGGCAATGACCGCTGGTTCGGAGGTGCGGAATTTCGGGCCCAGGTAGGTGCACTCCAGCACCGCTTCCTCGACGCTGTTGCCCACCAGGGCATTCACGATCTCCGCGGAGAGCTGGTCCATAGAGCCGCCCTGCGGGATTCCCACGTTGTAGTGGCCGAATCTTCCCCGGTCCTGGACCGTCGTTGACAGGCCGGGTTCCAAGATCTCAAGAGTCATTGAGGTTCTCCAATAGCTTGGTGTTGTAGCTTTCGGGGTCGCCGAGGGCCTCGGCCAAGTCGAACGTGACCGGCACCTGCTTGTAGACGAAGGTGCCCGCTTCCACCTGATCCTTGATGACCTTGTATTCGTCCTCATCGATGGGGCGGAACTTGACGATGTCGCCAGGTTTGAAGAAGACCATGAAGTCCTTGAAGTCCGCGAGGGACTGCGCCGGGTCGAAGATCGGAGCCGCCGCGATGCCGAACATCTGGTAGCCGCCGGCGCCCCGGACGGAGTAGATGCAGGCGAAGCACCCGCCGTGGCCGACGGTGAGGGGAGGAGTATCCGTGCGCGGGCTCAGGTACTTCGGTACCTCGAGCTGCTGCTCGCGGGGCACCATCTGGAACATGAACGGCAGACCCGCGACAAACCCGACCATGGAAACCAGCCAGGGACTGCTGTGATGGCGCCTGATGAACTCCGCAGCACCGGAGAGGTTGTTGACCTCGGCCGCAAAATCCAGGTCGGTCCCTTCGGGCCGTTGGTGGCCGCTGCGGAAACGTGCAGCGGTTTCCCTCGTGTAGGGATCGTCGTACCAGACCGGCACTTCGATAAGGCGGGTGTCCAGCACCGGGTGGGAGGCGTTGTCCACTTCGACTTCGATCTCCCGCATTGCGGCTTCCAGTTCCTCGGCGCCCAGCACATCGGGGTCGAAACGAACCAACAGCGACGCATTGGCGGGACAGATTTCGGTCACGCCGGATATCGCCCGGCCGCCGAGCCTGGTGGCCATCGAGTTGGATTTGAAGTTGGCGGCCAGGCTCATCGCCTCGGAGATTTCCACGAAGAGGAACTCATCGCCACCCCAGGTGTAGCGCGCCGCGCCTTTCAGCGAGCCGGCACCCACGGTATCGGTCATGACAGGTCCCCCAGGATCTCCGGGCAGGTCTCGATGAACTTGGTGTGGTGTTCCACGGTTTTCAGTTCCGGCCGGTGCAGCACGGCGCTCAGGAGCGGAATCGTGGTGGAGACGCCTTCGATCGTGATCTCGTCGAGGGCGCGGATGGACCTGCCGATTGCCTCGTCCCGGGTTTCGTCCCAGACAATGATCTTTGCCAGGAGCGAGTCGTAGAAAGGCATCACGGTGGATCCGGCGACGAAGCCGGAGTCGATGCGGACTCCGGGGCCGCCCGGCCAATCGAGTCGCTCCAGCAGCCCGGGGCTGGGCATGAATCCCTTGGACGGGTCTTCGGCGTTGAGCCGGAATTCGAAGGCGTGGCCGCGGAAGACGACGTCTTCCTGCCGCATCCGCAGCGGCTCCCCGTCAGCAATCAGCAACTGTTCTCGGACCAGGTCAAGGCCGGTGACCATCTCGGTGACGGGGTGCTCCACCTGGAGGCGGGTGTTCATCTCGATAAAGGAGACCTCGTGGTTGACCGCGTCGTAAAGGAACTCGACCGTGCCCAGCCCCTTGTAGTGGCACTGCCGGGCGAGCTCAACGGAGGACTCCAGCATGTGCTGCCGGACGGCGTCCGGCAGGTCCGGGGCCGGTGATTCCTCCAGGATTTTCTGCTGCCGCCGCTGCATCGAGCAGTCCCGGTCGCCGAGATGGACCACATTGGTGCCGTCGCCGAGAATCTGGACCTCAACGTGCCGGGCGCGTTCCACGAACTTTTCCAGGTAGACAGCGGCACTGCCAAATGCTGCGGCCGCTTCGGCCTGCGCCACTTCGACGGTCGAGGCCAGGTCTTCCGCCCGCGTCACGAGCCGGATTCCGCGACCGCCGCCGCCTGCGGCCGCCTTGACCACCAGGGGGTAGCCGATCTCGGCTGCGATTTCCAGCAGCGCGTCGCCGGTGGGGGCCTCGCCGTGTGTTCCCCGCAGGGTGGGAACTCCCGCCGCCTCGGCAGCCTGCCGGGCCCGCGCTTTGTCCCCCATCAGCTCGATGGCTTCAGGAGACGGACCCACCCAGATGAGGCCCGCGTCCATGACCGCTCTGGCAAAGACTGCGTTCTCGGACAGGAAGCCGTAGCCGGGATGCACTGCATCGCAGCCGAAGTCTGCTGCTGCTTTCAGGACGGCTGCATGGTCCAGATAACTCTGGCTGGCCGGGGCTGGACCAATGACCGCGTGTTCATCCGCCAGGCGCGCCGCCAGTCCGTCGACATCGGGTTCGCTGGCCACCACCACCGTGGGGATCCCCAGTTCACGGGCCGTGCGGATAATCCGTACTGCGATCTCCCCCCTGTTGGCTACGAGCAGTTTCCTCATGGTTTTTCCTCTATCACTGCAATGACGTCACCCGGGTTGACCGTGCCAGAATCCGACACCTCGAACTTGACCAGGTTCCCGGACACTTCAGTCTTGACTTCGCTGAACTGCTTCATGATTTCCACGACGCCGATGGTCTGGCCCGCCTCGACGTGGTCGCCTTCCTGCACGTAGGGATCCTTGTCGGGGCCGGGCTTGCGGTAGAACACACCGGGAAGCGGCGAGGTGACTTGGTGTGACATGGGGTGCCTTTCAGTTGCGTTGGGTAGGGCAGTGCATGGCAGATCATGGGCTACCGGCCGTCCAGGGCTGCCCTTACGGCTTGCGCCACGGCCGGCGAGTTGGCGGCATCGGAGTGGACGCAGATGCTGGTGAAATTGATGCTGACGGTAGAGCCGTCGGAGGTTTCCACGAGTCCGTCGTTGAGGACCCGGCGCACGCGCTCGGCGGCCTTGGCGGGGTCCGTGGCCTCTGGCCGGCGCTGGATGATGAGCTGGCCGGTGGGGTTGTAGTTCAGGTCCACGTATAGCTCGCCAACAAATGGCACCCCCATCTCTGCACAAACGCTTTCGTGTGCCGTTCCGGCGAGCCCGAAGATGGGAACTCCGTACAGTGCGGCGACGTTCGCGGCGGATCTCATCAGCTCGGGGTCCCGCGAGAGCATCCCGTACAGGGAGCCATGGGGTTTGATGTGGTTGAGTTCCAGTCCGGCCTTCTTCAGGAAGCCCACCAGGGCGCCCGTCTGGTACAGGATGATGGACTCGACCTCAGCGGGAGTAAGTTTCATTTCCCGGCGCCCGAAGCCGGTCAGGTCCGGCAGGCCCGGGTGCGCGCCGACCCGCACGCCGTGTGCCTTTGCTGCCGCGACCGTTTCTTCCATGGTGTCCGGGTCCCCGGCGTGGAAACCGCAGGCCACGTTGGCCACGTCAATGATTTCCATCAGTGCCAGATCGTTGCCGAAGCTGTGCAGCCCGAACGCTTCGCCCATGTCCGAATTTATCTCGATGTTGGCTGTGACATTGCCCACATTAACATTCTTCATGCGTTCAACATTAGGGATTGACCCGCACCTTACATAGTGGGCAGGTGTCCACTAACTTTGTAAGCAAGTGTGCAGTCTGCACACCGCTTCAAAGGATGACGGCGCACCGGAAGGGCATGATGAGAGTCCAGGATTTGTTGGCGGAGGACTCGCTCCAGCTCAGGCTTCATACCCCTTCCACGGCGAAGAGCCTGGCGACGTCCATCAGCTACAGCGCCCCTGCAGAGTTCCTGGACCCCACCCCTTTCTTGGGCGCCAACTGCCTGCTGATCACCCACGGAATCGGCTTCAACTTCTTCGACCAGCGGACCTGGGACGCCTATGTCGAACGGCTGGCCAGCGTCCCCGTCTGCGCCATCGCCTTCGTCACGGGAGTGGCCCACCGGCTGATTCCCACCCCGCTTGTGGAGGCGGCCAAGGCCCACGGGATTCCCCTGCTGGAGGTTCCCAGCGTTGTTCCGGCCCTGCAGCTGCAGCGCTTCGTCACAAGCGTCCTCGAGGCCGAGCGGTTTGCCCTCACCCGGCAATCATGGGAGCTGGCCGACTTGTGCGCCAAGGCCGCGCGGTCCGGCGGATCACTAGGGGCCGTGCTGGCGGAGGTGGGCGCCGCGGCAGGCGGCCAATGTGCCATTTTCGACACCACCGGCGCATTGATCAGCTGCTGGCCGGCCAGTTCACGCTGGACAGCCGAGGACCTCCGCCGCGATGCGCGCGGCGCCCGCGGGTCCAGCTTCGCGCTCCCCACCGGCGGAACGGACCACTTTCAACTGGTAGTCCGGGGCGGGACAACCGGCGAGCCGCTCGCTACCCTGATCGGGCCGGCGTCATCCATTCTTGCCATGCAACTCAACAGCGCCTTCAAGACCAGCGTCCCGCACCAGGCCAAGCTGGAGCGGCTGATGCACCAGCTGGAAGACTGGCAGGGGGTGGCCCTGAAGGAGCTTACCCGGACCTTCCGGACCACGGGCCTGGACCCACACGCACCCACGTTCCTGGTGGTGGCCGAGCCGGAAAAGAGCCAGCTGCCACACGCCTGGCGGATTCGGCTGGCGGTGCAGGAGCACCTGAACAACGCCCACGTCTTCACCTACCGCGGCGCTTATTATGCCCTCGCGCAGGCCCGGACGGACACCGCCGCGGACTGGGGCGTGATCCCGGACCGGCTGCTGGACTCGCTCGGGCGGATGGTTCCCGGGCTCCCCCTGGTGATCAAGGGGCCGCTGCGCAGCGTGGATGAGCTGAGGCTCGGCCTGGCACACGCCCAGCGCCTTGTCCGGGAGGTCAAGGCCCCCGCCATCGCGGCTCCCATGAGCATTGGGGCCCTCGTGGTCGCGACCGCCGGCAGCGGCGCCCACGCCGCTGCGGAGAATCTGCTCGCTCCGCTCCTCCACTACGACCGGGCCAGCAAGGGCCAGCTGCTGCCCACGCTCCGGGCGTACCTTGAGCACGATGCCCAGCCGTCCAGGACCTGCCAGGCGCTGTATATCCACCGGAATACCTTGAGCAAGCGGCTGGCCCTGATGTCGCGGCTGTTGAACGTCCGCCTCGACACCCTGGACGGGCTGACCACTTGCATGCTGGCGGTCCGGATCACCGAGGATGCCCCCTGATCGCCCGAATCACCGCCGGCTATTTGGCGCGGCGGGGCGGCCCGGCCACGAGCCGGTCCGGGAGGACCCGGCCGGCGGCGGTCAGTACCTTGTAACGCTTGGTGGGGATGGAGACGGCCTTGCCCTTTGCGTTGTCGGCGAGGCCTTCACGCACCACGCGCTCAGCCCGCAGCCACATCCAACGCGGCGTCACCGTTTTGTCCATGCCCATCCGGTCGTGGAACTCGGTGTGGGTGAACCCGGGACAGACCGCGGTCACGTTGACGCCCTGGTTGGAGTAGGCGAGGTTGGCCCAGCGGGAGAAGCTGACCAGCCATGCCTTCGCCGCAGAGTAGCTTCCCCGGGGAAGGAACGCCGCCACGCTGGCGACGTTAATGACCCGGCCGGAGCGCCGGCTGAGCATGCCCTGCAGGGCGGCATGCGTCAACCGCATGGCGGTCTCGACGTGCAGTTTGAGGTGCCTGGCCTCCTCCGCGATGCCGTTCTCCTCGAAGGACCGCAGCAGGCCCATTCCGGCGTTGTTGACGAGGATGTCCACCGGACGCGCCGGATCCGTGAGCCGGGCGACGACGGCCGCGACCCCGGCGTCGTCCGCGAGATCGGCGGCGAGTACCTCTGCGCGCACGCCGTACTGATTCTCCAGTTCCTGCGCCTTGGCCTGCAGCCGGACAGTGTCTCGGGCCACGAGGATCACATTGTGGCCCTGCTCGGCGAGCTGGCGGGCGAATTCGGCACCGATCCCGGCGGTTGCTCCGGTAACCAGGGCCGTGGTGCCGGCCGGCGCCGCGGTTTGTTCAGTCATGGCGCCAGCTTAGCCCGGCTCCCCTGGCCTCACGCCAGGGCCGTGCCCGCGGCGAGTTCATCCTCCGCGGGATCGGCCGCACCGCCCAGGTGACGGTTCTGCAGCTCTTCGGTGGCCAGCTCGTACCAGGTGTGCGCGCCGAAGGACGGGCTGCTGGTATCGAGGTGCCGGTACAGGGCATCGGCCAGCTGGCCCAGGGCCGCGTCGGACAGTGCCCGGACGGTGGCGGCAGGGTCAAGGGTTCCCTCGAAGTACTCGGAGAGTTCCAGGCCGTTGATGGTGTTGAGCTCGGCGGGAGTCGGGCTGCAGGCCTCGTCCAGCCCCGAATCCAGCTGCTCCCCGGCCGGGATGCCGGAGGAGAGGTCAGCCAGGCCGTCCGGGAGGGATCCAGCGACGTCAAGCGGCGGTACCGCCGCGAGCTCCACCTCAAGACCGGCTAGGACCTCGCCTTCCGAGCCCACGTGCAGCAGGCAGATCGGCAGGTCCGCTGGTTCCGCCAGCCTGACGCGGAACGGCTCTTCTCCAGCCGCGGCGCCGGGCGCGACGGCGACGCCGGCGTCAGCGATGGACCTCAGCTGCAGGAGGATTTCGGGGTCCAGATGGGACGAACCGTGAAGGTCAACAAGGACATCGGTCCCTGCGCCGAGGCGCCCCGCGCGCCGCATGATGTGCAGCAGCGCGGGAAAGTCTGATTGGGTAAGGCAGCCGGTGACTTCGAGGGTCACGAGTCCGGGATTGACATCCACACGGACAAGCACACGCAGTTTATGGTTCACGGGGTTCTCCAAAGGGACACGTCCAAGAGCCAACTGCATAACTCTGCTAATGACTTTATTAGGTTGTAGCCCCGGTCACAAGCGGACCCGACCGTCCAGACCGGCCGCCGGCCAGGGGGTCAGGCTCCGGCCGGGGGCTGCTCCGGCCAGTCGATGTACTGGTTGTAGGCGTCGTGCCGGCGCAGGTAACGGTACATAAAGGGGCAGTTCGGGATGATCCTCTTGCCGGACGCCACAACATCGTCCAGCGCGAAGTGGGCCAGCACCTTGGCGAGGCCCTGGCCCTGGAATTGCTCCGCGGTATCGGTGTGGATGAAGTCGATGTGGCCGGGCTCGTCGATGAAGCGGATCTCGACGGCCAGTTTCTCACCGACGTGGAGCTCGTAGCGGTGCAGCTCATCATTCCGGGTGGTGGCTACGTTCGGGCTGAACGTGTCTTCAGTGGCTGCCGAGTTCTCCGTCATGGTTCGACATTGGCACTTAATGGCGGGCGTGGCAATGGCGGACCCGATCCGCCGCGGCCCGAATCGGCCACGAACCGGGCCGGGATCCGCCCCAGCAGCAGGACCGCGAGCGTGAAGCACAACGTTCCCCCGCCGAGCAGTCCCAGGGTGAGTCCGTTCAGTGCGGCGTCGGCTACCGGAACATAGACGACGACGGCGGCCGTCGCCACGGCGGCCGCCGGGCGGGACCGGGCGGTGGCGGGCGCCGTCGGGCGTTCCTCGAGCCGGCCGAAGACCGCCAGTACGGGCAGCAGCAGGCCGATCAAGGCCAGCAGCACGAGCGGCCGCCCCCACCACCAGGCGGCGCTTCCCCCCGCAGGCTGCGGAAAGTCGGTCAGCAGCAGGAGCCCGGACATTGCTGCGAGCAGGGGCAAATGCCAGAGGTAGACGGTCATCGACCACCGCCCGGCGACTCCAAGGAACCGCCGCACCCATGCGAGGGACCCCAGCTCCGTCAGCACGGGCCGGAAGAGCTGCAGGGCCGCGGCCTGCGAGACCCCCAGCAGCAACAGAGTCAGATTGGGAGGGTTGAGGTTCACCAGCATGTTCCCGGAGTACAGTCCCAGCCACACGAGCAGGCCCAGGACAAGGTTGCTGCCCAGGATTATGCCCGCCAGCGCGGGACGTCCCGGGGTCACCCGTCTGCCGTCGGCGAGGAAGAACCCGAGCTGCTGCACGGCGCACCACAGGAAGACCATGTTCAGGTACGCCAGTTGCGGCACGGTCCCCCGCAGGCAGTCCACCGTCACCACCAGCGATGTGAGAACCGCCAGGGTCAGCCAGGGCGCCCGGGCGTGCAGGCGCGCCAGCAGCGGGAGATTCAGCTGCGCCGCGAGATAGGCTGCCAGGAACCACAGCGGCATGCCTGCTCCGGAGGCCAGCAACTGGATGACCTGCGGGTCCACCCCGGTCAACCGCGCAGCCCAGAGCCCGGTAAACATGATCGCGAGCAGCACAGCAGCGGGGCGCAGGAGCCGCAGCATCCGCGTCTGCATGAAGTCGAAGGCGCTGCCGCCCCGGGCGCGGAGACGGCGCCAGGACTGCAGCCCGGTGATGCCCCCGGCCACGAAAAAGAGCGGCATGACCTGCAGGACCCAGACCACCGGTTCGAACCAGTGCTGGTTGCCGAGCGTGTTGTGGGAGGTCACGGTGCCGTCCGGGTGCAGCACCGGACTCACCATCATGGTGTGCGCCACCACCACGAGTGCAAGGCAGAAGAACCTGGTGAGATCTATCACCGGGTCACGGTCCGGCCGCAGGGCTTGGCCTCCCCCTGCGTGCTGCCGTGGAACCATGGAGCCCCCTCGGGACCTGCCGACGCGCCCGCCTGGGCGGCTTCGCGTGATCGTTGCCGTGTTTGCCCCCATTGTCGGCCTTGTCCGGGCCGGCGGCCAGTGCCGTCGGTCCCGCAGAAACGGGGGAGGCCAGGATCATGGTCTGATCCTGGCCTCCCGCCATTTCCTGCCTGTTGGTGACTAGCGCGAGAGCGTCGCCAGGGCCGTTGCCGCGAAAGCCCCGGCCGATGCGTCCCAGTCGGCCAGCAGCCCCTGAAGGTTTTCGCCGTCCGTCCGGTGCGCCGCCGTGCGTGTCTCGAGGGTTTCAAGAACGCCGGTACGAAGCTCAGTGTTGAAATTGACCTTGCCCACGTTCATGGCGGCGGCCTTCACAAGCTCGGCGGCAGGGATTCCGGAGGCCCCGTGCAGCACCAGGGGAACGCGGGTCCGCACAGCAATGTCCTGCAGCACGTCCCAGCGCAGCTCCGGCTCCCCCTTGTACTTGCCATGGACGTTGCCCACGGCCACGGCGAGCAACTGGGCGCCGGTCCGTGCCACGAAGTCCTCCACCTGGGCGGAGTCGGTGAGCCCGGCCGTCCCGGCCGCCGGGGCGTTGCCCGTGGCGTCGGCTCCAAAAGCCCTGTCCTCGTCGCCGGCCAGGCCGCCGAGTTCGGCTTCGATCACGATCTCCGGGTCGGTGCCGGAGCCACCCGACGCCAGCACATCCAGGGCGGCGCGCGCCGCCCGGACCAGGGCGATGTTCTCTTCGTAGTCCAGCGACGATCCGTCCACAAGGACGGAGTCCACTCCGGCGGTAACGGCGTCGGCAATCACGCGGAGGTTCGAGGCGTGGTCGAGTTGCACGGAGACCGGAACACCGGCCCCGTCGGCCAGGCCGCGCAGCGCAGCGATCAGCCGGAGGCCGTTCCGCGTGGCCGCCGTGCTGGGCGAGACAAGCAGGATGGCGCCGCGGCCGGCCGCCTCCGCCGCCCCCACCACGGCGAGCGCCGTGGTGAAGTCGTAGCAGGTGAAGGCCGGGACGGCAGATCCCTGCTGGAGGGCAGAAACCACTAGCTGGTCGAGGCGGACGCGCATCAGACGCTCAGGCCTCCCACCAGGGTCCAGACGAGGAACGTCAGCGCGAAGCCCGCCACACCAAGGATGGTCGTAAGGACCGTCCAGGTGCGCAATCCGTCGGCAACCGACAATCCCAGGTACCGGGTGACGATCCAGAATCCGGAGTCATTGATGTGGCTGAGGCCGAACGCGCCGAAGCCGATGGCCACCAGGATCAGTGCGGTCTGCACCGGCGAGTATCCGCCGTCGGCAACGGAGGTCGCCAGCAGGCCTGCGGTGGTGATGATGGCCACGGTGGCCGAGCCCTGCGACGCGCGGAGAACCGCGGCCAGGACGAACGCCATCAGGATCAGCGGAAGTCCCACACTCTGTAGCCCCTCGGCGAGCGCCTTGCCGATGCCCGAGACGGTGAGGACTTTTCCGAAGACGCCGCCGGCGCCGGTCACCAGGATCACAATGGCGGTCGGTGCGAGGGCGGAGTCCATGACCTCACCCGTGTGCTGCGAGGACCAGCCCCGGCGGATGCCGAGGAAGTAGTACGCCAAGCCGAGGGCGGACAGGAGGGCGATCAGGGGTGAGCCCACGAAGGCCGCAATGTCGGCGGCCGGGCTGCCCTTGGGCAGCACCACGGCGCCAACGGTTCCCACCATGATCATCAGGATCGGCAACACAATCAGGGTGATGATCATGGCCGGGCTGGGAGCGGTCTTGGCTGTGGTCTTGACAGCAACGCCGCCGCTGCCGGGCGCTGCGTCCTGCTCGACCTCTGATTTGCCGGTGCCGAAGAGGCGGAACTGCTCCGCGGTGCCGGGGAGCATCGTGTAGTCGCGGCGGTTGAGCCTCTTGGCCACAAAGTAGCCGAGCACACCCACGGGGATGCAGATCAGGAGACCGATGATGGTGGTCCAGCCGATGTCCGCCTTGAGGATGCCTGCACCGCCGACAACGCCCGGGTGCGGCGGTACAACCACGTGGATGGCCAGCATGATTGCGCCGACCGGCAGGCCAATCTTGACCGGGTTGACCCCGGCGGCCTTGGAGAAGCCGTAGATGATCGGGATCAGGATGATGAATCCGACGTCGAAGAAAACGGGGATGGCCAGCAGGAAGGCCGCGGAGGTCAGCGCGGCGATGACGCGGCGGGGTCCCAGCAGCTGGGTGAACTTTCCAGCCAGCGCCTGGGCGCCGCCGGAAACCTCAATCATCTTTCCGAGCATGGCGCCGAGGCCAACGAGGATGGCGACGGAGCCCAGGGTGCCGCCCATGCCTTCGGTGACGGTCTTGACGATGTCCGGCAGCGGGATTCCCGCCACCAGGGCCACGAGGACGCTGACAACCAGCAGCGCCAGGAAGGCCGGGATCTTGAATTTGATGACGGCCACAAGCAGCAGGGCAACGCCTGCTGCGGCTATGGCCAGGAGAGCGAGAGCGCTCATCGGGTGTCTCCTTTGACGGGCCGGTCCCGGGAGGGGCCGGAGGGTTGGTACGACGACGGCGGAAAGGGGGGATCCGCCGTCGTCGGGCTTGGCGAATCTGGGTGCTGCGGAGGAACTAGGCGGTGCGCTTCGTGGGCGCGACGACCTTGATCACGGCGGAATCGTCGGCGGCGGCGAGGCCCTGGGCCTGGCCGAGGAGGTAGAGCTGCTCCGCGGCGGCGGCCACCGGTGCGGCGAGGCCGGCCGCGCGGGTGGCCTTGCCGACGATGCCCATGTCCTTGACGAAGATGTCCAGGCGGCTGAGGACCTCCGCGCCGTTTTCCGTGTAGGCCTCGAGGATGCGGGGGCCGCGGTTGGACAGCATGAAGGACCCGGCGGCGCCGGCTTCCAGGGCCGCGAGGGTCTTGGCTTGGTCCAGGCCGAGGGCGTCCGCGAGGGCCATTGCCTCGGCTGCCGCGGCAATGTGGATCCCGCAGAGCAGCTGGTTGACGGTTTTGAGGGCCTGTCCGTCGCCGGGCTTGTCCCCCACAACGGTCAGGGTGGAGGCCAGCAGTTCCAGGACCGGGCGGGCCGCTTCCAGCGCCTGGGGTTCGGCGCCGACCACGATCAGCAGGTCTCCTTCGCCGGCGCGCTTCGGTCCGCCGGAGAGCGGGGCGTCAACGAGGGCGACGCCGAATTCCGCGAGCCGGGCGACGGTGGCGGGAATGGCTTCGGTGCCCACGGTGCTGCCGAGGATCACGACGGCGCCCGGCTTCAGGACAGAGGCGACGCCGTTCTCGCCGAAGAGGACGTCGTCCAGCTGCTCGCCGTTGCGCACGGCCAGCAGCAGGGCGTCGGCGCCCTCGGCCGCTTCACGGGCGGAGGCGAAGGTGAGAACCCCCGCGGCCTCGGCGAGCCGCAGCCGGGGCTCGGCAATGTCGAAGCCGTGGACGGTGAGCTGGCTTGCCAGCCGGGTGGCCATGGGCAGTCCCATGGCGCCCAGGCCGAGGACGGTGACTTTGTAGTTCATGGTTTTCTCCGTTGAAATGTGGGGAAGGCGGGGATCAGAAGGTGTTGCTGAGCTTGCGGGTGACCTGGGCCAGGGACTCGTCGTCGCCCACGTTCCCGGCGAAGACGATGTACGGGATGCCCTTCGCGGGTCCGTCCACCGGCTCCCACAGACTGACGATGCCCGGCAGCATGGGGCCGCGGACGATCGCGTGGCGGATTTCCAGGCCGTGGGCCGCCACGTCCGAGGAGGTGATGCCTCCCTTGGCGATAACAAAGCGCGGCGGGAACGTCTTCAGGGTCCGGTTTACCACTGCGACGACGGCGGCGGACACGGTGCGGGCAATCCGCAGGCTCTCGGCGGCGTCGTCCGCTTTGATCAGCAGGCGGCTGGTGTGGAGGATGACGTCGGCGCTGTGCAGGGACTCCACGACCTCCCGGACAATGTCGCCCAGGTAGCCCTCGGAGTTTCCGCCGAGCAGCTTTTCGACGTCGATTTCCACTATGCGCGCGGCGCTGTGCTGGTCGACGAGGACCTTGAGCTGGCGGGTCGTGACACCGACGTGCGAGCCCACCACGATGAGGCCGCCGGCGTCGGAGGGTGTGTTGCCCGCGTAGGCCTCCTCGCCGCTGAGCTCGGTGCGGATTTCCTGGCCGATGCGGCCCCGGACGAACGGCGGGCCCACCCGGTAGAGCAGTTTCTTGCCGCGGCGTTCGGCTTCCTCGAGGCCCAGCGCGAGGGCCCGGAAGTCGTTTTCGCTCACGATGTCGGCCACGATCGGGGTGGAGTCCGTGGCGGAGTCGATGGCGTCCGCGATGGCTTTCGCCGAGATCTGGGGGTCACCGTCCGGACCCGCGGCGCGGATGACGTCCAGGGTCAGCACGATCACCGAGTCGGCCTGGAAGCGGCCCTTGGACTTCTCTTCGACGTATTTGGCCAGTTCGGAGTTTGCGAAGCCGAAGCTTGCGTCCCGGGCGAATTCGGTGTCAGCCACCGGGGTGAGTTTGCCTGCGTTGTCGCCGGTGCCGCGCATGTAGTGCACCCCGCCGATCGTCACGCGTCCGGCGTCGGGGAAGGCCGGGACGATCACAACACCGTCCGTGACCTCGCCGCTGACGGCGGCAACGGTTGCCGCGATCGTGTCAGGTTCCAGCGGGTAGTGGCCGCGGAGGGTGGAGTCGCTGCGGCTGACGAACCCCAGCCGGAGGCTGGAACCGGCACCGCTGGAACCGGCACCGCCGGCCTCAAGGGCGGCTGCCGCAAGGGCGTTGCGGACCACTTCCTCGTTGCGGGCGGCCGCCTCGGCGGGGTCCAGGCTGCGGGTGTTGGTCAGGACGTAGACGGCGTCCTGGCGGCGGCCGTTGATGCGGTGGTTGAAGGCCCAGGTGAAGTCGGCGACGTCCCAGCGGGTGAGAACCGGCAGGTCCGCGACGGACTGCGTACCGGTCGGGTCGTCGTCGAGCACCACCAGGATCCGGGGGGACGGCTCGGACGAGGCCTCGAGGGCGTCGGCGACAGTCCGGGCGGGAATCCGGACCTCCGCCGGGAAGGCGGCCAGCACTTCTGCTTCGAAAAGCTCTGATTCAAAAGGCACGTGCACTCCATTGTGGGAACTCAGCTGCGAAAGGATTTGTAAGATGTCTGACATCTAACATTTGAATGCTAGTGTGGCATACGGCACAAAGACGCGCAAGTAGACTTGTCCATCAGGCATGCCGGAGACTGCGAATGGGGAAAATTGGCTAGGAAATCGCTGGTCGGCGTTGTGGCCGACGAGCTGCTGGACCGAATCATTGCCGGTGAATTCCCGCCCGGAGCCGCCGTCCCCGGCGAGCTGGAGCTGAGTGCCCGCCATGAGGTGAGCCGGATGACGGTCCGCGAGGCGATGAAGACCCTCGAAGCCCAGCAGATCCTCAGCGTCGAGCGCGGCCGCGGGACCTTCGTGAACCCGCTGAGCCGCTGGGCCTCCCTGGAGGCGGTCCTCCGGGCGGCCTCAGAGGGGAAGAACGACGCGGCGGCCGCCGTGCAGCTGATCGAACTGCGCCGGATGCTGGAATCGGGCGCCTGCGAGCTCGCGGCGGGCCGGATCAGCGACTCCGAGCTCACGACCCTCTACGGGGAGCTGGAATCGATGCGCGAGGCGCATGACAAGCACGACGTCGCCTCATTCGTGGCGGCGGACCTGGCCTTCCACGACCTCATCCTGCGCGCCTCGGAGAATGTTTTTGTGGCAGTCCTGTTCGCGCCGCTGCACCGGGTGCTGGAAAAGCGGCGGACCCAGACGTCCGAGGTGCGCGAAATCCAGGCGCACGCGATTGGCCATCACCAGAAGATCGTGGATGCGCTGGCCACCCGGGATCCGCACCAGGCCCGCGACGCCATGGACGCGCACATGCAGCAGACACTGGATGACCTCAAGACCTACGTCCTGGCGGACCGGCCAGCCTGATTTTCCGGCCGGTTACCGGCCCGCTCATCCGGCCCGCGGGACGCGGGGCCGTGGGCGGGCGGCTCAGGCGGGGCTCAGGCTGATCTCAGGCGAGCGAGAGGAAGAGCTTCTCGAGTTCGGCCCGGTCCAGGCTGGGGTCCTCCTGCTGCATGCACTGCTGCAGGCCGGTGGCAATGATCGAGAATCCGGCCTTGTCCAGCGCGCTGGAAACCGCGGCCAGCTGGGTGACGACGCTCTTGCAGTCGCGGCCCTCTTCGATCATCCGCGTGACGGCGGCAAGCTGCCCCTGGGCGCGGCGAAGACGATTGATGACGGGCTTCATGTCGGTGGGATCGAGTTCCATTTTGTTCCTCCGGGATCAACAGGGCTACTTTCCATGATATACCCCCCTATGTATCAGCGATGCCCTGCGGGGTATGATCTCCCTCGCTCCCGCCGCCGCGGCCCGTCAGGCCGGCACCGCCAGGGGCACCGCCGCGGTTAGGGACCTAAGTACCTAGTGAAGCCTGCATTTTCAGCGTATTGCTGGGAGTGTGAACGCCGCCGGTTTCCTCGATTCTGGCGCCGGGCAGGCCGGCGCAGGTGGCCCCGCCCCCCGACGGGGCCCGGACCGGAACTGGGGCCCGGCCCCGGGGTCCTGGAATTCGGGGCCGTGGAGCCGCTACGTCGCGCTGGGGGACTCATTCACCTCGGGGCTCGGGGACCCGGAACCGCTGAGTCCAGGCGGCATGAGGGGCTGGGCCGACCGGATCGCCGAGGAACTCAGCGAGGGAAGACCCGATTTCCGGTACGCGAACCTCGCCGTCAGCGGCCTGCTCCTGCGCGAGATCCTGGACCGGCAGCTCGGACCCGCGATTGCGCTGCAGCCGGACCTGGTCACACTCTCGGCCGGCGGAAACGACCTTGTCTTCCACCGGAGCGATCCCGACCGGCTGGCCGCCACTCTCGACGCCGCGGTGGGCAGGCTTAGTGCCACCGGCGCCACCATCGTGCTGTTCACCGGTCCTGACTGGGGCGACACACCGCTGCTGGGCCATAACCGCGGACGGGTCGCCGTGTTCAACGAGAACATCCGGACCATCGCGATGCGCCATCACGGTGTGATCGCTGATCTCTGGGCCCTGCGGCAGCTCTCTGACCCGCGAATGTGGGACCCGGACCGCCTGCACTTCTCGCCGATGGGGCACCACACCATCGCGGCCATGGTGCTCGAATCCCTGAGCGTCCCCCACAGCCTGAGCCCGCTGGAGCCCAAGCCCATGCCCGCCGGAACCTGGCGGGAAAGCAGGGCCGGAGACCTCGCCTGGTTCACCAACTACCTTCTTCCCTGGATGGTCGGCCGGGTCCGGAAGCGCGCTGACGCCCCGCCGCTGACGCCCAAGCGTCCCGAGCCGGGGCCGGTCTCCGGATCCTGAAGCATGGCCTCCGGCCCCTAGTCCCGCTGCGATCTGTCGGCTAATCTGCAGGAACGGCCCACCGCCGGGTATCGATGGCGATCACGAGGAGCGAAGTTGTCTAATCACACTTACAGCATTTCTGAAATTGTCGGAACGTCGAACGAAGGCGTTGACGCCGCCGTCCGCAACGGCATCGCCGAGGCGGCCAAAACCCTGCGGAACCTCGACTGGTTCGAGGTCAAGGAAATCCGCGGACACCTAGAAAACGGCGCGGTCGCCGACTGGCAGGTCACCATCAAGCTCGGGTTCCGGCTGGAGCGCTAAGCCGCGAAGGACCACCGCGTGCAATACACGCAATTGGGCCGGTCCGGCCTGAAAGTCTCCCGGCTCTGCCTGGGAACCATGAACTTCGGGCCGCAGACCCAGGAAACCGATGCCCGCTCCATCATGGACTCAGCGCTGGAGTCTGGCATCAATTTCTTCGACACCGCAAACGTCTATGGCGGCTCCGGCCACCGGGGGCGCACCGAGGAAATTCTGGGCCGCTGGTTCGCCACGGGCGGCGAGCGCCGGGAGCGGACCGTGCTGGCGACGAAGCTCTACGGCACCATGGCGGACCGGCCCAACGAGTCCAGGCTTTCCGCACTGAGCATCCGCCGCGCCCTGGACGCGAGCCTGAAACGGCTGCAGACGGACTATATCGACCTCTACCAGTTCCACCACGTGGACCGGTTGACGCCGTGGGATGAAATCTGGCAGGCGATCGACGTCGCGGTCCAGCAGGGCAAGATCCTGTATTCGGGCAGCAGCAACTTCGCCGGCTGGCACATCGCCCAGGCGCAGGAAGCTGCCGCACGCCGGCACAGCTTCGGGCTCGTCAGCGAGCAGTCCATCTACAACCTGCTGACCCGCAACGTGGAACTGGAGGTCATTCCGGCCGCACAGCAGTACGGGCTGGGTCTTATCCCCTGGTCGCCCCTTCAGGGTGGACTGCTGGGCGGGGTGCTCAAGAAAGGGCACGAGGGCGTGCGCCGCGCCGAAGGCCGTTCCCTCGAGATCCTCAAGAAGCACCAGGAACAGATCCGCCAGTTTGAGGATTTCTCCAGTGAGCTGGCCCGGGATCCCGGGGACGTCGCGCTGGCCTGGCTGCTGCACCAGCCCGCCGTGACCGCGCCGGTTGTGGGCCCCCGCACCCGGGAGCAGCTCGAGTCGGCCCTCCGGGCCCTGGACCTGGCGCTCGACGCCGTCGCGCTCCAGCAGTTGGACCACATCTTCCCGGGGCACCGGACCGCACCGGAGGATTATGCGTGGTGACTGCGCGGCGCACATTGAACCCGTCCCTGCCGGTGCAGGCGGCCTAAATAGCGTCGCGCCGCGGAATGCTTACCGCCACGGAGTGGCTCTTTTTTGCTAAGCATGATTAGTATTAGGGCAGAAGGATGAAGCGCACTCGGCAACCCGGGTGTCTCCTCAATGAAAGAAGAAGGAACAACAAAAATGGGTTTTTTTGCATTTCTGATTCTGGGCCTTATCGCCGGCGCAATCGCTAAGGCAATCCTCCCGGGCAAGCAGGGCGGTGGCATTTTCATCACCTTGCTGCTCGGCGTCGTCGGCGCCATCCTGGGTGGCTGGATTGGCGGACTGCTGTTCGGCACTGGCATCAACGAGTTCTTCTCGCTGTCTACCTGGCTCCTGGCCATCGGCGGTGCGATCATCGTCCTGCTCGTTTACGGCATGATCACCAAGCGTTCGGCCCGCTAAAGCTGACGCGACCGAAAACCGGTCCCGGGATTCTTCCCGGGGCCGGTTTTTTGGCACACGGCCTCACCACTGTTTAACAACCACCACATTTTTTGAGCATCACCGAGGAGCAGGAGTACAGCATGAAAGGCAAAGTTCTTTTTGGAGCCGGAATCGCCGCAGGCTACGTTCTTGGGTCACGGTCCGGGCGGGAAGCCTACGAGAAGCTCAAAGCACGGGCGGCGGCCCTTTGGGAAAGCCAGCCGGTCCAGGACAAAGTGACGGCGGCCACCGAAGCAGTAAAGGAAAAGGCACCCGAGGTGTCTGAACAGCTCGGCGAGGCGGCCCGGCGCGCCGGGACGGTCATCGGTTCAGCCGTCCGCCGTGACAACTCCCCCGCCGGGACAGCAGGCGCTGGAAAGCCGAACGACGACGACGCGCCTGTCGGCATCCCCGCGCACAGCACGCATCCGGAGACCGTGAACCTTGGGACTTCGTCCGCGTCTGCTGCTTCCGCTGCTGCCGACGTGGAGTCCGACCCGGCGCTGAACGACCAGCACGGGCAGGACTGGTCCGACGAAGGCGGGGCCACCCCGGCCGGAGCCGCGACCAACGTGGATCCCGACAAGGTTTCCTAGCTACACCGGGCCTGTCGGCCACGCCGTTGCGCCAGTCGCGGCTGTTCCGATCACCACCGTGGCGTCGAGCTCCCCGGAGCTGGACACCACGGCCGTGAGTCCGTTGCGGATGAACAGCTCGACGGTCCGCGATGCCTGCCGCCGGCTCGTCTCGATCAGCAGGTGGCCGCCCGGTGCCAGCCATTGCGGCGCCGCGGCGGCCACCCGCTGCTGGATCTGCAGCCCGTCTGTGCCGCCGTCGAGGGAAACCCGCGGCTCGTGCAGGCGGGCTTCCTGCGGCATGGTGCCGATTTCCGCGGTGGGAACGTACGGGGCGTTGACGGCAAGAAGATTGACCTGCCCGCGCAGCCGCGCCGGGAGGGCCTCGTAGAGGTCCCCCTCGTGCACGGCACCGCCGAGCGGAACGATGTTGCGGACCGCGCACCGCACCGCGGCGGGGTCGACGTCTGAGGCGTGAAGCTCCAGGGGGCCCGCCAGCGCCGCCAGCGCCGTTCCGACCGCCCCTGATCCGCAGCACAAGTCCACGACAACCGGCGCGCGCCCGGTGCCGCCGGTGCAGGCCAGGAGCCGCGCGGCCTGCTGGACCAGATGCCCGGTGCGGCGGCGGGGCACAAAGACACCCTCATCCACTGCGATCCGACGTCCGCAAAACTCCGCCCGGCCCAGGATGTGCTCGAGCGGCAGTCCGGAAACGCGCCGCTCCACCATGGCATCGAGCTGATCCGGGGTCGCGGCCGCGGCGGCCAGCAGCAGGGCTTCCTCCTCAGCGAAGACGCAGCCGGCGGCCCGCAACCTCAGGACAACCGCGGGCCGGGGCGCAGGCAGAGCTGACATGCGCCCCCTTTTCCGCTGATGGTGCCGGAATCTCATGCTATCGAAGTGGCAGGATGGCACCATGGCCACCCAACGAACCGCCGCAGCTTCCCTGCCCGTTCCGCCGGACGCGGTCCCCGCGGACGAGCTGATCTGGACCGGTTGCTACACCGCGGATGGCGGCGGCCGCGGCACCGGAATCGGCGCCCTGCGTGCCGGCACTGACGGAACGCTAAGTTGGCTGGGGGTCGCCGCCGCGGCGGGCTCGCCGTCGTTCCTCGCGGTGCACCCCGCCCTTGACGTGGTCTATGCCGTGGGCGAGGCGGCGCAGACCGTCACGGCATACCGCCGGTCCGGCGACTTCGGCCTGGAACCCCTGGGCCGTGACTGGCCGGCCGGAGAGGCCGCCTGCCATGTCGCCGTCGACCCGCAGGGCCGCTTCCTCGTGGTGGCCTGTTGGGGCGACGGCCAGGTCCTGCTGTACGAGCTGGACGCTGACGGCGGCATCTCGGCAAGGTTCGCGGCGGCCGCCTCGACGCTGGCCGGGCGCCCCAGCCGCGCCCACGCCAGCCTGATGCTCGACGACGGCAGGGTGATGACCACCGACCTCGGGCACGACCTCCTGCGGGTCTGGGACTACGTGCCCGCGCAGGGGCTCCGGCTGGACCACGAACTGGCCCTCCCCCGGGACAGCGGCCCCCGGCACCTTGTCCAGCACCCCAGGGGCACTGTGCTGGTGGTGACCGAGTACTCGATTGAGGTTGCCGTGGTGCAGCGGTCCCGGGAGTCCGGGACATTCAGCCTGGCCGGAGTGGTCCCTGCGACGGCGGCGGGCGCCCTTCCCGGGGACTCCGCGGCGGAGATTGCCCTCGCCGCGGACGGCAGGCACGCCTACGTCGGCGTGCGGGGGTCCAACCGGATCAGCGTGCTTGAGGTGGATGAGGGCGGCAGCGTCGTCCGGCCGGTGGCTGACGTCCCCAGCGGCGGCGACTGGCCGCGGCATCATCTGGTCCGGGACGGCTGGCTGCATGTGGCGCACGAACGCTCCGGGGATGTGGTGACGTACCCGCTGGATCCGGAGAGCGGACTGCCCGGTGACGCCGTGGGCAGGCTGGACGTGGCTTCCCCCACCGCGCTGGTCCCGGCGGGGGACATGCCCAGTCTTCGCGCCGAACACTGGGCATAAGGCACCATGTCCAGCTGCCCCCGCACCCGGAGGGCATGTCCAGCGGTGCAGACCCGAAAATTTTCTGACCATTCGCTGGAATAACTTCCGTGCAAGCGCTTACAGTTGTGACTTGGCTCTCAGTAGTCTCTCTCCGCATCTCCCTTCACAGAGGCAACGTCGCTAACCGGAAGGTCTCCATCGTGTTATTCCGCAGCACCAGCATGGGCAAAACGCCCGCGCCCAGCCACCGGCAGTGGCGTACCGTATTCCTCCGCGGCGGAGCGGCCGTGACGGCGGCGCTCGTGGCCGCGGCAGCCGCCGTCGTCCTCCCGATGCAGCCAGCCCAGGCGGCACCCGCCCCGGACGACCCGGCGGCCGTCCACTCGCTCCGCGGCCCCGTGACGGACGAGCGCTTCTATTTTGTGATGGCGGACCGCTTCAACAACGGCAGCACCGCCAACGACGACGGCGGCCTCGGCCCGGACCCGATGGTCTCCGGTTTTGACCCGACCCGGAAGGGTTTCTACAACGGCGGGGACCTCAAAGGGCTGCGGGAGAAGATCGACTACATCCAGGGCCTGGGCACCACGTCCATCTGGCTGACCCCGAGCTTCAAGAACAAAGCGGTCCAGCCGGAGGACAAGTCGGCCGGCTACCACGGCTACTGGATCACCGACTTCACCCAGATCGATCCGCACCTGGGCACCAACGAGGAGCTGAAAATGCTCATCGACGAGGCCCACTCCCGCGGCATGAAGGTCTACTTCGACATCATCACCAACCACACCGCGGACGTCATCGGCTACGCGGGCGAGGCGGGCCGCGCCGCCTACATCTCCAAGGACGCAGACCCCTACCTGACCGCCGCCGGGGTCCCCTTTGACGACCGCGACTACGCCGGCACGGAGGGCTTCCCGGCCCTGGATGCGGCGACATCCTTTCCCTACACGCCGGAACTGGCGCCCGGGGAAGAGAACCTCAAGGTCCCCGAATGGCTCAACGATCCGACGCTCTATCACAACCGCGGCGACACCACGTTTGAAGGCGAGAACTCGTTCTACGGGGACTTCTTCGGCCTCGATGACCTGTTCACGGAACACCCCCGGGTGGTCGACGGAATGGCCGCCATCTACAAGGACTGGATCCGGGACTTCGGCGTGGACGGCTTCCGGATCGACACCATGAAGCACGTCAATGACGAGTTCTGGCAGAAGTTCGGCCCGGAGGTCCTCGACTACGCCAAAGCCCACGGCAAGGACGAGTTCTTTATGTTCGGCGAGGTCTTCGACACGTCAAAGAGCTTCACCTCGCAGTTCACGACCCGCAACAAGATGCAGGCCGTGCTGGATTTCCCGTTCCAGGACGCCGCACGCAACTTCGCCTCCCGGGGCCAGGCCGCGAAGGGCCTGGAGACCTTTTTCGCCGGGGACGATTGGTACACCGATGCGGACTCCAACGCCTACCAGCTGCCCACCTTCCTGGGGAACCACGACATGGGCCGGATCGGCAGCTTCATCACGGCCGACAACCCTCAGGCGGACGACGCCGAACGCGTCGCCCGGGACCGGCTCGCCCATGAGCTGATGTACTTCTCCCGCGGCAACCCGGTCGTCTATTACGGTGACGAACAGGGATTCACCGGCCCGGGCGGGGACCAGGATTCCCGCCAGACGCTGTTCGCGAGCCAGGTCGCGGACTATCTCGACGACGACCTTCTCGGCACCGACGCCACCCACGCGACGGACAACTTCGACCCGGCCCACCCGCTGTACACCGGCATCAGCACCCTCGCCGCGCTGACGGCGGAACACCCGGCGCTGCGGAACGGCGCCCACCAGAACCGCTACGCCTCCGAAGAATCCGGCATTTACGCCTTCACCAGGATCGACGCCCGGGACCAGCGCGAGTACGTGGTTTCGGTCAACAACAGCGGACAGCCCCAGACGGCGGCCGTGCCGACCTATGTCGGCAAGCGGACGTTCAGCCGGATCTACGGGGATGCCCCGGCGGAATCCAGGACCGACGCGGACGGCAAGCTCACCGTGACGGTGCCGCCGCTCTCCGCCGTCGTGTACGAATCCTCCGGCCGCATCCCGCGCTCCAAGGCGGCCCCCGCCGTCGCGCTCCAGGATCCGGCACCCGCCCCCGGGGACAACGGACGCCTGCGGATCGGAGCCGACGTCGGCGGCAGTTCGTTCTACGAGGTGACCTTCCAGGCACGCACCGCCGGCGGCGCCTGGGCGTCGATCGGCACCGATGACACCGCCCCCTACCAGGTCTTCCACGACGTCGCCGGGCTGAAGGCCGGAACTGCTGTGGAGTACCGAGCGGTGGTGCTGGACAACGGCGGCCACACCTCCGTGAGCCAGCCCCGCACGGGTACCGTCCCGGCCCCGGTCCTGAGCCTGGTGGCCCCCAAGGAGGGAAGCAGCGTCAACGGCAAGGTCGAGGTCAGTGCGGTCGCCAGCCCGGAAAAGGCCGACTACGTCGTCCGCTTCGAGCGCAGCATCAGTGGCGGCGAATGGTCGAAAATCGGTGAGGACAGCTCCTCCCCCGCCTACACCACCGTCGACGATCTGGGAGCGCTGGCCCTGCCGGACGGCACCCAGCTCCGCTACCGGGCGCTGATGAGCGTCCCGGGCGCGGGCGACGTGGCCAGCGAGACCCGCACAGTTGTCGCCGGGGAGCTTCCGCAGCCCGCTTCGGTTACCGTGGCCGGCAGTCTCAACTCGGAAATGGGATGCCCGGGTGACTGGCAGCCCGAATGCCCGAGCGCCTTCATGTCCCTGGATCCGGCCGACAGGGTCTGGCGGCTGACCGCGGACCTGCCTGCCGGCAGCTACGAGTTCAAGGCCGCGCTCAACGGATCGTGGACCGAGAACTATGGTGCGGGCGGAGCGCTGAACGGCAATAACATCACGCTGAGCCACCCCGGCGGCCCGGTCACCTTCCGCTATGACAACAGCACGCACCTGCTGAGCGCCGGGTACGCCTCGCAGCAGCCGGGGGCCGTCGCGGCCGCCGGCGACATGAACTCGGAACTGGGCTGCGCGGGTGACTGGATGCCGGACTGTGACATGGCCCAGCTGACCCTCGACCCCACGGACCTGGTCTGGAAGCTGACCACCACGCTGCCGGCCGGCAGCTACGGGTTCAAAGCGGCCCTCAACCGCTCCTGGACGGAGAACTACGGGGCCGGCGGCGTCCCGGGCGGCGGGAACGTGAACTTCACGCACGACGGCGGGCAGGTCACCTTCCGTTACGACCACGTCAGCCACCTGATCCGCGCCGACTAAATCACGGCCACCGCGGCCGGGACGCACCTCCGTGCGTTCCGGCCTTCGGTGCTTAAGGAGCGCGGTATCCCGGACCGCGGGACATGCCCAGCCCCCGCACCTAACACCGGACATAACGGCACCATGTCCAACCTTCCCCGCACCCGGAGGGCATGTCCCCCCGACGCAAAATCCCGGGCCGCGGGACATGCCCAGTCCTTGCACCGAACACCGGACATAACGGCACCATGTCCAACCTTCCCCGCGCCCGGAGGGCATGTCCCCCCGGGCAGGTCAGCGCCTTGCCGCGGCCCATTCCAGCAGCCGGTCCAAAGGCCAGCTGGTGACGATCCGCTCGGCCGGCACGCCGTTGCGTTCCGCGCGCTCGGCGCCGTACTGCAGGAAATCGAGCTGGCCCGGGGCGTGGGCGTCGCTGTCGATGCTGAACAGGCAGCCGGCGTCGAGGGCCACCTCGATGAGGGCTCCCGGCGGGTCCTGGCGTTCGGGCCGGGCATTGATTTCGACGGCGACGTTGTGCTCCGCGCAGGCGGCGAAGACCTCCTGGGCGTCGAACTCCGACGGCGGACGCGTTCCCCGGCCCCCCTGGATGAGACGGCCCGTGCAGTGGCCGAGCACGTTCATGTGCGGGTCCGCGATCGCGCCGAGCATCCGCCGGGTCATGGTGCGCTTATCCGCCCGAAGCTTCGAGTGCACGCTCCCGACCACGATATCCAGCCGGTCCAGCATCTCCGGCGTCTGGTCCAGGCTGCCGTCCTCGAGGATGTCAGCCTCGATGCCGCGCAGGAGGCGGAACCCGCCGTCATTGCGGGCATTGATCTCCCCGACGATCTCGAGCTGCTCCGCCAGCCGCTCGGCGCTGAGCCCGTTGGCGATCTTGAGGTTGGGCGAATGGTCTGTCAGGGCGAGGTACTCGCGGCCCAGCAGCCGGGCGGCGCCCACCATGGCCTCGATCGGGGAACCGCCGTCGGACCAGTCGCTGTGGCTGTGCAGGTCGCCGCGCAGCGAGGCAAGCAGCTTATGCCCTCCCGGCACCAGCGGCCGGGCTCCCCGGCTTCGCAGTCCGCCCAGGTACTCCGGCACCCCGCCGTCGAGCGCCTCCCTGATGACCTGGTAGGTCCGGTCGCCGATCCCCTTGGTCCTCCTGAGCCGGCCGTCCGCAGCCCGGGTTGCCAGTTCCTCTGGCGCCAGTCCGTCAATGATTCCGGCGGCCTTTCGGAACGCCTGGATCTTAAACGTCGGGGCAACCTCGCGTTCGAGCCAGAAGGCAATCTCGTTGAGGGCGTCGACGGCATCCATGGCACCATCTTGCACCTCCCGCCGCCGCTCGGGGACCCCTGCGCTGCCCCGTTGCCGTGCCGTTCCGGGCAGCGGGGGCCGCGTTCTGAGAGACTTGTCCCGGCCGGGGCCTGATCCGGTGGGGAACTACGCCGTCGGTCCGTGGGGAGGCCCGCTCCGGCAGCAGGGAATCTTCAAGTGATGGTGCTTCTCGACCGGTCAACACTCATGGTGGTCTTCGCCGTGATGACGCTGACCATGCTGGTCCTTTTCTACTTCGACACCTACCGCCAGAGCCGGGCTCCCTTTGCCGGCTGGTGGTGCGGGGCTGTCGGCTCCTTCTTCCTGGCCGCCACGTTCTACTTCATGGGTGAGGTGCAGTCCGTGACCTGGGCGCCCAGTCTGGGGAACGGTGTGATGGTGCTTGGCTCCGGCTGTGTCTGGGCCGGGACCCGTTCGCTGGCCGGCCGGCGGATCCGGCCCTGGCTGTTGGGGGTCCCGGCGGTGGCGGCCGTCGCCATCGATGCCACCGTCCACTACACCGACAATGCACCCATCGGCAGCATCGCCCTCCTGGCCATGATGGGGGCCGCGATCGGCCTTGCATCCCTGGAACTGTGGCGTGAGCGGGCAGATTCCTGGCACCTTGTCCGGTCCCTCGCCGTTGCAACGGCCGGCTGTGCCGCCTATTACCTGAGCCGGACCGTGGGGCTGGCGGTGCTCGGCCCGGAGGATCCGCTGTTCCAGGTGCTGTTCGGCACCGGCGTGACCCTGCTGATGGCCATGGTCCTGCTGGTGGTCGTCTCGTCCAGCATCACCTCGCTGAACTACGCCCGACGGACCGAGGATCTGCAGGAGTTGGCCTACCGTGACGGGCTGACCGGGCTGCTGAACCGAGTGGCATTCACGCACCAGGCCCAGCGCAGGCTCCGGGCCAACCTCGCAGCCGGCGTCGACACCGCGATTGTGATGGCAGACCTGGACCATTTCAAAGCCATTAATGACCGCTTTGGGCATGACGCGGGCGACGGCGTCATCCGGGCTTTCGCCGACGCCTGCCGCTCCGCCGTGCGGGACGCGGACATTGTGGGCCGCTACGGCGGGGAGGAATTTGCGCTGCTGCTCGACGGCGTCGACGCCGAAGAGGGCGTCCGGATCGCCGGCCGGATCAACGCCTCGCTGGCCGAGCACAGTTCCCTGCCCGCTGGCGTGGACGTGCCGACGGCGAGCTTCGGCGTCGTCGACGCTCGTGACCGGAATGCGGGGCTGCAGCGTCTACTCCGGGAAGCCGACCGGGCCCTGTACAGCGCCAAGGCGGACGGGCGCAACCGGGCCGTGGTCGGATTCACTGCCGCGAGGACCCAGACTCGCTGAGCTGTTCGCAGCAGTCAGCGCGAGCGGGCCAGCTTCGCTGCGAGTTTTCCGGCAGCGGCCGCCGTAGGCCGCGCCGAGGGGTCCATAGCGGTCACGGCGGTCAGCAGCGACACCCAGGCCGTTCCGAGGCCCGCGGGGATCCCGGGGTTCCGGAGGGTCCGCGCCACCAGGGACTCCATCAGGCTACCCGGGAACGCCTTGGCCCCGGTGAGGCACTCGAGCAGCACCAGGCCGAGGGAATAGACGTCGCCGGGCGCACCGGGCTGCCGGCCGGCGGCCTGCTCCGGGCTCATGTAGTGCACTGTGCCGGAGGAGTCGCCCGGCTCCAGACTGGCACCGGCAGGGGTGGAAATGCCGAAATCGGCGATCCTGACCGCGGAACGCCGGAGTTCGCTGAGCAGGATATTGGCCGGTTTGATGTCCCGGTGGACCAGCCCGCGAGCGTGGACGTACGCCAGCCCGGACAGCGCTGCAGCAGCCCAGCGCGCCACGTCGCCGGGTG
The DNA here is from genome assembly GCA_034376805.1 of Arthrobacter sp. Taxonomy (GTDB): domain Bacteria; phylum Actinomycetota; class Actinomycetes; order Actinomycetales; family Micrococcaceae; genus Arthrobacter. The sequence goes on from JAXMJF010000041.1 coordinate 88,997, forward strand.
CGGCGGGGCCGCTGCGGATCCGCTCGGCGAGGCTTCCGCCGTAGACGAGTTCCTCAACGATGAAGGGCCGCCCGGCCCACTCCTCCCCCGCCGGAACGACGCCTTCAGCGATGAAGGTGACGACCGCGGGATGATCGAGCGAGGCCAGGATGCGCGCTTCGGCGTGGATCCGCTCCGCCTGCCGCGGCTCGGGACCCTCGGCGAGCTTGATGGCGACGGGCCGGCCGTCCGACAGGTCCGTGCCGCGGAACACTGTGGCGGTGGCGCCCCGGCCCAGCAGTTCCTGGACGAGGAAACGCCTAGCGGGATCGTCCGGGAGCGCCAGCACCCTGGCGTGGAGTCCGGCGACGGGAACTGAAGAGCAGATGCCGGCGGGGCGTTCCGCCAGGGCCACTGCGGCGGGCGGTGTCAACGGCTGAGCTCGGACAGGATGCCGGACGTGTGCACCATTCCGTCCAGCTGGAAGCCACAACCGCAGCGCCAGAGCGGCGGCAGCTCTGCCGCGGCGTCGGCCGGCGCGAAGGAGTATACGGACATGGTGGCCGACATAGGCGTCTTCCACTCCATGGGCATTCCGCAGTGCACCGGCGCGGCCTGGGACTGCACGGAAGGCAGGGAGGCTGGTGCCAGTTCAGCCACGGCGCCGCCGGAAAAACACATATCAGACATAGTTAGTAAGCATACATATAACTAGTCAGACTAGCTAGTTATATGTCTGATTATTCAATGGCGCGCTTCGGGGGTCCGGCAATGGCTTCACTCATCCGCCGCAGGAAGCTGACCACGATCCTCGCCTCCTCGGCGCTCAGGCCCTCCGCGACGGCCATCATGCTGCGGTGCATGTCCCCCAGCGTGGCCCGCACTTCCGCATCCGTGGCCACCGTGGGAACGATCACCAGGGAGCGCCGGTCTGTGGGGTGGGGCTCGCGGCGGACGTGGCCGCTGCTCACAAGGCGGTCGATCAACGAGGTGGTGGAGGCCGTGGTGATGCCCAGGACGCGACTGAGGTCCTTGGGTCCGACCTGTTCGCCGTTGGCCTGGGACCGCAGAAGATACCTCAGCGCCAGCAGGTCCGTCTCGCCCATCCCCATGGAATCCCTCGTGGAGCGCCGCCGGGCGACTTCCACGTTGCGGTATTCGCGCAACGCCTGCAGCACTGCACCGGGCGGGTCGAGCCTGTCGTCGGGTCCATACCAGTACCCGGAACCGGAGGGGCTGTGCGCGTTCATCCGGCAATCCTAGCTGAACTGATTACTAGTCCATCGTGCAGTTTCGCAAAGCCTTCATTCGTTCTTCAAGAGGGCGACGTCCGAAACCAGATCGATATGCTCCAGCATTGCCGCAGCAGCCGCCGCGGAATCCTGCTCCCGGATGGCGTCGGCGATCTTGCGGTGCGAAGCGAGCGACTGCTCCGGACGGCCCGGCTGCCCGAGCGATTCGAGGCGCGTCTCCAAAATCATGCCCGCAATGAAGGTCATCAGCTGGGCCAGCACGGCCGAGTGCGCCGCAGCGGTCACGGCCTGGTGAAAGAGCTCGTCACCCCGCGCGCCTTTGGCGCCGGAGGCCACTTCTTCCGCCATGGCATCGAGTGCCTTGTCGATGGCCACCATGTCGTCCTTGCTCCGCCTCGCGGCGGCAAGCTCGGCAAGCTTCACCTCGAGCGTGCTCCGGGCCTCAACGATCTCCGGCAGCCGGCTTCGGTGCTCACGGAGGCCCTTGATCACCGATGGAACATTCGGACGGTACACCAGCACCGCGCCTGTGCCGTGCTGGACGTCGATCACGCCGAGCACTTCCAGCGCCACGAGGGCCTGGGCCAGCGTTGCCCGCGAAACGCCGAGCCGCTCGGCAAGTTCACGCTCGGCGGGCAGGGTATCGCCGGGGCCCAACTGCGCAGCCCCGATGTACTCCATGATCTGCTCCACAAGCTGCTCATAGAGACGAGGGCGCGCAACCCTGGAAATCTGGTGAGGTGCTGGCATCTTCGCCATGAGCTTCCTTTCGGCAGGGGCGTGACACCCAGACTACCGGAGAACTATTGACAAGGACACTTAGTGTCTAGGAGGCTAGGCCAGTGATCCACTTCACAATCACTTTCTATCCGGAGGAACGAAGATGTCCGCTCCAGTCCTGTCCATCATCATTCTGGCGGTGATGTTCCTCCTGGCCACGGTGCTGCCCCTCAACATGGGTGCCCTGGCCTTCGTGGGGGCCTTCCTGCTCGGCTCGGTCGTACTCGGGATGTCCACCAACGACATCCTCGCCAACTTCCCCGGCGGCCTGTTTCTCACAATCGTCGGCGTGACGTACCTGTTCGCGATTGCCCAGAACAACGGCACCATTGACCTGCTGGTCCGTGGCGCGGTGCGGATGGTGGGCAGCAAGGTGGCCCTCATCCCCTGGGTGATGTTCGCCATTACCGCGGTGATAACCGCAGTTGGCGCGCTCTCGCCCGCCGCCGTCGCCATCATCGCACCCATCGCCCTGAGCTTCGCCGCCAAGCACAAAATCAATCCGCTCATGATGGGCATGATGGTGATCCACGGCGCGCAGGCAGGCGGCTTCTCCCCCATCGCCGTCTACGGCGTCACCGTCAACGGCATCATCGCCAAGACCGAGCTGGAAGCCAACCCGATGGCGATCTTCCTCGCCAGCTTCTTCTTCAACCTGGCGATTGCCCTCGTTCTGTTCATCGTCCTCGGCGGCAGCAAACTGATGACCACCACCGGTGGCCGCCTCGTGGAGCAGGCCGCTGAAAAGCGCATGTCCGTCAGCATCGGGGCCCGTGTGGCGGGAGTCACGCTGCAGGGGTCCGGATCGGACATTTCCGCGGCCGGCGTTTCGTCGAAGGGCACCTCGGGCAGCTCCGGGGGAACACCGGCAACCGGTTCCTCCTCGGCCACACCCCAGTCAGCCGACGGTTCCCGCGCTTCCATCCCTCAGCTGGTCACCATCCTGGGGCTGATCGCCCTGGCCGTCATCTCCCTCGGTTTCAAAGTGGACGTCGGCTTCGTCTCCATCACCATCGCCATCATCCTGGCCCTCGTCTCCCCGGCAGCCCAGAAGGGCGCCGTCAACAAGATCAGCTGGTCCACTGTGCTGCTGATCTGCGGCATGCTCACCTTCGTGGGCGTCCTGGAGGAAGCCGGCACCATCAAGTTCGTGTCCGACGGCGTGTCGCAACTGGGCATGCCGCTGTTGGCGGCCCTGCTGATCTGCTACATCGGAGCCGTGGTGTCCGCCTTCGCGTCCTCCACCGCCATCCTTGCGGCGCTGATCCCGCTGGCCGTGCCCTTCCTGGCCGCCGGTGATATCGGCGCCGTCGGGGTCATCGCCGCCCTGGCCGTGGCCTCCACGATCGTCGATGTGTCCCCGTTCTCCACCAACGGCGCCCTGGTGCTCGCCAACGCCCCCGAAGACGTGGACAAGGAGAAGTTCTACAAGCAGATTCTGGCCTACAGCGGGATCGTCGTCGTGGTCGGACCCGCTATCGCCTGGCTGGTCATGGTGGTCCCTGGCTGGATGTAGCCCGCCCTTTCAGCCCGCCCCACACCGCAAAATAGAGGACTACCACTATGAGCACTGAACCAATTTCCCCCACCGACGGCCCGCTGTCCGGCTATCTTGTCGTGGACCTGAGCCGCGCCCTCGCCGGACCGCACGCCGGCATGATGCTGGCCGACCTCGGCGCCCGGGTGATCAAGGTCGAGAACCCCGGCACGGGGGACGACACCCGCGGCTGGGGGCCACCGTTCGTCGGTCCCGAAGACGATCCCCAGGCCACGTACTTCTTGTCCTGCAACCGCAACAAGGAATCCATCGCCCTGGATTTGAAGAGTGATGACGGGAAGACCGTCCTGCGCGAACTGCTGGAACGCGCCGACGTCGTCATCGAGAACTTCCGCCCCGGCGTTCTGGACCGGTTGGGCTTCTCCACCGCGGAAATGCACGCGCTGAATCCGGCCCTGGTCGTGCTGTCCATCACCGGCTTCGGGCACGACGGCCCGGAATCCCGGCGCAGCGGCTACGACCAGATCCTGCAGGGCGAAGCCGGGCTGATGTCGCTGACCGGATCCGGCCCGGACGATCCCCAGCGGGTGGGCGTTCCCATCGCCGACCTGCTGTCCGGCATGTACGGCGCGTTCGGGACCCTGGCCGCACTACTGCAGCGAGAACGGACCGGACAGGGCCAGATCGTCCGCACGTCCCTGCTGGCGGCGCTGATCGGGGTCCACGCGTTCCAAGGCACCAGGGCCACGGTCGCCGGTGAGGTCCCCAAGGCCCAAGGGAACCATCACCCCTCCATCGCTCCTTACGGGCTGTTCCACTGCCGGCAGGGCCGCGTGCAGATCAGTGTGGGCAGCGAAAAGCTGTGGAACACCTTCGCCTCCACCTTTGGAATTGACGCCTCCCGGCCGGAATTTGCCACCAACTCGGACCGGGTTCGCAACCGCGAGAAAGTCATCGAAGAAATCGAGCACGCATTCTCCGACTTCGAGGCCGAACCCCTGCTGGCCAAACTCAACGACGCCGGCATCCCGGCCGGAAAAGTCCGCAGCCTGGACGAGGTCTATGAGTGGGAGCAGGTCCATTCCCAGGGGCTCGTGATCGACGTGGAACACAAAATCCTGGGCACCGTGAGCCTTCCCGGTCCCCCGCTGCGGTTCTTCGCAGCGGCCGACACCGCAGAAACCACACTCAAAACGCACATCGCGCCGCCCCTGCTGAACCAGGACGGAGATCAGATCCGGCAGTGGCTCGGGCTTGTACCCACCAAGGCCTCCTCCCCGGACCAGGAGGGCCACTGAACGTGAATGCAGAACAGAAGACCCGACACCTGGACGCAACGGAACTCATCAGTGCCGTGTTGGATCCGGGCTCCTACCGGAGTTGGGATATTCCGGTATCGGACCCTGACCCGGGTCCGGAGTACCGCGCGGAGCTGGCGGCCGCCCGCGAAAAGACAGGCGTCGACGAGTCCGTGCTCACCGGCGAAGGCCTCATCCGCGGCCGCCGTGTTGCCGTGATCGTCAGCGAGTTCCGCTTCCTCGCCGGTTCCATCGGGCTGGCTGCAGCGGAACGCATCGCCAGCGCCGTCGAACGCGCCACCGGCGAAGGGCTCCCGCTGCTGGCCGGCCCCGCCTCCGGAGGCACCCGCATGCAGGAAGGAACCCTGGCTTTCCTGTCCATGGTCAAGATCAGTGCGGCCGTCCGCGCCCACCGGCAGGCCGGGCTGCCGTACCTCGTCTACCTACGGCACCCCACCACCGGCGGCGTCATGGCGTCGTGGGGATCGCTCGGCCACATCACCGTGGCCGAGCCCGGTGCCCTGCTTGGTTTCCTCGGCCCCCGCGTCTATGAGGCCCTCCACGGCACACCCTTTCCGGAGAACGTCCAGGTGGCTGAAAACCTCTTCGACAAGGGACTCATCGACGCGGTGGTGCCGCCCTGGCAGCTGTCCGACGTCGTCGACCGCGCGCTCAGCATCCTGGTCACCGGCCCGGACTCCCGCGTCGCCCCGCCGCGCACCCTCACCGTGAAACCCTCCGGCGCCAGCGCTTGGGAGTCCATCGAGATCTCCCGCAAGCCGCACCGCCCCGACCTGCGCCAACTGCTCGCCTACGGCGCGCGCGATGTTCTGCCGCTCAACGGCACCGGGCAGGGCGAAAAAGATCCGGGCCTGCTGCTGGCACTGGCCCGCTTCGGCCAAAAGTCCTGCGTGGTCATCGGACACACCCGGCCCCGGCCCTCCCGGCAGACAGCAATGGGACCGGCGTCGCTCCGGGAGGCCCGGCGGGGAATGCGGCTCGCCGAGGAACTCGGCCTGCCCCTGCTCACCGTCATCGACACCGGAGGAGCGGCCTTGTCCAAGGAAGCCGAGGAAGGCGGCCTGGCCGGTGAAATCGCGAGGTCACTGCACGATCTGATCGGGCTGCAAACACCCACGGTGTCGGTGCTGCTCGGCCAGGGTGCCGGCGGTGGCGCCCTGGCCCTCCTGCCGGCCGATCGGACCATCGCGGCCCAGCATGCCTGGCTCTCCCCGCTGCCGCCAGAAGGCGCCAGCGCGATCGTCCACCGAAGCACCGGCTTTGCCCCTGCCATGTCCGAGGCCCAGGGCGTCAACGTGGCATCGCTCTACGCCAACGGACTCGTTGAACACGTCGTCGACGAACGCACGGACGCCGCGCTCGAGGCCAAAGCATTCTGCCAGCGCCTCGGGCAGGCCATTGAATACGAACTCTCTGCCCTCTCCATGGCTCCCGTGGCCGAGCTCCTCCCCAGACGGCTGCACAAGTACCGGCACCTTGGCAGGCTGGTTGTCAGCACAAGCGTTATCTAAGGGGTTTGTCGTTCGACTTTGCGGGATCCATGGTGCGGCACGGGTGTCCGGACGTGATGCAGCGAGCTCCCCGCTAAGCGGTTAAAACAGAAGCAGGCCAGAGGCAATATGCCTCTGGCCTGCTCCGCGGGTGGGCCCTGTGGGGATCGAACCCACGACCCACGGATTAAAAGTCCGATGCTCTACCAACTGAGCTAAAGGCCCCAGCCGAAGCCCCGAAACAACGGACAATTCCGCTGTTCAAGGGCCGATCAGCCCAGTCCATTTCTGGACGTTAATACTGTACCCCAGACCGGGGCGGGTTTTTGCACCGGGCAGGGAGGCCGGCGTCGCGCGCCGGGCCAAGGGCCCTCCGCCGGCCCTGCCCCCCGCTGAGGCGCCGACAATCCGCACGCTCGATTCCCCGACAGCACTGGAGTAGCGTGGTGGCATGAGCGAGCAAGCAGGATCCAGCGCCCCCGGACCGCACCGGCACCACAAGCCGAAGCCCTTCGCGCCCATTGACTTCGAGCCCTTCGCAGGCGGGGCCGATCCTGCGCGCATCTCCGAAGCCGCCCATCTTGCAGCCCAGGCCCTCGTGCGCCGCGGACGCGACAGCGACGACCCCGTCGTGACCAAACGGCTGGTGAAGCTCGCCGACGAACAGGGCCTGGAAGCCATCGCCGAGATGTGGGCCGAAAGCCCGGCACGCTCCCTTCCGGGGGCCCTCTGGCGCCTTTACGCCATCCGCGCCGCCACCATCCAGGATCCCGAGCGGATCTCCGTCTATTTCAAGGCCGGCAAGGACACCGCGCAGGTATCGCACGTGGTCGCCGGTGCCGCCGAGCCGCCCGGGGCGGACGAGATGAAGTCGATGGCGGACGCCATCCTGTCCGGAGCGTTCGACGGCGAGTTCGACGTCGCTCTGGAACGCTCCGCCGCGTTCTGCCGTGTGGTGGCCCTGGGCCAGGCCACCCTCGCGGACGGCGCCGAACACAGCAATGAGACCCACGCGAGCAAGCTCACCCGCAACTCGCACCTCCTGGTCAAAACCGCCGAAGACCTCGAGCATGCCGCCAACGCCTGGCGCCTGGGCGAGCTCGACTGAGATCTCACACCGCCATCGAGCGGGTGGTTAGGCTGGGTGGATGGCGACAGTTATTCTCGTGCGGCACGGCCGCACCACAGCCAATGCCACTGGGCTGCTGGCCGGGCGGGCCGTCGGCGTCAGCCTGGACCAGATCGGACGCGACCAGGCGGCTCTCACCGGAGACCGGCTCGCGGCCGTGCCCGTAGTCGGGGTGGTGTCGAGCCCTCTTGAGCGTTGTCAGCAGACCGCCCAGCTCATCCTCGATCGCCAGGCTGGCTCGCCGTACGCGCCGGTCGATCTCGATCTCACCGAGTGCGATTACGGCCAGTGGCAGGGCCGCACGCTCAGTGATCTCGCGACCGAGGATTTGTGGCCGGTTGTGCAGTCGCAACCGTCCGCCGTCGTCTTTCCCGGCGGTGAATCCATGGCCGCGATGCAGGCTCGGTCGGTGGCAGCGATTCGACGCCACGATGCGGCCTTCGAAGCCGAGTACGGGCCGGGGGCCGTGTGGGTGGCGGTGAGTCACGGTGACATCATCAAGTCAATCCTCGCCGACGCACTCGGCATGCACCTTGACCTGTTCCAGCGTATTAACGTGGGCCCCGCCTCCGTATCGATCGTGCGCTACGGCGCTAGCCGGCCGAGCGTCTACGCGACCAACACCGACGCGGGTGATCTGTCGTGGCTGTCGAACGGCATCCACTCCGGCGATGCGCCGGTGGGCGGCGGTGCAGGGCAAAAGGCGCCATGAACCTCATGTGCCTAAAATACTGACATGCCTACACGTGTTCATGAGTTTGCCTGGCCTGATCGGATCGTCGTTGGCACCATTGGCCTTCCGGGGGCGCGCACGTTCTACCTGCAGGTGCGCGCAGGGACGCAGATCGTGAGTATTGCCCTGGAGAAGCAGCAGTCGGCTCTGCTCGCGGAGAAGATCGATGAAATTCTCGACCAGCTCATCACCGTCGAGGGCAACCCCTTCAGCGTTCCCACGGGTACTCCCATTGAACTTGTCGACAATGACCAGCTCGAGGCCGTTCAGGAGCAGTTTCGCACCGGCGCCATAAGCTTAGGTTGGGACCCAACCACGGCCCAGGTGGTAATAGAGGCCTACCCCATCACCGATGTCGATGCTGATGACAACGACGAATCGCTTGATGAGGACGGCGCTAGCGAGCCCGAAATGCTGCTGGTGCGAATGCCGGTCGGCACCGCCCGCGCATTCGCCAAGCGCACCCGGGAGATCGTGGGCGCCGGGCGTCCGACGTGCTCGCTCTGCGGTTACCCCATAGACGCCGACGGGCACATCTGCACCCTTCCCGAGGTCTGATGCCAGCGCCGGACCTAGTGACCGCCAAGCTGACGCTCACCGGCCGCATCACGACGGCTTCAAACGCTACATTCCTGGGCAGCATCGGCGACGTGGTGGTCGTCTATAAGCCGATAGCAGGCGAAAGTCCGCTGTGGGATTTCCCCCACGGCACCCTGGCTCACCGGGAGGTGGCCGCCTACCTGGTCTCGCAGGTCTTCGGCTGGGACGTCGTGCCGCACACCTGGCTGCGCGATGGTCCGATGGGCGAAGGAATGGTGCAGCTCTGGCAGGAGCAAGACCCCGCCCAAAGCGCCGTGAACCTGGTCCCGGCGGACCACGTGCCGGAGACGGGCTGGAAACACGTTCTCGAGGGACGAGACGAGAACGGACGGATGGTCGCCCTCGTTCACGAAGACTCGCCAGCGCTCAGACGCATGGCGGTGTTCGACATGGTCGTCAACAACGCCGACCGCAAAGGCGACCACATTCTTGCCATGACGGACGGACACCGGCACGGCGTGGACCATGGGCTCACCTTTCATCGTGACCACAAGCTGCGCACGGTGCTGTGGGGATGGCTGGGAGACGCTCTGACCGCCGAGGAACGCGACGGCATTGATCGTGTCAGCGAAGGACTGCACGGTGGGCTGGGCCGAAACCTGGCGGACTTGCTCAGCGCCGAAGAAATCGCATCGCTCGCCGCGCGCTGCGCCCGGTTGCGCTTGGCAGGGCGGTTTCCGGCTCCGAGCGGTGAGATGTCCGCGGTGCCCTGGCCGCTGTTTTAAGGGAATTACGGCTCCGTGCTCCGCAGGCCGTGTCACGTTGATGGCATGGATCTTAAAACGGACCTTGACCTCCGATCACTTCAAGTTCTGGACTAGCAGTACCCCGGCGATGACTTTGCGCTTGGCGAATCGCAGCCACGCCGCTGGACACCGGGTAGGCATGCCACTCACGGACTGTCAATGTTGACTTGTGCCTTACCTCGTAGAAAACTAAAGGCGGTGCCGAACCGCGAAACCCCCGGGCTTCAACATCTAGCCGCCTAGAGCGGCCTACCGCCGAGAGGCGTATCCGGTTCGGCACCATTTTCATGCCCTGCGGTCAGTTCCCGGTGAGCTCCGCGTGCAGGGCCTGGACGCGGGCCCTGATGTCATCCCGGACCAGCCGCATGCGTTCCATGCCTTCGATGCCGCGTTCGGAGGGCTCATCGGTATCCCAGACCTCGACCCTCTTGCCCTCGGGGGCCTGGACCTTCGCCTCGTTGCCCAGGACGATCACGACGTCGACCGCGTCCAGCACTTCGTCGGTGACGGGTTTCGGGTGTTCGCCGGTGATGTCGATGCCGAGTTCAGCCAGCGCAGCCACGGACTGGGGATTCAGCGACTTGCCGGGTTTGGTCCCGGCGGAGTGCACCGTGACGGTTCCGTGCGCGAGCTGGTTCATCAGTCCGGCGGCAAGCTGGGATTTTCCGCCGTTCTTGCTGCAGACGAACAGGACGCCGCGCGTTTTCGTGGTCCGGGTCATGCGGTTGCTTCTTCCTTGTCCGGGTGGGGGTTGTTGAGCAGTGAGGCTGCCAGCGCCTTGACCCGGTCGTGGATCTCGTCGCGGATGATCCGGACGGCCGCGACGGGCAGGCCGGCCGGGTCCGCCAGTTCCCAGTCCTCGTAGCGTTTGCCAGGGTAGATCGGGCAGGAATCGCCGCAGCCCATCGTGATCACAACATCGGAGGCGCGGACGACATCGTCCGTGAGGGGCTTGGGGTAGTCCCTTGTCAGGTCCAGGCCCATTTCGGACATCGCCGCAAGGACGACGGGATCCAGTTCGGCTGCCGGCAGCGAGCCGGCGGACCGGACGCGGATCCTGCCCTTGGCCTCGACGGTCAGCAGCGCTGCGGCCATCAGGGACCGGCCGGCGTTCTGCACGCAGACAAAGAGCACCTCGGGGACCTCGGAGGCGACAGCTCCCTTGGATTTCGCCAGAGCGGTAAGGCGGTCGTTGGCGAAGTGCTCGGTGGTGGCCGGAAGGTGGGCGGTGATCTTCGCGGTCCGGGCCATGGCCGTGTACGTCTCGAAGACGTAGCGCTCGACGGTTTCGGCGGCGAAGATGCCGGCGAACTTGGCAGTCAGCCGGTTGCTGATGCGGTGCAGCAGCTCGGTGGGCTCTTGCAGCCCGCGGCTGGACTCGTAGCGGGGTTCGTGTGGTTCAGTCATCACAGCTCTCCTAGGGATGCGATGAGGTCCTCGATGCGGGCCTTGATGTCGTCGCGGATCGGGCGGACGGATTCGACGCCCTGGCCGGCCGGGTCCTCGAGCTCCCAGTCCTCGTAGCGCTTGCCGGGGAAGATCGGGCAGGTGTCGCCGCAGCCCATGGTGATGACGACGTCGGATTCCTTGACGGCCTCGGTGGTGAGGACCTTGGGGATCTCGGCTGACATGTCGATGCCGAGTTCG
>JAXMJF010000042.1:0-27458 GCA_034376805.1 Arthrobacter sp.
CCCGACCGGCTGGACCGAGCGCTGGGAATCCGCTGACGGCCAGATCGCCGAACAAGCGGACCGGGTCCAGGCAACTGCGGGCGCCAGCGGCACAGCCACCTGGACCTTCAACGTCGCAAAGGCCGTCGCAGTCTGGCGGACCGCACTGAAGCCGGCCTAGGGATCAAGCGGGTACCCCGCTGCCTTCCAGCTGGGATAACGCAAGAGGACGACGGCGGGAAGTCCCCCGCCGTCGTCCTCTTGCGTGGTGCCGGGCTGCGGTTAGACCGCGGACCATCCGCCGTCGGAGGCCAGGATGGCGCCGTTGACATTGGTGCCGTCGTCGCTGAGCAGGAAGGTGATCGAGGCTGCGAGCTGGGCCGCGGTGGCAGGGGCCGGGATGTTGGCACCCATCAGCGGGCCGAGGCGTTCGGCGGCGAGCTGGGAACCCCATGTGGCCTCGATGTTGGTGATCGTGGCGCCGGGGGCGACGGCGTTGAAACGCAATCCCTGGGGCCCGTACATCACCGAGGAGTTCTTGGTCAGGCCGACGACGGCGTGCTTGGAGGCGGTGTACGCGGCGCCGGCGGCGGATCCGCGAAGACCGGCCTCGGAGGCGACGTTGACTACGGAGCCGGAACCCGCCTCGAGCATCAGCGGCACCACGGCGCGGGTCAGGCGCATGAGGGCGGTGACGTTGATCCTGAAGACCCTGTCCCAGGTGGCGTCGTCGACCTCGTGGATCGGGGCGAAGTGGTCCATGATGCCGGCGACGTTCGCGAGCGCGTCGACCCTGCCGCCCGCGGCGGCGACGACGGCGGCGATAGTGGCTTCGTCGGAGATGTCACCGGCCACGGGGATCACGTCCAGGCCGCTGTTTTCGGCGACCAGGGCGTCGAGCCGCTCGGGGCTGATGTCGGCGGCGATGACCCTGCCACCTTCCTTGGCAACGCGCAGGGCCGTCGCCAGTCCGATGCCTGAACCGGCGCCCGTGACGATGACGGTTTTGCCGGCGAAGCGGCCCGCCGTGATGGATTCCTGCCATGAAGCTTCGGTGCCCATGATGTCCCTTCGAACGTTTCCAGTGCTGACGTCTTCCACCTTATGACACGCTGTGTCATTATGAAAGGGTGAATACTGGTGGGATGCCCCCGCAAGATCCCAAGCCCGCCGGCATACGTTCCGCCGGGCGTCCTGTCACCATCGATCCGGACGCCATCGCCAGCCTTGCGCTGCGGCTCTTCGCCGAGAACGGCTACGAACGGACCTCGATGGAGGACATCGCCCGCGAGGCAGGCATTGGACGCAAGAGCCTGTACCGGTATTTCTCCAGCAAGGCCGATCTCATCTGGGGCGGCATGGAACCTGTGATCGCGGCTTCGGGGCTGGCCCTCGAAGTGGCCCGCGACGTCCGGGGAGACGGCGGCGGCCTCATGGCGGGCCTGCGGGCAGCCGCCGTCGCCGGGGTGGCGGTGATTCCCGATCTTTCGGTGTCGCGGGGGCGGCTGCGCCTGATCGCCGAACATCCCGAGCTCGCCAGCCGCAGCTACGCATCCCTGGCGCCCCAGCGCGAGCGGGCCCGGCGGCACCTCCTTGCCCTCGGTGTTCCCGATGACACGGCCGGCTACCTGTGCGCGGCGTATCTGGCGGCCACCTTTGAAGCCTGGATGCGGTGGGCCGCGGGGACGGACCCGGATCCGGTGCCGTATCTGCTGGCTGCCGTCGAGGTGCTGCGGCTGCCCGGCACCTGAGTTGCACTGCCACGTGGTCAGGCCGTCACGGTTTGACGGACCAGCCCCCGATTGTCCACAGTGAGTCAGTGCCCGCCAACGTTGAAAAGAGTCTCCGTCGCCCGGCGCTGACGGGCGATCGCCCCTGGCAGCGGCAGGGCGCGGCATTGATCGGCTTTCTGGCGGTGTCCTGGGTGGTCTCGCTGCTGGGCTCCCTGCCGGTCCGGATGAACGCCAACTGGTACGCCTCGGCTGACACGGCGCCGTGGACACCGCCGGGGTGGATCTTCGGCGCAGTGTGGCTGATGCTTTACGCCGCCATGGCCGTAGCTGCGTGGCTGGTGTGGCGGCAGCGGCGGTTCCCCCGCGCGGCTGCGCTCAGGCTCTACGGAGGTCTTCTGCTGCTGAACCTGGCGTGGCCGATGATGTTCTTTGGCCTGTACCCGATGATGGGGGCCGCAGCGCTGTGGCTGGCACTGCTCCTTATCGGGGCCCACGCCCTGGTGGCGACCCTCACCGTGCTGTACTTCGGGCCGATCAGCAGGACAGCCGGCCTGCTGATGCTGCCCTACGTTTCGTGGCTCGTGTTCTCCGCGAGTCTGAACCTGTACGCGGCCGTGAACAACTGACAGGTCCGGCACGGCAGGCGGTGAGTGTGGAATTATTCCGTGGGGTGGCATCCTGAGAGCATCATGACCGCACACGACGAGACACCTGACAATTCACGCACCGGCCGCGAGGCACCCGAGGGCGAGGCTCCGGCCGCCAGCGGCACCAGAGCGGAGCCGGCCGGGGACCTTTCGGGTACGGACCGGACCCGCGGGATCCTGGCCCGGGTTCTGGGCGGCGGGACCGAACCGGATCCCCGGTTCACGCTGGCCAATGAGCGCACCTTCCTGGCCTGGATCCGGACCTCGCTGGCGATGGTGGCGGGCGGCATCGCCGTCGAGGCCTTCACTTCCGGGCTGCTCGATCCGGAAATCCGCAAAACCGTCGCGGTGCTGCTGCTTCTGCTGGGTCTGGTGACTGGCGGCGGCTCGTTCTTCCGGTGGCTTAAAGTGGAACGGGCCATGCGGCACCAGGCTCCGCTTCCCGCGCCCCTGCTCGCTCCGATCCTGGCAGCCGGCGGCTCCCTCGTTGCGGCCGTGCTGATCGTGTTTGTGATCGGCCGGCCGGCCTAGCCGTGGCGAAAACCAGAGCCGCGGCGGTGCACGATGACCCGGGTCTCCAGCCTGAGCGGACGGACCTCGCCTGGCGCCGGACGTCGTTGACGTTGATCACGGCGGCCTGCTTCTTCCTGCGCTGGGTACCCCACTACGGCTGGTTTGCCGGCACCCTGGTGGCGGCTTCACTTGTGGTCGCCCTGGGCATTGCCCTCACGCAGCGGCGCCGCTACCACCACCACGCCAGCGGCATCGGCGGAGCGGTGATGGCCGCGAATGTCAGGGGAACGGCGGCCATGGCCGGCAGTGTGGTGGTCCTGGCCGGACTGGGCATCTACACCGTGCTGTTCCTGCCGCTGCGGGGCTAGGGCGGCGGCAAGCGGCACTGCCTGAGCATCGGGCCGCAGCAGCGTCCGAGCAGGCGGGTGTCAGGTCAGGAATGACAAATGGATGTCGCTGCCAAAACGGCGGATGATGTCCCGCTTGGCGTTGTGGAAGGCGTCGAGGTTTCCCGCATGTCCGTGCTGTTCGATGCGGCGCCGCGCCAGCTCGTCGGAGATCACGTCCATAAAGAGTTCGGCGAGAAGCAGCCGCGCGGAGTCCCTGAAGCGGCCGCGGCCGTCGACATAGAGCCGCACGGTGGGCGCACCGGTGTTGATGATGACCTTGCGCTCCGCGGCACTGTAAACGGCCCGGTCCGCGTTGTTGTGCAGGTTCCGGAATTCGTAGCCGACGAACAAATCCATGCCGTGGTCCCGCGCAACCCGGTGGGCCACCGGGTGGTCCGCGGAGTGACCGGCAGGCCGAACAACAGCAGCGTGCGGGGGCTGGCCTTCGCTATGGCGCGAGGCGTGCTCGGCCACCACCATCTCGCACCAGGCCCAGTAGGCGCCGGCCCGGACAGTGATCTCGCCCCGCTCCCCCGGCACCTCCCCCGTGACCGTCCACTCGATCCGCTGGGTTCCGCGTAGGGAATCGACCGGAACGGCAACAGGCGCCGGCGCAATCCGCATCGACTCCGGCAGGTCGAGCTCGAAGGTGAGCTGTTCGCCGTCGGGCAACTGGCCTGCATCGACCAGCAGGGCGATGTGGAACGGGTGCCCCGGCTTCCGGTAATAAAACGGCGTCGTGAAGCGCAGCGCGGCCGGCGGTTCCTCCGCGGCCGGGGTCCGGCCGGCGGCGACCTGGGATGACTCGATCCCCAGGTCCACCACGGCCGCCTCGCTCATGTGCTGCAGCAGCCGCTCGATCATCTCGGCGGTGCGGCCGGAGGTGGTGGCCCGTTCCAGGTGGGTGAGTTTCTCCTTCTCGGCCTGCACAGCGCCGCCGATCATGGCGCTGACGGCCTGGGAGAACGCGGCCACGAAAGGATCCTTGAAGTTCAAACCCTCCCGCTCGTCGCTGATGACCGCCTTGCCGCGGCCCAGCATCTCGGTCAGCGCCGCACAGCGCACCACGCCGAAGAGATACTCCGTTCCCACCTGGTTCTCGTACTCGAACAGGGTGCAATCGAGCGCCGCCATCCCGGACAGGACCACCAGTCCGTTGGTGCGTTCGTCGCCCCTGAGCGTGAGCTCCACGTCCTTCGCCCGCTTCAGGGTGAGGGTGAAGGGATACTCCTGCCCCTCGTGGCTGAAGCTTCCCGGGTGCTCCGGGCCGAGAATCAGGATGGCCGGGGGTTCCTCGAAGCGGATTGCCTCGCCGCTGGGGTCCCCGGTTCCATGTTGGCCGGTTCCGTGTTGGCCTGTTCCTTGTTGGCCTGAAGGCCGGGCTGGCACCAGTTCCACCGTGCGGCGGTCCAGTACGTCCCGCAGGTACATGTTGTTGGACAGGGACTGCAGCAGGGTGGCGTGCTGGGTGATCGTGACGTGGGGATTGTCGACGACGATCGTCACCCTGGTGCCGCTCTCGGCGACGCCGGCGGGCATGCCGAGCCGGGCGTAGTCCGCCGGAAACGCCCGGCGGTCCTCCTCGCCGTCGTCGTAGAGGTAGCCGCCGTTTTCGCCGCGGAAGACGTCGATGCGGGTGAACCGGCCGTCCTTGATGGTCTCGATCCAGCCGTGGCCGAGGCCGAAGATGGCCTGCTTGAGGCCGCGGCCGAAGTAGCCGCGGCCGTTGCCCTCGCCGCGGGAGAGCGGGCTGTGCGCGCCGCCGTAGGTGAGGATGCGGGCGGCCGCTTCGAAGGACATGCCCTCCGCCTGGTCAGTCACCATCAACACCGCGCCGGTGTGGTGCCGTTCGTAGCCGACGTGGATGGTGCCGGTCACGGGGGCCCCGGTTTTCTCCAGCCGGGCGTAGCTGTCATCGCTGTTGGTGATCAGCTCCACCAGCGCCTTCTCCACCGAAGCGAAACGGCGGGAGTCAATCCCGATCACACGCTGGTCCACCTGGATTTCGGCAACCGTCATGGCGTCTCCCTCACCCGCAGCCCCGCTGCTGCTCCACCTGCCGGCGCCGGACGGTGCCGATAGGTGGAGCGTAGCAGTTGGTGCTCTCTGGGGCTCGGAGCGATGTCCAGCTTCAGTAGCTGACCCGGACCAAGTAATCCGTGAGCCCGAACCGAGAGTAGGCAAGCCAATAGATAGGTAGCCGCCACTCCTGACCAACCACAGCCAGGCCTATAGCGTGAACCGAAAGAAGAGGTTCAGGCCGCCTGCCGAATTCGGAAATGGGAGGACCACCGTGCAACCATCCCTCGCAGCGTCCGGTGCCACGGGGTGGGTACCGGACGACAGGGGACCACAGCACCGGCAGCATTCCGTCCCTGCCCCGGGGCGTCGTACTTCCACGAAGGGCCGCTCAAAGCACTGGCTGTGCTGCCTTCTCCTACTGGTCGGGTTGTCAGGGAGTGCATCCCAGACTGCATTACCCATTCCGCAGCCAGCTACTGATGCGGGAAACACCGCACCGGAATCTGCCGCCGTCGATCCAGCAGCCTCCAGCTCCCCGGGATCTGACATCCCGGTGGAGCCGCCTCCTTCCGACAGCGGGGCTGGCATCCGGACGGACGCGCCTCCTCCTGACAATGGTGCAGACACTTTCGCCGAAGCAGATTCCGGCAATCCCGCTGGCGCTGATTTGCTGACTGTCATACCGGTCCTGGACACATCGCAGCGGGTTCCGCTCGGCGTCCGCGGCCCGTGGAATCTGGTCATCGACGAAGAGTTCGACACCCTGAACACAGCATTCTGGACTCCTTACTGGTTCAATGACTGCAACCCCAAATCGGTAATGAACAACGTCAAGACCTGTTCGAGCAACGTAAAGGTTGCCAATGGCGAAGCGGTTCTCCAACTCACCGATGCCGAGTCCGGCGCACTTCTCTCCACCAATCCCAAGGACGGAGTACCCGGCCACGCGGGCTTCGAGTTCACCAGCGGCTTCGTCGAAGCGCGGATCTACTTCCCGGGAACCTGCAGCAGCGGGATCCCCAACTGGCCGGCGTGGTGGACAGTGGGGCAGCGGTTTCCCCATACCGGAGAAATCGACATAGCGGAGGCCCTCGGCGGTGATATGTGGAGCGTCTATCACTCAGCGGAGGGTTCGAAGAAGTGGACCGCCTCCGCCTGCTGGGCCGGGGCGTACCACACCTACGGTTTGCACCGGAAAGCCGGAGCCAACGACATCTACTACGACGGCCGGCTCGTTCACTCCTATGTCACGAATGACGGCAACAGCCCCCATTATCTACTCCTCAATGTGGGCGTTTCGGGGGGTTCGCGGCTTTTCGGCGAGCGGGGAAGCATGAAGGTGGACTACGTGCGGGTGTGGCAGTAGCCGCTCCTGGCATATCAGCCGGCCGACGTTGGCGGCGGTCACCACGGCGGTTACGGAGCAACCCTTGTCACACACATCGACTGCTCCACAAGTGCCGTTTTGAGGGCTCAAAAGGGCCGTTGTGGAGCAATCGATGGGGCGGGGACCGGGGCTAGGCGGCGGTGACCTTCAGCAGCAGGGCGTGCTCCGGGTTGAGGCCGGGCATCGGCAGTCCCACCTCGGCCAGGAATCGGCCGCTGGCCGTTGCCCCGGATTCCAGCCAGGCCGGGGGCTGGTGTTCATGCGGGGGCGCCTTCCGGGGTCAGCGTGGTGCGGGTTGCGGCGCCAACCGGTTCGGCGGCGGCGTCGCCGGCCACTTCCCGAAGCCGGGCCGCGACGGATTCCGGGGTGGTGTCGTTGATAAAGGCTCCCATGGCGGCTTCGGAGCCGGCCAGGTACTTGAGCTTGTCCGCGGCGCGGCGGGGCGAGGTCAGCTGCAGGTGCAGGTGGCCGGCCCGGCGCAGGGCCGGCTCCAGCGGGGCCTGGTGCCAGGCCGCGATGTAGGGGGTCGGCGTCGGGTAGAGGGCGTCGAAGCGCTTCAGCAGTTCCGGGTAAAGGTCCGCCAGTTCGTCGCGCTCGGCGCCGTTCAGGGCGGCCAGGTCCGGGACCGTGCGGTGCGGGACCAGGTGGACTTCCAACGGCCAGCGTGAGGCGAACGGGACGTAGGCGCTGAAGTGTTCGCCCTCGAGCACCATGCGGCTGCCGTCGCCGCGCTCGGCCCGGAGCAGGGAGGACGTGAGGGTCGCCGCGCCGTCCGAGCCGTCGAAGTACCCGCCGGCCGCGGCGGCCAGGACCGCGGCGCGGGGCGTGACGTACGGGTAGGCGTAAATCTGGCCGTGCGGGTGGTGCAGGGTGACGCCGATGTCCGCGCCCCGGTTTTCGAACGGGAAGACCTGCTGGATACCGGGCAGCGCGCTGAGCGCCTCCGTCCGGTGGGCCCAGGCGTCGATCACCGTGCGGGTGCGGCGCCAGCCCAGCTCGGCGAAGGACCCGGTGTGCTGCGGGGTGAAGGCCACCACTTCGCAACGGCCGACGGCGGGCGCGGTGGTCCCCCAGCCCGGCGCCGCGGGGATTTCAGTTGTGTCCGGACCGAGGGAGGGGAAGCGGTTTTCGAAGACGGCGACGTCGTAGTCCGGCGCCGGAATCTCGGTCTGGTTGGACGGCGTCGTCGGGCAAATCGGGCACTGGTCCGCTGGCGGCAGGTGGGTCCTGGACTGGCGGTGAGCGGCCACGGCCACCCATTCCCGGCTGAGCGCGTCGTAGCGCAGCTGGCCTGGTTCCGGGCGGGCGGGCAGCTCCCGGTGGTCCACGAGGGATGCGGCGGGCCGCTCGGCGGAACCGGCGTCGTCAAAGTAGAGGATCTCGCGGCCGTCGGCCAGCCGGGTCATCGTGGTTCGCGTCATGGTTTCAGTTTTACACGACAAAACATTTTCAAACAATAGAGAACAAAATGAAGCAGAAAATGTGTGCTTTCGCTGAGTGTGGAAGTTAGGATGTGCAGGAGGAAGCCTGCGCAATTGCCGCCGCGCACTCCCCGATTTTCCCTGTCAGCACACCCGAAGGACGCAGAATGCTTGCCGCAGCCCGCCACTCCGCCATCATCGCGGAGGTCCAGCGCGAGAGGATCGTCCGCGTCGCGGACCTCGCGCAGATGTTGGGAGTGTCCCTCATGACGGTCCGGCGGGACATCGAGGCGCTGGATGCGGCAGGCGCCTTGGAGAAGATCCACGGCGGGGCCAAACTGCCCGGTGGGGTGAGCACCCACGAGCCCGGCTTCGACCTGAAGGTGACCCAGCTGCAGGACGAGAAGATGGCGATCGCGCACGAGGCGGCCGCCCAGGTGCGCGAGGGCATGGCGGTGGGACTCAGCGCCGGCACCACCACGTGGGCGCTGGCGCAGCTGCTGTCCGCGGGGCCCCGGATCACGGTGGTCACTAACTCGGTGCGCGTTGCCGATGTCTTCCACCAGAGCTTGTCCCCGTCCACCGTCATCCTGACCGGCGGCGAGCGCACCCCCTCGGATGCCCTGGTCGGGCCGCTGGCCACCTCGGCTCTCAAGCAGCTGCACCTGGATGTGCTGTTCCTGGGCGTGCACGGCGTCGATGCCGATGCGGGCTTCACCACGCCCAATGTGCTGGAAGCCGAGACGGACCGGGCCTTCGTGGCCGCGGCCCGCCGGGTGGTGGTGCTGGCCGACCACACGAAGTGGGGCACCTTCGGCATCAGCACCATTGCCGGACTGGAGGAGGCGGACGAGCTCATCAGCGACGAGGGCCTGCCCGGCGAGGCGCGGCGGATCCTGGGTGAGCGCGTGGGCCGGCTGCGGCTGGCGGGCGGCGGGAGCGAGGGCAGGTCCCCGCTCCCGGACCGTTAGGGCTGACCCGCGGCGCAGGCTAGGCTTGACATCATGACGTTGGGGGACGCTATGAACAAACCGCTGTCCGAGGCCCTGGGGCCTGATCAGTTGGCCGCCGCGCCGCTTTCCGGCGCCGGCCCCACAGCAACACCGGTCTTGAACCCGCTGGCACTGCAGGCCCTGATCGATCACGCCGGGAGTACCGCTGCAGCCAGGTTTGCGCATGATTTCCGCAACCTTCTCGAGGGCCGCCTCACCAAGGTGGACGCAGCGCTGGGACTGGCAGACCCCATGCCAGCCCTGAACGCCGTCCTCATCCTGAAAGCCAGCGCGGCCATGCTCGGCGCGGAGCAGATGACCCTCTATTGCACAGGCCTCGAGTTGGAACTCCGCGGACATCGGATTCCCCGTGCCGGCGCACTCCCCCGGCTCGCAGCCGACCTCACGTCAGCCTTGGCGGGCGCCGTCGCAACCACGTTTCCCACTGATGCCAAGGGTCCGGCGCCTGCACCCTGATCACTGCGGAGCGAGTTGCCGCGCTAGGTGCGGACTCGGCACCACCGAACGGGATTACGCCCGCTCCTGCCCCGGGGCGACCATCGGCGAGGGGCTCGCGGTGCGGGGCGAGGAAGTCCGAGATGCCGGACCGGACATCGAATCCTGGCTGCGCCGCACCCGGCTTCGATAGAGCCAGCCCTCCCCGCTGCTCACGCATGACCTTACATGAGAATAATTCTCACTAGCAAAAGGGAGCGGACCTCTTCGACGTGATTGCTATTGATAATCATTTGCATTTAGGCTGACCGGCGGACGACAGTCAGTTGGCGATCGAAGAGGAACAGCAGATGATTTGGCGCAGGGTAAGAATGTTGAGCGCGGCAGCCGCCGCCGTCGCGGTGATGGCAGCATGCGCCGGGGAAGGCGCCTCCAGCAGCCAGTCACCGCAGCGGCCGCTGAAGGTCGTGGGGCAGTTCGAGCTGCATAGCCTCGATCCCTCCACCAGCGGCGGTTTCTTCACCCGCCTTCAGGTCGCCGAAACCCTGGTCGACGCCGACCTCCGCGGTGCCCTGCAGCCGGGGCTGGCCACCGGCTGGGAGGTCTCCCCCGACAGGCTCTCCTGGCGGTTCGCGCTGCGCCCCGGCGCCATGTTCCATGACGGAACGCCCGTGACCGCCGGCTCCGCCGCCGCCGCGCTGGAGACCGCCAGGACCAAGGCCGGGACGCCGTTGGCGACGGTTCCCGTCGAAGCCATTACCGCCGACGGCGGGGACGTGCGGGTGGACCTGGCGCAGCCGTTCGCCCCGCTGGCTGCCGTGCTGGCACACACCAGCACGCAGGTTCTCGCCCCCAGCTCCTATGGCCCGGACCGGGCCGTGACGCAGATCGTCGGATCCGGCCCCTACCGGGTCGAGCGGCTGGAACAGCCGGCCACCATCGAATTGAAGGCGTTCGACCAGTGGCAGGGCAAGAAACCCGCCATCACCCGGGTGGACTACCAGGCCGCCGGACGATCGGAAAGCCGGGCGCTGATGGCCGAGAGCGGCCAGGCCGACGTCACGTTCGGCATGGACCCGACCAGCCTGCAGCGCCTCAAACAGGCAGGCAAGCTGACCCTCGCCGACGTCACCCTGCCCCGCACCATCCTGTTCAAGGTCAATGCGGGCCACGCGATCCTCGGCGATGTCCGTGTCCGGCGGGCCCTGAGCATGGCTCTGGACCGTGAGTCAATGGCGACGGCGCTGCTCCGCGATCCCGAGATGGCGGCCACCCAGCTCTTCCCGCCCTCCCTCCCGGAATGGCACCGGGACACCGTCACACCCCTGACCCACGATCCGTCCGGAGCACGCGAATTGCTGGCCGAGGCCGGCTGGCGGCCCGGCGCCGACGGCATCCTGGAACAGAACGGCCGAAAGTTCTCCGTCACGCTGCGCACCTTCCCGGACCGGCCGGAACTGCCGATCATTGCCACCGCCGTCCAGGCGAAACTCAAGGACCTGGGGATTGCCCTCGACGTAAAGGTTGGCAACTCCAGCGAGATTCCGGCCGGGCACCAGGACGGCTCCCTCGAACTGGGACTCTATGCCCGCAACTACGCCCTCGTCCCCGACGCCCTGGTGACCCTGGCCGGCGACTTCGGCCCCGACGGTGCCGACTACGGCGCGATGGGCTGGAGCAACACCACGCTGACGTCGACGCTGAACGCCATGGCCGGCGGCGCCGACCCAGGCGGAACTGAGGACGGGCGGCGGCAGGTGACCGACATCCTGCAGAGCGAACTGCCCGTCATTCCGGTGGCCTGGTACCGGCAGAGCGCGGTGGTGAGCGAGCGGGTGGAGGGCCTTGCCCTGGACCCGCTTGAGCGGTCCTGGCGGCTTGCCGACCTGACCTGGGCGAAGTAGGCGGGGACGAACCTCATGAACAACTCACCAACCACACCCCGGGGCCCCGGAGGCCCCGCCCTGCGAATACTGCGGCAACGCACCATCCAGGCCGTGGCGGTGGTCCTGCTCGTCTCCACGGCGTGCTTCGCCATCATCCAAAGCCTCCCCGGCGACATCGCCTTCCGCATCGCCGCCGGCCGCTACGGCTACGACCAGGTGACCGCCGCCTCGGCGGACACGGTCCGTGCGGAGCTGGGACTGGACCGCCCGGCATGGCAGCAGCTCCCCGACTGGCTGGGGGACCTGTTCAGCCTGGACCTCGGCACCTCGCTGGTTACCGGAACCAGCGTTGCCGGCGAGCTCGGCCTGTATCTGTCCAGCAGCCTCCAGCTCGCCGCCGCCGCGCTGGCCCTTGCGCTGCCCGTCGGCGTCACCGCCGGAGCGCTGGCCGCGTCCCGGCCCGGCGGGGTCCTGGACCGGCTCACCACCCTAGGGGTTTCCGGGGCACGGTCGCTGCCGCCCTTCCTGCTCGGGCTGGTCCTGATCCTGGTCTTCTCGGTCCACCTCGGGGTGCTTCCCGCGGCCGGGCATGGCAGCGCCGGCAACATCGTGCTCCCGGCCGTGACGCTCGCCGTCGGGCTCTCCGGGCTCTTTGCCCGGGTGGCCCGGGACACCGTCGCCCGGATCCGGCAATCGGACTACGTACGGTTTGCCGCGACCAAAGGCCTGGGCGGCCGCCTGGTGTTCCTGCGCCACGTGCTCAGGAACGCCGGGGTAACGCTGCTGCCCTACTTGGGGGTGCAGCTGCTGGTCCTCATCGAGGGCGTCGTCGTCGTCGAAAGCCTCTTCGCCTGGCCCGGTCTGGGCCACGCCCTCGTGCACGCGATTTTCTGGCGGGACCTGCCCATGATCCAGGCAACCGCCCTTGCCCTGGCCCTCCTCGTGGTGGCATTGAACACCCTCGTGGATCTGGGCACCCTCGCGCTGGATCCCCGTCCCCGCCGCAGGGAGCTGGTTCTGTGATCACGCCGATCCAGCGTGCGGCCGCTGCCCTGCTGGTCGCACTGGTCCTTTTCGCCCTGATCGGCCCCCTGGCCTGGCCCGACCACGCCGCGCAGGACCTGTCACGCTTCCTGGAACCACCCAGCCTGGCGGAACCGCTCGGCCGCGACCACCTGGGCCGCAGCGTCATCGCGCGGCTTGCCCACGCCACGCAGCTGTCCTTGCTGATGGCCGTTTTGTGCGTCGCGACGGCCCTGCTGGTCGGAACCCTCGCCGGCATCATCGCGGCCTGGCGCGGCGGCTGGATGGACACCGTCCTGCACGGCCTGTCCGAAGCCTTCATCGCACTTCCTGCCCTTCTGGTGGTCCTCATCTTCTCGGCCGTCGCGAACGGTGACCTGTGGACGCTCTACGTCGGGCTCGCCCTGGCGCAATGGGTGGAGTACTTCCGCATGGTCCGCTCCCGCAGCGGGCTCGTCCTCGCCGGACCGGCCGTCGAGGCCGCCGGGATGCTTCGGCTGGGGCCCTCCCACGTCATCCGCCGCCACCTCTGGCCCGAGCTGCGGCCGCTGCTGACCACCATGGCGACGTTCGGCGTAGGATCCTCCATCCTGGCCCTGTCCACCCTCGGGTTTGTCGGCGTCGGAATCCGGCCGCCCACCCCGGAACTGGGGCTGATGGTCACCGAGGCGTTCCCGTACTATCACGAGGCGCCCTGGATGTCCCTGGCCCCCGTCCTGGTTCTGACCACCATCCTGATCGGGCTGCTGAGCCTGCGAAACAAGGAGGCCCGCCTGTGAGCATGCACCTGCCCCACCTGGAAGTCACCCATGCCGGCTCCGTTCTGGTCGACGTCGCAGGACTGCACTTCGAGCCCGGAGTTCCGGTGACGATCGTCGGCGAAAGCGGTTCCGGGAAGTCGCTGCTGGCCCACGCGATCATGGGAACCCTGCCCGCCAGCCTCCTGGCGCGCGGAAGCCTGACCATGGACGGCCAGAGCTACGACCTCGCCGACCGGGCCAGCCGGCGCCACCTCTGGGGACCGGTGATGGCCCTGCTGCCGCAGGAACCCGGGCTGGCCCTCGACCCCACCATGCGCACCCGGGAGCAGGTCGCCGAAGGCGCCGCCACCTTCACAACGGACAAGCACAGCGCGCGGCGTAGGGCCGGGGCCATGCTCGCCTCCCTCGGACTCGGGCACGCAGCCGCGGCGTTCCCGCACACACTCTCCGGAGGCATGGCCCAGCGGGTCGCGTTCGCCGCCGCCACCATCGGGGGTGCCCCCGTGCTCATCGCGGACGAGCCGTCCAAGGGCCTGGACCGGCAGGCCCGTGCCGGACTGGCGGAACTTCTCAAACGCCATCTCGACGGCGGCGGCATCCTGCTCACCATCACCCACGATCTGGACCTTGCCCGCGGACTCGGCGGCAAAATGCTGGTGATGAAAGATGCGCACATCCTGGAACACGGCCCGGCCGGGCACGTGCTGGTGGAGCCCGCGCACCCGTATACCCGCCGGCTACTGGCGGCCGAACCGCAACACTGGAAGCACCCCTGGACAACCGCGGCAGCGCCACCGGACGCACCGGCTGCCCCGCTCATCTCCGGGAAAGGGCTGGGCAAAACCTTTGGCGGCCGGCAGCTCTTCTCGGACCTGGCCGTCACCATCCGCACCGGTGAGCGGGTCTCCCTCAGCGGCGTCAGCGGCAGCGGCAAGACCACCCTGGGCAACGTGTTGCTCCGTCTCATGCCGCCGGACACCGGCCACGTGGAACACGCCAACGCGCTCCGCGGAGGCCGGCTGCAAAAGCTCTACCAGGACCCGGCCATGGCCTTCGCTTCGCGTGTCCGGCTCCGGGATTCCTTCGGTGACGTTCTCCGCCGCCACCGGCTCGCCACGGACCGCCTTGAAGAGCTCATGGCTTCGCTGCGGCTGGCCCCGGCACTGCTGCACCGCATGCCCGGGCAGGTTTCCGGAGGGGAGCTGCAGCGCCTGGCCATCATCCGGTCCATGCTGCTGGAACCCGCCCTGGTTTTCGCCGACGAGCCCACCTCGCGCCTGGACCTCATCACGCAGGAGGAAACCATCAGCTGCCTGATGGACCAGGTGGACCGCCTCGGCGCCGCACTGCTGCTGGTCACGCACGACGAGGCGCTGGCTGATGCCGTCACGAGCCGGCGGATACCGCTCGGGCGCGAAGAAAGCCGCACCGGTGTTATGTTGCCGGAGTTGCGGGCCGGATAACTGCCCGCTGGAGGGCCGAGGATGTCATCCGGTAGGCGAGTTTCCCCTCCAGCTTCCGGGGTTCAACCCACACCTCGTAGCCCTCCGCAGCTTCAATCAGCTCGCGGCTGGTGGACCCGTCGGCGGCGATCCAGAGCGCCGACGAATCCGGCATGGCGTCGTCGACGCGTCCCTCGCGGACAACCGCGCCATGCTTGCGGACTTCCACCCGGGCTCCGACGAGATTCTGCCAGGCGTCGTGGCGGTACGGGCACACGCGCGCTCCTTTCATTCAGCGGTGACGGGACCGGGCGGCCCCAGGCCGGCGGCGGTGTACCGGGCTAGCGGGCGATGATGACGTCGAGCCTGCGCGGGCCGTGGACTCCCTCGACGCGCTCGAGTTCGATGTCGCTGGTGGCGCTCGGGCCGCTGATCATGGTGAGCGGCCGGGTGCCGTCGATCCGGCGCAGCGCCTCCGGCAGGATGCCGGCGATGTCGGCGGCCTTCACGATGCAGATGTGGTGGTCCGGGACGAGGCTGATGGCGCGCCGGCCCTGGTTGGGGCTGCCGTCCAGGATGATGGTCCCGGTTTCGGCGACGGCGACGGCGCTGCCGGTCACCACAGCGTCAATGCCGTCGAGCTCCGCGACGGTCAGCGGCGCGGCGGTGGAATCCGGGTGGCGTCGGCTGTCGCCGGGCTCGTGGCCGAGTCCGGCGAGCCAGCCGGCGTCGATCCCCGCGGGCACCACGTAGCTGTGCGCGTCCGCGAGGAGTTCCGCAATCCGGGCCGGCACTGCGGCGGCGTCCACCACGGATACCTGTGCCTTGTAATCGACCAGCCGATCCACCAGCAGATCGATCAGCGCCGCCTCGTCCAGGTCGGACGTTTCCCGGTAGGCGCGGGGAATCTGGGGCGCCTCCGGATTGTCTTTCAGGGCTGTGCGGATCCGTCCGAGGATGTCTTCGCGTGCGCTCATGGCTGGTCTTCCTTGTTCTGTGGCAGCCTGTCGTGTGGCAGGGTGCCGGGTGACGGCGTGGCGCCGACGTCCGGTGTCCGGTGTTCTTTGGCCCACCAGTCACGGAAGGACTGCGGCGGGGGCGCCGGGATGTCCCGGCTCTGCGTCCAGCCGGCGGCGATCCCGGGCAGTTTGGTGATTTTCCTGTCGGGGCCTGCGGCCAGCCGGCCCAGAGGCAGCCCTTTTTCGAGCAGCCCGAGGCGTTTGCCGGAGGAAAAGGCCCATGACGCGGCCTTCATACCGACGTCCATCTGGGTAGGGATCTTCTTCGTGCCGCGTTTGCTGTCCACGTCGACGCTGCGCAGGTGGACCAGGATGTCGGGGATGTTGATCTTCACGGGGCAGGCGTCGTAGCAGGCCCCGCAGAGGGAGGACGCGTAGGGCAGGGAATTGTTCTCTTCGGCCTGGATGCCGGTCATCAACGGCGAGAGGATCGCGCCGATCGGTCCGGGATAGGTGGAGCCGTAGGCGTGGCCGCCGGTGCGCTCATAGACGGGGCAGACGTTCATGCAGGCGCTGCAGCGGATGCAGTGCAGGGCGGAGCGGCCCATCTCGTCCGCGAGGGCGGCGCTGCGGCCGTTGTCGAGCAGCACCAGGTGCATATTCTGCGGTCCGTCGCCGGGGGTGACGCCGGTCCAGAGCGAGGTGTACGGGTTCATTCGTTCCCCGGTGGAGGAGCGTGGCAGCAGCTGCATGAACACTTCGAGGTCCTGCCAGGTCGGCAGCAGCTTCTCCACTCCCATGACGGTGATCAGCGTCTCGGGCAGTGTCAGGCACATCCGGCCGTTTCCCTCGGATTCGACGACGGCGAGGGTTCCGGAGTCGGCGAGGGCGAAGTTGGCGCCGGAGACGGCGACCTTGGCGGTGAGGAACTTGCGCCTGAGGTGGCTGCGCGCGGCCATGGCCAGCACTGCAGGGTCGTCGGTAAGCCTGGGATCCGCGCCGGGCATTTCGCGCAGGAAGATGTCGCGGATTTCGGTGCGGTTCTTGTGGATGGCAGGGACCAGGATGTGGCTGGGCTTGTCGTGGTCCAGCTGGACGATGAGTTCGGCGAGGTCCGTCTCGAAGGCCGCGATCCCCTGCTCTTCGAGGTACTCGTTGAGGCCAATTTCCTGCGTCGCCATGGACTTGACCTTGACCACTTCGGTCTCCCCGGTCTCCCGGATCAGTCCGGCGACAATGGCGTTTGCCTCGTCGGCGTCCCGGGCCCAGTGGATGACGCCGCCGCGGGCCGTGAAGTTCTCCTCAAACTGTTCCAGGAGTTCGGGCAGCCGCGCCATCACGGATTCCTTGATGGCGGAGCCGGCGTCGCGCAACTGCTCCCAGTCCGGCAGTTCGGAGACCACCTGGATCCGCTTGTCGCGGATGGTGTGGGTGGCGTGGCCGAGGTTGGCCCGGAGCTGGGCGTTGCCGAGCTCGCGGTGCGCGGCCTTTGGGAAGGACTCGTAGGCGTGCAGGTTGCCGGTGCCGTAGACGGGCAGGGCGGGCATGCCGAGGAACGTGCTCATCGTGCGGCCTTTCCGGTTGAAAGCAGAACATCGCCGGTGACGGACGCCGGTGCTGCTTCGGTGCTGGCAAGGATTTCGGCCAGGTGCAGGGTGGTGATGTCGCTCCCCTGGCGGGACAGTCCGCCGCCGATGTGCATCAGGCAGGAGGCATCCCCGCCGGCGCAGAGCCGGGCACCGATTGCCGTGATGTTGGCTGTCTTGTCCTCAAGCATGGCTGAGGAGACGTCGGCGTTTTTCATCGAAAACGTGCCGCCGAAGCCGCAGCACTGGTCCGCCTCCGGCAGGTCCGCCAGGTCGATCCCCTTGACGCTGCGCAGCAGCTGGGACTGCCGGTCCCCCAGCCGGAGCAGGCGCATGCCGTGGCAGCTGGGGTGATAGGTAACGCGGTGCGGAAAGTAGGAACCGAGCTGCGCCCCGGCGTCGGTGACACCGAGAACGTCGACGAGCAGTTCGGAGAGCTCGTAGGTTTTGGCGCCGACGGCGGTGGCGCGGGCTTCCAGGGCCTTGTCCCCGCAGGAGCGCGCCACCATCGGATGCTGGTGTTTCACGGAGGCGACGCAGGAACCCGAGGGCGCGACGGCGACGTCGTAGTCGTCCGTGTCGAAGGCCGCAACATGGTTGGCGACGACGGGGACCGCTTCCTTGAGGTAGCCGCTGTTGACGTGCATCTGCCCGCAGCAGGCCTGGCCGGACGGGAACACTACCTCGTGTCCCAGCCGCTCCAGAATCTTCACGGTGGCACGGGCCGTTGCCGGGTACATCGCATCGACGATGCAAGTGGCGAACAAGGCAATTCTCATGACAACCTTTCGGGCTAAAGGGCTTGTGGTCTGACCATAGTAGATCACGTGACGTACGCCACTGGCAATGCGCAATTAGACGTGAAGACGCCCATGCTCCCGGAGTGATGTACGCTACACTTCGATGGTCCGACCACAGTGGTCCGACCATACCTTTCCTTGTCGCCCCTCAACGTGGAGGAACTCCGTGGACCAGTTCACCCCCAGCACCGACCCGGTGCTCAATAGCGTCGCCTGGTCGGCCATCGTCGCTTTACTGCCGCTGCTGACCTTCTTCATCCTGCTCGCCGTCGTCAAGACGCGGGCGCATGTCGCCGGGGCATTCGCCCTCCTGACGGCCCTGATTGTTGGCGTCGTCGCCTTCCAGATGCCGGTTGGCCTGGCGCTTCTGTCCGCAACCCAGGGCGGGGTGTTCGGCGCATTCCCGGTCCTGTGGATCGTGATCATGGCGGTCTGGCTGTATCAGGTCACCGTCCTCAGCGGCCGGTTCGAGGACCTCCGCCGTGTGTTCGACGTGATCGGTAAGGGCGATGTCCGCCTGCAGGCAGTCCTGATTGCTTTCTGCTTCGGCGGCCTGCTCGAGGCCCTTGCTGGCTTCGGCGCACCGGTGGCGATCACCGCCACCATGCTGCTGGCCCTCGGGTTGCCGCCGCTGCGCGCCGCCGCCGCCGTGCTGGTCGCCAACACTGCCCCGGTCGCCTTCGGTGCCATGGCCATCCCCATCACAACCGCCGCTGGCCTTACCGGACTGCAGGCCACGGACATCGCCTCGATCGTGGGCCGCCAGGCGCCACTGCTGGCCACCATCGTGCCGCTGATCCTTCTTTTCATTCTTGATGGCCGCAAGGGCCTCAAGGAATGCTGGCCGGCCGCGCTCGTCGTCGGCTTCGCCTTCGCCATCGCGCAGTTCCTGTGCTCCAACTACTTCTCCTACGAACTCACCGACATCGTTGCCTCACTCGCCGGTCTTGGTGCTGCCGTGCTCTTCTTCCGTTTCTGGACACCCAAGGGCAGTGTTGCCGCACGCGAACGTCTCGGCGTGGCCTCTGCAGCAGCCGCAGAGAAGACTGCCTCCACCACAGCAGGCGGCGGCACACCCGGGACAACTGCGGTAGTCGCCGTCGAGACTGCTGAGGACCGTTTGACCCCGGCGCGCACCTGGTTCGCCCTGTTCCCGTACTTCCTCGTGATCGTTGTCTTCGGCATCGCGAAGCTGTGGAAACTGGGCGTGAACGTGCCCGCGTTCCTCGCCTCGACCGACGTGAAAGTTCCGTGGCCGATCCTGCACGACGCACTCGTGAATGCCGAAGGCAAACCCGTTTCCTCCACCATCTATTCGTTCCAGTGGCTCTCCACCCCCGGCACCCTGCTGCTGATCACCGGCCTCATCGTCGCGTTCGTGTATTCGAAGTACAACGAGGGTGGCCGCTACCGCATCACGGTCGGTGCCGCAGTGGTGGAAATCTGGCACACCATCTACCGGATGCGCTGGGCCGGCCTGACCATCATCACCGTCCTGGCACTCGCATACGTGATGAACTTCTCCGGACAGACGATATCCATCGGCACCTGGCTTGCCGGTACCGGCACTTTCTTCGCTTTCCTCTCGCCGGTCCTCGGCTGGATCGGCACCGCCGTCACCGGTTCCGACACCTCCGCCAACGCCCTGTTCGCCAAGCTCCAGCAGACTGCCGGGCTGAAAGCCGGAATCGACCCCAACCTGCTGGTGGCCGGTAACACCTCCGGCGGTGTCGTCGGGAAGCTGATCAGCCCGCAGAACCTCGCCATTGCAGCGTCCGCGGTCAACCTTGAAGGTCAGGAGTCGGTGATCCTGCGTAAAGTAGTTGGGTGGAGCGTGGCTCTGCTGCTGGTGCTCTGCACGCTTTCCTACCTGCAGTCCACCCCCATACTCGGCTGGATGCTGCCTTAGCCTCCGGCGCACTCCCCCGCATCGAAGGAACCACCCGTGACAACCGCTATATCAGGAGCAAGCCCACGCCGTCGCACCCATGATGCGCTCCTGAAAGACATCGAAGCGGACCTGCGTTCGGGCAAAATCAAGCTCGGGGACCGCCTTCCGGGCGAACGCACCCTGGCCGAGACCTACGGCATTTCCCGTTCTTCGGTGCGGGAGGCCATCCGGGTCCTTGACGCCCTGGGCGTGCTGCGCAGCTCCGTGGGATCCGGCCCGACGTCGGGGGCGATCGTCATCTCCGACCCCTCCGCGGGTCTGTCGTCCGCGCTGCGGCTGCACGTCGCCAGCAGCCGGCTGCCGGTCGAGGACATCGTCGAGACCCGCATCCTGCTCGAAACCTGGACGGCCAAGGCGGGCGCAGCCCGCACCGGCGGCGACGAGGAACTGGAAGAGGCCGCCCGGTTGCTGCACGCCATGGATGACCCGGAAATCGACCGCGCCACCTTCCACGAGCTCGACGCGCGGTTCCATGTGGCGCTGAGCTCTCTTGCCGGGAACGCCGTCGTCGCCACCATGATGGAGTCCCTGAGCGGCTCCATCGTCGGGTACGTCAAGGGTGCAATGGAGGCGATGGAAGCGTGGCCGGAGGTTCTGTCCGCGCTGCGGACACAACACCACGGCATCTTCGACGCCGTCGTGGCCCGCGACGGCGACCGTGCCGCCCGGCTCCTCCGCGAGCACATCGAGTGGTTCTACGCGCAGGCACAGGAAGCCACTGCCGCCCAGACCGCGCCCTGAACCGGGCCGGGCAGATCCTCGTGCCGGGGGCGCGGGCTGCCGGGCGCTGCCGCGGCTGCCTCCTTTTGACTTATCCACAGCCCGGATGAGCATAATGCAAGAGGACCGCCGACCTTATTGGATCGTAGGCGGACCGCTCGGAACAGTCGTGCAGGACCATTTTCCTGCTGACAGCAGACACCCATGGCCCTTTCTCCCGTTGCAGGCACAGACCCGCAGGGATTGATTATCGAGGCCCGGCGCGCATCCGCGCCGGCAGTGTCACTGAAGAAGCCGTCAACCGCCGTGCGCCTTGCGCCGTCTGCGGTCCGGCGGCTGGCCTAACGGCCACCGCGTCATTCCGGGCGTCGATTCTGATGGAGAAGATCCAACGAACAGGAGTAGGCATGTCAATGCGAGTCGGAATCATCGGGGCTGGCCCCAGCGGTATGGCCCAGCTGCGGGCATTTGAATCGGCACGGCAGGCAGGAGCCAGCATTCCGGAAATCATGTGCTTCGAAAAGCAGGACGACTGGGGCGGTCAGTGGAACAGCAGCTGGCGGATCGGCCTGGATGCCTTCAGCGAACCCGTCCACAGCAGCATGTACCGGCACCTGTGGTCCAACGGCCCCAAGGAATGCCTGGAGTTCGCGGACTACACCTTTGACGAGCACTTCGGCCGGGCGATCTCGTCCTATCCCCCGCGCGAGGTCCTCTTCGATTACATCAAGGGCCGCGTGGAAAAGTCAGACGTCCGCAAGTACGTCCGTTTCAATACGGTGGCCCGCTGGGTTTCCTACGACGAACAGGGGCAGGAATTCACCGTCACGGTAGAGGATCTGGCCACCGGGACCACCGAGACCCACGTCTTCGACAAGCTGGTGGTCTCCACCGGCCACTTCTCCTTCCCGAATGTCCCCGAGTTCGAGGGCATCGGCGGCTTCCCGGGCGAAGTGCTGCATGCCCACGATTTCCGCGGCGCCGAACGCTTCGCCGGCCAGAACATCCTGCTGATCGGCAGCAGCTACTCCGCCGAGGACATCGGCATGCAGACCCACAAAATGGGCGCGAAGTCCGTGACCTTCAGTTACCGCAGCGGCCCGATGGGCTTCGACTGGCCCGAGAACGCGACGGAACGCCCCCTGGTGACACGTTTCGACGGCAGCACCGCGCATTTCAGCGACGGCACCACCGGCGACTTCGACGCCGTCGTCCTCTGCACCGGTTACCAGCACAAGTACCCGTTCCTGCCGGGTGAGCTGTCGCTGAAGTCGCGCAACGTGCTGTACCCGGACCACCTCTACAAGGGCGTGGTGTGGCAGGACAACACCAACCTGTTCTACCTCGGCGCGCAGGACCAGTACTACACCTTTAATATGTTCGACGCCCAGGCGTGGTTCGTCCGCGATGTGATGCTTGGCCGGATCGCGTTGCCGGACGCCGCGGAGCGGGCAGCGGACATCACGGTCTGGCTGGAACGGCAGGCTGCCCTGGCGAGCCACGATGCCGAGGCGGACTACCAGACGGACTACCTGCGCGAACTCATCGCGCTGACGGACTACCCGGAGTTTGATCTGGACACCGTGTCCGCGCTGTTCAAGCAGTGGATGCGCGACAAGCAGGACAACATCCTCGGGTACCGGGACAATGTGCACCGCTCGGTGATGACCGGCACGATGGCTGCGCGGCATCACACGCGCTGGATCAACGCCATGGATGACAGCCTGGCGCGTTACCTGCAGGGCCCGTCGGAGAATGTGGACACCGGCGCCCTCACTGCCATCACCGCGGCGGCCTCCGCGGGACGGCGCAGCTAGGCTCCCAGACGTCCCTGTCTACCGGCGGCCGAGAGCCAGGCATGCTAGTAGACTCATATCGGCTCTCCAGTCCCCCCAGCTTGGAGAGCCGGGAGCCTCCGCGCTTGAGTCCTGGATTCGCGCGGAGGCTTCCTCATCCGTCCGATACAAACCGCGGACCCGTCAAGCAGCCGGCAGTGAGCCTCGGACTCCACCCGCTGGGGCGGAAAGCGACGCGCCGCGCTCAGGGACCGGGGGTGAGAACAGTCGGGGAGGCCCGGCAGGTGCGTCCAGCACGGCGAGCGGGAGTTCGCGGTGGACCAGGTAATCGCACGCTGCCGGTCCAGCCATCTTCAGACCCGGGCACCGGCTTCCCCGGTGTTCCACGCGGATATTGGCTGTGCGCAAACCGGCTCTGAACGCCCTGCCGCCAACAGGTGTAGACCCTTCGAGCCCGCACCAGCTCAGGTACAGGCCATACATTTCCTCCATACTGAGACCGTCCCCGCCAGGATCTGGGGCAACGCACTCATTGAGGAAATTTTCCAGTGGTGCTTTCGTCATCGTGGCCTCCTGCATCGTGGCGGCATAACCGCTCAACTGAAACAGCAACAGCATGTCTGTGAAGCATGACCAGCGCAGAAACCTAGCTAAAACATTAAGAATCTAGGAGCCCCCGTTGCCGCTGTCAACCAGATGTTCCGGAGTGAGCCCGGCGACAATAAGGCTTGGAAATTTGGTATTGGAACGGGTCATAACGTCGGTTCGAGTGGCTTGTCCGCCGGCGTCTGAGCCCCTCCCGGACTTGTGCCCGCACTGCCGCGGTCCTGGGCTTCGGGGCCTTCGGTGCGAAATTTGATCAGTTTGTGCGTGCCGTCACAGTACGGCTTGATCGCCGAGGCGCCGCATCTGCAGAGGGCGACGGTCTTACGCTGTCGTGGCACGCGTTCCCCGGAGGGCGTGACGACGTCGAAGTCGCCGCGGACCAGGATCGGCCCGTCGGGGCAGAGGACCAGCGAGGCACTGCCGGGGTTGAGGGGGTGGTCGTTCATACGTGATTCCGATCTGGGCGGGCGGAGGGGAGGAGCTTCATGCCGTGGCGGGAACGGGCAACCGCAGTGAAGACCGGTCGTGGTCCCAGGCTTCCATGAGGTGGGCGGCGAAGCGGGCGTCAAGGCAGGCGGCCGCGGCCGCACCGAAGAGAACGTCGTCCAGGAGGTCCGGTTCCGCCTCCACGAGACCGCCGGCGAGATCCCTTCCCGCTATCTGTTCGTGGACGGCGTCCGCCTCGACGTGCTCATCGAAGTACCCGGTGACGTGCGCATCAAAGCCCAGACGGCGGAACCCGTTCCCGTAGAGCTGGTTCGGGCGTGAGGACGTCATCTCGTACATGGCCAGATGCCCTGCAATGGCTCCGCGAAGTCTGCGGTTCAAGCCGAACAGGGACATCATGTTCACGGAGGCCAGTGAGATGGCCGGGACGACGTCCACGTAGCTGCCGTAGCTGTCATCGAGGCCCAGCCCCCTCATGGTCCGAGCGAACAAGGCGCTGTGCATGCGGTCCGGGTGGCCCCCGCCGTACTCGTCCGCCTGGATCTCCACGAGGGCGGCCTTGGCCCGCCCGGTCAGGCGCGGTATGGCCCAGGTGTGCGGGTCTGCTTCCTTGAGCTGGTAGAGCGACTTGTGGATCAGGAATTCGCGAAGCTGCTCTGCCGTTGCCTTCTTGGCCACATGACGGGACACACTGGGGCCGCTTTCCCGGCCGGCCATGGTGAACAGGAGGGCCGCTGTGGCGTCGCTGTCGGGGGTCCTCGAATCCGGACGCAGGACCGACGCCGTTATCGGTCCGGCCTCGGCCCGCAGCCACGCTTCGAACGGGTCCTCCAGCAGTTGGCGGATTCCGATCAGCCCGGGATGCCACTCCCAGCGGTCATCGACGCCGTCGAGACCTCCGTAATGCAGCTCGTACAGGCAGAACAAGGCGAGCTGAACGTCGTCGTCGATCAGATCCTCGAGTTCGGACAGTCGTCCCGCGACGTGTGCGTGCAGGGCGGCAACGTCCGCGGGATCGGCCGGGCCATCCCCAGTCAGAAGTCCGATAACGCCGGCGCTGATGGGTCCCCGTGATTCAGGGATGTTCATTGGTACTCCTAGGTCTGCCGGGGAGGGCGGCTGCGGGTCTTTGTGCTTAGTCGCGGGTTAGCACCGGGCCGGGTCACGTGGCGGCGGGCGGCCATTTTCGCTGTCTGTTCCAGCCGTGACCCTCAGGGCGTCGGCGAAGGTTGGCGTGGTTGCCAGGACCCGGGAGTCGCCACACCGAGTACAGGTGACGGCGACGGCGAGGGATTGTTCCCGTGCATCCAGAATGGTGCGAGAGCCGGCGAGCAGGTGTCTGTCGGTGCGGCAGGTGGCGCACCACGGGCGGCCGCCCCGTGGTTGATGGGCGCTCCGCGGCCGGTAGGTGCCGGAGGCGACGGGCACCCGGTTCAGACCACCCCGGGGTAGCTGGACAGGATGTAGTCTGCCGCGGCGGGCCCCTTCATGCGCAGGCGCGTGCGTCCGGGACGGATCCGTTTTTGCCGCATGGCCGCCCAGAAGGCATCTTCGGGCCGGGGTACCGACTGGGACAGGAAACACCAGCTGGTGTAGACGCCATACAGGGAATCCCGTCCGAGGACGGAATCGGACCCGGCGTCGGGGGCGGGGGCGGTGGCTTCCTGGAGGAATTGGTCGTACTGCGAGTTTGCCATGGTCGGCTCGTTCCGCTGAGTGCGTTTTGGGGCCGCCGGGGGCTGCAGCAGCCAATGCCTGAACGCCTTGCACGGGACGCCAAGCGGATCCCGGAGCTGCAGCTAAGCGGATCCGGGGATGATGCGTGCGGGGGCAGGAAATCCGAGGATAACCAATCTCCCTACAACGTAGACGGTACGCGTAGACTGGTCCATAAGCAAGCCTGCTTACTACTGAGCGGCCCCTCTTTGGAGGAGCGGACTCACCCGACCCGAACGGAAACCCATGTCCCCCGCAGAAAATCCGGTACTGCCCTCGGCCCCAGGGCCGAAGGCGCGGCTCAGCCGGGAACTTGTGCTGTCCGCTGCCCTGGCACTGGTTGACGCCGAAGGACTCGACGCGCTCACCATGCGTCGGCTCGGGCAGGAACTCGGCCGTGATCCCATGAGTCTGTACCGCTACGCCGAAAATCGCGCGGCGCTGCTCGACGGCGTCTCCGAGCTGGTGCTGAACGAACTGGCCATCTTCCCCGATGATCCGGACTGGCAGGCCCAGCTCCGGCGCATCGCCCACGATCTGCGCGACCTCGCGCTCCGGCACCCCAATGTTGTGCCCCTGCTGGTGACCCGTCCCCTGTCCACACCCCTGGGCCTTCGCCCGCTGGGCACGCTCCGGCCACTGGAACAGATTCTGTCGCTGCTGATCGACGCAGGATTTGCCCCTTCCGACGCCCTCCATGTCTACCGCGCGTACTACGGGTACCTTTACGGCCACATCCTCAACGAACTGCAGGAGTTCATTGTCGACCCCGAGGAAAACGAAGCCCTCCTCCGATTGGGCATGCACCGGTTGCCTCCCAAGGACTTCCCCCACCTGCGCTCCCTGGCCCCGGTCCTCGCCGATTACGACGGAATGGCTGAACTGGACGAAGGCATCACCATCCTGCTCAACGGACTCGCCGCACGCCTCTCCCCCCGGCCTGACCAGCCAACTCTCTGAAAGGCGCCAATCATGTTTCTCCTCTTCGGCCTCAAGACTGTCCTGAAAGACCTCCCAGGGCGGCCGGCAACCTGCCAGTACTGTGGCCGGTTGGTTCACCACCAGCTCCAGGAACGTGCCACAAAATTCACGCTGTTTTTCATCCCGACCTTCACCACGTCCAGGACCTACCGGATCGCCTGCACGAACTGCGGTCAGACTGCGTCCATAAATTCGCGGCAGAAGAAAGCCGTGGCCTGGTGAAGGCGCGGCAGCGGCATGCGCCCGGACATAGCCGGCGCGGCGTACGCAGGACAAACTCGTTCAGCGGAGCTGCCGGGCAGGCGCTCGCTGCCGCTTTCAAAGCCCTGAAGGTTTTCCGCCCCGACAGGCCCATACATCCCACTGGCGTGGCCCTTATAGGGAGCATTGAAAAGACACGTGGCTGCGTCGGAAGCGGGATCCTGTGGGTCGATTCCCCCGGCACAGCAGCGGTGAGCGCCCGGTTATCCCGATCTCTCGGCATGCCCTCGGCCTGGCCGGATATCCTCGGCCTGGCACTTCGAATAACGACGGAGGCCGGTCCGGCGGACATCCTGCTGGCTTCAACAGCCATGTCCTGGCCTGGACGCCTCCTGCTCACCTTCCACCGCTATGCGAGCAACAGCAAGCTGACGTCACTCATGCCCTACAAGGGGACCAGGGGGCCCGTCCTGCTGGCAGCCCGCCCGGAGGTAACGGGAAAGGGCATCCCCGCCACCCCGGACGCTTTCCGCCGGGCGCTGGCCACCAACACCTGGACCTTGGGGCTTTACCACGCCCGGCCTACGGGGCCCTGGACCCGTTTCGGCACCCTCTTCCTGAGCCTCGACCCCGGAAAGGCAGACCTCAACACCCGGTTTGATCCGCTCCGGAATCGGCTGCCCGGGGCTGGCACCTACAACTGGGCAGGCAAACTGCGAGAGCCCTCCTACGAAGCCGCCCGGCAGCCACTCCCCTAGCTACGGCTGGTTGCCCAGGGTCTCCGCTCACGATGTCCGCCGGCGCTTCGCAGAGGGAGGCCTGAACGTCAGGAGCGGTCCATTTTGCTGGAGCCGCCGGACGGGGCGCCCGGGTCACCCTTCTGCAGCTGTTCTCCGTTAGCGTCGGCGCTGCTTCGTTCGCGGAGTTCGCGGCCGTGTTGGATGTCTTGTTCTTCTTTTGCCTGGAGTTTGTCGCTTTGTTTGGTGTCGCGGGGTGGGAGTTGGATGGTTTCTTCGGCTTGGATGCCGGCTTGGAGTTGGCGGC
>JAXMJF010000043.1:0-94031 GCA_034376805.1 Arthrobacter sp.
CACAACCGCGTCGGTAATGAAATCACCAGCCTGCATCCCGGCCCAAAACACCTGCAGCAAATCCGGTCTCACGTAAATTGAATACCTCGCCATGACAACACCCATCCGCTAAGTGTTGCAATCACCGCAAGAACCCAAGGAACCTTTACCGGGCACTAGAACATACCCCTACGACTCGCCCTGGATGACCGCGCCAACCTTCGCGTTGGGCAACAAGCCGTGACCATGCCGGAGCCGCCACCTCCGTCGGACGCTGAGAATCAACCACTCCAAGTGGGACAGCTTAGGATTTTCAGCATGCTATCTCCAGACGAAATTGCTGGTCTACCCGTCGAAGAGTACGGGTTTCCGGGCCCCCTGCGAGATGCACTCGTGGGCGCGATCCTTGATGGAAGGAAGACGAGCACGACCTCTCTTGTCGTCCAATACGAGCTAGACGACGAGCCGTTGCCCGTCGTGGGTGAACGCGGCGTGGTCGTTGATTCGTCAGGACGTCCCGTCTGCATCACGGAAGTTACCGAGGTTCGCGTAATGCCCCTCGGCGCCGTTGATGCGGCTCACGTCGTCGACGAAGGCGAGGGTTACCAGACAGTGTCCGACTGGCGTGCAGGCCACGAGGAATTCTGGCATAGCCCCGACTTTCGGGCCGCCATGCGTGATCCCGCTTTTACGATCTCGGACTCGACGGAAGCTGTTTTAGTGCGCTTCTATTTGCCCCTTCCAGCGCTAAACCCCCAGCAAAAAGTCCGGCCCTAGCTAGTGCACGGTGGAGGATCCCTTTTCCGAGTTCGAATATACGCCTGGGCGTGATGACCTCCCGTGAGATCAGGAACATGCGGCAGGCCGACCTACGGGAGGTTCGCCACGTGTTTACCTACAGTCGTGGGAGCCAGTTGAGGTCGCGGACATGGAACGTCCGCGCAGGCGTCACATACTCGGTCATAACTCCGTACTTGGTGTTAACGAACGCAGAACCGGTGAATCGCGGATCCTTGAGAGCGACGAGGGCAAGCCTGACTCCTTCATCTTCCGCTTCAGCTCCCGCCACCCGGAAGTCGTCAGCGATTCCGCCCCAGATGCGCATGGACAACGGGAAGAACAAGGCGATTTCCGGGGGAAGGTAATCGTCCCGGTCCCGAGGCGTCTGCTCAACCTTCCCGGTGGCGTACTCGATCCTGCCGCCAGTGGCGGGTGTGAATGACCACTTTTTGTTTTCGTCGGTGACCGTCCAGATCCTGTCGTTGTAGCTGACCATGACCTCTGCCGACCGTGTGGCGCCATCTTCCAGATTCACCTGATCGACGGTGGCGCCCAGCCTGCGCTGCATGAGGGAGTTCCGCACGGCGGTCAAAATCGACAGCAGGGCCTCAAAGGATTCGTCCACAACCGGTGTCCTCTCCATGGGGAGCAGTTGGCAGGCTATTGGATGCCAACTTATCCGAAAAGCTGCGAGGTGCTGATCTTCTTTGCGTGACCCTGCGATATTCTGCTCCCCGCGGCCGAACCTTGCCCCGGCCGTGGCGTTGGGTGCGTTGCCCACCATAGCTTTTCTGGCTGCTGGGAAACATCCCGGGTCTCGGCTGGCAGTCCTGGTTTGCTGAACCCATGGGCCACCGTTGGCGCAGCGGCCGCCATTTCCGTAAGCACGTCCTGTCCTCGACTTCTGCAACTGCCCCCGCCTGACCGCCCGCCGCACGATCCCTGAGCGGGCGCTGTTTCCGCACACCGACGGACATGCTGTCCGGATTCCGTAGGGCCGAAAGTCGCCGGTGGCTGGACTAAGCTCCATGCAATGACATTGTGGCGCTGTGTGGTGCCACGTCTATTGGGGGTAGCAAAGCGTGAAGCCTCAAAGTCTGAGGACTGCCGCAGCGGTGACGGCGGTCCTTTTCCTGGGGGCGGCACCGGCCGTGGGGGCTCCTGCCGAGATTCTCGACGTCGGCGGGACACCCCTCGGGGTAGTGGTTGGCAGTGACGGCACAGCGTACGTGGGCGATTACGGCGCGACCGGCGGCATCCGGGTGATACCGCCGGGAGCGGCCCGGCCCTCGCACACCATCAGCACAGGCAACAATGTCGCCGGCATCGCACTGGCCCCGGACGGCACCTTGTACGCTGCAGCGCAGGACAGCGCCACGGGTGAGGCAGTGGTGGGTGTCATTCCGCCCGGAGCGGCGGGTGTCGTACGGAGCATTTCGGTCCGGAGCGGGAACCATCTGATCGCCGTCGGACCCGACGGGACGGTCTTCGTTCCGAACCCTGCCGACGGCACCGTGTCGGTCATCGCACCCAACGGAACGGCGGTGGACCGCACCGTCACGGTCGGCGCAGGCCCGGTGGAAGTGGCGGTCACGAAGTACGGCACCGCGTTCGTGACGAACCAGTACGGCGGGACGGTTTCGGTGATCCCCGCCGGGGCGAACACCGTCTCGCGGACCATCCAGGTCAGCTCCACGCCCGGGAGGACAGAGAACCCCCACGGCATCGCCGCCGGCCCGGACGGGACGATCTATGTCACCAACATCAGTTCCAATGATGTCGCTGTCATCAAGCCGGGCGCCGACACCGTGGCCTACCGCATCTATGTCCCGGGCGGACCCACGGAGGCCGCCGTCGGGCCGGACGGGACCCTCTACGTGGCCAGCGCCCTGAGTCCAGCCCTGTCCGTAATACCGCCCGGGGCCACAGCGACCGGCCGCTCCATCCCGACAGGGAGCAACCCCGGTCACCTCGCGGTAGCTCCGGACGGGACCATCATCGTGACGACCCCGGGCAGCGGCGCGGGAAACGGTTCCGTGGCCCGCTACGCCACCGCCGCTGCAGTTGCGGCTTCGGCCCCAGCCCCAGCCTCGGCACCGGTATCCGCCGCGACCCGACCCGGCGACGCGGCGACAACCCCGTGGAACTCCCCGGCCGGAATCGCTGGAACGGCCGGAGCAGCAGCTCTCGTCATCGCCCTGCTCATCGTGGCCACGCAACGCCGGCGAATGGCGTCCCTTCGCGAGCGCGCCAGCGGGTCAGAGGAACACCCCGCCGATCACCACAGCGCAGGTTTCTGGAGCGGGCACGCCGATGCAGGCCAAAGCAAGTGATCTGGCCGAGCGGCTTAACCGGTTGTCCCGAGCTGATGTGGAAAACCCGGACACTAAACCGTCGCCACAGCTATCCGCGGGTCCACGCCACCCGTTCACCAACTTCGGATGGGCAGTTCGGTCGCAGGCAACGGTGTGCAGAGGTAGGAGGGGTCGCCAGCTATCTATATATGGCACGCTTCACCCCGCCGAAAGAAGTCAGCCCGAGCCATCATCGTCGCAAACAGGAAATGGCGAAAACACATGCCACTAGAGTTCATGGACATGCTGGCGAAGCCCACTCTTGGTTTCAGCCAGGCACTACTCTCAAATGCGAACCCGGAGTCAGTCCTGAATCGCTGCGCCTGCACGCCGAGTGGTATCGATAGAGTCCCGTAGAGGGATCCCTCACCGCTCCCAGTACGACTCACGGATGAGTGCTGCGGCTTTAGTCGTGTTCAGGGTGCAGGGTTGCATCTGCATCGGTCTCAACCCATCGGGTGAAGGTGGTCGTGAGGTTAGCCCGAGTGGGCGAGGCACAAAATGGGCCGACCTCGGCACTTACTGTTTCATCCAGAGGAGCAACGCGGATGAGCCGGAAAGGCTCATCCCCGGCGCGGGCCCTGATGGTGACGGCGTTACCGGCCCTGCTCAGCCGCACTGTGATTTCACGATTGATCCACTCAGGGACAGGTGCCACCGACCAGTCGGAGACCCCATGTGTTACGACGGCCCCAACCTGTGGGACTCCGTCGGAAACCTCCACACCGGCCTTAATCCAAGAAAGTTCCGAAACGTGAAGATAGATCCCCGCCTGGTCGAACTGCTCGGTGTAATTCAGAAGGAATGAAACCTCCACCGCCCCCTCAGCGGGCAGCGGTGCCAACAGGGCATGCGCACTGTCGTGGACGAAGCCGTACGAGGTGTGCCTCCACGCGTCACTGTTCTCGGCTGCGGTTACCCGCAGAGTCCGACCATCCGCGACGACACGCACGGGCGGGTTGCGCCACCTTCCCCGGTCCCAGGAATCGTGTGCTTCCTTTATCACTTGTGTCACGTCAGATCCTCTAAGTCGATCGTTCAGTCCGTAAGCCCTATTCAAGCAGTGGCACATCCAACACAACGGCGATTGCCCGTTGACCGGTCCTCCACCGGTCGCACACGCCGCTGAACTGCATTATTGCGAGCTGGGGTCCATCAGCGTCCCGTTAGACCCGTCCGGTGATTTGACCGGTGAGGGGGTGTTGTATGCCACACTATTTTCAATGTCTGAAATACTGGTCGGCTACGCGCGAGTGTCCACCGAGGCGCAAGACCTCACAGCGCAGCGTGATGCCCTCGCTGCCCTTGGCGTTGAGTCTGAACGAATTTATGTAGACCACGGCTTTACTGGCACAAACAAGAACCGGGCCGGACTTCGCGAAGCCCTGGCCGCGTGTCGGGCGGGGGATACCTTCGTCGTCACGAAACTTGACCGCTTGGCCCGTTCCGTCCGGGATGCTCACGAAATTGCAGGTGACCTCGCTAACCGCGAAATCAAACTCAGCATTGGTGGATCCGTTCATGACCCCGTTGACCCGATGGGAAAACTGCTGTTCAACGTGTTGGCGATGATTTCCGAGTTCGAAGCCGACCTCATCCGCATGCGCACCCGTGAAGGAATGAAGGTTGCCAAGGCCAAGGGCCGGCTACGAGGGAAACAACCGAAACTCACCGTCAAACAGGAAAACCACCTCCTCGAACTGCACGCAGCGGGGGGACACAGCAAGGCCGAGCTGGCCGAGCTGTTCAACGTCGGTCGTTCCACGGTCTACCGGGCAATTGAACGCGGGCAACGCAGAACGGCCGAACCTATACGCCCCTGAGATTCACTGTGCGTAGGAGTACTGAGCGAGAGGTGCGAAGCCTGCAGGGTAGTACTGAAAATGCGGCAGTATCCGTCGACACTGAGGAAGATGCGTCCGCTTAGTTTTGCCTCCAGCGGTACTCGTTCTCCGGCCGGCCCGGGGCGCCGTAGCGCGCCGTCCGGGTGACCGTGCCGGCGTCGGCGAGGTATTCCAGGTAGCGCCGTGCGGTCACCCTGGACATGCCCAGGGCGTCCATCACCTCACTGGCCGACACGGCCCCGGACTGCAGTTTCATGAAGTCCTGCACCGATACCAGCGTGGACGCGGCGAGCCCCTTGGGCAGCGGCAGTTCCGAGGGCGCCCGCAGGCTCGCGAAGGCCTGGTCCACATCGCTCTGCGACGCTCCGGGACCGGCCTGCCCGGCGGCGGGGGAGGCCAGCTGGTCCCGGAAGAGCCGGTAGCTGGCGAGTTTGTCCGAGAAGGTGGCGAAGGTGAAGGGCTTGATCAGGTACTGGACCACCCCGGTGGCCACCGCGCTGCGGACGATGTTCAGTTCGCGGACGGCGGTGATGGCGATGATGTCAGCGAACAGCCCGGCCGAACGCATGCGCCGGGCGATGTCGAGGCCATGCAGGTCCGGCAGGTTCATGTCCAGCAGTACCAGTTCCACCGGTGTGCCGGCCGCCGCGAAGTCCGTCATCAGCCGGAGCGCCGACTGTCCGTCCGTGGCTGTGCCCGCCAGCGTGAATCCCTCCAGCCGGCCGACATAGGCGGCATGGGCTGCCGCTGCGATGGGCTCGTCCTCGACGACGAGTACACGGATGTCGCTCATTGCTGTCCCTTGCTGGTCAGTGATGCCGGCGGTGCTGCCGGCAGCGATGTCGGCGATGCCGCCGTTAATGCCGCTGGCGACGTTGGCAGCGTGACGCGGAACAGCGCCCCGGCGGGGCTGGTGATTGTCATGGTACCGCCGAGTCGCTGCACCGCCTGGCGGACCAGGGCCAGGCCGAGGCCCCGCCCGAACGGCCCCGGGGTCTTGGTGCTGAAGCCGTGCCGGAAGATGTCCTCGACGGCCTCCGGATCGATCCCGGGCCCGCTGTCCTCCACCGTGATCTCCAGGGCCCCGGCGGACGCCTCCACCGTGAGTTCCACGAGCCTCGGGGCCGGGGCCTCGGCCGCGGCGTCGATGGCGTTGTCCAGCAGATTGCCGAGGATCGCCACGAGGTCCTGCACCGCTAGACCGGACACGCCGGCAGGTCCGCTCCCGGCTCCCGCGGTGTTCAGGGTCAACTCGACGCCCCGCTCGTGGGCCTCTGCGGCCTTGCCCATAATGAGGGCGCCGAGCACGGGCTCCTCGAGCGAGCTCACCACGTCATCGGTGAGACGCTGGCTCAGTTCGAGGTCCTGGGTGGCGAAGTCCAGGGCT
Source organism: Arthrobacter sp. (assembly GCA_034376805.1). Classification (GTDB taxonomy): domain Bacteria; phylum Actinomycetota; class Actinomycetes; order Actinomycetales; family Micrococcaceae; genus Arthrobacter. Next base: position 6,345 of record JAXMJF010000043.1, read on the forward strand.
TCCGTGCCGCGCCCCAGTTCCATCAGGGAGACGATCGTGTGGAGCCGGTTGGCGTGCTCGTGGGTCTGGGCGCGAAGGGCATCGGAGAGCGTGCGCATGGTTTCCAGTTCGCTGCCCAGCGACTCGATCTCGGTGCGGTCGCGGATCGTGGCGACGGTCCCGTACACGGCCGCGCCGGTGCGCCCGGCGGCGGGACCGGGGCCGACAGCCGGCCCCTGGTTCACCACGAGGATCCGCGAACCGGTCAGATGGATCTCGTCCAGGGCGGTCCGGCCTGATTCGAACAGCTCCCTGAGGCTGGGGGCCAGCGGGAGCTCCGCCAGTGCCGGCGCCTCGGGCTGCCTGCCGTCGGAAGCTGCGCCTGCGCCGTCGGACGCGCGGGGCGCGAGTCCCAGCAGTTCGGCGGCCTGGTCGTTGTACATCACCACCTTGCCCTTGGGATCGATCAGGATCACGCCTTCGCGGACCGAGTGCAGGACCGATTCGTAGTAGGCGAAGAGCTGGGCCAGCTGTTCCGGTCCCCAGCCGCGGGTGACCTGCCGCAGGTACCGCCCCAGCAGCCAGGATGCCACGGATCCGGCGGCCAGCAGGGCCAGCCCGATCGCCACGAGCGCCGGCAGCCTGCCGGAGATGGCGATGTCTACGGTGCGGACCGTCACGCCGGCCGCCACCAGCGCCCGCACCGTGCCGTCCGCGTCCTTGACCGGGGCGATGGTGCGCACGGAGGGGCCGAGGGTGCCGGCCGTGATCTCGGTGAACACCTGGCCGTTCAGCGCACCATCGATCGAGCCGATATACGGCTTGCCGAGTTCCTCGTCCCGGGGGTGGGTCCAGCGGGTGCGGTCCGGTGCCATGATCGTGATGAAATCCGCCTCCGCGTCCTCCATCACGTTCAGGGCATACGGCTGCAGCAGGGCGGTGGGATCGGCGGCGTCCGCCGCCGCCAGGACGAGGGGGCTGTCCGCCACAGCGGTCGCGACGGCGGCCATCCGCCGGCCGGCCTCGTCGTAGGCCTGGTCGCGCGCGTCAACGAACGTGGCGGTCCCGACGACCGCGGTCAGGGTCAGCATAAACAGCAGATGGGCCACAAACAGCCGTCTGGCGATGCTCCAGCGGTGGATCATCCATACCCTCCATGACCAATATGAACGCAACGGTGATGCGCGTCACTTCATCCCCAATGATGGTGGAACACGCAGAACGGACGTGATGGGCCCACAGCCTGTGCCGCACCGACGTCCAGCCTATCCAAGGAGAACACCATGGCCTCTCAAAGAGGAGAGTCAGCGGCATCGGCCGCGACGCCGGTCAAGAAGCGCAAGGGAATCGACAAGTCCCATTATCTCTACATCGCGGTCATCGCGGCCGTCATCCTCGGCGCCCTGGTCGGGCTGATGTTCCCCGAGTTCGCCAAGTCCCTCAAGCCGCTGGGTGACGGGTTCATCAAGCTCATCAAGATGATGATCGGCCCGGTCATCTTCTGCACCATCGTGCTGGGCATCGGTTCCATCGCCAAGGCGGCCACGGTCGGCAAGGTCGGCGGCCTCGCCCTGGGTTACTTCATGGTGATGTCCACCTTCGCGCTGGCCATCGGCCTCGTCGTCGGCAACCTGATCCACCCGGGCGAGGGCCTCAAGCTCGCCCCCTACGACCCGAGCAAGAAGGCCGCCACGGACAGCACGGTCGAGTTCCTGCTGGGCATCATCCCGGGTGACATTCCGGTCCTGCCGACCCTGCTCGCCGCGCTGCTGGTCGGCTTCGCCCTCCAGCAGATGGGCCCCCAGGGCGCCCCGATCCTCAAGACCATCGGCTACGCCCAGGCTCTCGTCTTCCGTGTGCTGGTCATGATCATGTGGCTGGCCCCGATCGGAGCCTTCGGTGCGATCGCCGCGGTCGTCGGTGCCACCGGCATGCAGGCCATCCTCAGCATGGCCACCCTGATGGTTGCCTTCTACATCACCTGCGCCCTGTTCATCGTGGTGATCCTCGGCGGCCTGCTCAAGATCGTCGCCGGCCTGAACATCTTCCGCCTGATGAAGTACCTCGGCCGCGAATACCTGCTGATCTTCTCCACCTCGTCCTCCGAAGCTGCCCTGCCCCGCCTGATCGCGAAGATGGAACACCTCGGCGTGTCCAAGCCCGTCGTCGGCGTCACGGTCCCCACCGGCTACTCCTTCAACCTCGACGGCACCGCCATCTACCTGACCATGGCTTCCCTGTTCGTCGCCAACGCCATGGGCACCCCGCTGGACCTCGGCGCCCAGGTCTCGCTGCTGATCTTCATGATCATCGCCTCCAAGGGCGCTGCCGGTGTCACCGGCGCCGGCCTGGCCACCCTGGCTGCCGGGCTCCAGGCCCACAAGCCGGAACTGCTCGGCGGCGTCGGCATGATCGTCGGCATCGACCGCTTCATGTCCGAGGCCCGCGCCCTGACCAACTTCACCGGCAACGCCGTTGCCACCGTCCTGATCGGCACCAGGGTCAAGGAGATCGACGGCGGACAGGTCGAACGGGTCCTCTCCGGCCGCGAGCCGTTCGACGAGCAGACCATGATCGCCGGACACGGCGCCCCCGAGGAAGCACCGGCACCGGCACAGCCCGTTCTGGCCAACGCCTGAGCCGTTCCAGCACCCCTCACGAACCACCACTGACCGCCCGGACGCGTGCAAGCGTCCGGGCGGTTTTTCGTGCCGCGACAGGAACCTTCGACTTCTACCAGAAGGTTGAGGCTCAAAGAATGGCCGCTGTCAAGGTCCGCGGAATACCGTGTCGGGCGCTGTAACCTTGGGAGGAAGAAGATCGGCTCTGGATCTCCAGCGGCAGCAATATCAAGCAAGACAATCACCGTCATCGAAAGTGTGGATAGATACGTGAGCAGCGAACAGGGTTCAGCAACTCTGGAAGGCACCGAACTCGATCTGGAAGACGCCGTCATGGGCCCCACCGGGCGCCCTCAACGCGACTTTCCGGAGCCGGCACCGCTGTCATCCCACGGCCCCGCGCGGGTCATCGCCATGGTCAACCAGAAGGGTGGAGTGGGGAAAACCACCTCCACCATCAACCTTGCGGCCGCGCTGGCGGAATTCGGCCGCCGCGTGCTCGTTGTGGACTTCGACCCGCAGGGCGCCCTCTCTGCAGGCCTCGGCATCAACCCCCACGAACTGGACCTCACGGTCTACAACGTCCTGATGGACCGCAAGGTCGACATCCGCGACGCCATCCACAAGACCGGCGTGGAAAACCTGGACCTGCTCCCGGCCAACATCGACCTCTCCGCCGCGGAGGTCCAGCTCGTCAACGAGGTTGCCCGCGAACAGGTGCTGGACCGGGCCCTGAAGAAGGTTGAAGATGACTACGACGTCGTCCTGATCGACTGCCAGCCCTCCCTCGGCCTGCTCACCGTCAACGCCCTGACGGCCTCACACGGCGTCGTCATTCCGCTGATCTGCGAGTTCTTCGCGTTGCGCGCCGTCGCCCTGCTAGTGGAGACCATCGACAAGGTCCAGGACCGGCTGAATCCGCGGCTCCAGGTCGACGGCGTCCTCGCCACCATGTACGACGCCCGCACCCTGCACAGCCGCGAGGTGATCTCCCGCCTGGTGGAGGCCTTCGGCGACAAGGTCTTCGAAACCGTCATCAAGCGGTCCATCAAGTTCGCGGACGCCACGGTCGCGGCCGAACCCATCACCAGCTATGCCGGCAACCACATCGGCGCCGACGCCTACCGCAATCTGGCCAAAGAGCTGATCTCGCGCGGCGGCGCACCCTAGTCAGGGCCGTGGCAGGGACAGGCGCTCCGGCGGCGGAGCTTTCGCCGGCCGGGAAGAAACCCGGTTTCGAGGTCCGGCTGGCCAACTTCACCGGCCCCTTCGATCTCCTCCTCGGCCTGATCTCCAAACACCAGCTGGACATCACCGACGTGGCGCTGTCCACTGTCACCGATGAGTTCATCAAGTACATCAAGCGCCTGCAGAACCTCGGCGAGGAATGGGCCCTTGATGAGGCCAGCGAATTCCTCGTCATCGCCGCGACGCTGCTGGACCTCAAAGCGGCCCGGCTGCTGCCGGCCGGCGAGGTCGAGGACGAGGAAGACATTGCGCTGCTGGAAGCCCGCGACCTGCTGTTCGCCCGGCTCCTGCAGTACAAGGCGTTCAAGCACGTCGCGGGCATGATGGGCTCCACCCTCGAGCTCGAGGACCGCCGCTATCCGCGGCAGGTGGCGCTCGAAGGGCACTTCGCGGCGCTGCTTCCGGAACTGCTCTGGAAGCACACCCCGCAGCAGTTCGCCGCCCTGGCCGGCAAGGCACTCACAACCAAGGACGCCGCACCCACGGAGGTCGGCCTGGCCCACCTCCACGGCACTCCCGTCAGCGTCAAGGAGCAGGCCGAACTGCTGGGCCTCCGGCTGCGGCAGGGCGCGCCGCTCACCTTCCGGGCGCTGATCGCCGACGCCGACTCCACCCTGGTGGTGGTGGCACGCTTCCTTGCGCTGCTGGAGCTGTTCCGGGACAAGGCGGTGGCCTTCGAGCAGCTGCTGCCGCTGGGGGACCTGACGGTCCGCTGGACCGCCGACGGCGAGGCCTGGAGCAGCGACAACCTGAGCGAAGAATATGAGGAGCAGCCGTGAACGAGACCCGGTCCGGGCAGGCAGTAAACGGCGCAGCGGACGCCGGTCCCGACGTCGCCAGCCTGCCCGGCGGCGCCCGCGCCGCCCTTGAAGCCGTCCTGATGGTGATCGACCAGCCGGCGACGGCGGCCGAGCTCGCCGCCGGGCTGAACCTGACCGTCGACGTCGTCGAGGAACTGCTCACGGAACTGCAGCGGGAGTATAACGGCTATACTGTTAATGCCCCGGATGTGCACGATGCCAGTTTCAACAGCTCCAGTGCCACCCCCCGGGGCTTTGAATTGCGGAATATCGCCGGAGGCTGGCGGATCTATTCCCGCGCTGAGTTCGCCGATATCGTCGGCGGATTCGTGCTGGAGGGACAGACAGCCAGGCTGACGCAGGCGGCGCTCGAAACGCTCGCCGTCATCGCTTACCGCCAGCCCGTATCAAGGGCGCGGGTGTCTGCAATTCGAGGAGTTAATGTTGACTCTGTCGTGCGGACGCTGACCCAGCGGGGGCTGATCGAGGACTCGGGAACGGATCCTGAATCCGGGGCCATCCTCTACCGCACGACGTCGTATTTCCTGGAGCGGATGGGAATCGGCTCGGTGGCGGAATTGCCGCAGCTTTCACCCCATCTTCCGGGGCTGGAAGGCATCGAAGAGTTCTACGACGCAGCAAGAATGTAGGCAGGAACAACTGCCTTCGCACGAGTATCCACCAGGGCAGAAGCTATTTGCCCCCCGCCGGCGGGTGTTGTCGGGAGACAGCGGCCGTTGGCCAACAAACGAAGGACGGGTCATGACACAGGCGGGACGCCAGGGTTCACCACGTAACAGTTCGGGACGCAACAGTGCCGGACAAAGCAGTGCCGGACAAAGCAGAGGTCAGGGCTCCGGCCGCGGCGCACAGGGCGGCTCGGGACGCAGCGGCGGAGCCGACTACAAGGGCTCCTCAGGCCGCGGCGCCCAGGGCGGCGGAAGCCGCAGCGGCGGAGCAGGCTTCAAGGGCGGCGGAGACCGCCCCTTCAAGCACCCCAAGCCCCGCGAAGAGGCTTTCATCGATCCGGACCTGCAGGGTCCCGATGGCACGCCGCCGGCAGGCCGCCCGGCTTCCGGCGACTGGAAGTCCAAGGCGCCCTCCGGCAAGGAAGCGGCCCGCAAGGCCGCCGCCCGCAAGCCCGGCTTCGGCAAGGCCCCCGGCACCCCCGGTGCCCTCAAGCCCAAGCCGCGCACCGGCGCCCCCAAAGCCGCCGGCCCCCGCGCCTTCGGCAGCGAACGCTTCGGCCAGAACCTCGGGCCCGTGCGCAAGCCGGCCCGCAAGCGCGGCCCCCGCGCCGAGGTGCCCCAGTCCGACCTCCACGACCAGGACGGCATCCGCCTCCAGAAGGTCATGGCGTCGGCCGGCGTCGCCTCACGGCGTGTCTGCGAAGAAATGATCACCGAGGGCCGGGTTGAGGTCGACGGCCAGGTCGTCACCGAGCTCGGCGTCCGCGTCGACCCGAAGACCGCCGTGATCCACGTCGACGGTCTCCGCATCCAGCTCGACGAGAACATGGTCTACATGGTGTTCAACAAGCCCAAGGGCGTTGTCTCCACGATGGAAGACCCGGACGGCCGTCCCTGCATCAGCGACTTCGTCCGCAACAGCCACGGCGAACGGCTGTTCCACGTCGGACGCCTTGACGTCGCCACCGAGGGACTGCTGCTGCTGACGAACGACGGCGAACTCGCCAACCGCCTGACGCACCCCTCCTACGAAGTCCCCAAGACCTACCTGGTGCAGGTCCGCGGGCCGTTCCCGCAGGGCATCGGCGCCGAGCTCAAGGCCGGCGTCGAACTGGAGGACGGCATCGCGTCGGTTGACTCCTTCAAGCTGGTCGACTCCACCCCGGGACACGTGCTGATCGAGGTCGTGCTGCACTCGGGCAAGAACCGGATCGTCCGTCGCCTGTTCGACGCCGTCGGTTTCCCGGTGCTGCGCCTGGTCCGCGTGAAGGTCGGACCCATCGGCCTGGGCGACCAGCGCCAGGGCAGCATCCGCAACCTCGGCAAGCAGGAAGTCGGCCACCTGCTGGCATCCGTAGGGCTGTAGGCATGTCCGCCTTTCGCACCCACGGCCGCGGCCACCTCAACGGTCCGGTAGTGGTCGTGGGGACCGGGCTCCTGGGCACCAGCATTGGGCTGGGGCTGCGGGGCCGTGGAGTGGCAGTCTTCCTCTCCGACCCTTCGCCGACCAACCAGGCCGTCGCCGTCGATATCGGCGCGGGCCTGCCTTTGGCGCGCCTTGACGGCGAGCAGCCGGAACTCGTGGTGGTCGCAGCGCCGCCCGATGTCACGGCGGACGTGGTGGAGCGCGCCCTCAAGGACTACCCGGCGGCCACCGTGGTGGACATCGCCAGCGTGAAGGCGGCTATCCAGGCCGAGCTGCGCGCCCGGGGCGCCGACCTCGGCCGCTACGTGGGCACCCACCCGATGGCCGGCCGTGAAAAGTCGGGCCCCGTCGCTGCCCGCGGCGAACTCTTCACCTCGATGCCGTGGGTCCTGTGTCCCTCGGAGGAGACACTGCCCGCGTCCCTGCAGACCGCGCGTGCGCTGGCCGCGGACCTCGGTGCCGTCGTGTCCGAGTTCGGGGCCGAGGAGCACGACGAGGCCGTGGCGCTTGTCTCGCACGTGCCGCAGGTTGTGTCCTCGCTCGTGGCCAGCCGGCTGCAGGGCACGCCGCTGCATGCGCTGTCCCTCGCCGGCAACGGCCTGCGGGACGTCACCCGGATCGCGGCGAGTGATCCGACCCTGTGGGTGCAGATCCTCGGCGCGAACGCGGACAAGGTCGTGGAGATCCTGCATGGCGTCCGCGAGGACCTCAACCGGCTCATCGGAACGCTGGAGAACCCTACGGCTCCCGGTGCCCGGCTCGACCTGGCCCAGCTGATCAGCGAGGGCAACGCCGGCCAGGCCCGCATCCCGGGCAAGCACGGCGGACCCCCGCAGGCCTACTCCTGGCTGACGGTCCTGGTGGATGACACGCCCGGACAGATCGCCAGGCTGCTGACCGAGATCGGCGAGATCGGTGTCAACCTCGAGGACCTCCGGCTGGACCACTCCTCGGGCCAGAACGTGGGCATGGTGGAAATCTCCGTGCTGCCGAACAAGCACGAACTGTTAATCGAAGCCCTCAATGACCGTGGATGGCGGGTACTCCAGTAATGACCCAGGAACTTATCGAAACCGTGGACGTCCTCCGCCCCGGAAAGAGCCTCGTCGTCGCCATCGACGGGCCGTCCGGATCGGGGAAGTCCAGCGTCAGCAAAGAGGTGGCACGCCGGCTCAAACTGGCCTACCTCGACACCGGCGCCATGTACCGTGCCCTGACCTGGTTCTGCCTGGACAGCGGCACGGACCTGGACGACGGCGCCGCCGTAGAGGCTGCCTCCAAGAGCTTTCCGCTGGAAATCAGCACCAGCCCGCTGGAGGAGTACGTGCTGGTCGGCGGCACCGACGTCACCCTCGCGATCCGCGAGCCGTCGATCTCCGCCGCCGTCAGCGCCGTCGCGACCACCCTCGGTGCTCGCACCGAACTGATCCGCCGGCAGCGCGAGCTGATCGAAAAGCACCACCGCCGCATGGTGGTCGAAGGCCGCGACATCACCACCGTCGTCGCGCCCCACGCCGAGGTCCGGATGCTCCTCACCGCGAGCGAAGCGGCGCGCCTGCGCCGCCGGGGCATCCAGCTTGGCGGCAGCCAGAACGCCGAACAGCTCGCAGCGCAGGTCACCCAGCGCGACGCGAAGGACTCAACCGTGGTGAACTTCACCCGGGCCGCCGACGGCGTGGTGACGCTGGACTCCTCGGAGCTCGACTTCGCCGAGACCGTCGACGCCGCCCTCAGCATCGTGAACCGCATTGTCAACCATCAGGCCCTCAACCGTGACTGACGCCGGGCAGCAGCCGGCTGCTCCGTCCCCGGCCACGCTGCCGGCCCGCTGGACCACCATCTGGAGCCGGCCCGTCGGCTGGACCCTGAACCATGTCCTCTACCGGACGTCGGTGACCGGCCGGTCGAACGTGCCTGCGACGGGTCCGGTGATCTTCGCCGGCAACCACATCAGCTTCCTGGACGGACCGGTGATGTTCGGGGCGTCCCCGCGCGCCATGCACATCCTGGTCAAGAAGGAAATGTTCAGCGGCTTCCTCGGCCGCGTGCTGCGGGCCTCGGGACAGCTGGCGGTGGACCGCTCGGGCGACCGGGCCGCCCTCATCGCGGCCAAGGGCGTGCTCGACGCCGGACGGTGTGTCGGCATTCTTCCCGAAGGGACCCGGGGGAGCGGAGAAGCCTCCGCCATCAACAACGGGGTGGCCTGGCTCGCGCTGAACTCCGGTGCGACCGTGGTGCCCGTGGCCATCCTCGGGACCCGGGTGGGCGGCGAACACCTCGACGCCGTTCCCGGGCCGGGCCGGAGGCTGCACGTCAGCTTCGGCGGAGCCCTCAATGTCAGCCGCAGGCCCGGCGAGACCGGGCGTGTTTCAATGGACAGGGCCGGAACCGAGATCCGCGCCGCGCTGGCCCGCCATGTCCAGGACTCGATCCAAAGAACAGGGCAGCCCTTGCCCGACGCGGATTCCCCGCAAGAACGTCATGAAGCAGTAGCCGGGACGCCGGCAGATCACCCCATAAGGAAAGTGCAATGAGCGATACGACTCAAACCTCCGGCCAATTTGGCGCCGGCGAAGACGAATACACGCCCACCGGCACGGACCAGGTGGCTGAGCATCTCGCCGCCCTGGACGATGAGGAAGCCGAGGTCCGTGCGGCCTCCCTCCGGGCCGGCCTGGACGACTACGATCTGGACGAAGACGACGCCGCCCTCCTGAGCGGTGAGTACGACGATGAGGACTTCGACGGCCCGGTCAAGCTTGATCCGGTCCTGGCCATCATCGGCCGGCCCAACGTGGGCAAGTCCACCCTGGTGAACCGTATCCTCGGCCGCCGCGAAGCCGTGGTGGAAGACACCCCCGGCGTGACGCGCGACCGTGTGATGTACTCGGCCACCTGGAACGGCCGGAACTTCACCGTCGTCGACACCGGCGGCTGGGAGCACGATGCCCGCGGCATCCACGCCCGCGTCGCCGAACAGGCCGAGATGGCCGTGGAACTCGCTGACGCCGTGCTGTTCGTCGTCGACTCCGCCGTTGGCGCGACCGCCACTGACGAAGCCGTTGTGAAGATGCTCCGCAAGTCCAAAAAGCCGGTCATCATGGTGGCCAACAAGGTGGACGACTTCGCGCAGGAAGCCGACTCGGCCACGCTCTGGGGCCTCGGCTTCGGCGAGCCCTACCCGGTCTCGGCACTGCACGGCCGCGGCGTCGCCGACCTGCTGGACCACGTCATGGACACTCTTCCCGAGTACTCCACGATCGAAGGCCTGGAGCGCTCCGGCGGTCCGCGCCGCATCGCCCTGATCGGGCGTCCGAACGTGGGCAAGTCCTCGCTGCTGAACAAGCTGGCAGGTTCCGAGCGCGTTGTCGTGGACAACACCGCCGGCACCACGCGTGACCCGGTGGACGAATTCATTGAACTCGGCGGCCGCACCTGGCGTTTCGTGGATACCGCCGGCATCCGCCGCCGCCAGCACATGGCCCAGGGCGCCGATTTCTACGCCTCCCTGCGCACGCAGAGCGCGCTCGAAAAGGCGGAGGTCGCCGTCGTGCTTCTCGCAGTGGACGAAGTGCTCAGCGAGCAGGATGTCCGCATCCTGCAGCTGGCCATCGAATCGGGCCGTGCACTGGTCCTCGCGTTCAACAAGTGGGACCTGCTGGACGACGAACGGCGCATCTACCTCGAGCGTGAAATCGAGCAGGACCTGGCCCACGTGGCCTGGGCGCCGCGCGTCAATATCTCGGCTTTGACCGGGTGGCACAAGGACCGGCTGGTCCCGGCCCTTGACACGGCCCTGGAAAGCTGGGACAAGCGCATCCCGACCGGCCGGCTCAACGCCTTCCTCGGCGAGCTGGTCGCGGCACACCCGCACCCGGTCCGCGGCGGCAAGCAGCCCCGCATCCTCTTCGGCACCCAGGCCTCGAGCCGTCCGCCGAAGTTCGTGCTCTTTACCACGGGCTTCCTGGATCCGGGCTACCGCCGCTTCATCAGCCGCCGGCTCCGCGAAACCTTCGGGTTCGAGGGCACGCCGATCGAGGTCAACATGCGTGTGCGGGAAAAGCGCGGCAAGAAGCGTTAATTCCGGACCGCCCGCTAGGGAAAAGTTCCGTGGCATGCGGAAAGTGTCACGGGCACCCTCCGGAATCGTGTAAGCTTTTGGAGGTGGTTCGGCCGGACTGCTCAGATGAAATCCCCTGGATAGCCAGGAGGTGACATCGAGAGCGGAGAACGGCGGAACTAACGGGCTGTAGCGCAGCTTGGTAGCGCACTTGACTGGGGGTCAAGGGGTCGCAGGTTCAAATCCTGTCAGCCCGACCAACAGAAAGTACCCCGCCATTCCCGATCAGGGAACGGCGGGGTTTTCTGTTTTCCGGGTGCAGTGCCGGCGGCCTACTTCAGGAAGCGCGACGTCCGGCGGTCGGCCAGGATCTTTCCCTGCGTCTGGCAGCCGGGGCAGTACTGTAGGGCCGTGTCCGCAAAGGACACCTCGCGGACCGTGTCGCCGCACACCGGGCACGCTTCGCCGGCCCGCCCATGGACCCTCATGTGGCTCCGCTTGGTGTCCTTGAGTTCGCTGGGCGGTTTGCCGCCGGCCTCCCGCAGCGCTGTTCCAAGAATGCTGTGGATGGCGTCGTAGAGCCGCTGGACCGCATCCCGGTCCAGGTTCCTGGCAATGGCGAAGGGTGAGGTCCGGGCCGCATGCAGGATCTCGTCGCTATAGGCGTTTCCGATCCCGGCAATCACGCTCTGGCTGCGCAGCACACCCTTGATTTGCTGCGAACTGGAGCCAAGGATCCCGGCCAGGGCCTCGACGTCGAACCCTGCACTGAACGGATCCGGTCCCAGCGCGGCAATTCCCGGAACGTCGGAGGGATCCCGGACCAGGTACACCGCCAGGCTCTTCTTCGTGCCGGCCTCGGTCAGATCGAGATCCACGGGGCCGGAGCCACTGGAAAACGACAGCCGCGCCGCAAGGTGCCCCTTTCCCATTTTCAAGGAGGTACCCGTCGGGGCGTCGGTGAAGCGGACCCAGCCGGCCCGCGCCAGATGGAAGACAAAATACAGCCCGTCGGCCTCCAGACTGACGAACTTGCCGAAGCGGCGCACCCCGGTCACCGTCCTGCCCTCCAGGTCGGAGATGGGCGGATCCGCCGTCTTGAGCACGGCGAAGGACACGATCTGGATCTTCGTGACAGCAGCGCCGAGCAGATGCGCGGCCAGGAAGTCCGTCAGGGCAGCCACTTCCGGAAGCTCGGGCATTGCCTAGCCGTTACCGGGGATTTCCGTCATCGCCCCATCATGCCAGAGTCCTCCCCGGGCCCGTCCGGATATGCCTATACTTTCAGCGGCGGACAGTTCACCTGGCCGCCGTCGATATTGGTGATTGACCCGATGAAAGGCCCGTCATGAGCATCATTCCCGAAGAGCTGTCCTACACCGCAGAACACGAGTGGGTTTCCGCCCCGAACGCCGACGGTGTCGTGCGCGTGGGCATCACTGATTTTGCCCAGGACGCCCTTGGGGACGTCGTCTATGCCCAGATGCCGGAGGTCGGCACCGCAATCAAGGCAAACGACGTGGTCGGCGAGGTCGAGTCCACCAAGAGCGTCAGCGACATCTACGCCCCGGTATCCGGGGAAGTGGTGTCCCGCAACGACGCCCTGGACACGGATTCCGCCCTGATCAATTCGGATCCCTACGGCGAGGGCTGGCTGATGGAAATCAAGCTTGCCGAAGCCGACGCGATCGAGTCGCTGCTCAGTGCGTCGGAGTACGAACAACAGGTAGGCTAAAGCTAAAGCCCATTCGGGCCGGGTCGTTGCGACACACGTTGGGAAACCAGCCAAACAACGTCCCGCCGAAGGGTTGGATCCCGGATTTGCCAGGCACTTCCGGACGGCTCGTTGTTTGCAGGGGGGACACCTGCAGCGAATGGAGGAATCAATGTTTGGGCACGAACGCAACAACACCGGTGACGGTTTTGGCACGGGTGGAGTGAAGTCTTCGGAGACCACGTCGATCAACCTCACGCCGGTCCGCGATGAACCCACCATCACCCCGAAGCTTTCGGCTGAGGAGCGGTCCGCCGTGGAGGCGCTGCCGTACGGCTCGGCCCTGCTGGTCGCGCACAGCGGCCCGAACATGGGCGCCCGTTTCCTGCTGGATTCGGACACCACGACGGCGGGCCGGCACCCGGATGCCGACATTTTCCTCGACGACGTCACGGTCTCGCGCCGGCACGTCGAGTTCCGCCGCACGGCGCGCAGCTTCGAAGTGGTGGATACCGGAAGCCTGAACGGCACGTACGTGAACCACGACCGCGTCGACAGCGTCGAGCTGAAGTCCGGCAACGAAGTGCAGATCGGGAAGTTCCGCCTCACCTTCTACCTGAGCCCTGCCCGCGCAGCAGGCAACGTCTGATTCCGGGGTAGCTGCCTGTGGCCATGGCACAAGCGGAACGGCGCGGACCCCAGGTTCTGAACATCGGGGAAGTCCTGGCTCAGCTGAGCGACGACTTCCCCAGCATGACCGCGTCGAAAATCCGGTTCCTTGAGGAAAAAGGACTGATCAACCCCCAGCGGACCCCTGCCGGGTACCGGCAGTACGCCGAGAGCGACGTCGAGCGGCTGCGTTTTGTGCTCGCCCTGCAGCGGGACCAGTACCTGCCGTTGAAGGTCATCAAGGACTACCTCGACGCGATCGACCGCGGCGAACGACCGGACAACCTGCCGCCCGGCGTTACCGTCTCGCCGCGGATTGTCTCCGAGGAACTGGCCTCCGAACTCCAGAACCGGGTCCGCCGGCTCAGCGAGGAACAGCTCCGGACCGAGTCCGGCGCCAGCGTGCCCCTGCTTGAATCGCTGCTGAGCTATGGCCTGATCGGCCACGTTAACGGCAAATTCGATGAGCACGCCCTCCAGGTGGCACGCGCCTGCGTCCAGCTGGAGAGCCACGGCCTGGAACCACGGCACCTGCGGCCGTTCCAGGCCGCCGCCGAGCGTGAGTTCGGGCTGGTGGAGCGTGCGGTGGCCACCCTGACCTCCCGCAAGGATGCCGCTTCCCAGGCCCGTGCCGCCGAAGCTGCCCGGGAGATCAGCGAGCTGTGCCTGACGCTGCACCGGGCACTGGTCCAGGACCGCATCTCGAGGATGGACATCTGATGATTGAGGTGGAAATTGTAGGCGTGCGGATAGAGCTTCCGTCGAACCAGCCGCTCGTCCTGCTCAAGGAAATGCACGGGGAGCGGCACGTGCCGATCTGGATCGGCACCCCTGAGGCCAGTGCCATCGCCCTGGCCCAGCAGGGGGTGGTGCCGCCGCGTCCCATGACCCACGACCTGCTGATCGACGTCGTCGAATCCCTCGGCCACACGATCGTCAGCGTCAACATCGTGGCAGTGGAGGACAACATCTTCTACGGGCAGCTCCAGTTCGAGAACGGGACCACCGTCAGTTCCCGGGCCTCCGACGCCCTCGCGCTGGCCCTCCGCGCCAAGTGCCGGATCTGGTGCGCCGACGCCGTGATGGACGAGGCCGGGGTCCGGATCACCGAACACGACGAGGGCGAAGACACCCACCCGGGTCCCGCCGTCGACGAAGAAGGGGAGCTGCGCCGTTTCCGCGAGTTCCTTGACGACGTGGAACCTGAAGATTTCGCGGGCTGACATCGCATTAAGGTTAAAGTCGAGGATGAAAGTTTCGACACGCCCCGGCAATACCCCGAACGTCTTTGACCTTGGGCCCCGGCAGGCCTAACGTCAGAAGTACAAGTTCCCATTGCACGCAACAGCCGCTCAGGTCACACTGGAAGGTGCAGCCCCGGCGGAATTACACGGATGAATTTTATCCACCCGTGGTTTCTTTTCGCTAGGGATAACCGGTTGTTACTGCATATTTTCGCAGGGGAGCCATGACAAGGAGGATCCACGTGAGTCCGAAAGGCGAAGCAGGCGAGCTCAACCAGCCCTCGACGGCCGGTGTAGCCGTGCCGGCTAGCGGTGCCCAGGGCCTGCTGTTCACCGAGGATCTCCCTGTTCTGGACGAGGACGCGGGTTACCGCGGCCCGACGGCCTGCAAGGCGGCGGGCATCACCTACCGCCAGCTGGACTACTGGGCACGCACCGGGCTGGTGGAGCCCGCCGTCCGGGGAGCCGCAGGTTCCGGTTCCCAGCGTCTTTACGGTTTCCGCGACATCCTGGTCCTCAAGGTCGTCAAGCGGCTCCTGGATACCGGTGTTTCCCTGCAGCAGATCCGATCCGCCGTCGAGCACCTCCGGGAGCGCGGCGTCGAGGATCTCGCCCAGATCACCCTCATGAGCGACGGCGCGAGCGTGTACGAGTGCACCTCGGCGGACGAAGTCATCGATCTCGTCCAGGGCGGACAGGGTGTCTTTGGCATCGCCGTCGGCCGTGTCTGGCGCGAAGTTGAGGGCAGTCTCGCAGCCCTGCCCAGCGAACACGCCAGCGTCCAGTCGTTCCCGGACGACGAACTCAGCAAGCGCCGGGCCACCCGCAAGATCGGCTAGGCTCCAGCGACTCGATTCCTCCAACGGCAAGGGCCGCCATCTGCACAGGATGGCGGCCCTTGCCGTGAGCGGATACTTGCCTAGCGGTGGATGCGGTCCCGGACCCTGGCCACGGATGCCCGGCCGTCCGTCGCCAGCAGGTTGGCCAGCAGGGCGTCGAAGAGGGCGGCAGTGTTCTTTGCCGAATCACCGGGCCAGTGGTGGATGGAGTGCGCGGCGCCCTGGATTTGCTGCCAGTTGGCCTGCTCCGGGATGTGCGGCGACAGCAGCAGCCCACCAAACATGGACTCCATTTCGGCGAGCCGGAAGGTGTGCTCGGCGGATCCGGTGCGCACCCGGTTCGCGACAATCCCCGCCGGGGTGAGGTTCGGGGCGAATTCCTGCCGGAACAGCTGGATGGCCCGCATGGTGCGTTCCGTGCCCGCTACCGAGAAGAGGCCGGGTTCGGCGACGAGGGCGACCTTGTCACTGGCGGTCCAGGCCATCCTGGTGAGCCCGTTCAGGGAGGGCGGGCAATCCACGAGGACCAGCTCGTACTTCTCCGCGCCGGCCAGCACTGCGGAGAGCCGTCGCAGGTCGCGGCGGCCCAGGTCAGGGCGGTCGTAAATGCCGGTGTAGGCGGAGCCGACGGCCACATCCAGAATGGCGGGCGCCGAACCTGCGGGAGCCCCGCCGTTGGCGGCAGCTCGTTCCACCCAGCCGCTGGGGACCACATTTTCGGGAAGGCGGGCCCGCCGGGGAGCCTTGAGCATCCGGCCAATGTCCTGCTGGTCTCCCGGCCGGACGCCAAGGGCCGTGCTCGCATCCGCGTGCGGATCAAGGTCGACGACGAGGGTGGGGATGCCGGCGGCCAATGCCGCGGACGCCAATCCGGTGGTCACCGATGTCTTGCCGACACCGCCTTTGAGGCTGCTGATGCTGACTACTTGCACTTGAAAAACCAATACCTAACGCCGGTTGCCGGGACGGGGTCCTGCCGGCTCCTGCGTTCTCCGGAGCCGGGGCGAGCATGCGCCACCCACCTCCTCATCATATGTTGCCGCCCCGCCTTAACCCGCCTCATCTGGTGCCGGGGCGGCAGATCATGGATAAGCTTCAACCGGGGCCCACACCCGCCTTTGCCCGATGTACTTGCCTAATCCGGTATACGTGACGCGCGTCGCTGTGACGGTCGACACAATAATTTGTGTTTGTCCGTGCAGGTCTTAGACACTGTGACGAATTACCGATACACCCGCGATGATGCAGGAGAAGTATGTTTTCGAAGATTCTGGTGGCCAATCGCGGCGAAATCGCGATCCGTGCCTTCCGCGCCGGCTACGAACTCGGTGCCAAGACAGTAGCCGTCTTCCCGAACGAGGACCGCAACTCCATCCACCGGCAGAAGGCCGACGAGGCCTATCTGATCGGTGAAGAGGGCCACCCCGTCCGGGCCTACCTCGACGTCGACGAGGTGGTGCGCGTGGCCAAGGAATCCGGGGCTGACGCCATCTACCCCGGCTACGGCTTCCTCTCCGAAAACCCGCGGCTGGCGCGGGCCGCGGCCGCGGCCGGCATCACCTTCGTGGGGCCGCCCGCCGAAGTGCTGGAACTTGCCGGCAACAAGGTCGCCGCCCTCGAAGCGGCCCGCAAAGCCGGCGTCCCGGTCCTGAAGTCCAGCCAGCCCTCCAAGGACATGGACGAGCTCATCGCGGCCGCCGACGAGATCGGCTTCCCCATCTTCGCCAAGGCCGTCGCCGGCGGCGGCGGGCGCGGCATGCGCCGCGTCGACACCCGTGACGCCCTCCCCGAAGCGCTGCAGGCCGCCATGCGCGAAGCCGACGCGGCGTTCGGCGACCCGACCATGTTCCTGGAGCAGGCCGTGCTGCGCCCCCGCCACATCGAGGTCCAGATCCTGGCCGATGCGGAGGGCAACGTTATGCACCTCTTCGAGCGCGACTGCTCCATCCAGCGCCGCCACCAGAAGGTCATCGAGATCGCCCCGGCGCCGAACCTCGACGAAGGCATCCGGCAGGCGCTCTACCGCGACGCCGTGAAGTTCGCCAAGGCGCTGAACTACGTCAACGCCGGCACCGTGGAATTCCTCGTCGACACCGTGGGGGAGCGGGCAGGCCAGCACGTCTTCATCGAAATGAACCCGCGGATCCAGGTCGAGCACACCGTCACCGAGGAAGTCACCGACGTCGACCTCGTCCAGGCACAGCTGCGCATCGCCGCCGGCGAGACCCTCGCGGACCTTGGCCTCTCCCAGGAGACAGTCCAGCTCAAGGGGGCGGCCCTGCAGTGCCGCATCACCACGGAGGACCCGGCCAACGGCTTCCGGCCCGACGTCGGCAAGATCACCGGCTACCGTTCGGCCGGCGGCGCCGGCGTCCGGCTCGACGGCGGCACCGTTTACTCGGGCGCCGAGATCAGCCCGCACTTCGACTCGATGCTGGTCAAGCTGACCTGCCGCGGCCGCGAATACCCGGCCGCCGTGGCCCGGGCCCGCCGGGCCCTCGCCGAGTTCCGTATCCGCGGCGTCTCCACCAACATCTCGTTCCTGCAGGCTGTCCTGGACGACGCCGACTTCATCGCCGGCAACGTGGCCACCTCCTTCATCGACGAACGCCCCGAGCTGCTCAAGGCCCGGGTCTCCGCGGACCGTGGCACCAAGCTGCTGACCTGGCTCGCCGAAGTCACCGTGAACAAGCCCAACGGCGAGCTCACGGTCCACAGCGATCCCGCCGCCAAGCTCCCGGCCCTGGACGACGCCGCCGCCGCGCAGGGCTCGCGCCAGAGGCTGCTGGAGCTGGGCCCGGAAGGCTTCGCGAAGGCCCTGCGCTCCCAGACTGCCGTCGCCGTCACGGACACCACGTTCCGCGACGCCCACCAGTCCCTGCTCGCCACCCGGGTCCGCACCCGTGACCTCGTGGCAGCCGGACCGGCCGTGTCCAAGCTCCTCCCGGAACTGCTTTCCGTCGAGGCCTGGGGCGGCGCCACCTATGACGTCGCCCTGCGCTTCCTCGGCGAGGATCCCTGGGACCGGCTCGCGGCGCTGCGCAAGGCGCTGCCGAACGTCTGCCTGCAGATGTTGCTTCGGGGCCGCAACACGGTCGGCTACACCCCGTACCCGGAAGAGGTCACGGTGGCCTTCGTCAACGAGGCCGCCGCCACCGGCATCGACATCTTCCGCATCTTCGATGCGCTCAACGACGTCAACCAGATGGCCCCGGCCATCCGCGCCGTCCGCGAGACCGGCACGGCCGTCGCGGAGGTCGCCCTGTGCTACACCGCCGACATGCTGGATCCGGACGAGACGCTCTACACCCTGGACTACTACCTGGAGCTGGCCCAGAAAATCGTCGACGCCGGCGCGCACATCCTGGCGATCAAGGACATGGCGGGGCTCCTGCGCCCCGCCGCCGCTGCGCGCCTCGTGACGGCCCTGCGCGAACGCTTCGACCTCCCGGTCCACCTCCACACGCACGACACCGCCGGCGGCCAGCTGGCCACGCTGCTGGCAGCGGTCGACGCCGGAGTGGACGCCGTGGACGTGGCCTCCGCCTCGCTCGCCGGCACCACCAGCCAGCCCTCAGCCTCGGCGCTGGTGGCAGCCCTGGCCCACACGCCCCGCGACACCGGGCTGAGCCTGGCGAACGTGTGCGCCCTGGAACCGTATTGGGAGGCCGTCCGCCGCGTCTACGCACCGTTCGAATCCGGTCTTCCGGGCCCCACCGGGCGGGTTTACCAGCACGAAATTCCCGGCGGCCAGCTCTCCAACCTGCGCCAGCAGGCGATCGCGCTGGGCCTTGGGGAGCGGTTCGAGGCCATCGAGGACATGTACACCGCAGCCGACCGGATCCTCGGCCGGCTCGTGAAGGTCACGCCGTCCTCCAAGGTGGTCGGTGACTTGGCCCTGCACCTCGTGGGACTCAACGCCGACCCGGCGGACTTCAACGAGAACCCGCAGAAGTACGACATCCCGGATTCCGTGATCGGCTTCCTCTCCGGTGAACTGGGCGATCCTCCCGGAGGCTGGCCGGAGCCGTTCCGCACCAAGGCGCTGCAGGGCCGCACCGTCAAGGTCCGCGACGTCGAGCTCAGCGCCGAGGACAGCGCCGCCCTCGCGTCCGATTCCAGGACCGTGCGGCAAACCCTCAACCGGCTGCTCTTCGCCGGTCCCACCAAGGACTACCAGAAGAGCGTGGAGTCCTACGGCAACCTTTCGGTGCTGGACACCCGCGACTACCTCTTCGGGCTGCAGCGCGGCGCCGAGCACGAGATCGAGCTGGAGAAGGGCGTGCGCCTGATCGCCTCGCTCGAAGCGGTCTCCGAACCGGACGAGAAGGGCATGCGCACCGTGATGTGCACGCTCAACGGACAGTCCCGCCCGGTCGTGGTCCGTGACCGTTCCGTGGTCAGCAACGTCAAGGCCGCCGAACGCGCCGACACCTCCCAGCCCGGCCAGGTGGCCGCCCCGTTCGCCGGTGCCGTCACCCTGACCGTCAAGGCCGGTGAGACGGTCAAGGCCGGCGACACCGTCGCCACCATCGAGGCCATGAAGATGGAAGCGTCCATTACGACGCCGGTCGCCGGCACGGTCTCACGCCTCGCCGTCGGCGCGATCGAACAGGTCCAGGGCGGAGACCTGCTGCTGGTCGTCGAATAGCAGCCACGCACCACGGCACACCGCCGCCGCGCGAGAACAAAGGAGGGTCCTTCCGGCCGGGTGGCTGGAAGGACCCTTCTTCGTACAACAACGCGGGGTCAGATGCGGCCCGTCAGCGGGCCGCGGACGGGCTGTGCCTGACCCCGCGTTGCGTTGGTGGTGGTGCTGCCTACACCTGGGTGGGACGCGGCGTCCCGTACATTTCCTCGATGACGTTCTCGAAGTCCTTCATCACTTGGGCGCGCTTGACCTTCATCGACGGCGTGAGGTGCCCGGAGGCCTCGGTGAAGTCCGCCGGGACGATCCGGAAGGACTTGATGGCCTCGGCCTGGGACACCGACTGGTTGGCGCCGTTGATGAGTTCCTGCACCGCGGCCTTGACCACCGGGTTGTCGGTGGCCTCGGCAAGGGTCGTCGAAGCGGGCAGCCCGTGGCGGTGCAGCCAGCCGGGCAGGGCTTCCTCGTCGAGGGTGACCAGCGCGCCGATGAAGGGCCGGTTGTCGCCGACCACCAGCACCTGGGAGACCAGGGCGTCGGCGCGGATCTGGTCCTCCAGGAGGGCCGGCACGACGTTCTTGCCGCTGGCCGTGACGATGATTTCCTTCTTGCGCCCGGTGATGGTCAGGAAGCCCTGCTCATCGAGCTGTCCGATGTCGCCGGTCCGGAACCAGCCATCCACAAAGGAGTCGCCGGAGAGGTCTTCACGCTTGTAGTACCCGCGCATGACGCAGACGCCCTTGGCGAGGATCTCGCCGTCGTCGGCGATCTTTACGGCGTTGCCGGGAATCGGAGCGCCGACGGAGCCGATCTTGATCAGGTCCGGCGTGTTCACGGTGACGGGGGCAGTGGTCTCGGTCAGCCCGTAGCCCTCCAGGATCTGCATGCCGATGCCCTGGAAGAAGTGCCCCAGCCGCTCGCCCAGCGGGCCACCGCCGGAGACGGCGTGGGCCACCTCGCCGCCCATGGCCGCGCGGAGCTTGCTGTAGACGAGCTTGTCGAAGAGCGTGTGCTTGAGCTTGAGGCCCAGGCCGATCTTGCCGGCCTGGCGGGCGCGGGAGAACTCGATGGCAGTGTCCGCGGCGCGGTGGAAGATGGCGCCCTTGCCACCGTCCTCTGCCTTGGTCAGCGCCGAGTTGTAGACCTTCTCGAAGACCCGCGGCACCGCGAGGATGAAGGTCGGCTTGTAGCTCTGCAGATCCGGCAGGAGGTTCTTGATGTCCGGGGTGTGGGCCACGGTGACGCCGGCGGCGACCGCGAGCACCGAGATAAAGCGTGCGAACACGTGGGCCAGGGGCAGGAACATGATGGTGCGGGCCTGCTCGTGGACGATCTGGTTCAGCGAGGTGGCCAGCGCGTTTTCGGAGAGTTCGACGAAGTTGCCGTGGGTCAGTTCGCAGCCCTTGGGCCGTCCCGTGGTGCCCGAGGTGTAGATGATGGTGGCGAGGTCCTCGAGCGAGGCCAGGCTGCGCCGCGCCTCCAGCTCCTCATTACTGACCGTCGCACCGGCGGCGCGGACCTCGTCAAGGCCGGCCCCTTCGAGCTGCCAGACGTGGGCCAGGGCGGTCAGGCCCTCTGAAGTGGCGGCCTGCCGGATGACGCTCTCGTGGTGGGCGGACTCACCGAAGGCGGCGACGGCGCCGGAATCACCCAGGTTCCAGGCGACCTGGGAGGGGGAGGAGGTCTCGTAGATCGGCACGGAGACGGCGCCGGCGAACCAGATGGCGAAGTCGATGAGGGCCCACTCGTACCGCGTGCGGGACATGATGCCCACCCTGTCACCGGCGCCCACGCCGCTGGCCATCAGGCCTTTGGCGAGCAGGGAAACATCGGCCAGGAAATCGGTGGCCCGGATGTCCTGCCATTGTCCGGCCGCGTCAAGGCGGGAGAACAGGGCCGGGTTGGAAGCCTTCGCGGCCTGGCGCAGGACCAGATCGGTGACGTTCGTTTCCGGGGGGACGGTGACCAGGGGCGGGACACTGATTTCTCGCACGTTAGCTCCTTTGATATCCATGGACCCGCGAGGGGTACGACTAACACTAGTATGCGGTCGAGAACATGTGTGTTCCACCACATCTACTGGTGAGTAACCTTTCGGTTTGGTAACTCTCGGGGCCGGCCGGAGCGGAGCTCCGGCCGGTTACCGACCGCTCACCGGCCGCTCCGGCGAATAGGATTAGGAACCATGCACACACCAACACCGGGACAACAGCCCGGCCCCTACCGCAGGACGGCCGCCTGGCGGCGCAGGACGCTGGCGGGCGCAGCCGCCGGACCCGCCGGCCAGAGTTTCCGTGAGCACCTGCGGCTGGGCCGCAAAGGCCTTGCGATCGGCGTGGATATTGGCGGCACCAAGGTGGCGGCCGGTGTGGTCGACGCGGAGGGCAGGATCCTCTCCCAGGCCAAGCGGTCCACTCCCGGCAACGACCCCCGCGCCGTAGAACAGGTGATTGTTGAGCTGGTCGAGGAGCTGGGCCAGGGCCACCGGATCTGGTCGGTCGGGATCGGTGCGGCCGGCTGGATGGACCTCGACGGCGGGACCGTGCTGTTCAGCCCCCATCTTGCGTGGCGCAACGAGCCCCTCCGGGACAACCTGCAGCGGCTGCTCCGCCGGCCCGTGCTGCTGACCAACGACGCCGATGCGGCCGGCTGGGCGGAGTGGCGCTTCGGCGCGGGGCAGGGACAAAACCGGCTGGTCTGCATCACCCTCGGCACGGGGATCGGCGGTGCCATGGTGATGGACGGCCGGCTGGAACGCGGGCGCTTCGGCGTGGCCGGGGAGTTCGGCCATCAAATCATCATGCCCGGCGGCCACCGCTGCGAGTGCGGCAACCGGGGCTGCTGGGAGCAGTACGCTTCCGGCAACGCGCTGGGCCGGGAGGCCCGGGAACTGGCCGCCGCCAACTCCCCGGTGGCCCAGGAACTGCTCAAAGCCGTGGACGGCCACGTGGATCGCATCACCGGAGTGATTGTCACCGAACTGGCCAAGGCCGGAGACCCGACCTCCCGGGAGCTGCTGGAGGACGTCGGGGAGTGGCTCGGACTGGGCCTGGCCAACCTCGCCGCCGCGCTGGATCCGGGAAAGTTCGTGATTGGCGGAGGGCTCTGCGACGCGGGCGAACTGCTGGTGGGCCCGGCCCGGAAGGCCTTCGCCCGGAACCTCACCGGCCGCGGCTTCCGGCCAGCGGCGGAAATCGAGCTGGCGGCCCTGGGCCCGAACGCGGGCCTGATCGGCGCGGCGGACCTCTCCCGGGTCAGCAGCCGCATGCACAGCTAGCCGGACACAGACCGGCCGGCACCGGCACCGGTGCGGTCGCAGGACGCCCGGCCGGGCCCGTCAGATGCGTGCGCCGTCGTCGTGTTCATCCTTTTCGCCGGGCAGCTTCATGATCAGGAAAACTACCGACGCCGCGAAGGCGGCCACCATTGAGATGATCGCCAACAGCGGCGCGGAGCGCCAGAACATTGCGGAGATCAGGAGCGCCACGGGGCCACCCACGGCGCCCAGCCAGGCCAACACTGTCAGCGGGTCGGTTCCGGCGAGGCTGGGCGGTTCCTCCGGCACAAAGTCGCCCGGGCCCAACGGGTCGTCCTCCGCGCCGTCATAGTCCCGTGGCCCCGGGGCCGCCCCAGCACCATCCTCGCCGGCAGACGTGCCCCCGGCGGCCTGGCTTTGCGCCTGCCGCTCCTCGGCGGACAGCTCAACAGGCGCCCCGACGGAAAGCCCCAACGGGTCGAAATCGCTGAAGGGCCGCGGCGCCGCGGAGCCGGCGGCGTGGGTGACGGGTGGTTCCGGGCTTTCCGCGTCGTCATTGCCTTCCCGGACGGCAGGCGTCCCGGGGCCGGCGTCGGTGTCCCTGCCTTCCAGCCTCGCGACCAGGTCCAGCCAGACGGCGTCGTCCTGGTTGGCGCTGGAATCCGGAGAGTTGGGGTCCGGTCTAGTCATCTGCCGTGTCCTTCTGGCTAGCGTGGGCGGCGTCCGGGCCGCCTCCCGCACCCAGCGACCGGATGAATTCGGCCGTGCCGCGGAAAATCTCGGGTGCGTCGTTGTCCATCGTAGCCACGTGGTAGCTGTTTTCCAGCCGGATCACCTCCAGCGGGGCGTGGGTCAGTCCGCGGCGCAGGGCCACCATGCTCGAGTCGGAGACCACATGGTCCACTGTTGAACGGTAGACCCGGACCGGGGCGGTGATACGGGGGAGCAGCCGCACGGTGTCCTTGAACATCCGGTTCAGTTCGTGCGCCGCGGCGACCGGTGTCCGGGGGTACGCCCCCTCGTCGATGCCCGCTTTGAGGATGTCGTTGGCGATCGCCGGAGTGCTCTTGAGCACGAATTTCAGGATGCCCGCCAGCGGTGCCCGGGGATCGTCAATGACAAGGCCGGGGTTGACCAGCACCGCCCCCGCGACCGGACGCGTGGCCGCAATCCGCAGCGCCAGCGCACCGCCCATCGACAGCCCGGCTACGACCACCTGCTCACATTCTTCGGCGAGCTCCAGGTAGGCGGCGTCCAGCGCCGCATGCCAGTCCTGCCAGCGTGTCCGGGCCAGTTCCTGCCAGCTGGTGCCATGCCCGGGCAGCAGCGGCATCCGCACCGCGTAGCCGGCCTCGGCCAGTGACCTGGCCCAGTCCCTGACGCCGTGCGGGCTGCCGGTAAAACCATGCGACACCACGACGCCGGTGGGGGTGCCGGTTCCGGTGAACGGGCTGCTGAACGGTGTGTGGTCCAGGGGGATGGTCATGGGTTCTCCGGGGTGCTGGTGGCGGGCTGGTCTGTTAATACCGCGGCCGGCGGCGCGGCGGCTGCATGGCGCAGGAAGAATTGGACGGACTGCTCGAAGATCAGGGCGGCGTCGACGTCGAGCGTGGCCACATGACCGCTGGCCGGCAAGGTGACCACCTCCAGTTCCCGCGACCCCAGCCCCTTCCGCAGCAGCTCGATCGAGGAGGGCGGAACCACGATGTCGGTAGCGGACTTGAACACGAGCGCCGGAGCGGCGACGGCGGGCAGTTCGCGCCGCGCCGACTTGAAGAGCCTGCTGAGCTGGTGGACCGCCTCCAGCGGGGTGAGAGAGTAGTCGCCGTCCTCGGTGGCGGACGCCGTCGGATTCGGTTCCTGGACCGGGACGGTGGTGCGCTGGAGGTGCTTCAGCAGGCCGATGTAGCGCACCCGGCGGTCGTAGAAGCTCAGTCCCGGGTTGACGACGGCGACCCCGGTGACACGGTGGCGCGCCGCGGTGCGCAGGGCGATGGTCCCGCCCATGGAGAGCCCGGCCACGTAGCAGTGCCTGGTTCCGGCGGCGAGTTCCAGATAGGCGTCCTCAAAGGCCCGGTACCAGTCCTGCCAGCCGTGGCGGGCGAGGTCGCGCCAGTCCGTGCCGTGCCCCGGCAGCAGCGGGACGGAGACCGCGAAGCCCTGCCGGGCCAGATGTTCCGCCCAGGGAAGGACACTCAGGGGGCTGCCGGTGAAGCCGTGGCAGATGGCCACGCCGATGCCCGCGTTGGCGCCGTGGCCGGGATATCTGAACGCTGCGGGCGCCAGGGGAGTGCTGCTTCCGGTCATGAGCCCATCGTGTCACTGTTCCGGACAAAACTCACTAGAGTAGGGTGTCATTGAAGTGCTGGCCGGGTCCGATGGAGGGCCGGCCAGACGCCTTCCGGAGAGGTTCACCACGTGTTTTATTGGTTCATGAAGACGTTTGTTCTGGGACCGGTCCTGAAGACGCTTTTCAGGCCCTGGGTCAAGGGCCTGGACAACGTCCCTGCCGAGGGCGCAGCCATTCTGGCCTCCAACCATCTCTCCTTTTCCGACTCCATCTTCATGCCGCTGATGGTGCCCCGCCCCGTTGTCTTCCTCGCCAAATCGGAGTACTTCACCGGCAAGGGGATCAAAGGCAGGCTGACGGCCACCTTCTTCCGGCTGACCAACCAGTTGCCGATGGACCGCTCCGGCGGTGCGGCGTCCGCGCTCTCGCTGAATGCCGGCATGGACGTGCTGAAGAACGGCTCGCTCCTGGGCATCTACCCGGAGGGCACCCGCAGCCCTGACTCCCGGCTGTACCGCGGCAAGATCGGGGTGGCGCGGCTGGCCCTGCAGGCCCGCGTCCCGGTAATCCCGGTCGCGATGATCGGAACGGACAAGGTCCAGCCGATCGGCAAACGGATGCCCAATATCCGGCGCATCGGGATGATCTTTGGCGAACCGCTGGACTTCAGCCGGTACTACGGCATGGAGGATGACCGGCTGATCCAGCGGTCCGTGACCGATGAGATCATGTATGAACTCATGCGGCTCTCCGGCCAGGAATACGTCGACGAGTACGCCGCCGTCGTCAAGCTCCGGCTCGCCGGGAAAGCCACCGAAGTGCCGGAGGACGGCGCCGCGGGCGCCGGTCCGGCCGCGCCGGGAAGTGCGTAACCGGAGCGTGTGACGGGAACCGGGCAGTCAATGACGGCCCGGGTCCGACGATCGCCACGGAGGCAACTATCCTTAGAGGGTGACTGAGCTATCTGCGCCTTCGGCCTTCCCCCTGAACAGTTCCCTGAGTGGCTCGCCCGCGGCGGGCTCTGCCTTGAGCAGCACCGCCCAGAGCGGTGCCGCCAACTATCCCGGCCTGGACCACTGGCGGGAACTGCCGGCCTCCCAGCAGCCAAGTTGGTCTGACAAGGCCGTCTTCGAAGCCTCCGTCAAGGAACTCTCCGTCCTCCCGCCGCTTGTCTTCGCGGGCGAAGTGGACATCCTGCGCGAACGCCTCGCCGCGGCGGCGCAGGGCAAAGCATTCCTGCTCCAGGGCGGCGACTGCGCGGAAACGTTCGAGGCCGCCACGGCGGACAAGATCAGCGCCCGCGTCCGCACCATCCTGCAGATGGCAGTGGTCCTCACCTACGGCGCCGCCATGCCGGTCATCAAGATGGGCCGGATGGCCGGGCAGTTCGCCAAGCCTCGCTCGTCCAACGATGAGACCCGGGAAGGTGTCACGCTGCCGGCCTACCGCGGCGACATCGTCAACGGCTACGACTTCACACCGGAATCCCGCGCCCACGACGCCAGCCGGATGCTGAAGGCGTACCACACCTCCGCCTCCACCCTGAACCTGATCCGCGCGTTCACCCAGGGCGGCTTCGCTGACCTCCGGCTGGTGCACCAGTGGAACAAGGGCTTCACCGAGAACCCCGCCCACGCACGCTACGAGTCGCTGGCACGGGATATCGACCGTGCCATCAAGTTCATGTCGTCCTGCGGCGCTGACTTCGAGGCACTCAAGCGCGTGGAGTTCTACGCCAGCCACGAAGCCCTGTTGCTCGACTACGAGCGCGCCCTGACCCGCATCGACTCCCGCACCGGTTTCCCGTACGACACCTCCGCGCACTTCCTCTGGATCGGTGAGCGCACCCGCGAACTGGACCACGCCCACGTCGACTTCCTCTCCCGGGTCCGCAACCCGATCGGTGTGAAGCTGGGGCCGGGCACCAGCGGCGACGACGCACTGCGCCTGATCGACAAGCTGGACCCGGACCGCGAGCCCGGCCGGCTGACCTTCATCACCCGGATGGGTGCCGGCAACATCCGCGAGAAGCTGCCCCCGATCGTGGAGCGGGTCACCGCGTCCGGCGCCCAGGTCCTCTGGGTCACCGACCCGATGCACGGCAACACCGTCACCTCGCCGAACGGCTACAAGACCCGTAACTTCGACGACGTCATTGATGAGGTGCGCGGCTTCTTCGAGGTCCACCACGCGCTCGGCACGGTCCCCGGCGGGCTGCACGTCGAAATGACCGGCGACGACGTGGCCGAGTGCCTCGGCGGGGCCGATCCGGTGGACCAGGAGTCCTTCCTGGACCGCTACGAGTCGGTCTGCGATCCCCGCCTGAACCACATGCAGTCCCTCGAGATGGCCTTCCTGGTGGCCGGGGCCCTGGCCAAGCGCTAAGGCACCCGTCCAGCGGGTCCACCCGCCCAGGAACACAGCTCCGCCCCGGCTGGTCCAGCCGGGGCGGAGCTTTTTGTCCGGCGGCAGCCGGATCATCCGTTCCCTGATCAGCGGTGTCACCCAGACCAGGCGGTCAGACTACGGTCAGGGTGACCAGGGAGCCTTCCGGAACCTTCTTGTTGACGGGGCCCTGGTCCCGGACCGTGCCGAAGAACCCGCCGAGGATTTCGTTCACCCGGACGTCGAAGCCCAGCTCCCGGAGGGCGGCCTCGGCCTCGTCGACTTGTTTGCCGATGAAGCTTGGGACCTCAACGAGCTTGGGCCCCTTCGAAACGGTGAGGGTGACGGTGCCGCCACGGGTGAGGTTACCGGAGGCCGGATCCTGCGCCACCACGGCGCCCTTGGGCACGGAACGGTCAAAGACGGTTTCCGGCGAGATCACGGCTTTCAGGCCCGCGGCTTCGATGGCCTTGACCGCGTCGCCCTGCTCCTGGCCGCGCACGTCCGGCACCGGAATGGGCTGCGGGCCCTTGGACACGGTAAGGTCCACCGGGGTGCCGTGCTGCACCGGGTTGCCGCTGCGCGGAGCCTGCGCCAGGACGGTGCCGGCGGGGGCGGATTCGTCGAAGGTTTCAGCGATCTGCCCGAGGGCCATCCCCGCGCCGTTGAGGGCGGTCTTGGCCTCGTCGAGTGACCCCCCGACCAGGTCCGGCAGGGGGAACAGCTCGGGGCCCTTGGAGACCGCGAGGGACACCGGCTGGAACTTCCGGATGACTTCCCCGGCTGCCGGAACAGAACCGACCACCAGCCCGGGCGCTACGTCGTCGTCGAAGACGTCCTTGGTGGTGGACTGGAATCCGGCCGTGCGGAGCAGTTGCTGGGCCTCCGCCACCGTCTTGTTCGCGAGCTGCGGAACGGTGCCGGGGGAGCCCGGTCCCATGCCGAAGAACCAACCGGCCCCGCCGGCCAGCAGAGCCGCGATGACCAGGACAAGAATCCAGAGCAGCCCCCGGCGCCGGGCGTTCCCCTCGCGCAGGGTCCGGACCGGCGTGGCCGCGGCACGCTGGCGCGCCTTCTCCTCGTCGCGGTCGAGTTTGCGCTGCGCCCGCTTGCTGGCAGGAACTGCGGAGTCGTTTCCGTCGTCGAAGTCGCCGTAGTTGTCGTAGTTGTCGTAGTTGTCGTAGTTCACGTCGCCGGGGGCGGACAACGGGCCGTAGCCGGGACGGCGCGGTGCCGCGGACATCACGGTGGTCGGGTTGTTGCCGCGGGCGATGAACTCCGTGGGCTGCTGGCGTCCGCCGATGACTTCGGTGGCGCCGCTGCCGTCGCGGGGCTCCGGGGAGCCGCCGGGGCGCCGGGCCGGCGGGCTGGGAAGGGGCGGCACGGCCGGCACGGCCGGACGCGCCGCAGGGGGCTGCAGGTCCAGTTCGGCGTCGCTGAGGTTCCTCCGGATGTGGCGGAGTTCGGAAAGCAGGGCGCTTCCGTCGACGGGGCGCTTGTCGGGGTCGTTGGCAGTGCACCACTGAACGAGTTCGTCAATTTCAGCGGCGAGTCCCGGCACGAGCTCGGAGGGGGCGCCGACAGCAGAGTTGACGTGCTGGTAGGCGACCTGGATGGGAACCTCGCCGTCGAATGGCTGCCGGCCGGTGATCATCTCGTACAGCATGATTCCGACCGAGTAGATGTCACTGCGCGCGTCGGCCTGCCGGCCCAGCACGAGTTCGGGGGAGAGGTACGCCACGGTGCCGATCAGCGCTCCGGTGCTGGTCGACGTCGAAATGGCGCGGGCCAGCCCGAAATCGCCGAGCTTGATCCGTCCGTCGTCGGCGATCAGAACGTTCTCGGGTTTGATGTCCCGGTGGATGAGGCCCGCTTCATGGGCCGCCCCCAGGCCCTCGACGACGGGGTCGATATACGCCAGGGCTAGGCGCGGAGGAAGTGCGCCCTTGTCCTTGAGGACGTCGCGCAGGGTGTGGCCCTTGATGTACTCCATCACCAGGTAGGCCACCCGGTCATCCTCGCCCTGGTCCAGGACTCCCACGACGTGCGGGTGCGACAGGCGGGCGGCGGCCTTGGCCTCGCGGCCCAGCCGGTCGAGGAACTGCGGGTCGCCGGTCATATGGGGGTGCAGCACCTTCAGTGCCACATCCCGCTCCAGCCGGCGGTCGGTGGCCACATACACAGTGGACATCCCGCCGCTGGCGAGCCTGGACTGAATCAGGTACCGGCCATCCACCAGGGTGCCAACGAGAGGGTCCGACGAGTAATCCTGCACTATACGATCCTAATCGCTGCACGGAAACGGGCCCGAATCAACATGCGATCCGGGCCCGTATCGTTATCAGTCGTGGCTTGGCCGGGGCGGCTGGCGCCGCGGCCATGGCTGCTCTGGACTTCTAGCCGAAGTTCTTCTGGTGCGCCTTGATGGACTCCACGTAGCGCTTGGTGTCGTCGTACATGCCGTACTTGCTGACCGAGTACTGGCCCTGGTAGTAGCCCGCGATGGCGGAGTCCTGGTCCGGGCTGGTGCGCAGCAGCTGGCGGATGATCGCGACGCCGGCCGTGGCGTTGTCGTAGGGGTCCAGCAGGTTCAGCTGGCGGCCCACGAGGTCCGAAGCCCACTCACCCGAGGAGGGGATGACCTGCATGGTGCCGATCGCGTTGGCCGGTGAGACCGAGCGGTGGTCGAAGCTGGATTCCTGGAACGCGAAGGCCAGGGCGAGTGAGGGGTCGACGCCCATGCGTCGGGCGGTGTCCGCAACGATGGTCTTCATCTGTTCGCGGCTTGGCACCGGGGAGGCGTTCAGCAGGGCCTTGTTCTGGTTGGCGGAGCTGACGACGGCGGCCGGGTACGTGTAGCCGAGGAAGGTGCTCGGGACGAGCGGCGTGACCGTGGCAGCGGGCGGAGTGGACGCCGGTGCGATGGTGGCGCCCGGGAGGGCCAGCTTCTGGCCGGGGTAGATGATGCTGCTCGTCGTCAGGCGGTTGGCGGACAGGATGTCGGCGAGCTTGACGCCGTTCCTTGCGGCGATGCCGGAGAGGGTGTCGCCGGACTTGATGGTGTAGGAACCTGACGCGGGGGCCGGCGCCGCCGGGGCAGGGGCAGTCGAGGCCGGCGCCACAGGGGCCGGGGCCGCCGGGGTCGGGGCAGGTGCTGCGGCGCCGCCGATCTTGATCTGCTGGCCGGGGTAGATGATGGAGCCCAGGTTGAGACCGTTCCAGCCGAAGACCTCGGAGAGCTTGACGCCGTGGCGGGCCGCGATGGCGCCAAGGGTGTCGCCCGACTTTACGGTGTAGACGCTGCCGGCAGCAGCGGCCGGAGCGGCGGGAGCCGCGGGCTCCGGCGCTGTGGCCGGGCCGCCGAGTTTGATCTTCTGGCCGGGGTAGATGATGGTGTTCGCCTGCAGCCCGTTCACTTCCAGGATGGTTTTCGTGTCCAGGCCGAACTTGCCGGCGATCCCGCTGATCGTGTCACCGCGGGCGATCGTGTACTCCTCGGGGGCGGAAACCTGGGCGGGCCGGAAGGCGGACGGCACGGCCGCCGGGACGGAACCGGCAGGAATCAACGCGGAACCCAGCGACCGGGCGGTCTGGGCCTGTGCCTGTGCCTGCATGGCCGCAGCAAGGGTGGCCGGGATGGCGCGGGTGCGGGACTCGGCCGCGGCGGGCTGGGCTATCGCCAGAGAAGAAAGGACGACGGCGGGCAGGGCCGCCGTCGTGGCCGCAATCATCGGCAGGCTGGGCCGCACAGTGGGCTTTGGCGAACGTGACGTCGTCATGGGAAAGGTCCTCTTCTCAGCGGCGAACGCTGCGGGTGTGGCCGGCATTACTGGTGTTACCAGTGTGACTCAAGTTATTGCAGTTACAAATGTGATCCATGTGAATCTCTCATAATTTGGGAATTAGCACAAGAAGTGTTTGACATTCCGCAAACGGGGGTCTGTGGAGTGTCGGTCAGGGGGCCCGCGGCGCGGACGGAATCAGCGCCAGGGGCGGCCGGTGTTAAACAGGCGGCTCCGACTAGGCGCAGAGCCTGCCGGCATGGCAATCTTGATCCGTGAGTAATGTAGAAAGCCTTGTGGGCGAATGGCTGCCCCTGCCCGATGTCGCACAGCTTCTGAACGTTTCGATTACCAAGGTTCATGCGCTTCTAGACGAACGTGCGCTGGCGGCACTGAGGGTCGGCGAACGACGGATCCGCTGCGTTCCTGCGGATTTCATCCAGGACGGTCATGCTGTTGAAAGCCTCAAGGGAACAATCGTGGTCCTCGCGGACGCCGGCTATTCCGACGAGGAACTCATTACCTGGTTGTTTACCCCGGACGATTCCCTGCGCGGCCGTCCGATCGACGCCCTCCGGGAGGGGCGCAAAACGGAAATCCGGCGCCGGGCGCAGTCGCTGGCCTGGTAGCCGCAAACCACGTCCCCATCCTGAACCAATGCAGGCCCTGTACCTCAGTTGTGAGGTGCAGGGCCTGCATTGTTATTGCCGCCGGGTTCCGGTGCCGCCGGGGCTGCGGGTCAGGCCGCGCGGCTGACCGTGGCCTCGGCCAGCTTCCGGAGCGCCGTCTTGGGCAGTTCCTCCAGCGGCAGGAGATCCAGGGCAGCGAACGCTGCGCGTCCAAATTCCTCGATCAGGACTTCCGTGGCCTGGAGCGCGCCGCAGTCCGCGATGATGCGGCGGATTTCGTCCACGTCGGCGTCGCCGAGCCCGGGGCTGCCCAGCTTTGCGTCGATGAACGCGGACTCGGCGGGGCTGGCCAGGTCCAGGGCAAACGCGATCAGGACGGTCCGCTTGCCTTCCCGGAGATCATCTCCCGCCGGTTTGCCGGTGGTCACCGGATCGCCGAAGACTCCCAGGACGTCGTCGCGGAGCTGGAAGGCCTCGCCCAACGGAAGGGCGAATGCCGAGTATCCGCGCAGCAGCTCGTCGTGGGCGCCGGCCAGGGCGCCGCCCAAAGCCAGCGGATGTTCAGTGGAGTACTTGGCTGACTTGAACCGGATGATCGACTGGGCGCGGCTGACGGCTCCGGCCCGGTCCCGACGGGGACCCGCCACTTCCTCAAGGATGTCGAGGTACTGGCCCGCCATGACCTCGGCGCGCATCAGGTTGAAGATCAGCCGTGCCCGGCTCCCGGAGGCTGCGCTCTGCCCGATCTCGGTAAAGGACTCCTCGCTGAAGGACAGGCACAGATCGCCGGTCAGGATGGCGGCCGCGTGCCCGAACCGTTCGCTGTCCAGTGCCCAACCCTGCGTCTCGTGCAGTTCGCTGAAGCGCCGGTGCACGCTGGGGCCGCCCCTGCGGGTGTCAGAGCGGTCGATGATGTCGTCGTGGATCAGGGCGGCTGCCTGGAACAGCTCCAGCGCGGAGCCTGCCGTCACGATCTCGTTGGCTCCCGCCCCGCCGCCCGCGCCCCGCCAGCCCCAGTAGCACATCAGCGCCCGGAGGCGTTTGCCGCCGGTGACGAGGTTCGAGATGGACCCCATCAGTGGATCGATGTCCGGGGAGATCGAGGACATCACCGCCTGGCGGGTGGCCAGGAAATCGGTAAGCTTCCCGGCGACTGCGGCAACATAGGCAGCTTGTTCCAGACGCAACTGCTCCGCGAGGGTCACTTGACGGACTCGGCGGCGACGTTCGCACCGATGGTGAAGGTGGAAACGCCGGCGGTTTCCAGCACGGAGATGTTGACGGTCTCGGTGTCACCGCGGAGGAAGTCCTTGGACGGCACGGCTCCCACAGTTTCACCCGGAACGGCCTTGAAGCCCTGGGCCTCCAGTTCCTTCGTGTAGAAGGCGAGCACTTCGGCCGACGGCGCAGAGATGCTGCCGACGAGTGCCACCGTAGCGGGTTCCGTGGTCTTGTCGAAGCTGCTGGAGACGACCTTCGCTCCGGGCATCACCGGCAGGAGCGTTTCCGGGAACCCGGGAACCATCGCGCCGACGGTGGCCGAGGTGCCGGGTTCGGCCGAGGGGCTGGCCGATGCCGTCGTGGTGGGCTCGGACGCGGACGGCGCAGCCGAGGCGGACGAGGAGCCCGAGGAAGTGGCCCCGGGGTTGGCGGGTGTGCAGGCGGCCAGGGCCATCAGCGTGCCCGCCGCCAAGACGGCTACCGCAGCGCGGTTGCGCTGTCCTAATACCTTCACAAAGACTTTCCTCCTGGTGTTGACGCCGGATTCAGCCTCCAGTTTAGTCAGTCCCGGGGCATAGGATTGAAGTTGTGGGGCCGGACCAGGATAAACAGCAGCGGGAGCAGTCTCCCCAGGGCGCAGCCAGGCGGCCCAGCGAAGCGCAACTGCGGGAGCTCCGGCGGAGCAGCATCATGCACGTGGACATGGACGCGTTCTTTGTTTCCGTGGAACTGCGCAGCCGTCCGGCGCTCGTGGGCAAACCTGTCATCGTGGGCTACCCCGCCGACCGGTCGGTCGTGCTGTCCGCCTCGTACGAAGCCCGCAAATTTGGCGTCAAGTCCGCCATGCCGATGGTGGTGGCCATGCGGATGTGTCCCTCCGCCATCGTTATCGAGCCCCGGCACAAGCTCTACTACGAAGTGTCCGGCCAGATTATGGAGATCTTCGGGTCGATTACCGAACTGGTGGAGCCGCTCAGCGTGGACGAGGCCTTCCTCGACGTCGGGGGAGCGATCCGGCGGCTGGGCCCGCCCCGCGAGATCGGCGAACTCATCCGCACCCGGGTCCGCAGTGAACTGGGCATCACCGCTTCCGTGGGGATAGCCGCCAGCAAGTTCGTGGCGAAGATCGCCTCCACCCGGTGCAAGCCGAACGGACTGCTGCTCATCGGGCCGGAGGAGACCGTCCCGTACCTGCATAGCCTTCCGGTCAGCGCCCTCTGGGGCGTCGGCGCCAAAACGGTTGAGGTGCTGTCCCGGATGGGCATCCGGACCGTCGCGGATGTCGCGGCGTCCCCGCTCCCGTCCCTCCGGAAGGTGCTCGGCGCTTCCGGTGAACACGTTTACCGGCTGTCGTGGGGGATCGACCCCCGCCCGGTGACCCCCGTCCGACTCGAGAAGAGCATCGGCGCGGAAGAGACCTTTGCCGTGGACACCGCCGACGAGGCACTGCTGCACCGGGAATTGCTGCGCCTGTCGCACCGGACGGCGGAGCGGCTGCGCAGTGCCGGCATGCACGCCCGCACCGTGGCCCTCAAGCTGCGCTACGCGGACTTCTCCACGATCACCCGCAGCCGCACGGTCAGCACCCCGATCGACAGTGCCCAGCTGCTCTACGCCGTCGCCGTCCAGCTCCTGGAGTCGGTCGGTGACCGCCCCATGACCGTGCGGCTTGTGGGCATCCGGGCCGAACAGCTCGAAGAGGCCGCGCAGGCGCCCCTGCAGCTAAGCCTTGACCGCCGGGACGACAACTGGCGCGCCGCAGAGCAGGTCCTGGACCAGGTGACCCGGAAATTTGGCACAAAATCAGTGCTTCCGGCCAGGCTCCTGGACCCCGGAAGCAATCCGGGCTGATTCCTGGGATGTCAATCGGCCACTTCTTGAAGTCAAGGGGACGTTTGGCATCTTTCAGAACAGGGCGCAACAAACTATCCTTATTAATACGTAAGTTTGGAACGACTGGATCGAGCGTTCGGACTAATGCAGGACCAGCTGAACACCCCGAAACGGGCCGTGAAGAACCCCAATCGACCAATGGCGGCGAATGGGAACCACACGGGAATCCCACACGTTGTGGGTTTAGGGACACTGGCCGCGTCAGTCTGGACGTTGGCCGACTTAAGGAGGTCGTGATGCCGCTCTCGGAGCACGAACAGAAGTTGCTGGAGCAACTTGAGAAGCAGCTGCATGAGGACGATCCAAAGTTCGCCAGCTCGATGGGCTCGGACGCGGGACGTTCATGGTCAACCCGCCATCTGGTGATCGGCGTTCTGGCCACTTTGGCCGGCGTCGTGCTCCTGTTATTTGGCGTGACGATCCAAAACATCTTCGTCGGAGTCCTTGGCTTTATTGTCATGGGTGCCGGGGTCTACTACGCGACCATGCGCGGTGCAGCTGCCGGCAAGGCCAAGGCCGCAGATGCGGCCCGGAAGTCCGGGAAGCCCAGGAGTTCGTTCATGAGCAATCTTGAGGAACGCTGGGACGAAAGGCACCGCGGGGAACCCTGAGTTCCGTCCGGTTCGCCGGACCTCCCCGTCGATCTCCACTTTCCACCACAGGGGAAACCCAGGTGGCATCAAAGACCCGCTCCGGCGGGTCTTTTTTCGTTAATCGGGGTTTCGAGCCGCGATGTGCGCCGAATGCCGGGCCGCAGGAGCCCCGCGGGGCCTTGCGGGTTCATCCCTGGCCCCGCACCGGAGGCCGGAGCGCCACGGCCCTGCAGATTCCCTCCACTGTGCCCCACCGGCCCCAGTTCCCGGCCATAACAGGGATAACGGGGCCGTCGATCCCACAAATTGAGGCCGAATCGTTCGGCGTGTCGTTGACTGTGGAGGGATGTGGAGTAATGTGGAGGACGTAAGAGGGTAGTGGCAGCACAGGGGACGTTGGGCTTCCTACGAACAGACAGGCGGTGGGCCGTGTTTCTCGGCACACATTCGCCGCGTCTGGACGAAAAAGGCCGAATCATCCTCCCCGCGAAGTTCCGTGAGGAGCTTGCCGGCGGGCTGGTTCTCACAAGGGGCCAGGAGCGCTGCATCTACGTCTTCAGTGAGGCGGAATTCGGCCGGGTTCACGAGCAGATGCGGGAGGCGCCAATCTCCAGCAAGCAGGCTCGTGACTACATCCGTGTTTTCCTCTCTGGAGCCTCCGACGAGGTACCTGACAAGCAGGGGCGCGTGACGATTCCGCCGGCGCTCCGGGAGTACGCAGGGCTCGGCAGGGAACTCGCCGTTATTGGTGCAGGCACCCGCGCGGAGATCTGGGACGCCCAGGCGTGGAACGAGTACCTCGCTGAAAAGGAAACGGCCTTCTCGGAGACCGACGACGCAATACCGGGGATTCTCTGAAGCCCCACAGGAACCAGGCAGCCAAGCAGCACTGCACGATTCTTGACCGAGATCTCCAGCCGCCCATCCGGCAGTTTTCCTGGCTCACTTCCCCGGAGCCAGGCAGACGCAGGATAGGCGCGGATGGGGATCTGGATTAAGAAGCGGCACACATACCAAGCAACCGCACTCCAGGAATCAGCCGGACCACGAAAGGACGCAGGCATGACGGACCCTGACCAGTCGAAGCCCACGTCCGAACGTCATGTACCGGTCCTCAAGGACCGGTGCATCAATTTGTTGGCACCCGGATTCGAAACGGCGCGCAGCCGCGGCGAGACGCCCGTGGTCATTGACGCCACCCTGGGCATGGGCGGACACTCCGAAGCCATGCTGCAGCGCTTTCCGGACCTGCACCTGATCGGCATCGACCGTGACGAGGAAGCCCTCGCCCTCGCGGGGGAGCGCCTCCAGCCCTTCGAGGACCGGATCGACCTGGTGCACGCGGTGTACGACGAAATCCCCGAAATCCTGGAGGACCTCGGCTTCGCGGAGGTCCACGGGGTCCTGATGGACCTCGGGGTCTCGTCGCTCCAGCTGGACGAACGGGAACGTGGCTTCGCCTACTCCTTCGACGCCCCGCTGGACATGCGCATGGACACGAGCCGCGGCCAGACCGCCGCCGACGTCGTCAACAACTACAGCGAAGAGGACCTGGTCCGGATCATCCGGAAATGGGGCGAGGAGAAGTTCGCCGGCCGCATCGCCAACCGGATCGTCACCGCCCGCGCCGGGAAGCCCTTCACCACAACAGGTGAGCTCGTTGAACAGATCCGTGATGTGGTCCCCGCCGGCGCCGCGAAGTCGGGTGGACATCCGGCGAAGCGCACCTTCCAGGCGCTCCGGATCGAGGTCAACGAAGAACTCGATGTCCTGGAACGCGCCATCCCCGCGGCCATCAACGCCATCGCAGTCGGCGGCCGCGTCGTCGTCATGTCGTACCACTCGCTGGAAGACAAGATCGTCAAGGGCTTCTTCCAGGCAGGATCCAAATCCTCCGCACCGCTCGGCTTCCCCGTGGAGCTCGAAGAGCACAAAGCCGAGCTGAAAACCCTGACGAAGGGCACCGAAGTGCCCACCGCCGCTGAAATCGCCGAGAACCCACGCGCAGCTTCCGCCAGGCTCCGCGCCGTGGAACGCATCAAAGCCAGGAGGGCCGCATGAGCACTGCCGCTGTCAACAGATTCCCCGTTGCCACCGACGCGACAGCCCGCGCCCTGCCCGGGATCACTCCCGGCACCGGCCCCGCCCGGAAAGCGCGCACCCCGCTTTCCCTGGTCCGGTCGACCCCGCAGAAGCGGCGTGCCCCGTTCGTCGTCCTCTGCTTCGGCCTCCTTGCAATAGCACTGATGGCGGTCCTGGTCCTCAACATCTCCGTTTCCACCGCGCAGTACCAGCTGGTCCAGCTGCGGAGCGAGCAGTCCACGCTGACGAAACAGAACCAGGACCTCACCCAGCAGGTGCAGAACTTCGACGCCCCGCAGAACCTGGCCGCCAAGGCCACGGAGCTGGGCATGGTGGCGTCGACCGGCAAGGGCCAGATCGACCTCTCCACCCTGACCGTCACGGGCAAAGCCAAGCCTGCGGTCAAGGGCGACGCCCCCGGCGCCGTCATCGCCGCCCCGGCCGTGGCCGGACAACTCAGCGTCGTTCCGCCCGCCACCGTCAAGGAGCCGCTCGCGAACCGCAAACCGGCGTCCGCCGCCGAGGCCGCCGCGCCGGCTGCCGCTGAACCGGCCGCCAAGGCCGAACCGGCCCCGCCGGCCGCCGTCGCCCCGGCCGTTCCGGCAGTCGAACTCCACGGCGGCACGGTTCCTGCCCCCGCGCAGAAGGTCCCGGGACAGTAACGCGGGACGGACCACCAGCCAGGCAAATAGCAAGGAAACATCGTGGCGCAGAACACCGGCAAGGCACGCAAGGCGAAAGCGCCGAGCGCGACAAGGCGGTTGCGGCTGGGCCTCGGCGTCATGCTGACGCTCCTGCTCGTCGTCGGCGGAAAACTCTTCCTGGTCCAGGGCCTCGACGTCGGCGGCATGGCCGAGGCTGCCCTCCAGAACAGGCTCACCCCCATTGAACTGCCCGCCGAACGCGGCAGCATCCTGGATACCAACGGCACCGTCCTGGCCAGCAGCGTCATCCGCTACAACCTCGTCGTCGATCAGACCGTCAACACCAAGACCGAGTCATTCCGCCGGCTGGAGCCGGTGGACGGCAAGGAAGAGCTCGTCAAGGTCACCCGGGACCAGGGCATCAGCGAACTCGCAACGGTGCTGGGAATGGACAAGGACACCGTCAAGGACGCACTGACGGGGGACCAGCGCTACTACATCGTGGCCAAGGACCTGAAGCCCGACGTCGAGGACCGCATCTCCAAGCTCCAGATCCCCGGCATCGTCACCGAAGGCACCAGCAAGCGGGTGTACCCCAACGGCTCGGTGGCCGGCGGGATCGTGGGCTTCCTGAAGGACGGCACCACCGGCCAGGCCGGCCTCGAGCAGACCCAGGACGAGATCCTCAAGGGAACCGCGGGCAAGCGGCTCTTCGAAATCGGCGCAGACGGGCTGCGCATCCCGGTCGGAGTCGACCAGTTGACCCCGGCGGTCAACGGCAAGGACATCAAGCTCACGCTGAACTCGGACCTCCAGTATTTCGCGCAGCAGGCAATCCAGAGCCAGCGGGACAAGCTCAGCGCCGAGTGGGGCGTTGTCATCGTCCAGGACATCAAGACCGGCGACATCATCGCCATGGCGGACACCAATTCCCCGGACCCCAACGACCCGGGAAAGGTCGATGCCCAGGACCGCGGCGTCCGGGCCGTCACTGCGGCGTACGAGCCCGGATCGGTGCAAAAGATGATCACGGCCGCCGCGCTGATCGAGGAAGGCAAATCATTCCCGCTGGACAAGTTCACCATCCCGTCGTCGTACACCGTGGACGGGCAGACGTTCAGCGATTCGTTCGCGCACGGTACCGAGGAGCGGACCCTGGCCGGCATCCTTGGCTGGTCGATGAATACCGGCACGGTCATGGCCGGCCAGCGGCTCAGCAAGGAGCAGCGCTACGACTGGCTGAAGAAGTTCGGAATCGGTGAGGCGCCGGACATTGGACTGCCCGCCGAGGCCACGGGCATCCTGACCCCCCACGAGCAATGGGACGGCCGCCAGGAGTACACCGTGCTGTTCGGACAGGGCGTCTCGCAGTCCACGCTGCAGACCGTCCGGGCGTTCCAAAGCATCGGCAACAACGGGGTGATGCTCCAGCCGCGGCTGATCGACAGCTACATCAACCCGGACGGCACCGAGGACAAGGTGCCGGCCCAGGCTCCGCGGCAAATCGTCACCCCGGACACCGCCCGGCAGGTGCGGGACATCCTCGAGAGCGCCGTCACCGAGGGACAGATCAAGGAAGCCGGCCTGGACGGCTACCGGGTCGGGGCGAAGACCGGAACCTCCCAGTCCCCGTGCGACGACGGCACCGCCGGCTTCTGCGGCTTCACCGCCTCGATGGTGGGGATGGCGCCGATGGACGATCCGCGGTTTATTGTTGAAGTGGTCCTGCAACGGCCCAAAGGCGATATCTACGGCATCTCAAACGGTCCGGTTTTCCGGTCCGTGATGAGCCAGGCGCTGCGGACGTACAACGTCCCGCCGTCCACCGGCGAACCCGTCCGGCTGCCGCAGTACGTCAAGTAGCGCCCGCGCGGGAACCTGCACCACGCACGTCCACCACCAACCTGTACCTGGGTACTGAGCCTGCGGGCCGGAGCAATCCTCCGCGCGCAGCGTCAGATCCACCAGCACCACCAACGGAGATCCTCGTGTCAGACCAGAATGCCCCCGGCGCTTCC
The DNA here is from genome assembly GCA_034376805.1 of Arthrobacter sp. Classification (GTDB taxonomy): domain Bacteria; phylum Actinomycetota; class Actinomycetes; order Actinomycetales; family Micrococcaceae; genus Arthrobacter. Next base: position 47,075 of record JAXMJF010000043.1, read on the forward strand.
GCCGCGCCGTCCGGCCCGGGGTCCGCCCCGGGCTTCCGGCCCGCTGCAGTTGCTGCAGTGCCGCTGGCAACCATCGGTGAGTCGATCGGCGTCGTTGTTCCCGGGTCATCCGGCTCCGTCGCGGTCACCGGGATCTCGTTGAACTCCCGCGCCGTCCAGCCCGGCGACCTCTACGTCGCCCTGCCCGGCGCGGCCCGGCACGGGGCCGACTTTGTCTCCCAGGCGCTCGAAGCCGGGGCGGCCGCCGTGCTGACGGACGACGCCGGCGCGCGCCTGCTGGCGTTCTCCCACGACATCGCCGTCCCGGTGCTGCTGGCCGAGGAACCCCGCAGCCTCGTGGGCAGGCTGTCCGCACTGATCTACCGGAGCCGGCCGCAGGATGAGCCCGCTCCGGCCCTCTACGGGGTCACGGGCACCAACGGAAAGACCACCACCACCTACTTCATCAACGCCCTGCTGCAGGCCATCGGGCAGAAGACGGGACTGATCGGTACCATCGAGATCCTGGCCGGCGGGGAGCCGATCCCCAGCCTCCTCACGACCCCGGAATCCACCGACGTCCACGCCCTGCTGGCCCTGATGCGCGAACGCGGCCTCGACGCGGCATCGATGGAAGTCTCCTCGCATGCCGTCGCGTTCCACCGCGTGGACGGGGTCGAATTCGACGTCGCCGGCTTCACCAACCTGACCCAGGACCACCTCGACCTGCACGGCAGCATGGACGAGTACTTCCAGACCAAGGCCCGGCTCTTCACCCCCGGGCGGGCCCGCCACGCGGTCGTGACGGTCGACGACGACTGGGGCGTGAAGCTCGCCGCAGCCGCCGGCATCCCGGTGACAACGCTGTCCACCCACGTCACCGGCGCGGCGGCCGGGATGGGCGCAGCTGCGGACTGGACGGTCCTGAATCCGGTTCCGCGCGGGCTCGGCACCGTGTTCACGCTCCGCCACCGCGACGGCACGGAACTGCGCGTCCACACCGGGCTGCCCGGAAGCTTCAATGTGGCCAACGCCGCGCTGGCAACCGTCATGGTGCTCGCGGGCGGCCACGATGCCGCCGCGGTCCAGGCCGCCCTCGACGCCGGCGACCCCTTCACCGTCGCCGTCCCCGGCCGCATGCAGCTCGTTTCCACCGCCCCCGCAGCAGTAGTCGACTTTGCGCACAACCCCGACGCCCTGGCCCGGGCGCTGGAAGCCGTCCGCTCCCCGGAACCCGGGTCCCGGGTGATCATCGTCTTTGGTGCCACGGGCCAGCGGGACCAGGGCAAGCGCCCCGCCATGGGTGCCATCGCCGCGCGCCTCGCCGACGTCGTTATTGTCAGCGACGACGACCCGCACGACGAGGACGCCGCGGAGATCCGCGCAGACGTCCTTGTGGGCGCGGTCGAGGCCAAGGAGCACGAGGGCCTGGACTGCAGCATCATGGAGGTCTACCCCCGCGACGCCGCCATCCGGAAGGCCGTGGAACTCGCGGGCCCGGCCGACACCATCCTTGTCGCGGGTCGGGGCCACGAAGTTTGGCAGGAAGTCAAGGGCGTCAACCTCGCCCTTGACGACAGGGTGGAGCTCCGCTCTGCCTTGACAGCTCGGGGATTCACCGTTCTCGAAGACCAGCGGATAGAGTCCTAAACCGAGATGATTGCATTTACCGCGGCGGAAATCGCCGATATAACGAACGGCCGCCTGGCCGCCGAACCGGGGATCACCCCCGGCTCAGTGGTGACCGATTCCCGGGAAGCCACGCCGGGTTCGCTCTACGTGGCCAAGCCGGGCGAGACGGCCGACGGCCACGACTTCGTCGCCGCGGCCTTCGAACGTGGCGCCGTCCTGGCCCTGGTTGAGCATGACGTCGCGGACGCCGCCGGCGGCAGCTACCCCGCCGTCGTGGTCCAGGACTCGGTCCTCGCGATGGGCGCCCTCGCCGCGGAAGCCGTCCGCCGGATCCGCGCCGGCCGCGAGGCCGACGGCGAGCAGCTGACCGTGATTGGCATCACCGGTTCCGCCGGAAAGACCACCACCAAGGACCTGCTGGCCGGGATTTTGGCCGCGGAGGGGAACACCGTTGCCCCGCAGGGTTCCTACAACGGCGAAGTCGGGGTCCCGCTCACCGTCTTCAAGGCCGGGGTCGACACCCGCTACCTCGTGATCGAGATGGGCGCTACCGGCGTCGGACACATCAGCTACCTCGCGGACATGGTCCGCCCCGACATCGGGGTGGTTCTTGGTGTCGGCACGGCGCATGCCGGTGAATTCGGCGGCGTGGACAACATTGCCCTCGCCAAGGGCGAGCTCGTCGAGGCCCTGCCGGCCACCGGCACCGCCGTTCTCAACCTGGACGACGCCCGCGTCGCCGCCATGGTCACGCGCACCCGGGCCACCGTGCTCGGTTACTCCGCCCAGCCGGACCGCGTCGGCTTGTCCGCCGCCGTCCGCGCCGAGGGCGTCGAGCTGACAGCCGGCGGCAGCCCCGAGTTCGACCTGTTCCTGCCCGGCGAGAGCGCCGGGCACCACATCGCGGCCAAGCTGATCGGCGCCCACCACCTCGCCAACCTGCTGGCGGCGGCGGCAGCGGCCCACGCCGCCGGCGTCCCCGCCGCACGGATCGCGGCCTCGCTGAGTGCCCAGGCCGCCGCCAGTCGGTGGCGGATGGAACGCACCGAACGGCCCGACGGCGTCACCATCATCAACGACGCGTACAACGCCAACCCGGAGTCCATGCGCGCCGCGCTGCGGACCCTCGCCGACCTCGGCAGGGGCCGCCGGACCTGGGCCGTGCTCGGGGCAATGCTGGAGCTGGGCCCCGATTCCATCCGCGAACACATGGCGGTGGGCACCCAGGTGGTCCGACTCAACATCTCCAGGCTCGTCGTCGTGGGACGCGAGGCACGCTCGCTCTATGTCTCAGCCGTCAACGAGGGGTCCTGGGGCAACGAGTGCGTCTTCGCCGAAACCCCGGAGGAAGCCTACGACCTCCTGCAGGCCGAGCTTGAGCCCGGCGACCTGGTGCTGTTCAAGTCCTCCAACAGCATCGGGCTGCGCCACTTGGGCGATCGGATAGCATTACCCCCACAAGCCCCCGGGACCGCTGCTGGTGCCGCTGAGGGCAGGGCTGCCGACACCGCAGCCAAACCCGCTGCCGGAACCGCCACTGAAGGGAGTGCGCTGCTGTGATTGCACTGCTGATGGGCGCTGGACTGGCCTTGCTGTTTGCCTTCCTGGGCACCCCGCTCTTTATCCGTTTCCTGGTCCGCAAGAGCTACGGCCAGTTCATCCGGGATGACGGACCCACCACGCACCACACCAAGCGCGGGACCCCCACCATGGGGGGCACCGTCGTTGTCCTGTCGGTGCTCGCCAGCTACGGCATCACGCATCTCGTTATGTGGATGATCAACCCGGCATCCCCGGGCCCGTCCGCCTCGGCGCTGCTGCTGCTGTTCCTGATGGTCGGCATGGGGCTGGTCGGCTTCCTGGATGACTTCATCAAGATCTCCAAGCAGCGGAGCCTGGGCCTGAACGCCAAGGCCAAGCTGATCCTGCAGGCCGCCGTGGGCATCCTCTTCGCGGTCCTCGCCCTGCAGTTCCCGGACGAGAACGGCGTGACGCCCGCGTCCTACCAGATCTCCCTGGTCCGCGATATCCCGTGGCTCAACCTGGCCTTCGCCGGCACCCTGATCGGCGCCATCCTCTTCGTGCTGTGGTCGAACCTGATCATCACCGCCGCCACCAACGGCGTGAACCTCACGGACGGCCTCGACGGCCTCGCCGCCGGTGCCTCCATCATGGTCTTCGGCGCGTACACCCTGATGGGGATCTGGCAGAGCAACCAGTCCTGCGGTTCGCCGCGGCAGGCCGGAGCGGGCTGCTACACCGTCCGCGACCCGCTGGACCTGGCCCTGCTCGCCGCCATCCTCAGCGCGGCGCTGGTCGGTTTCCTGTGGTGGAACACCTCACCGGCCAAGATCTTCATGGGCGACACCGGGTCACTGGCCATCGGCGGCGCCGTCGCCGGCTTCGCCATCCTGTCCCGGACCGAGCTGCTGCTCGCCTTCATCGGCGGCCTCTTCGTCCTGATCACCCTCTCGGTGATCATCCAGGTCGGCTACTTCAAGATCACCAAGGGCAAACGCTTCTTCAAGATGGCCCCGCTCCAGCACCACTTTGAACTCAAGGGCTGGGCCGAGGTCACCGTCGTCGTCCGGTTCTGGATCCTGTGCGGACTCTTTGTCGCCGCCGGGATGGGCATCTTCTACGCCGAATGGGTGGTACTCCTGTGACTAGTCCGATTCCCGTACCCCTCACCACGTCACCCCGGCTCCAGGACCTGGTCAGCTGGGACTCCGACTGGGCCGGACTGCGGGTCGTTGTCACCGGCATCGGGGTCTCCGGCTTCGCCGCCGCGGACACGCTCATTGAGCTGGGCGCCCGCGTGGTCGTGGTCGACGCCGCGACCGGCCCCACGGCGCAGGCCCAGGCGGACACGCTCCGGATCGTCGGCGCCGCCGACGTCCTGCTGGGCGAGGACGCCGTGGAAACCGTTCCCAAAATCGACGGGGCCAAGCCGGACCTGATCGTCACTTCTCCGGGCTGGCGGCCGGACCAGGCGCTGCTCGCCGCCGCGGCCCGGGCCCACATCCCGGTCTGGGGCGACGTCGAACTCGCGTGGCGGCTCCGCGAACGCAAGGGTCGCAAGACCGCTGACTGGCTGACCATCACCGGCACCAACGGCAAGACCACCACCGTCGGCCTGACCGAATCGATGCTGCAGGCGGCCGGGCTCAAGGCCATCGCCGTCGGCAACGTCGGGACACCGATCCTGGATGCGCTGCGCGATCCGGTGGACTACGACGTCTTCGCCGTCGAGCTCTCCAGCTTCCAGCTGCACTGGAGCGATTCCATCTCGCCGGTTGCGAGCGTCTGCCTCAACGTCGCCGAGGACCATGTCGACTGGCACGGCTCCTATGCGTCCTACCTGGCGGACAAGGCCAAGGTCTACGAACACACCCAGAAGGCGTGCATCTACAACGCCGAGCAGATCGAAACCGAACGCATGGTGGAGGACGCCGACGTCGTCGAAGGCTGCCGTGCGGTGGCTTTCACCACCGTCACTCCGGCCGTCAGCATGCTCGGCGTCGTCGAAGGGCTCCTGGTGGACCGCGCCTTCATCGCCGAACGCAAGGACAGCGCCGCCGAACTGGCGTCCGTGTCAGACCTCGGCCCGGTGGCTCCCCGCCACATGGTCGCCAACGCCCTCGCCGCCGCAGCCCTTGTCCGGGCCTACGGGGTCGAGCCTGCCGCCGTCCGCAAGGGACTGCTGAACTACCTGCCGGGGGACCACCGCATCCAGCTCGTCGCCCGCCACGACGGCGTCCTCTGGGTCAACGACTCCAAGGCCACCAACCCGCATGCCGCCGCCGCCTCGCTCTCCGCGTTCGAGAGCGTCGTGTGGATAGCCGGCGGGCTGTCCAAAGGCGTGAACTACGAGCCGCTGATCCAGCAGCACGCCCGGCGGCTCAAGGCCGTGGTCCTGATCGGGGCCGACTCCAGCGATCTCCGCTCCGCACTGCAGCGACACGCACCCGATGTCCCCGTGATCGGTGCGGGGAAGGGCGAAACTGAAGAGGTGCAGACTGCCGGGACGGCCGACGCCGTAGCAGCACCCTCGCCGATTCCCGGCGGGACTGTGATGGCCCAGGCCGTTGCGTCGGCGGCGCAGCTGGCCGCTTCCGGGGACACTGTGCTCCTGGCCCCGGCAGCAGCATCCATGGACCAGTTCTCTTCCTACGCTCACCGTGGCGACGCCTTCATCGAAGCTGTCCGCGAGCTCGTGGAAGGGCAGGCTCAGACCAGCGAGGAGTAACAATGGTCAGCACGCCCACACGTAACCCAGCGGCCGCCCCGGCCGCATCCCAACCGTCCACCGCGAAGTCACCGGCAGCGAAAGCATCAGCGCCCGGGGCACCGACGGGCCCGCAGTCGGCGGCCCGGAAAGTCCGGGGCTGGTACCGGGGATTCTGGTCCGCCCTGGAAGGAAACGGCAAGTCCCGCAACGGCTCCACGTACTACCTGATCCTGGGATCTACCCTCGCGCTCACGGCCATCGGCATCATGATGGTGCTCTCCGCTTCCAGCGTGGAGGCCATCGCGGCAGGGGAGTCGCCCTACACCGCCGCCCTCAAACAGGGGATGTTCGCCGGGATCGGCCTGTTCAGCATGTTCCTGCTCTCGCGGGTCAACGTGGTCTGGCTCAAGCGCGGCGCCTGGATCGCGATCCTGGCGGCGTTCGTGCTGCTGGTGCTGGTGCTGCTCGTCGGCCGCAGCGCCCTCGGCAACCAGAACTGGATCGACGTCGGACCCTTCACCTTCCAGCCCTCCGAGGCCGCCAAACTGGCGCTGGCGCTGTGGATGGCGACGGTGCTGGACCGCAAGGCCAAGCTGCTGTCCCAGGCCAAGCACGCCCTGATCCCGGTCGTGCTCCCTGGCGCCGCCGGAGTGATCGGGCTCATCCTTATGGGCAACGACCTCGGCACCGCCATGATCGTCATGATGATCACGGCGGCCGCCCTGTTCTTCGCCGGAGTGCGGCTGTACCTGTTCGGCATCGCCGGGGTCGTCCTCGCCGCGGGCACCGCCGTGCTGGCCATCACGAGCCCTAACCGTGTGTGCCGGATCCTGTCCTGGACCGGGCAGACCTGCGCGGACGGCACCGACCTGAACTACCAGTCCACCAACGGCCTGTACGGCCTCGCCTCGGGCGGATGGTTCGGCGTGGGGCTGGGCCAGAGCCGGCAGAAGTACAGCTGGATCCCGGAAGCCCACAACGACTTCATCTTCGCCATCATCGGCGAGGAGCTCGGCCTGGTCGGGACACTGGTGGTGCTGGTCCTCTTCGCCATCCTCGGCACCGCCATCTACCGCGTTGTGGTGGCCCAGAAGGACATGTTCCACCGTGTCCTGGCCGGCACCATCATGGTCTGGCTGCTCGGCCAGGCGACGGTCAACATGGCCGTGGTCACCGGTCTGGCCCCCGTGGTTGGAATCCCGCTTCCGTTCATTTCCTACGGCGGCTCGGCGCTGCTGATGTCGCTGTGCGCGATCGGCGTAGTCCTGTCACTTGCCCGTGCCCAGATGGCACCCGGCCTGCAGCCCAAGCGGCTCTTCAGGTTCGGCCCGGCCGGACTCGCAGCCTCCCTGCGGAAGCGGACCGCGGCGCGTGCCGCGGCCGGAAACCCCGGGAAGCCCACCAAATCCGGGAAACCCGGCAAATCCGGGAAATCCGGGAAACCCGGCAAAGATCCGGCCGCCAAGGCAGCCAAGGCCGCCACGGCCCGCAAGGCGCCCGCCAAGCCCACCACCGGAACACCGGTGGCCGGGCCGGCCGTGACCAGCCCGCGGACCGCAAGAACTCCCGCCCCCAGCAATCCCGCACGAAAGCGTAAATAGGCCTCCATGAACACCGATTCGTCTTTGTCCGTCGTCCTCGCCGGCGGCGGCACCGCCGGGCACATCAGCCCGCTCCTGGCCATCGCCAACGCGCTCCGGGAGGCCCGCCCCGGGGTGCGGCTCCTGGCCGTCGGAACACCCGGCGGGATGGAAGCCCGGCTGGTCCCGGCCGCAGGGCTGGACCTCGCGACCGTCAGCCGGGTCCCCTTCCCGCGCAGGCCCTCGCTGGACCTGCTGCGGCTGCCGGGACGGCTGGCCGGCGCGGTGAAACAGGCCGGTGTCATCCTTGACGAGGCCCAGGCGGACGTCCTGGTCGGCGTCGGCGGGTATGTCTGCACCCCGATGTACCTCGCTGCCCGGCGCCGGAAGATCCCGATCGTCATCCACGAGGCAAATGCCCGCCCGGGACTGGCGAACCGCGTCGGAGCCCGGCTGGGCGGACACGTCGCCGTGGCCTTCGCCGCCACCAGGCTGGGCGCCTCCCGGCACGTCGGCATGCCGATGCGCAAGGAAATCTCGGGCCTTGACCGGACCGCAGCCAGGACCGCGGCCAGGGAAGCCCTCGGCCTGGACCCGGACCGTCCGGCCCTGATTGTCACCGGCGGCTCCTCGGGCGCCCAAAGCATCAACCGCACCATCGCGGCATCGGTCGGCCTCCTCGCGGAGGCGGGCATCCAGACCCTGCACCTCACCGGACGCGGCAAGGCAGTCCACGACGCCGACGGCAGGCCACTCGCGGCACCCGGCTACCAGCAGCGCGAATACGTCGACGGCATGGAAACCGTGTACGCCGCCGCAGACCTGCTGCTGGCCCGCTCCGGGGCTGCGACGGTCTGCGAGGCCGCCGCCGTCGGACTGCCCGCCGTCTTCGTTCCGCTGCCGATCGGCAACGGCGAACAGGCGCTCAACGCCGCGGGACTCGTCGACGCGGGAGGTGCCCTGCTGGTGGAGGACAGCACGTTTTCCCCCGGCTGGGTCCGCGAACACATCATCCCGCTGCTCCAGGACCCCGACCGGCTCGCCCGGATGGCGGCCAGCGCCGAAAAGCTCGGCATCCGGGACGCCGACCAGCGCATGGCCGGACTCGTCCTGGAAACGGCGGCCCCGGTGGCCGCGAAGTCGCCGACAGCACAGTCGTCGAACACCAAGTCGTTGAAGGCAAAGCCCTCCAAGCAGCACAGCAGGAAGCGGTAACGGAATGACCCAGCCCGACCAGCACCACGCCGCCCCCACGGCGGCCCGCACCGGGGAAGACCTCGGCCGGGTTCACTTCATCGGCATCGGCGGCGTGGGGATGTCCGCCGTGGCCCGTATCCTCGTCGCCCGCGGCCTGCCGGTCAGCGGCTCCGATGCCAAGGACCTGCCCGTCATGGCGGACCTGGCCGCGGCGGGCGCCCGGATCTGTGTCGGCTACGACGCTGCCAACCTGGGCGACGCGCAGAGTGTGGTCGCCGGCTCGGCCATCCGGCCGGACAATCCCGAGCTGGTGGCGGCCCGGGCCGCCGGACTGCCGGTCCTTCACCGCTCCGAGGCCCTGGCTGCCGCGATGGCGCAGGACACCGCCGTCACCGTGGCCGGCACCCACGGCAAGTCCACCACCACGTCGATGATTACCGTCCTCCTGCAGGGCGCGGGCCTGGACCCGTCCTTCGCCATCGGCGCGAACGTCCCGGCGCTGGGCGTCAACGCCGCCAGCGGCAGCTCGCCGGTCTTCGTCGCGGAAGCCGACGAGTCCGACGGCTCCTTCCTGAACTACCGCCCGCAGATCGCCGTCGTGACCAACGTCGAACCGGACCACCTCGACTATTACGGGACCGCGGAGGCCGTCTACGCCTCCTTCGACCGTTTCACCGCCCTGCTCCCGGCCGACGGTGTGCTGGTTGCCTGCGCGGACGACGCCGGAGCCCGCGCCCTCGCCAGGCGGACCCTTGAGCGCGGCAACACCCGCGTGGTGCTCTACGGCACCAGCGATGACGCCCAGATCGTGCTGCACGACGGCGGCCCGGGGGACGTCTCGATCACCACTGCGGCCGGACGTTTCCCTCTCGAGCTGCACGTTCCCGGGCGGCACAACGCCCTCAACGCGGCGGCCGCCTTCGCCGTCGCCCTGGAACTCGGTGTGGACCCCGGCATTGCCGCCGGAGCCCTGGCCCACTTCACGGGTGCTTCCCGGCGCTTCGAATTCAAGGGCGAGGGCCGGGGAGTCCGGGTCTACGACGACTACGCCCACCACCCCACCGAGGTTCGGGCAGCCCTGTCCGCAGCGCGGTCGGTGGCCGGCGGCCACAAGCTGCACGTCCTCTTCCAGCCGCACCTGTTTTCCCGGACCCGGGAATTCGCCGAAGAGTTCGCCGCAGCGCTCAGCACCGCCGACACCGCGCTGGTCCTGGACATCTACCCCGCCCGCGAAGATCCGATTCCGGGCGTCAGCAGCCAGCTGATCGCGGCGCACCTTGGCGCCGGCGGCCGGCTCGTCGGACCGGGTGACGAGGCTGTGCAGTCCCTGGTCTCCGCCGCCGCGGCGGGGGACATTGTGCTCACCGTCGGAGCCGGCGACGTGACCGCCTACGGGCCGATGATCGTCGCGGCCCTGAGCGACGGTGCCCCCCATGCCTAGCACCCGCCGGCCCAGCTACAAGGGGGGCGCCCGCCGCCCGCCCGCCACGCGCGGGGAATCGGGGTCTCCCGACGTGATCTCGGCCTCCAAGGACAGCCCGGCGACCGGCACCGCAACCGCGGCCCCGCCGGCTCCGGATAATGTGCTGTCCTTCCCGGAACCCAAAGCCAAACGCCGCAGGCGGATCGTGCAGGGCACCATCGCGGCCCTGGCGGTGCTGGTCGCGGGAATCCTCGCCGCCGCCGTCTACTCGCCGGTCCTCGCGCTGCAGACCGTCTCCGTGGAGGGCACCAAGCTGCTGACCCCGGACCAGGTCCAGGCAGCCCTGGCGCCACTGCAGGGCAAGCCACTGCCACAGATCAGCGATGACGACGTGACAGCCCTCCTGCAGCCGCTGGTCCAGGTCAAGAAAGTCACCACCCAGGCCCACCCGCCGTCGACGCTGCAGGTCAAGGTGACCGAACGCGTGCCGGTGGCTTTGGTCAGGCAGGGTGAGGCGCACCAGCTGGTCGACGTCGACGGTGTGAAGCTCAGCGACACGGCCGACCCGGAGTCGATTCCGCTGCCGGTCATCGACGGCGGGGGCGGCACCCTGCCCAAGGACCTGTTCCATGCCATCACCGAAGTCCTGGGGGCGTTGCCGGCTGACGTGCTTGCCCGGCTCTCGAATGCCTCGGCGAAGTCGGTGGACGCCGTTGAGCTCAAGCTCGTCGACGGACAGACGATTGTCTGGGGCAACGCGGGGGAGAAGGAGCTCAAGGCAAAGGTCCTTGAAGCCCTGTTGAAGGCGCCCGCGGACCCGAAAAATCCGGTGCGGATTTACGATGTCAGTGTGCCTCGGCACCCGGTCACCCGATAGCCGCCGATCACTTCGCCGGGAAGCTATTTCTCGGTAATACCGCGACACGCGGCGCCGGTTATTGAATGTCCCCGGCATAGGAAATAGCGTCACAACATGAGTTACTTGACATAACTATAACCCTCAACTCGAAGGTTAAGGTTCAAAGCTTCAAGCTCAACTCCATCAGTTTTCGCAATAGAAGCAACAGAACACGAACAAGGGACACGTAACGTGGCAGCTCCGCAGAATTACTTGGCCGTCATCAAGGTCGTCGGCATCGGCGGCGGTGGCGTGAACGCAGTCAACCGCATGATCGAGGTCGGTCTTCGCGGCGTCGAATTTATCGCGGTCAATACCGATGCGCAGGCATTGTTGATGAGCGATGCAGACGTCAAGCTCGACATCGGGCGTGAGTTGACGCGCGGCCTGGGAGCCGGTGCGAACCCGGAGGTCGGCCGGCAGGCTGCAGAGGACCACGCAGAGGAGATCGAAGAGGTCATCCGTGGCGCTGACATGGTCTTCGTCACCGCCGGCGAAGGCGGCGGCACCGGCACCGGCGGCGCGCCCGTCGTCGCCCGCATCGCACGCTCGCTCGGTGCGCTGACCATCGGCGTTGTCACCCGCCCCTTCACTTTCGACGGCCGCCGCCGCGCCGGCTCCGCCGAAGCCGGCATCGACGCCCTCCGCGACGAAGTCGACACCCTGATCGTCATCCCGAACGACCGCCTGCTCTCCATCAGCGACCGCAACGTCTCCGTGCTTGACGCGTTCCGTTCCGCTGACCAGGTTCTGCTGTCCGGTGTCCAGGGCATCACCGACCTGATCACCACCCCGGGCCTGATCAACCTCGACTTCGCCGACGTCAAGTCCGTCATGCAGGGCGCCGGCTCCGCGCTGATGGGCATCGGCTCGGCACGCGGCGAAGACCGCGCCGTCAAGGCTGCGGAACTCGCCATCGCCTCTCCGCTGCTTGAAGCATCGATCGACGGGGCCCACGGCGTCCTGCTGTCCATCCAGGGTGGCTCGGACCTCGGACTCTTCGAAATCAATGAGGCTGCCCGCCTTGTCCAGGAAGTCGCCCACCCCGAGGCCAACATCATCTTCGGTGCGGTCATCGACGATGCCCTCGGCGACGAGGCCCGCGTCACGGTCATCGCGGCCGGCTTCGACGACGTCAAGGCCACCTCGCCGTCCATGGACCAGTCCCTTCCGCAGGCGGCGCCGCAGCGTCCGGCGGCGCCGGTAGCGGCCCCGGCCCCGGCCCAGGCACCGTCCTCGGCCCAGGTCCAGCCGCTGCACGCCACGGTCGGCGCCTCCGGTTACGGCGGATGGGGCCAGCAGCGGCCCTCCGCAGTCCCGGCGGACTCCGGCTTCGACGTCGACCTGCCCTCCGTCGTGGAGCCGGACCTGTCCGGCCGCCACTCGGACGACCTGGATGTCCCTGACTTCCTCAAGTAGATCCTGAAGCACCATGGCACTGCCGGATGGCAGTGCCATGGTGCTTTCTCGTAGGATCGAAGTTCTGCAAACAAGTTTGGCAACGATTTGGGGTTTTGAGTGTTCTCGTGGCGGGCGGAAGTCCGGCCCGGCGTGTGGGTGGCTTTCACCGACGCTGCCGCCGGCAACCTGGCTTTGCACGTCGGCGATGACCCGGCCGAGGTCGCGCGCCGGCGCCGTGCCATCGAAGCGGCGGTGGGGCTCGACGGCTGTCCCTTCCGATATATGAACCAGGTCCACGGCAACGACGTCGCCGCCGTCGGCGCCGCCTCTGCTGCGGGATCCGGCTCTGGTGTCCGGAGTGCCGACGTTCCGACTGCCGACGCTCCGACTGCCGACGTTCCGACTGTAGATGCCATGGTGTCCTTCGGTGAGCCCCTGGCCGTCATGGTGGCCGACTGCGTGCCGGTCGTCCTGGTGGGGGACAGGGCCGGCGGGGAAACCCCCGTCCTCGCGGTGGTGCACGCCGGACGCCCCGGCGTCGCGTCCGGCGTCGTCCCGGCGGCGGTGCTGCGCATGCGCGAACTGGGCGCGGCGGAGATCACCGCCTGGATCGGCCCGTCCGTCTGCGGGCGCTGCTACGAGGTCCCCGAAGACATGCGCGACCACGTGGCGGCCCGGGTGCCCGCCGCCCGGTGCACCACCTCCCGCGGTACCCCCGGCCTTGACCTGCCGGCCGCCGTCCGCAGCCAGCTGCAGGACAACGGCGTCCGGGTCGAGTACTCCGGAGGCTGCACCCTGGAAGACGACCAGCTGTTCTCCTACCGCCGTGATCCGGACACCGGACGGTTCGCGGGACTCGTCTGGACCGACGCCGGGACGCCGGCGGGAACCCGCAGGGCGAACGAGCAACTGAGTGGATGAGCGCATGACTGAACACGGGCCCGCACACGGGCCGCACGATCCCCGGCTGGAGCAGCTCCGCGAGCGGCTCGCCGCCGTCCGCCAGCGCATCGACAGCGCCGTCGCGGCGGCCGGCCGGCAGGACCAGCCGCCCCAACTGATAGTGGTCACCAAGTTCCACCCCGCCGACGACGTCCGGCGGCTCGCCGCGCTCGGCATCACGGACGTGGGCGAGAACCGGGACCAGGAAGCCGCGGAGAAAGCCACCGCGCTGGGCGGGCTGCAGCTCCGCTGGCACTTCATCGGCCAACTCCAGAGCAACAAGGCCAAATCCGTCGTCAAATACGCCCACGCCGTGCACTCCGTGGACCGGCCGCAACTGGCCGGCGCCCTGGCCAAGGCCATGGCTGCCGAACAGGAACGCACCGGGCGGTCGCCGCTGGACTGCTTTATCCAGGTCAGCCTCGACGACGACGCCGGCGGCCACCGCGGCGGTGCCCTGCCGGCTGACGTGCCGGCGCTGGCGGAGCAACTGGCCGGCGCGGAGGGACTTCATCTGGCCGGCGTCATGGCGGTCGCCCCCTTCGGGGCGGATCCGGTCCCGGCCTTCGAGAAGCTGGCGGAGCTTTCCGCCCGCCTGGCCGCTGTCCATCCCGGGGCCACGGGCATTTCTGCGGGCATGAGCCAGGACCTGGAACAGGCCGTCCGTTTCGGGGCGACACACCTGCGCGTTGGCTCCGATATCCTCGGTCCGCGTCCGGCGTTGGGGTAGGTTCAACGTATTGGAAGGTAATGGCGGGGATTCCAAGGCTGCTTAGTCACTGATCGGCCCGCTGACGGACACTATTAGGAGTCGACCATGGCCGGCGCTCTGCGCAAGACAATGATCTATCTTGGGCTCGCCGATGGCGACGAACACTATGAGTCCGAGCACCAAACATCGCACAAGGATGAGGACAATTCCATGGAGCACGACCGCGAGGAACGCCGTGCACCGGCGCCTGTCCGCGAGGTCCCCAGGGAAGAGCCCTACGCCGCTGAAGAGGAATATCGCGCACCTGTGACACCCATCAAGCGAGCGGCATCGAGCCGTGAAGAGCACACCGGACTCCGCCAGATCACCACGATCCACCCGCGGTCCTACAACGACGCGAAACTCATCGGTGAAAGCTTCAGGGACGGCATCCCCGTCATCATGAACGTCACGGACATGGGTGAAGCGGATGCGAAGCGCCTCGTCGACTTCTCCGCCGGGCTGGTCTTTGGCCTGCGCGGCAGTATCGAGCGCGTCACCAACAAGGTCTTCCTGCTCTCGCCGTCGTACGTTGAAGTCATCGGCGATGACAAGAAGGTCAGCGAGACGCAGGCAAGCTTCTTCAACCAGAGCTAGCCCAGGATTCTTCCGACGGATGCCAGGCAAGGACACCTTGCCTGGCATCCGTGCTGAATTATCCGTGTTGAAATAGAGGCGTAACTATCACGAGGACACTGCGGTATCCGGAATGAACATGGAGATATGAGTTAACTCATGGGAATTGTTTTCGGACTTGTCTATATCGCCCTGCTGTTGTTCTTTGTTGCCCTCATCATCCGACTGATCTTCGACTGGGTGCAGATGTTTGCGCGAAGCTGGCGGCCCCGCGGCGCGGCCCTCGTCACCGCACACGCTGTGTATTCGGTCACAGACAAGCCCCTCAAACTGCTCCGGCGGCTCATCCCGCCGCTGCGGCTGGGAGGAATCTCCCTGGACCTCGGCTTCCTGCTGCTGTTCGTGGCAGTCACCATTGCCATGGCGGTTGCCAAGTTCCTGGTGTTCTCCCAGCCGATCGTCGCGTAGCCGGGCGGCGGGCCTCCTCCGGGGCCCACAACAGATAGAAACTCCGGTTTGACACTGCGGTGTTGAATTAGAGGAACCAGACCATATTTAGGTACCGTAGTTTGACGGCCGGAAGGCCTACTGACTAACTAGACCAACGAGGTGACCAGATGGCTTTGACGCCAGAAGACGTTGTCAACAAGCGCTTTCAGCCGACCAAGTTCCGTGAAGGCTACGACCAGGACGAAGTTGATGACTTCCTGGACGAGATCGTCGTCGAACTGCGACGCCTGAACCAGGAGAACGACGAGCTGCGCAAGAAGCTCGCCGAACTGGGCGCCGGCACGCCTGCCAGCTCCGCCGCCGCGGCTCCCGTCGTGGAAAAGGTTCCGGCACCCGTCAAGGCCGAGAAGGAAGACCACGCCAAGGCAGAAGCCGAGGCCAAGGCCGCCGAAGCCGCCAAGGCTGCTGAAGCTGCCAAGAAGAAGGAAGCCGAGCAGGCAGCCGCCCCGGCACGCACCGCGGTCACCCCGGCCTCCGAATCCGCTGCCGGCCTGCTGGCCATGGCGCAGCAGATGCACGACAAGCACGTCGCCGACGGCGAGCAGCAGCGCGACAAGATCATCGCCGAAGCGCAGATCGAGGCCAGCAGCCTCGTCAACGACGCCCAGGAGAAGTCCCGCAAGATCCTCGGCGCCCTTGAGCAGCAGCGCTCCGTCCTGGAACGGAAGGTCGAGCAGCTCCGCGGCTTCGAGCGTGACTACCGCTCACGCCTGAAGGCTTACATCGAAGGCCAGCTGCGTGACCTGGACGCCCGCGGCTCCGTCGCGGCCCCTGAGGTCGAAGCCAGCAGCTAGGGCAAAAAGCCAAGTATCATGAAAGCCGGTGGCTGAGGATTCCTCGGCCACCGGCTTTTGGCATTAACCCCCGGTTCCGCCGGCGGCCGTGACCAAGCACCCAGCTCCCAGTCCCCGCACTGGCCCGCGAATGAAAGCCTTATGACTGACGCACCATCACCCGACGCCACGCAGCCAGCAGAGCCGGCCCTCGAAGGCCCCACCAGGCCGCGCCCGCGGCGGGCCCTGCTGCTCTCCGTCTTCTTTGGCCTGGCGGTGTTCGCCTACGTCTTCGACCAGCTGACCAAGCTGTGGGTGACCGCCAACATGACCGAGGGGGAGCGGATCCCCGTGCTGCCCCCGCTGCTGCACTGGTACTTCATCCGGAACTCCGGCGCGGCTTTCTCCATCGGCGAGAACGTCACCTGGGTATTCACCATCATCATGACCGTGGTCTCCATCGCCATCCTGCTGCAGCTCCGCAAACTGGGGTCGATCTGGTGGGCCCTCGCGCTCGGGCTGCTGCTCGGCGGTGCGCTCGGCAACCTCACCGACCGGCTGTTCCGCGAGCCCTCCTTCGCCATGGGCCACGTCGTGGACTTTATCCAGCTTCCCAACTTCGCGATCTTCAACATCGCCGACTCGGCCGTCGTGTCCTCCGTGGTGATCATCTGCCTGCTGACGCTGCGCGGGATCTCCCTGGACGGCTCGCGCCTGACGAAGGACACAGTGAAACATGACTCCTGAGCACACGGTGCCGGAACACAACCCGCCCGAGGACCTGACGCCGGAGGACCTGGCACCGGCCGGTGCCCAGCCGGAGGACATCCTGCCGGAAGACGTCGACGACGTCGACGCCGGAGGCGGTGCCACGGCTGCGGCCGCCTACCGGTTTGTGGTCCCGGATGAACTCGCGGGAAGCCGGGTGGATGCCGGGCTGGCGAAACTTATGGACATTTCCCGCTCACAGGCCGCCACGCTGATCGCCGAGGGCAACGTCATCAGCAAGGACAAAGCGGTCGGAAAGTCGCTCAGGCTTGCCCCCGGCGCCGTGCTCGACGTCGCCGTCCCGGCACGCCGGGATCCCCTGGAAATTGTGGAGGAAGTAGTGGAAGGCCTGAACATCCTGCTGGACGATGACGAGTTCGTCGTCATCGACAAGCCGGTCGGCGTGGCCGCGCATCCCTCACCCGGCTGGGTGGGGCCCACCGTCGTCGGCGGTCTTGCGGGCCTCGGCTACCGGATCTCCACATCCGGCTCCCCGGAACGCGCGGGCATCGTCCACCGGCTCGACGTCGGGACGTCCGGCGTGATGGTGGTCGCCAAGACGGAAGAGGCGTACACCGCGCTCAAGCGTGCCTTCAAGGAACGCACCGTGGACAAGGTCTACCACGCCGTGGTCCAGGGCCTTCCCGATCCGCTGGCCGGCACCATTGACGCGCCGATCGGCCGCCACCCGGGCCACGACTGGCGTTTCGCCGTCATCGAGGACGGCCGGGACTCCATCACGCACTACGAGGTCCTGGAGGCGTTCGGGAAGGCCTCGCTCGTTGAAGTCCACCTGGAGACCGGCCGCACGCACCAGATCCGCGTCCACTTCTCCGCACTGCGCCACCCCTGCGCCGGCGACCTGACCTACGGCGCGGACCCCCGGCTCGCCGCCACGCTGGGACTCACCCGGCAGTGGCTGCACGCCCGGCAGCTGGGATTCGACCACCCCCGGACGGGGGAGCGGGTCACGGTCACCAGCGAGTACCCGCAGGACCTGCGGTACGCCCTGGAGGTCCTGGAGTCCGGACAGGCCTGAGGGGCCGGCTGCGCCGCCCGATTCCGAGCTGTCCAATCGGGCGGCGGCCGGAGTGCCGCGCCGAAAGGTCTGTGCGCGGCACTAGAATGATTCGGTGACTTCCAGCAACAACTCGTTCGTCCATCTCCACAACCATACCGAGTACTCCATGTTGGACGGTGCCGCCCGGCTGGGGGAGCTGTTCGACGAAACCGAGCGGCTGGGCATGCCCGCCCTGGCCACCACGGACCACGGCTACCTCTTCGGTGCCTTCGACTTCTGGAAACGGGCCACCGACAAGGGCATCAAGCCGATCATCGGCGTCGAAGCCTACGTCACCCCCGGGACCGCGCGCACGGACAAGACCCGCGTCCGCTGGGGCGAGGAGAACCAGCGCAAGGACGACATCTCCGGCGGCGGCTCGTACACGCACATGACGCTGCTCAGCTACAACAACAAGGGCATGCGGAACCTGTTCCGGGCCTCTTCGATCGCCTCGCTGGACTCGGTCTTCGGCAAATGGCCCCGGCTGGACCGCGAGCTGCTGAACACCTACTCCGAAGGCTTGATTGCCACCACCGGCTGCCCGTCCGGTGAGGTCCAGACGAGGCTCCGGCTGGGACAGTACCGGGAAGCTGTCGAGGCGGCCGCCGAGTTCCGCGACATTTTCGGCGCCGAGAACTACTTCTGCGAACTCATGGACCACGGCCTGGACATCGAGCGGCGCGTCACGGGGGACCTGCTGCGGCTGGCCAAGGATTTGAACCTTCCGCTGGTGGCCACCAACGACCTGCACTACACGCACGAGCACGACGCCAAGGCCCACGAAGCCCTGCTGGCCATCCAGTCAGGGTCCACCCTGCTGGAGCCGACGTACGACAACGGCGGCTCGCGCTTCGCCTTCTCGGGCAGCGGGTACTACCTGAAGTCCCCGCAGGAAATGCGGGAGCTGTTCCGCGACCACCCGGAGGCGTGCGACAACACGCTCCTGATCGCCGAGCGCTGCGAGGTCTCCTTCAACACCGGCGCCAACTACATGCCCCGCTTCCCCTGCCCCGAGGGGGAGGACGAAACATCCTGGCTCGTCAAGGAAGTCGACAAGGGGCTGCATTACCGCTACCCCCAGGGCATCCCGGACAAGGTGCGCACCCAGGCCGACTACGAACTCGGCGTCATCACGTCCATGGGTTTCCCGGGCTACTTCCTCGTCGTCGCCGACTTCATCAACTGGGCCAAGAACAACGGCATCCGGGTGGGTCCCGGACGTGGCTCGGGCGCCGGGTCCATGGTGGCCTATGCCATGCGCATCACCGACCTCGATCCGCTGCACCACGGCCTGATCTTTGAGCGCTTCCTCAACCCGGACCGCGTCTCCATGCCCGACTTCGACGTCGACTTCGATGACCGGCGCCGGTCCGAGGTGATCGACTACGTCACGCGCAAATACGGCGACGAACGAGTCGCGATGATCGTCACGTACGGCACCATCAAGACCAAGCAGGCGCTCAAGGACTCCTCGCGTGTGCTGGGCTACCCGTTCAGCATGGGAGAACAGCTCACCAAGGCCCTCCCGCCGGCCGTGATGGCCAAGGACATTCCGCTGGCGGACATCCAGAACAAGGACTCCAAACGCTACAGCGAGGCCGGCGACTTCCGGCAGCTGATCGCCACGGACCCGGAGGCCGCCAAGGTCTTCGAGACGGCGCTTGGCATCGAGGGCCTGAAGCGCCAGTGGGGTGTCCACGCGGCCGGCGTCATCATGTCCTCGGACCCGATCATCGACGTCATCCCGATCATGCGCCGCTTCCAGGACGGCCAGGTCATCACGCAGTTCGACTACCCCACGTCCGAGGGCCTCGGCCTGATCAAGATGGACTTCCTGGGCCTGCGGAACCTCACGATCATTTCCGACGCCCTGGAAAACATCAAGATGAACCGCGGCGAGGACCTGGACCTGGAGTCGCTGGAACTCGACGACGCGGCCTCCTACGAGCTGCTGGCCCGCGGCGACACCCTGGGCGTGTTCCAGCTCGACGGCGGACCGATGCGCTCCCTGCTCAAGCTCATGAAGCCTGACAACTTCGAAGACATCTCCGCCGTGCTGGCCCTTTACCGGCCCGGCCCCATGGGCGCCAACGCCCATACCGACTACGCCCTGCGCAAGAACGGGATCCAGGAGGTCATCCCGATCCACCCCGAGCTGGAGGAACCGCTCTCCGAGATCCTCGGTGGCACCTACGGCCTGATCGTGTACCAGGAGCAGGTTATGGCCGTCGCGCAGAAGCTCGCCGGCTACACCCTGGGCCAGGCCGACATCCTGCGCCGCGCCATGGGCAAGAAGAAGAAATCCGAGCTGGACAAGCAGTTCGCCGGGTTCTCCCAGGGCATGCAGGACAACGGTTACTCGATGGCCGCGGTCAAGACCCTCTGGGACATCCTGCTGCCGTTCTCCGACTACGCCTTCAACAAGGCGCACTCGGCCGCCTACGGCGTGATCTCCTACTGGACCGCCTACCTCAAGGCCCACTACGCGCCCGAGTACATGGCCGCCCTGCTCACCAGCGTCGGGGACGACAAGGACAAGTCCGCGATCTACCTCAACGAATGCCGGCGCATGGGCATTACGGTGCTGCCGCCGGACGTCAACGAGTCCGCACTGAACTTCACCCCCGTCGGCACCGACATCCGCTTCGGCATGGGCGCGATCCGCAACGTCGGCGTCAACGTCGTCGAAGCCATGGTCACGGCGCGCGAAAAGGAAGGCGCCTACACGTCCTTCAAGGACTACCTCATGAAGGTGCCCGCGGTTGTCTGCAACAAGCGCACCATTGAATCGCTCATCAAGGCCGGCGCCTTCGACTCGCTGAACCACCACCGGCGCGCCCTGGCCATGATCCATGAAGAGGCGATCGACTCCGTCATCACGCTCAAGCGCAACGAGGCGATCGGCCAGTTCGACCTCTTCGCCGGCTTCGACGAGGCCGAATCCGAGGCCTCGCTGAGCATCGAAATCCCGGACCTTCCCGAATGGGAGAAGAAGGACAAGCTCTCCTTCGAACGGGACATGCTCGGCCTGTACGTCTCCGACCACCCGCTGCAGGGGCTCGAAGGGGTCCTGAGCCAGCACGCCGACCAGTCGATCACCACGCTCATCGCCGAGGACGGCCCGCACGACGGCGCCATCGTCACCATCGCCGGCATGATCACCTCACTGAGCCGCCGGATCGCGAAAGCCAGCGGCAACGCCTACGCCCGCGCCGAGATCGAGGACCTGGGCGGTTCCGTCGAGGTCATGTTCTTCGGCCAGGTGTACGGCCCGATCGCCTCCGTGCTGGCCGAAGACCTGATTGTGGTGGTCAAGGGACGGCTGCAGCGCCGGGATGACGGTGCGGTCGCGCTCAACTGCATGGAACTGTCCGTCCCGGACCTCAGCGAGGGCCTCAACGGCCCCCTGGTGATCACCATGCAGACCCACAAGGCGACCGAAGCCGTCGTGACCGAGCTCGGGGACGTACTGCGCACGCACCGTGGAAAGTCCGAGGTCCGGCTGCACCTGCAGGGCGACTCCCGCGTGGAGATCATGGGCCTGCCCGTGCATCTGCGGGTGAACCCCAGCCCGTCGCTGTTCGGGGACCTGAAGGTGCTGCTCGGCCCGACCTGCCTGGACAGTTAGGCGTGCCGGACCGCGCCGGTTCGCGGCAGGCCGCGGTGCGAACGGCGGTGATCTCGGGGGCGGCCCGCGGATTCGGCGCAGCCCTGTGCAGCATTTTGCTGGCGGACGGCTGGACGGTCTACGGCATCGTCCGGCCGGGGTCGCCGGTCCTGGACGGCGCGGCCGCACGCCGCCTTGAGTGGGACATTTCGCTGTCCTGTCCGCCGGAAGTGGCCGCGGCCCTCGCCACGGCGCGGATCGACGTCGTCGTCAACAATGCCGCCGTCGGCAGCAGCCAGAATTCGCTGTTCGACGTTGATCCGGACGCCGTCACCGCTGCCCTGAACAACAATGTCGCCGGCGCCGTGCGGGTGACCAGGGCGTGCCTGGACGGTTTGCTCGCCTCGGGGGAGCGGCCGCACCGGCCGCTGGTGGTCAACATGTCCTCGCGGCTCGGGTCGGCGGCGCTCCAGGCGTCGGGCCGGTTCGCCGGCTTCGGCACGAGTTACAGCTACCGGCTGTCCAAGGCTGCGCTGAACATGCTGACCCTCAGCCTGCATGAGGAGTTCGGCGGGCAACTGGACGTCTGGTCTGTCCATCCCGGGATCCTGAAGACGGACATGGGGCGCACGGGAGCGGACAAGGACCCGGTTGCCGCCGCCCGGGAACTGCTGAGCGAAATGACCAGCCAATCGTCCGGCGGGCCGTCCGCCCGTTCGGGACATGGCCCCCGCTTCCTGGACCTGGGTTCCCGCAGGGACCTGCCCTGGTAGCCGGTCAGATCTCGTAGTCGAGCGGCGCGGGCTGGCCGTAGGCGCCTGAGTGGTAGAGCAGGGGGGCGCCGTCGGCGCCCACCTCACCTTCCACGACCTCGACCACCACCACGGCGTTGTTCTCGAAGGAGAGACGCATCTGGACCTTGCCGATCAGCCAGCCGGCCACGTCATTGAGGATCGGCACCTCATGGGGCCCGAGCGCCCAGTGATCGCCCTCGAAGCGGTTGCTGGTCCGGGCAAAGCGCTCAGCCAGCGCCTGGTTCTCCAGCCCCAGCATATGGACGCCGATGTAGGTGGTGTTGGCCACCGCCGGCCAGGAGCTGGACGTGCGGGCCATGTTGAACGTAAACCGGGGCGGCTTCGCCGACAGCGAGGCCACGGAGGTGGCCGTGAAACCGAAGGGGACGCCGTTGAGATTGGCGGTGATGATGGCCACCCCGGCCGCATGCCGGCGGAACATTTCCTTGAAGGTTCCTTCGAAGGCTGGGTCCTCTGTGGCCACTGCGATCCAACTCCCTGCTGCACGTGTGTGATGTTCCTACCCTGCCAGCGTATTGCTCCCGTGAACGGCCGCGGTACTTGTTTACCCGGCGGCGTCATCTGGAACGTCATGCGGAGACGCCCGGTGTCATGTGCCCTGCCGGCGGAAAGCTTGTTAAGGTTTGTTGCATGACACAGCCCGCAGTGCACGGCCAGCTCCCGCAGGATGCCCCGCAGGACGGGCCCCGGTTTCCGCTCCCGGGTTCCGAGCCGGACGCTGCCGCCGGCCGGCCGGTCCGCAAGGCAGGCGTCCGCGCCGCGACATGGCGCAAGGCCGCCGTCATCGCCGCCGCCGGCGTTCCGGTGGGGGTGCTCTGGTGGCTGCTGGCGCCCTCCGGGCTGAACCTGCTCTCGGGTGATCCGGAGCTGCGCAGCGGCGGCAACACGGAAGGGTGGCTGCCGCGGGACCTGGTCCTGGCCGGCCTGTTCCTGCTCGCCGGCTGCATCTCGGGCGCGGTCGCCTCCGGCAGCAAGCACGACGCACCGTCTGGGCGGGACGTTCTCCTCGCCGTGGGTGCCGGAGCAGTGGGCGCCCTCGCGGCCTGGGGGACCGGGGTCCTGTGTGGCCTCTGGTGGGGAACTCCGGAGGACACCTCTGCCAGCGCCAGTGTCGCGTTCTCCCTGCGGTCCTTCGCCGTCCTGGCAATCTGGCCGGCAGCGGCCGCACTGACCATCTTCCTGAACACCGTCTTCACCACGCCGACGCCGGAATCCGGGTCCGGGGCCTGACCGCGGGGCAGCAGAGCAGCTCCCCGACGTAGCCGTCCGAAGTAACAGGCGCGGGACTCGCCGGGGCTGGCCGTAAAATGAACGGGTGACCCCTTCAGCTGACAGCTCCGTGCCCGCCGTTACTGCGCCCCCGGCTCCCACCGGACTCAACTTCCACACCGTCGACCTGCGCGGCCGGCGGCTGACCCTCGCCGGCCTCCGCGCCGCGGTGCCCCGGGCTCAGGCCGGCACCATGGCTGATGCCGAGCACAAGGTCCTGGACATCATCGACGCCGTCCGCACCCGGGGCTTCGAGGCGCTCAGCGAGCTCGCCCGGACCTTCGACGGCGTGGAGCAGTCGCACCCGCGGGTCCCCGCTGAAGCGCTGACGGCGGCCCTGGCCGGCCTCGATCCCGCCGTGCGCGCGGCACTGGAGGAGTCCATCAGGCGCGCACGGCTCTTTGCCGACGCCCAGCGCCCGGCTGACACCGACGTCGAACTCGGCGAAGGCGCGGTGGTCAGCCAGAACTGGGTCCCCGTGGCCCGTGTGGGCCTCTACGTCCCCGGCGGCCTGGCGGTCTACCCGTCCTCCGTGATCATGAACGTCGTCCCGGCCCTCGCCGCCGGCGTCGAATCCATCGCCCTGGCATCTCCGCCGCAGAAGGACTTCGGCGGGCTCCCGCACCCCACGATCCTTGCCGCAGCCTGCCTGCTCGGAATTGACGAGGTCTACGCGATCGGCGGCGCCCAGGCCATCGCGGCCTTCGCCTACGGCATCCCCGCCGCAGAGGACAAGGCCGGGCTGGACCCGGTGGACGTCGTCACCGGCCCGGGCAACGTCTTCGTCGCCACGGCGAAGCGCCTCGTCAAAGGCGTCGTCGGCATCGACTCCGAGGCCGGCACCACCGAGATCGCGATCCTCGCCGACGCCACGGCACAGCCGGTCCTGGTCGCGGCTGACCTGATCAGCCAGGCCGAGCACGATCCGAAAGCAGCTTCCGTGCTGATCACGGACTCCGAGGACCTCGCCGCCGCCGTCCGGGTGGAACTGGTGCGCCAGGCGGCAGCGACCAAGCACAGTGCGCGGGTCCGTGAGGCCCTCTCAGGCCCGCAGTCCGGCGTCGTCCTGGTGGACGGCCTGGATCAGGGCATCGCGGCGTGCAATGCCTACGCCGCCGAACACCTGGAAATCATGACGGCGGACGCGGCAGGCGTCGCGGGCCGGATCCGCAGCGCCGGGGCGATCTTCGTGGGGGATTACAGCCCCGTCAGCCTGGGCGACTACTGCGCCGGTTCCAACCACGTGCTGCCGACCAGCGGCACCGCAGCGTTCTCCTCGGGGCTGAACGTGACCACATTCCTGCGCGCCATCCAGGTGGTCAACTACACCCGCGCCGCCCTGGCCGAGGTCAGCGGGCACATCGTGAGCCTGTCCGGGGCAGAGGATCTGCCGGCGCACGGCGAGGCGGTCACCGCCCGGTTCCCGCAGGGCGCCTGACCACAACATGTAGTAATTACAGGCTTGTTATTCACCTACATCTAGTCGTAAACTGATGGCGGAGCCAACCGCTCCGGCGAATTTCGGGTGGTCGTCTTTGGACGACCTCCAGGTGGCCATCCGCGTGCGACAGGGGAGGAAACGTCATGTATTGTCCGTTTTGCCGTAACCCTGATTCGCGGGTGGTGGACAGCCGGATCGCCGACGACGGTTCAGCCATCCGGCGCCGCCGGCAGTGCCCCGAGTGCGGCCGCCGCTTCACCACTGTCGAGACGACCAGCCTTACCGTGATCAAGCGGTCGGGGGTCGGCGAGCCGTTCAGCCGCAGCAAGGTCATCAACGGCGTCCGCAAGGCCTGCCAGGGCCGTCCCGTCACCGAGGACGACCTCGCGATGCTGGCCCAGGAAGTCGAAGAGGCCATCCGTGCCTCCGGCGCCGCTGAAATCGACGCGCACGAAGTCGGCCTCGCCATCCTCAACCCGCTCCAGCGGCTCGACGAGGTCGCCTACCTGCGCTTCGCAAGCGTCTACCAGGCCTTCGAGTCCCTCGAGGACTTCGAAGCCGCCATCTCCCTGCTCCGCCACGAGGCCGAAACCAAGGGCCGCGAGGGCACGAGCCAGCAGAAAAGCCCGCTCTAGGGCTGTTCCAGGAGCGCCGGCTCACAGACTCCGGTGGTGGCAGCGGAGGGGAAGCCGTGGCCACCACCGGCACCACATAAAAAAGAGCTATCACTCCGGGTCGTTCCCAGCGTTCAGAACGACCCGGAGTGATAGCTCTTTTGGCTACTTGGCCAGTTTGTGTTTCAGCGCGATCTCGAGGGCGGCGCCGACGATGCCGGCGTCGTTCTTCAGCTCGGCCGGAACGATGGGTGTGCGCAGCTGCAGCCGCGGCAGGTATTCGTCTGCGCGCTTCGAGATGCCGCCGCCGATGATGAACAGTTCGGGGGAGAAGAGGAATTCCACGTGGGACAGGTACCGCTGCAGCAGCACGCTGTACTCTTCCCAGCTCAGGCCGTCCCGCTCGCGGGCCACGGCCGAGGCCTTGCTTTCGGCGTCGAATCCGTCGATCTCCAGGTGTCCGAGCTCGGCGTTGGGGACGAGCTTGCCGTCGAAGATGAAGGCGGAACCGATGCCGGTGCCGAGTGTGATGACCAGTACGGTCCCCTCCACCAATTCACCGGCGCCAAAGCGCGCCTCCGCGAGGCCGGCGGCGTCGGCGTCGTTGATGACCTCCACGGGGCGGCCCAGGCGGGCGGTCAGCAGGGCATCGATGTCCAGTTCCAGCCAGGACTTGTCCACGTTGGCGGCGGAGTGGACCACACCGTGCTGGATGATGCCGGGGAAGGTGACGCCCACGGGAGAGTCGGGGGCCGGGGCATCGGGCCGGGCGGACAGTGCGGCGACAACCTGGGCCACAACCTCGGCCACGGACTCGGGCGTCGAAGGCTGCGGGGTGGGGATGCGCAGGCGGTCACCGACCAGCTTGCCCTTCTTCAGGTCCACGATCCCGCCCTTGATCCCGGTGCCACCGATGTCGATGCCGATCAGCGGGGCGTTCTTCTTCGACTTCTCGTCCTTCTTGGCCAATGTGGTTCCGTTCGTGGCAGGGGGCGGGGCTAGGAGGGTGCGGCCCAGGGCCGACGGGCGAAGACCGGAATCTTCTGGTGGAGCGGGAATCAGGGGAGCGTCAGGACTTCGGCGCCGGACTCCGTGACAAGCAGGGTGTGCTCGAACTGTGCGGTGCGTTTGCGGTCGCGGGTCACGACGGTCCAGTCGTCAGCCCACATGTCCCAGTCCACGGTGCCGAGTGTCAGCATGGGTTCGATCGTGAAGACCATCCCGGCTTCCATGACCGTGTTGTAGGCGGGGGCAGCGTCGTAGTGGGGAATGATCAGGCCGGTGTGGAAGGCCTCGCCCACGCCGTGGCCGGTGAAGTCGCGGACCACACCGTAGCCGAAGCGCTTGGCGAAGGACTCAATGGTCCGGCCGATCACGTTGATCTCACGGCCCGGGGCCACGGCACGGATGGCGCGGTTCAGGGACTCCTGCGTGCGCTCGACGAGCAGCCGGGATTCCTCGTCGACGTCTCCGGCCAGGAACGTGTAGTTGGTGTCGCCGTGCACCCCGCCGATGAAGGCCGTGATGTCGATATTGAGGATGTCCCCGTCCCGGACCACGGTGCTGTCGGGGATGCCGTGGCAGATGACTTCGTTCAACGACGAGCACAGCGACTTGGGAAAGCCGCGGTAGCCGAGGGTGGACGGATATGCGTGGTGGTCGAGCAGGAACTCGTGGCCCACCCGGTCCAGCTGGTCCGTGGTGACGCCGGGCTGGATGTGCTTCCCGACCTCCACGATCGCCTGCGCGGCGATCCGTGAGGCGACGCGGATCTTCTCGATGGTCTCCGCCGACTTGACCTCGGAGCCCGTGAACTTGGCCGGCGCGGGCTTGCCCACGTATTCAGGGCGCGG
This sequence comes from Arthrobacter sp., assembly GCA_034376805.1. Lineage (GTDB taxonomy): Bacteria > Actinomycetota > Actinomycetes > Actinomycetales > Micrococcaceae > Arthrobacter. Next base: position 74,398 of record JAXMJF010000043.1, read on the forward strand.
GATCGACGCCGGAACGGGAAGCTGCGGACTGACGGCTCCCGGGACCAGGGTGCCGATGGGTGCAGTCGAGGCTAGAGAAGGCATACATTGATCATATAAGGCGCGGCCGGAGGCAGATAAACGACGGCCAACAAATATCAGCTGAGGAGCATCGATGCCGGAGTACTGGTACAACGTCAACACGCACGAGGTTGAAGAGGACGCCATGTCCGATTGGAGCCAGCTGATTGGCCCGTACAAGACGCGGGAAGAAGCTGAACACGCCCTCGAGAAGGTCAAGGCCCGCAACGAATCCTGGGAAAAGGGCGACGAGGACGACTAGCTGGTCGATCGAACGCTGAGGAGCGGGAGCTCTTCCGGGCAGGGCTCCGGGGCCCAGCCGTCCACCGGTGCGTCAGGAAAGCGGCCTGACCCGCAGCCCCGCGGGCCAACGCCGCTGCCGGGACCGGATTTTCTCACCCGGTGCGGATGAGTGAGCGCCGGCTGCGGCGGGCCATACTGGGGAAATGCCGACGAGCGATACCCGCACCCGCGGCGTCCGAGTCACCGACCTGGCCAGGCTGGCCGCTGCCTGGGCTGCCTCGACGGTAGCCCTCATCGTCACCGGGGCGCTGCTGCCGGGATTCTCCGCCTCCAGTTGGTGGGACTACGCCGCCGTGGCGGCAGTGGCCGGCATCGTCGGTCTGGTCCTCCGCCCCGCGCTGGTGGAAATCTCGGCCAGGGTGGGCTGGCTGGCGGTGCTTCTTACGGCTGTGGTCGGTCAGGCCCTGATCATATGTGTCGCCATTCGTCTGGTGCCCGGCATCGAGTCGACGGCGGGGACCGCCCTTGCTGCAACCTGGATCAGTGCCGTCGTGGCCACCCTCATCTCGTGGGCCACCACGGCCGGTACTGATGACGGGCTGATCACCTCCCTGGCCGGCAGGGCACGCCGGCAGGACGCGGTGACCGACCCGGAGATTGACGGCGTCCTGTTCGTGCAGCTCGACGGTGTCCCGTTCCCGGTGTTGCAGTGGGCGGTCCAGTCCGGGGCGGTACCGCATATCCGGCGCTGGCTGTCCTCGGGGGACTACACGTGCCGGGAATGGACTCCCCAACTGCCATGCACCACCCCAGCCAGTCAGCTGGGCATTCTGCACGGCACAGTTGACGGGATCCCCGCCTTCCGGTGGTACGACCGGGAACTTAAACGGGTCCTGGTGGCCAACCGCCCGGCAGACGCCCGGGTGATTGAGGAAAGGCACAGCACCGGCCAAGGCCTGCTCTACGACGACGGGGTCTCCATTTCGAACCTGTTCACCGGGGACGCGCCCCGATCGCTCCTGACGATGAGCCGGGTCGAGGTCCGGCGCGGCTCCACCCAGACACGTCGGGCGTTCGCCTGGTTTTTCACCTCACCGAACGGGTTCATGCGCAGCTTCACGCGGACCGTCGGGGAGGTACTCAAGGAGCGGTGGCAGGCCCGACGACAGGTCAGGCGGGACTTCGACCCGCGGGTGCACCGGGACTGGACCTTCGCCCTGCTGCGGGCCGTGACCAACAGCCTCCTGCGTGACCTGAACACGGCCCTTGTCGCCGAGGAACTGCGTCGTGGCACGAAGTGCATCTATGTCGACTACGTGGACTACGACGAGATCGCCCACCACGCAGGCGTTTTCCGGCCCGAATCCCTCGCCGCCCTTGATGGCCTGGACCGCACGCTGGGGTCCCTGGCCCGGCTCGCCGGTTCCGCGCCCCGCCGTTACCGGCTGGTGGTGCTCTCGGACCACGGCCAGTCCCAGGGCACTCCGTTCGCTGACCGGTACGGCCAGACGCTCGGTGATCTGTGTGCCGAACTCATGCAGGATCACGTGCAGACCGTGGACGCGTCCGTCGAGGGGCTGGGGCGCGCCAAATCCATTGCCGGCGACATCGCTGCCGGGGGGATGACCGGGAAACTCGCCGCCCGCGCCAACGAGGGGCTGACCAAGGCACAGCAGACACCAGACCCCGGCGCCGCCGCCGAGGAGCCGGTCGTCGTTCTGGGCTCGGGCAACCTGGGCCTGGTCTACGTGCGGGGCGACCGGCGCTGGACGCTCGGGGGGCTCGAGCGGGAGTGGCCGGCGTTGGTCTCCGGCCTGGCCGGCCATCCCGGCGTCGCGTTCGTCGCCGGGATCGATGACGACGGCCGGACGTGGGCGATCGGAAGCGGCGGGCGCCTCGACCTCACCAGCGGTGCGGGTGAGGGCACCGACCCGTTGGCGGGATTCGGATCCCACGCGGCGCGGGTGCTCCGACGTGCGCTGATGGACCCAGCGGCGCCGGATCTTTACGTCAACAGCATGGTCGATCCGGTGACCAACGACGTCGCGGCGTTCGAGGGCCTGGTCGGATCCCACGGGGGCCTCGGAGGCTGGCAGGACCGTGCGGTACTCCTGGGTCCGGCCGATCTCATGGCCGGGCTGCCCGCGCGGATAGAGGGTGCCGATAAGCTCCACCGGGTGCTGGTGTCAATGCTTGAGGCCTGTGGCCAGCGCGCCACGACGGCGTTCCCCCTTTGAGTGGCCGGACCTTTGCGGTGGGCATGTCCCGCGGGAACAGTTGACAGCGTCCGGCTCACCCGGGCGGGGCCCATGACTGGCCGGGGGAGAGGACAACAGCCGTGCAGCCCGGAGCCTGCTCAGCCACGGCGTCAGCAAAACGGCGCCCGGGCTGTTCAAGCCAGCTCCGGGCAAAGCGTGTGACGAAGGGCGGGTGCAGCGTTCCCCAGTGCACCGGCAGGGCGAACCGCGCGCCGCTCAGTGCGACGGCCCGGGCCGCGGTCTCGGGGGACAGATGTCCCGCCGAGAGCCTCGGTCCCCACCCCCAGACCGGCACCAGGGCAACATCGATGCGGCCGCCTGCCATGCCGGAGAGCCCGGCCATTTCCGGAAACAACCCCGTGTCACCCGCGATCCAGACGGTACCGGACGGGCCGCGCACCAGCTGGCCATGGGCGTCGTTGGGCCGATGCGGCATCGGGCGGTGACGATGCTCCGCCGGCACCTGGCGGATTTCGACGCCGCGGCCCACCGGGGTCCAGCCGTCGCCCAAGGGGACTGTGTTCAGGAACTTTCGGCGGCGCAACCAGGCGACGTTCGCCGGAGCGCTCATCAGGACCGCTCCGGGCAGCATGCGGAGGGAGCGCAGCTCGGCGTGGTCGTGGTGCAGGTGGGAGAGGAGCACGACGTCCGGCCGGCTCCACAACGCGGGGTCAGGCCGGGGTGCCAGGCGCCGCAGCAGCCCCGCATGGGGACGCAGCAACGGATCGGTCAGGACCCGAACCTCATCGAGATCCAGGACCACCGAGGAGTGACCCAGCCAGGTGAGTTTCATGCCGGGACCTGCGTTACTCCGTTCCTTCCTCCATGACGGCGATCGCGAAACCAAGCGCTTCGGTGATGTTGATCGCAGCCGACATCGTCCTGGCCGTTCCTATGATGGGGGCCACGGCGACGAGCACGTTCTGAACATCCTTGGCCGTAACTCCTGACTCGATAGCGGGGCCCACATGGGCGAGGTAGGAGATGGGCCGGGCATCGACGGCGGCCAGGGCGGCGATGCGGATCATGAGCAGCGCGTCGGCCGGCAGGTCGGAGCGTCCCACGGCGGCGTCGGTAATGGCCCCGATGGTTTCAAGGACCGGGTTCTCACTCTCAGTGGACATGGTCGATCTCCTTCACGTGGATTCCCATGACAGCGCCAGGGTGGGGCTGCCGATCGTACACTGCAAGAACGCGCCCGCGCCCCGGGCGCCGCCGGTCAGCCCGGCTCAGACCATGGCCTTTGCCTTGAGGGATTCAAACTCGGTCTGGTTGATGGCGCCGGAGTCGAGCAGGGCCTTGGCGTCGGCGATTTGGCTGGCGGGGCTGGCCGACTTGCCCGCGACCTGCTGGATGTACTTCTGCTGGGCGGCCTGCTGGTCGGCGATCATGGCCATCTGACGGTCGGCCATGCTGCGGCCGCGGGCGATCAGGTAGATGATGGCGCCGATCCAGGGCAGGAAGACCAGCAGTATCGCCCAGCCGGCCTTACCCCAGCCGCTGAGGGTGCTGTCCCCGAACAAGTCAAACAGGCAGCGGAACCACACCATGAGTGCGGAGATCCAGATGAAGAACCAGAAGCTCCACAGCAGGATGTCCCAGAAGTCAGTCGTAATTGAGTCCATGGTTACTCCTCCACTAGTGTCCGCCGGCGTCTGGCCCGTCGCTTCGCCACGAATCCGTCCGGGACGGCGGAACATTTGCTGGGACCTGGTGCAGGCCCTTAAAGGCCAGCGTGCCCGGACGGGCGGAACACCGCATCGTTCGTGAAGGATGAGGTGGCACCGCGGCTCCGCAGTGGCGGCCCTGGAGGAGGGCCCGCGGAAGCCGCCTAGAAGGAGTGCTCGGCGCCGGGGAACTGGCCGGAGCGCACGTCCTCGCCGTAGGCCTTGGCGGCGTCGCTGAGGGAGGTGCGCAGGTCCGCGTACTGCTTGACGAACTTGGCCATCCTGCCGCCGCGCAGGCCCGCCATGTCCTGCCACACCAGCACCTGCCCGGTGGTCGCGTTGCCGGCGCCGATGCCGACGGTGGGGACGTCGACGGCGGCGTCCACGGCGGCTGCCGTCGCCGCCGGAACCATTTCCATCAGGACACAGAATGCACCGGCGTCGGCGAGAGCAACGGCGTCGTCGACCAGCCGCTGGGCGTCATCGCCGCGGCCCTGGACCCGGTAGCCGCCGAGGGAGTGCTCGCTCTGCGGCGTGAAACCGATATGCGCCATCACCGGGATGCCGGCCTGGACCATGGCCCGGACGGTCTCGGCATAGAACTTCCCGCCCTCGATCTTGACCGCGTGGGCCAGTCCTTCCTTAAGGAACCGGACGCCGGTGGCCACCGCCTGCTGGGCGGAGACCTCGTAGCTGCCAAAGGGAAGGTCCGCCACGACGAGGGCGCGCTTGGCCGAGCGGGTGACGGCGCGGCACAGGGGGAGCAGTTCGTCCACGGTGACGGGCAGGCTGGTTTCGTTGCCGAAGACATTGTTGGAGGCTGAGTCACCCACCAGGAGGACCTCGATGCCGGCCTGGTCGAAGATTTCCGCCGTGTACTGGTCATAGGCAGTCAGCATGGCGAAGCGCTCGCCGTTGAGCTTGGCCTGGCGCAGGTGGTGGGTGCGGATCTTCGCCACCGGTTTCCGGGCGCCGGGTTCCTGGCCCGCCGTGGAACCCGCGGCCGGGGCCGCGGACGCGCCCGCCGGGCCGTTGCCGTAGGGGGCGGCTAGTTCTGCGGGCATGCTGGAATCGGGGCTGGTGCTTGTGGCCATGGCACGAGCGTAGTGCGATACCTCGCGTCCTAGCTACCGGGCTCCAGCCCGTGGGCGCGTGAATCACATCACACGGGCACAGGCAGGACGTCCGGGGGACGCCCTGGGACGGCGAATTACGGCCTCCCCGTGTTAACGCTGTGTTACGCGGGGCAGCTGCGCCAGCAATCGGTGGCAATGATTAGTAAAGTGAACCGTGAGCAGCTGCGGGACCCATGCATGACGGGGCCTGGGGCACGGACGAAAGAACCGGAAAGAGGCCAGTATGGACCGCCAGCAAGAGTTTGTCCTGCGGACGATCGAAGAGCGCGACGTGCGGTTTGTGCGGCTGTGGTTCACCGACGTCGTCGGGTCGCTGAAGTCCGTGGCGCTGGCCCCGGCGGAAGTGGAAGGTGCGTTTGAGGAGGGCCTGGGCTTTGACGGCTCCTCCATCGAGGGCCTGGCCCGCGTTTTCGAATCCGACATGCTGGCCCAGCCGGACCCCGCCACCTTCCAGATCCTGCCGTGGCGCGGCGAGACCGAAGCGACGTCCCGGATGTTCTGCGACATCCTGACGCCCGACGGCGAACCCTCCGCTGCTGATCCGCGCAACGTCCTCAAGCGCAACCTGGCCAAGGCCGCGGACATGGGCTTCACCTGCTACACCCACCCCGAGATCGAGTTCTACCTGCTCAAGTCCCAGCAGCCGGGTCCGGACGGTGCCCCCGTGCCCGTGGATGAGGGGGGCTACTTCGACCACGTTCCGGGCGGTGTGGCACAGGATTTCCGCCGTACAGCCGTGACCATGCTGGAATCGGTCGGCATCTCCGTTGAGTTCAGCCACCACGAGGCCGGCCCCGGCCAGAACGAGATCGACCTGCGCTACGCGGATGCCCTGCAGACCGCGGACAACATCATGACGTTCCGCACGGTGATCAAGGAGGTTGCGCTCCAGCAGGGCACGTACGCCACCTTCATGCCGAAACCGTTCACGGCCCACCCCGGTTCCGGCATGCACACCCACTTCTCGCTCTTCGAGGGCGACACGAACGCCTTCTACGAGGCGGGAGCGGAGTTCCAGCTCTCCGAGACGGCCCGGCAGTTCATCGCCGGCATTCTCAAGCACGCTCCGGAGTTCACCGCGGTCACCAACCAGTTCGTGAACTCCTACAAGCGGCTCTGGGGCGGGGGAGAAGCGCCCAGCTACCTCAGCTGGGGCCACAACAACCGCTCCGCCCTGGTCCGCGTCCCGCTCTACAAGCCCGGCAAGGGCCAGTCCGCGCGGATCGAATACCGCGGCATCGACTCGGCAGCCAACCCCTACCTCGCCTACGCCGTGCTGCTGGGCGCCGGGCTCAAGGGCATCGAGGAGGGCTACCAGCTTCCCGCCGCCGCCGAGGACGACATCTGGTCGCTGAGCTCGGCCGAGCGCCGTGCGATGGGCCACGATCCGCTCCCGGCTAGCCTGCACGACGCCATCCGCCAGATGGAGGACTCCGAACTCATGCCGCAGATCCTCGGTGAGCAGGTGTTCGAGCACTTCCTGCGCAACAAGCGTGCCGAGTGGCAGGACTACCGCCTCCAGGTCACGCCCTACGAGCTGCAGCGCAACCTCGGCATCCTTTAGGCGGCCCAGGTGAGCCTGGCACGACGCCTTATTGCCGCCGGTTTCAGCGATCTGGAAAACGGCGAACGGTGGCTGGCGGCCCCGGAGCTGGAGGGTTTGGACCAGGACCTCCTCTTCTCCGGGCTGCAGCTGGCCGCGAACCCGGATACGGCGCTGCAGTCGCTGGTCCGGCTGATCGAAAAGCACCCGGACCTGCGCAAGCTCGCGGTCGCGGAACCGGAACGCAGCGAACCCATGTACCGGGTGTTGGGCGCCTCCGAGGCGCTGGGTGAGTTCCTGATCCGCCATCCCGAGCATCTGGAGGCCTTCGAGGTGACCGCCAGCCCGGAACCGCGGGCCGCGGACGCCGCAGAGCTGCGTGCCCGGTTGCTGCGCTCCGTGCAGGCCGATCCGAAGTCCGCCCGCCCGGTCGCGGCGTTGACCGGGCAGGAAGGCTACGTGGCGCTCCGCACGGAGTACCGGCGCGGCCTTGTTGAGCTGGCCGTCAAGGACCTCTGCGCCGCGGATCCGCTGGACTTTATGCCCGCCGCGGGCGCCGAACTGGCGGATCTCGCCGGCGCGGCGATCGAGGCGGCCCTGGCAGTCTCGCGGGCCGAGGCCGCCGAGCACTTCAGCGCCACGGAGGTGGCCGACGTCGGGCTGGCCGTCATCGGCATGGGCAAGTGCGGTGCCCGCGAACTGAACTACATTTCCGACGTCGACGTCATTTACGTGATCGAGTCCGGCGAGCTCGACGATTCGCGTGCCAACACGATCGGCACGGCCCTGGCCTCCGGCATTTCCCGGGCCATCATGTCCGTCGGCCGTGAACCCGGGCTGTGGGAGGTCGACGCCAACCTGCGTCCGGAGGGCAAGTCCGGGCCGCTGGTCAGGACCCTGGCCTCGCACCAGAGCTATTACGCCCGCTGGGCCGAGAGCTGGGAGTTCCAGGCCCTGCTCAAGGCCCGGACCATCGCCGGGGACACCGAGCTCGGCGCCCGCTACGAGGCCGCCGTCGCACCGCTGATCTGGTCCTCCGCCGGCCGGGAGGGCTTTGTGGAGTCCGTCCGCTCGATGCGCCGCCGCGTCACCGAACACATCCCCGCCGAGGAAGAGCAGCGGCAGATCAAGCTGGGCCGGGGCGGACTGCGCGACGTCGAATTCACCGTCCAGCTGCTGCAGCTGGTGCACGGCAAATCCGACGAGACGCTGCGCTGCCGCGACACCACCTCGGCCATCGCCGCCTTGTCCGCAGGCGGCTACATCGGCCGCTCTGACGCCGCCGAGTTCGACCGGGACTACCGCTACCTCCGGCTCCTCGAACACCGGATCCAGCTCTTCCAGCTGCGCCGCACCCACCTCATGCCGGTCAAGGAAGCCTCGTTGCGGGCCCTCGCCAAAGCCGTGCTGGGACCCTTCTCCAGCGAACGGCCCAAACCTGACGCCCTGGCCGAGGCCTGGCGCAAGACCAAACGCTCCGTCCGTGAGCTGCACGAACGCATCTTCTACCGCCCGCTGCTCAACACTGCGGCGTCGCTCAGCAGCGAGGAAGCCAAGCTCAGCCCGGAAGCCGCGCAGGGGCGCCTCGCTGCCCTGGGCTACCTCGATCCGAGCGGCGCCATGCGCCACATCGAAGCCCTCACCGGCGGAGTCAGCCGCCGCGCCGCGCTCCAGCGCCAGCTCCTGCCGATCCTGCTCGGCTGGCTCGCGGAGGGCGTGGACCCCGACGCCGGCCTGCTGGCTTTCCGGCGGGTCAGTGAAGCACTCGGAACCACCCACTGGTATCTCGGCATGCTCCGGGACTCGACGGCGGCGGCGGAGCGGCTCTGCCACGTGCTCTCCAACTCCCGCCTGATCGCCGACCTGCTGGAGGTCTCGCCCGAATCCGTGGCCTGGCTCGGCTCAGACAAGGAACTGGTGCCGGTGACGTTCGAGGCGCAGTGGCTCGAGATCGCCTCGAAGATGTCCCGGCACGCGGAGCCGGAAAGCGCGATGCGCCTTATCCGCCTGATCCGGCGCCGGGAGATCCTGCGGATTGCGATCGCGGACAGCGCGGGGCTGCTGGACCAGGACCAGGTCGGCGCAGCGCTGGCCGACACTGACCGGGCCGCGGTCCTGGGCGCCTTGCGCGTCGCAGAAACCATGGTCACCGCGGACGAGCCGCTGAAGACGCATGTGCTGGTGGTCGCCATGGGCCGGCAGGGTGGCCGGGAGATCGGCTACGGTTCGGACGCGGACGTTATATACGTGCACCGCGGTCTTCCCGGAGTCCCGGAGGACGAGGCCCAGCAGCAGGCCCTGCAGATCGTCAGCAGGCTCTCCAACCTGCTGACCCAGCCGCTCAAACCTGCCATCCTCGCCGAGCGCGTGCTGATGGTGGACGCCGATCTGCGCCCGGAGGGCAAGAGCGGGCCCATGGTGCGGTCGCTGGAGTCCTATGCGGAGTACTACCGCCGGTGGTCGCTCGTGTGGGAGGCGCAGGCGCTGCTGCGCGCCCGCCCGATGGCCGGCGACGACGCGCTGGCCGCCGGGTTCGTGGCGCTGATCAACCCGATCCGTTACCCTGAGTCACTCTCCGACCAGGACGCGCGCGAGGTCCGGCGCGTCAAGGCACGCGTGGAAGCGGAGCGCCTGCCCCGCGGCGCGGACCCGGCCCGGCACCTGAAGCTGGGCCGCGGTGGCCTGAGCGACGTCGAATGGCTGGCCCAGCTACTCCAGCTCCAGCACGCCGGGCAGCACCCCGGGCTGCGGACCACCTCCACCGTCGAGGCGCTCGAAGCCGCGGCCGCCGTCGGGCTCCTCGACGCGGAGGACGTGGTAATCCTGCTCCGGGCCTGGCGCCTGGCAAGCCGGATCCGGTCGGCCAATGTGATCTGGACCGGCCGGGCCTCGGATGTGCTGCCGTCCTCCCGCCGGGACCTGGAAGCGGTGGCCCGCTGGTGCGGCTACGGGCAGGGCAACGCCGCGGCGCTCGAGGAGGACTACCTGCGGCTCAGCCGCCGGGCCCGGAGCGTGTTCGAACGGGTTTTCTACGGCCAATAGTGTTCTCCGCCGGGCCCTGGCAGGGGTCCGGCGTGCTCCGGCGGTGGCCGGCAAGGGCTGACACGCGCCGGGCCCCGGTGCTACTTTGGGCCCATGGCCAAGCAAATGTTCCTGAATCTGCCCGTGAAGGACCTCGACAAATCGGTTGGGTTCTTCACCGCGCTGGGGTTTTCCTTCAACCCCGACTTCACCGATGAGAACGCCACATGCATGATCATCAACGACGACGCGTTTGTGATGCTGCTGGTGGAGAACTACTTCAAGACGTTCACGTCCAAACCCCTCGCTGACGCCCGCAGCACCACCGAGGCGATCATGTCCTTCTCCCTGGACAGCCGCGAGGCCGTGGACGAGCTGGTCAGGACGGCCCTCACCGCCGGCGGGACCCCGTCCGAGGAAGCCCAGGACTACGGATTCATGTACACCCACAGCTTCCAGGACCCCGACGGGCATCTGTGGGAAGTCTTCTGGATGGACCCGGCCGGTCCGCCCCAGGACGCGGCACTCTGAGCTGAGCAGAGCAGAGCACCCGGAGGCGGGGCACCCGCTGGCGTGGGTAGGCTTCTTTTATGGCTGAACACGTGTGGCTGCTGCCGCTGAAGGACCTCGACGACGACGCACGCGCCATCAAGCTCGGGGAGATTGCCGAACTCGACGTCCTGGAAGGCCAGCGCACGTTCGTCGGGGATCCGCTGCGGATGATGCTGATCGGGCTGGAAGAGGATTCCCGGCACCCCTTTGCCATTGACGCCAACGGATCGGCTGTCGGGGTCCTGACGCTGCAGACCGGAGCCGCGACCCTGGCCGGCTGGGCGGACGACGATTCGGTCTGGCTGCTGCGCGGCTTCCTGATCGACCGCCGGCAGCAGGGCAAAGGCCTGGGCACGCTGGCAGCCGAAGCTGCCGTGCGGGCCGCCGCCAAGCTGACGGCCGCGCTCGGCGGCGGGCAGGCCGGAGTGGTGCTCTCGGTCAACGAACACAACCCTGCCGGGCAGGCCGCCTACCGCAAGGCCGGGTTCGAGGACCGCGGCCAGTACCTCGGCGGCGACGCCGGCCCGCAACGGACCATGTACCGGCCATTCTGACCCGCCGACGGGTGCTGCGGGTCCTACGGGGTTTTCCGGCCAACAATTCTTAGTGCCGAGGCACGCAGCGGACGGATGACCCAGACCAGGCCGGCGGCGATCAGGACACCGGCGGCCGTGAAGAAGGCCGGCAGCGGGTTGACGGGTGTGGCGGACGCCTGTGGTGTGGCGGCGGCCGGTCCGGATGACGACGGCGACGGCGACGGGCCCGCCGCGGCAGCTGTTGCCGGGTCCGCGGGTGCCGGGTCCGCGGGTGCCGGTTCCACCGGGGCAGCAAGAGTCTCGGCAGGACCGACAGCGCCGGTGACGGCAGCCTGGCGGGCCTCCGGTACCTGCGGCTGGACGTTGCCGCCGGCGGCCTGCACCGGACCGGAGTTCCGGGCGGGGGCTTGCTGGGCCGATGGCTGTCCTCCGGGGACCTGACGGACGGGGGCCTCTTCGGCAGGTGCCGGGACGGGGGCAGGAGCGGCCGGTGCCTCGTCGATCGGTGCCGGGACGGGGGCAGGTTCCGGGACGGGCTGGCCGCCGGGATCCACCTCGCCGCTGCCGCCCGTATCGGCGTCGAGAATGTCGGTGTACAGCGACGTCTGGGTGTTCGGCAGGTAGCCCGGCGCCGTGGCGGTGACTTCGGCCTGGACCCGGTGCCCGCTGTCGGCGGCCACGACGGTGTAGGTGCTTGCGGTGGCCCCGGCGATCGCCTGGCCGTCCCGCAACCACTGGTAGAGCAGGGTCACCGGTTCGCCGCCGGCATACCACCCCTGGCTGCGTTCCACGCTGAGGGTATTGCCGACCCCGTCCCCGCCGGCCAGCCACATTTCGTCGGTGGGTTCGATGTAGCCGGGCGTGACGGCCGTAGCTGTATTCGACAGGGACACGCTGGGCACGCCGTCCGAGCTGCCGGTCACTTTGAGGGTCACCACCTTGTCCAGGTCGGCAACTTTGATGGTGTAGGTGTCGGCGGTGGCTCCCTCGATATCCACACCGTCTGCCTGCCACTGCAGCTTCACGGGCGTCCAGCCCGGCGACCAGGTCCCCAGGCTGCTGACCTCGAGCGTGAACCCGACCCTGGTCCGGCCCCACACGGTCGGAACATCGCCGGTGATGCCGGGCCGGGCGGTGTACTCGGCCGTGTTGGTCCCACTGATCTTCGGGGACGGCAGGGTGGTCTCCACCCCGTCGTTCACCCCCTGGGCGGAAGCGGTCACGCGCAGCGCCAGAGACCTGCCGTCGTCGGACGCCGTGATCTCGTAAGTCTTGCCGCTGGCTCCGGGGATGGCGAGACCATCACGCAGCCACTGGTATTTCAGGGTTTCGGTTTCAGTCCCCTGGCCGAAGAGCCACACGCCGGGGGAGGACGTGAGGGTCTGCCCGGCCTTGAGGATGCCGGCAAACGTCGGATGGACCGCAGCCCGAACCTTGGCAAGGCCGGTGGCGCTTTCGCCGTAGTCCCGGCACGTCGTCCCACGGCTGGTATCCCAGCAGGCCTCAGCGGCCTGGACAGGGCCTGCGAAGCCGAAGGCGGACAGGACGATGGTGGCACCGGCGGCAGAAAACGCGCGCGACAGAGATCTCTTCAATTGTTCCCCCAACGAATGCCCTTACCGCGACGGGGAAGGGACCAAGGGCAAATGCTACAAGATGGCGAAGGCTTAAAAGCAAGCGGCCCCCACCGTAAGGTGGGGGCCGCCGTCGTGCAATCCCTGGGGGACAGCCTTTACTTAGACGCCGTAGTACAGCTCGAACTCGTACGGGTTCGGGCGTAGCGAGAGCGGACGGATCTCGTTCTCGTACTTGTATTCGATCCAGGTGTCGATCAGATCCTGGGTGAAGACGCCGCCGGCCTGGAGGAACTCGTTGTCCTCGGCCAGGGCATCCAGGGCTTCTTCGAGCGTACCGGGGGCCTTGGGGATGTCCTTGGCTTCCTCGGCGGGGAGCTCGTAGAGGTCCTTGTCGATCGGGGCGGGCGGTTCGATGCGGTTGCGGATGCCGTCAATGCCGGCCATCAGCTGGGCAGCGAAGGCCAGGTACGGGTTGGAGGAGGGGTCCGGAGCGCGGAACTCGATGCGCTTGGCCTTCGGGTTGGAGCCCGTGATCGGGATGCGGATACCGGCGGAGCGGTTGCCCTGCGAGTAAACCATGTTGACCGGAGCTTCGAAGCCCTTGACCAGGCGGCGGTAGGAGTTCACCGTCGGGTTGGTGAAGGCCAGCACAGCCGAGGAGTGCTTCAGCAGGCCGCCGATGTACCAGCGGGCCATGTCGGACAGACCGGCGTAACCCTTTTCGTCGTAGAACAGCGGCTCTCCACCATTCCACAGCGACTGGTGGCAGTGCATGCCCGAGCCGTTGTCACCGAAGACCGGCTTCGGCATGAAGGTGACGGACTTGCCCCAGGCGTCGGCCGTGTTCTTGATGACGTACTTGAACTTCTGCAGGTCATCAGCCGCGTGGGTCAGCGTGGTGAACTTGTAGTTGATCTCAGCCTGGCCGGCGGAGCCGACTTCGTGGTGGCTGCGCTCGACCTCAAGTCCGGCCTCGTCCAGGGCGATGCACATGGCGTCACGGAGGTCAGCCTGCTTGTCGGTGGGGGAGACCGGGAAGTAGCCGCCCTTGACCGGGGTCTTGTAGCCGAGGTTTCCGCCCACTTCCTCGCGGCCGGTGTTCCAGTGTGCTTCCTCGGAATCGATCTTGTAGAAGCTGCCCTGCGGGGAGGACTCGTACTGGACGTTGTCGAAGACGAAGAACTCGGCCTCGGGTGCGAAGAAAGCGGTGTCGGCGATGCCGGTGGAAGCCAGGTAGGCCTCGGCCTTCTCGGCTACGCCGCGGGGGTCGCGGTGGTAGGGGTCACCGGTGCGCGGGTTCACGATCGAGAAGTTCAGCGCAAGAGTCTTCTCCATGCGGAACGTGTCGAGGAACGCCGTCGTGACGTCCGGGATGAGCTGCATGTCCGACTCGGCGATGCCCTGGAAGCCGCGGATCGAAGATCCGTCGAAGAGCTGGCCGTTGACGAAGAAGTCCGCGTCAACGCTCTTGGCGGGCACGTTGAAGTGCTGCTGAACGCCAGGGAGATCGGTGAAGCGAATATCGACGAACTTAACGTCTTCGTCTTTGATGAACTTGAGGACTTCGTCCGCAGTCTTGAACATCTATGCTCCTTATGCATGTGAAAGATCTGGCCGTCAGGCCATGTGGTCCAGCGCAGTCGGACAGCGGGGAAAACACAAAAGTCTCCCCGCTCCTATGCCGCTAGCAACTGTTACCACTCTAAGGACACGGGATTTCCCCACGGTGTCCGCTTTGTTTCCGGCAGGTTACAGAATGCCCTGACACGTAAACGGTAGTCGCTGTCCACAACGTGGCCTATCCGTGACCAGAGTGTGGCCCTTGAATGTCCACACTCTGAACAGCGCGGGGAGGCATCCAAAGCCGATAGTCTTGGAGGGTGGTTGATCGTAAAGACATAGGTTCATGGCTCAGCGGGCCGGACACATCCGGTATCTCGAAGTACCCGGGGGAGCGGCTGGGCCTGCCGGAGTCCGGGCCGGGCTCCATTGCCCGTGCCGGCCGGCGCATCGTCGCCATCTGCGTTGACTGGGCCATCGCGCTGGTAATCAGCAACTATGCCTTCGCCGGCGACCCCTGGGCCACCCTGGCCGTCTTCGCCGTCGAGCAGGCGCTGCTGGTGGGCACCCTCGGCTACAGCATCGGCCACCGCATCATGGGGATCCACGTCGTCCGGCTCGGCGGAGGCCCCGCCGGCCCCCTGCCGGCCCTGGTCCGCAGCGTCCTGCTGTGCCTCGTGATCCCCGCCGTCATCTTCGACCCGGACCACCGCGGGCTCCACGACACGGCCATGAACACCGTCCTCGTCCGGATGTAGAGTCGGCCCGACGGCGCCAGCGCCCGTCCCGCCGCCGGAAGGCACTAAACACCTCGTCCATTCGTCACGTATGGCCGGTATGCCTCATCCATTCGTCACGAATGGCCGCTAAACCTCCCGGTATAGCGGCCATTTGCGTCAGCTGGGTGCGGGCACCGGGACCGTCCTCGCCATCCCGGGGGCAAAAGTCACGAACTTAGTTGTGGCTAGACGCCGGCCGTCTCGCCGGCCTTCTCCTGTGCCGGCTGCGCAGCACCCTGACCGGCCTTCGCCGTCAGGTAACCGTGGCGGCCCGCCCAACGCTCAAACCAGACCGTGGCGAACGGGAAAACCGCGGAGAGCCCGGCGAACAGGGCCACCCGGAACGGCCAGCGCAGCATGCCCCACAAAGTCAGTGCTGCGATCCCGTAGCCGATAAAGAAAGCCCCGTGGATCGGGCCCGCGATCTCCACCCCGAGTTCCGTGGTCCGGGTGATCCACTTGAGGAACATCCCCACCAACAGCGCGGCCCAACTGAAGCCCTCGGCGATGGCCAGGACCCGGAAGATGCGGATCACGGCAGAAGTGGACGGAAGTTTCATGGCGGAATCTCCGGATTCTGTCCCGAGGGGACGGTATGAGCTGGGCAAAGGAAACGCCCCGGCTGCCGGCCTGGAAGGCGGTTACCGGGGCGTTCCTGCGGGCTGGCGTCTGGCCTAGCGTCCGCGGGCCGCCTTGCGGTCCGGGCGGGCCTTGTAAGGATCAATGCCCTTGGGGATGGGCAGGCGGCTTCCGAGCGAAGAGATGCGCTTGGAAACCGTGTTGACCTCAAGCTTGGTCAGTTCATTCTTCATCTTGGTCATCTTTTTCGAGACCTGGCTGATCGGAACCTGGCCCTCGCCACGGCCGCTTTCAATCACGTGGATGGTGACGTTGGGCAGGATGCGGGCGAGCCGCTTGCGTTCGGCGTCGAGCAGCGGCTTGACCCGGTGGCTGGGGCCCTCGCTGACCAGGACGACGCCGGGACGGCCAATGGCGCGGAAAACGGCGTCCTGGGTGCGCGGGTTCACCGCGACGGGCTGCTCCTCGACGATCCAGCCCCGCTTGAGCGTGCCGAGAGCAGCGCCGGAGGCGCCGGGCTGGTTTTCAATCCGGGCGAAGGCTGCGCGCTCGGCGCGGCGGGACAGGATCAGGGTTGCCGCAAGGAGACCCAGCGGGAGGCCGATGAGCAGGCCCGTGATCCAGTTATCCAGCAGGAATCCGATGAGGAAGCTGACAGCCACGACGCCGAGGAACGCCAGCAGCATGAGCCACGGGACCATCGGATCGTGCTGGCGGGTCATCTGGAAGACTTCCCGAATCTGCTTCAGACGGCTCGGCTTCTTGACCTTGGCCACCTTGGGCTTTCGGGAAAAGAGGCCGCGCTTCGGAGCATCAGAAGCCGGAGTGGAGTTGCTGGAATCAGGGGAATTCGCCATAGTGCCTTAATTCTACGTGATGGACAGCGAAGGGCCGGACGCCGAATTCCTCCGGTGCCGGCCCTTCGCCTCAATCGTTACAGCTGGATTCAGGAACGCGCCGCGAGCAGTGAGCTGGCTTCCTGGCGGGTGCTGCCCGAGCTCTCGATGTGCGCGAGCTGGGCCGGGATTTCCCAGCCCTTCTTGCGCATCGCGGTGGCCCAGAGCCGGCCCGCACGGTAGGAGGAACGCACCAGCGGCCCGCTCATGACGCCCAGGAAACCGATCTCGTCGGCTTCCTGCTGCAGCTCCACGAATTCCTGCGGCTTGACCCAGCGGTCAACCGGCAGGTGCCGCTCGGACGGGCGCAGGTACTGGGTGATGGTGATCAGGTCGCAGCCGGCGTCGTGCAGGTCCCGGAGAGCCTCGGAGATTTCCTCGCGGGTCTCGCCCATGCCCAGGATCAGGTTGGACTTGGTGACCATACCGAGGTTGCGGCCCTGCGTGATGACATCCAGCGACCGCTCGTAGCGGAAGGCCGGGCGGATGCGCTTGAAAATCCGCGGGACGGTCTCGACGTTGTGCGCAAAGACCTCGGGCTTGGAGTCGCAGATCGCTTCGATGTGCTCCGGCTTGCCGGAGAAATCGGGAATCAGGAGCTCGACGCCGGTGCCCGGGTTGAGCTCGTGGATCTTGCGGACCGTTTCGGCGTAGAGCCAGACGCCCTCGTCGGCGAGGTCGTCGCGGGCCACACCGGTGACGGTGGCGTAGCGGAGCTGCATCGCCTGGACCGAGCGGGCCACCTTCGTGGGTTCGAAAACGTCCACCGGGGAGGGCTTGCCGGTGTCGATCTGGCAGAAATCGCACCGCCGGGTGCACTCGGAGCCGCCGATCAGGAAGGTGGCTTCCTTGTCTTCCCAGCATTCGAAGATGTTGGGGCAGCCGGCCTCTTCACACACGGTGTGGAGGCCTTCCTTTTTGACGAGGTTCTTGAGCTGAACGTACTCGGGACCCATCTGGACCTTGGCCTTGATCCATTCCGGCTTGCGTTCCACCGGGGTGGCCGCATTGCGCTGCTCGATACGCAGCATTTTCCGGCCTTCTGGTGCCAGGGTCACAGTAGAGCTCCTTCATGGGTTGCAACTAGCGCTTCTTCATTGTTGCGCAGTTCTTCGATGATCCGCGACACGAGATCGGCGGGGGTGACGTTCCGGCCCGTCTCCTGCGCGATGGTGGTGACGCCGGCGTCGGTGATCCCGCAGGCGATGATCTGGGCGTACGGTGCAAGGTCGTTATTGCAGTTGATGGCGAAGCCGTGCATGGTGACGCCCTCGTTGACGCGGATGCCGATCGCGGCAATCTTGCGCGCGGGACCCTTCTCGTCCTGGTCGATCCAGACGCCGGCACGCCCCTTGATCCGGACCGCCTCGATGCCGTAGTCGGCCAGGACGGCGATGATGACGGCTTCAAGCCGTTCCACGTAGTCGCGGATCCCGGCCGGGTTCCTGAGCTTGATGATGGGGTAGCCGACCAGCTGCCCCGGGCCATGCCAGGTGAGCTTGCCGCCGCGGTCCACAGGGACCACGGGAGTGCCGTCGAAGGGCCGTTCGTGGTCTTCGGTGCGTTTGCCCGCCGTGTACACGGCGGCGTGCTCCAGCAGCAGGACCGTGCTCGGGGCGGCGCCGGTGAGGACCCGCGCATGGAGTTCGCGCTGGATGTCCCAGCCGCGCGTGTAATCGACGAATTCCGGGTCGAGACCCAGCTGGGAGAACTCAAGAGTCATGGCATCCAGCTTAGACCCCGGCTGTCGCAGCAGCCGATTCTGTGGCCAAGCTCTCACCCCTGTGGATAACTCCAGCGGGATTCCGCGGGATCCGCTATTCCTTAGGTCATGGAAGATTACGCACCGCCCGCCGCCGAGGCGCCCGAGGTTCCCGGATACGACGTCGGGCGTTGCCTCGGGCGCGGCGGCGGCGGCACCGTCTGGCTGGTGACCGACCAGTCAACTGGCCGCGAGTACGCGCTGAAGTGCTTCTCCGCGAGCGACGCCACCGACCCCGGTGAGGCAGAAGAGGCGATCCGGCGCGAGGTGCGGATCCTGTCCGCACTCGACCATGACCATCTGGTGCGGGCCCACTCGGTGCTGCGCCTGCCCGGCGGCAGCGAAGGCGGAGGTGACAGTGACGTTGACCTGCCGGTGGCCGGCAGCCTCGGGCTGACCATGGATTACGCCGCGGGTGGCTCGCTGGGGCAGCTCGTTGCCGGCCGGGGGAGCCTGGGGCCGGGGGAGACCGTGACGGTCCTGACTCCGATCGGCCAGGCCCTGGCCTACCTGCACGGTCAGGGCTTCATCCACGGAGACGTCTCTCCCGGCAATGTGCTGTTCACCGCGCACGGCAAACCGCTGCTGGCCGATCTGGGCGTCGCCCGGATGGTGGCTGACGCCCGGGCGGTGCCCGAGGCCGGAACCGAGGGTTTCCGCGACCCGGCACCCGTAGACGCCGTCCGGGCCGGGCTGCAACCGGAACGCGACGTGTATTCCCTCGCTGCCCTGGGCTGGTACTGCCTGACCGGCCGCGCGCCTGAGCCGGGCGCGCAGCGGCCGCCGCTTCCGCTGCTTGTTCCCGGGGTGCCGCCTGCCCTGGCAGCCGCGCTGGAATCCGGACTTCATGATGACCGCAGGCTTCGGCCCACGGCCGCCGAGCTGGCCTCCGCCGTTCACCGCAGCGCCGGGGCCGCTCCGGTGGACCTCTCGGTCTCGGTCCACCCCACGGTCATTCCGCAGCTGCTGACCCGCCGCACCACACCCGGCACGGCCCGGGAGCGTCGGGTCGAACAACTCCGGTCCCTGCCGGGCCGCATCCGCAAGCCGCGTGCGGCCGCGGAGCTTCCACCCGCCGCGCAGCTTCCACCCACCGCACCGTCCGGAGCCGGCCGCCTTGCCGCGCGCCACTCTGCCCGCCGGGGCGCCGCCGGCCGGCATCCCTTCCGGGCCGGCTCCATGCGGCCCCGGCACGGCCGGCACGGCAAGGCGCCCGCGGCCTCCGGGCGGTGGTCATGGGCCTGGCCCTCACGGCTGTCCTTGTTGCCGGGTGGGGGTTCGCCCGGGCCGGGCTGCCCTCGCCGTTACCGGGCTTTGCCGTCAACGACGCCGGGTCCGTCAAGGAGCCTGCCCCGGCACCCGCGGCCCCGGCCCCTGATCCCCAGGACCCTGATGCCGCGGCCGCCGCTGCGTCCCCTGATGCCGCGGCCGCCGCTGCGGCGGCCCTTCCGCCCGGGGTGCAGGC
>JAXMJF010000044.1:0-7023 GCA_034376805.1 Arthrobacter sp.
GCCCCTACGCTTCAGAAGAGGAACGCGCTGCCACTTACCAGAGCTGGCTGCACCACTACAATCAGCACAGAACCCATACCGGCATCGGAGGCAAAACCCCCATCAGCCGCGTTCACAACGTCCGTGGGAATTACACCTAGGGCACAAGGTCATGGAGGCCGCCGGCCGCCCGGCCAGCGGCCACGGCCTTCTGCCCGGGATTTGATGCCCAGGAGCATCCGCCGTTCCATGATGAACTGCAGGGGTTCCAGCACCGGCCGGAGGATCAGCCCCACGGGCAGCGGGGAGTAGTCGTAGCGCGTCCGGGACAGCAGCCTCGTGCTGCGTTCAGTGACAGGCTGCAGGACAAACGTCCAGCCGAGCTCCACCCGCGGCCCCGCGGCAGCACCGCCGGACGGCCTGATCCTACCGGTGCGCGGATCCATCGTGCCGCCGAGACCCAGCACCGAGCCGGCCTCGACGCGCCGGACCGGAATCCCCACGTCCGGGCCTAACGGAAGAACGTCGCCGACGTCGAGCTGCTGGTATTCGGGAAGGATCCGGTCCGCGCTGTGCATGCCGAGGCCCGCGGCGTTCTCCAGCAGGTCGTAGCTGTACATGCCGCCGCGTCCGGCTCCCAGCTGGACCAGCCAGGGCCAGACGCTCGCAGCCGGCGCGTTGATGGTGACCGCCCGTGTGCTCTGCATCCGGGGCGTCCGCACGAGTTCGTCGCCCGGCAGCGGCGCAGCGGTTTCCTGGGCGGTCGATCCCCAGTGCAGCAGCCGCGGCCGCACCGCGAGGACGTAGCCGGCGGCGACGGCGGCGGCTGCGAGGGCAGCCAGCGGTCCGCGGAGCCGGCGGGTGGCAGGGGACCGGCTCATCATCATTTGCGGCTTCCTTCCTGGGGTTGCTGGCGGCGCCAATGTGCGATGGCGGACGGGACAAGGAACGCCAGCGCCGGGACACTCCACAGCCAGAAACCCCAGCCGAACAGCATGAGCCCCAGATGGAAGGCGATCACGCCGACCCAGCCTACGGTGGCCCACGCACCGCCCCGGAGCAGCAGGAGGCCGAGGGCAACCTCACCCAGGGACAGGGCCAGGCCCCAGCCGGAGGGATTGGCCATGAAGACGCTTTGCCAGGCGGAGGTGATGAAGGGCAGCAGTGCCCCGTCAGCGAAATGCCGGTAGAACGCCGGGTCCGCGGCCACGATCCCGAGGTGGATCCCGCCGGTGAAGAGGAAGAAGCAGCCCACGATTCTTCCCGGCCGCCCGGCGCGCTCTGCGGGCCGGGTCCGCTCCGCAGCCTGCAGTTGTGCCATGGCTCCTACTTTCCGGCGCCGGGGCCGGCCCCGGCGTCCGCGGTCCGGTCCTGGGGAGTCCGGTGGCGCAGGGCCGCGCCACCGCCGGGATTCAGATCCAGCTTCCAGAAGTGGAGACCGCCCAGCACCAGGAACAAGGCCGAGAGCAGTACCGAGGACCACAGCGACAACGCGGACACGGGGACGTTGAACAACGGCTTGAACAGTTCCCCCAGAGCCAGGGAGAAGATTAGTGTGAAGCCGAGCAGGTACAGCGAGGGCATGAACACCAGCCCGGGCCAGCGGCCCCGGAACGTCAGGACGGCGAGGATGAGGAAGGCCGGCATGATGAAGCACAGGTCAAGGACGAAGACGGAGTAGAGCGAATCGATTTGATCGCCGGTCCGCATCAGCGGCAGCAGCATGGCGATCCACAGCGGATAGAAGATGAGTGGCTGCAGGAGCGCGCCGGAGGCGGACAGCACCCTGATGCCCTTAGCCAGCCGCGCCCGCCTCGGCCCGTCCGCCCGGAGTTCCAGTGCCGTGTAGACCATCCCCCAAAAGGACAGGGCAAAGACGGCCAGGTAGACGAGGTAGAAGCCGTTGTACGTCCGCTCGATGGCGTAGATGCCGTAGGCGTAAAACAGGTAGCCGAGGATTCCCAGCGCCACGAGCTGCACCTTGGGTTGCCCCCGCCGCCCGGCGAAGGCCAGGACCGGCAGGGCAGCGGCGGCGACGGCGGACATCAGGTCCTGGGACACCGCACCGGGGATGAGTTCCGTTGCCACGACGCCCCGGTAGATCCCCGGGAACAGCAGCCCGGTCACCGCGGCGGGGAGGGTCAGCGCACCGGTGAGGATCCAGAGGGCCAGCACCGGCCACCGGCTGCGGTTCATTCCCTCGCCTGGTGTTTGTCCTCGTCGGCGCCGACCACCAGCACCGGGCAGTGGGCATGGGCCGCGCACGCACCGCTGACCGATCCCATGATCTGTGCCAGGAAACCGCCGCGGCCGCGGCGGCCGACCACCAGGAGCTGGGCGTCCCGGCTCGCCTCGACCAGGATCTTGGCCGGCGGGCCGAACTTCACGGTCCGGGTCAGGCCTGCCGGCACATCGCCGCCGAAGGCACGCTCCAGGGATTCGTCGACGAGCCGTTTGGCCGTCTCCTCGAGCTGGGTGGTGGTGGGAGTGCTCTCTTCGGGCAGGTGCGAGGCCAGGAAGAGATCCGAGGTGCCCAGGCAGGTGAGGACTTCCAGCGGCGCGTCCAGGCTGCGAGCCATGCGCCCGGCGAGCCGGAGTGCCTTCGTCGAGAAATCCGAACCGTCCACGCCCACGACTATCCGCTGATCAGCGTTCATGGCCCCAGCCTGACCGGTCCGCCCGGCCGCGCCTAGGGCCAAAAGTCACGCGCGGAGTCGCTCGCAGCGGAAATGGAACCCTGCCCCGGGGGTTCCGGTTCGCCTGCGGGCCGGCCAGGGGGTGTGCACCGTCCCCGGCCACCTCTAGGGTGGAACAAACCCCACACGCCCCACGATGCGAGGAGTACTGATGAGAGTAGCTGTTACCGGAGGAAGCGGAAAGCTGGGACGGAGCGTCGTCCGGCGGCTGAGCGAGGACGGGCACGAGGTCACCAACCTGGACCGCACCGGCACGCGCGGGCACGGGTTTACCGAGGTGGACCTGCGCGACTACGGCCAGGTGGTGGACGTGTTCCTGGGCCTTGAGGACCGGCACGCGGGGTTCGACGCGGTGGTGCACCTGGCCGCGATCCCGGCGCCCGGCCACGCCCCGGACGCCGCAACCTTCGAGAACAACATGCAGGCCACCTACAACGTGTTCCAGGCGGCCCGCCGCGCCGGGATCAAGAAGATTGTCTACGCATCCAGCGAGACAGTGCTGGGACTGCCGTTCGACGTCGACCCGCCCTATATCCCGGTGGACGAGGAGTACCCGGCCCGGCCGGAAAGCACCTACTCCCTGGTGAAGCACCTCGAGGAACAGATGGCGATCCAGCTCACCCGCTGGGATCCGGAGCTGAGCATCACCGGCCTGCGCTTCTCCAACGTGATGGACCCGGAGGACTACGAGGAGTTCCCCGGCTTCGATGCCGATGCCCGGCTGCGCAAGTGGAACCTCTGGGGCTACATCGACGGCCGGGACGGCGCGCAGGCCGTGGCCCGCGCCCTTGAGCACGGCACCCCGGGGTTCGAGGCGTTCATCATCGCCAACGCGGACACAGTGATGAGCCGCTCCAGCGCCAGCCTCGCCGCGGAGGTGTTCCCCGGCGTGCCGGTGGCCAAGGAGCTCGGAGAGCACGAGACCCTGCTCTCGATCGACAAGGCCAAACGGTTGCTGGGCTATGCCCCTGAGCACAGCTGGCGGAACTACCACCCGCTGCGCACCACTCCCACCGAAGACTGAAGAGGAGTCCCATGCAGTACCGCACCCTGGGCACCAGCGGCGCCGTCGTCTCCACCTTCGCGCTGGGCACCATGACCTTCGGCGCCGAAGCCAGCGAGGAACAATCCCACGCGATCCTGGATGACTACCTCGCGGCGGGCGGCAACTTCATCGACACCGCCGATGTCTACGCCGCGGGGGTTTCGGAGGAGATCATTGGCCGCTGGCTCGCCGCGCGCCCGGAGGCCCGGGACCGCGTGGTGCTCGCGACCAAGGGCCGCTTCCCGACCGGAAAGGCTCCGAACGACGTCGGCACCTCCCGCAGGCACCTGAACCGCGCGCTGGATGACTCG
Organism: Arthrobacter sp.; assembly: GCA_034376805.1. Taxonomy (GTDB): domain Bacteria; phylum Actinomycetota; class Actinomycetes; order Actinomycetales; family Micrococcaceae; genus Arthrobacter. Next base: position 4,032 of record JAXMJF010000044.1, read on the forward strand.
CTGCGCCGCCTCGGCGTGGAGCAGATCGACCTGTACCAGCTCCATGCCTGGGATCCGATCACGCCGCTGGAGGAATCCCTGCGGTTCCTGCACGACGCCGCCTGCAGCGGGAAAATCGCCTACTACGGCTTCTCGAATTTCCTGGGCTGGCAGCTGACCAAGGCTGTCCATGTGGCCCGTGCCCACGGCTGGAGCGGACCCGTGACGCTGCAGCCGCAGTACAGCCTGCTGGTCCGCGAGATCGAGTCGGAGATTGTTCCGGCCTCGCTCGACGCCGGGATCGGGCTGCTGCCCTGGTCGCCGCTGGGCGGGGGCTGGCTCTCCGGGAAATACAAGCGGGACCAGCCGCCCGCCGGCGCCACCCGGCTGGGCGAAAATCCGGAGCGCGGCATGGAGGCGTGGAAGGGGCGGAATGCGGACCCGCGCACCTGGGAGATTGTGGAGGCCGTACATGACATCGCCGGGCGGCACGAGGCAAGCGCCGCCCAGGTGTCCCTGGCCTGGCTGGCGGAACAGCCGGGCGTGACCTCAGTGATCCTGGGAGCCCGCAGCGCGGAACAGCTCGCCGACAACCTCGCGGCTGCGGACCTCCTATTGACCGAGGGGGAGCTGATGCGGCTGAGCGAGGTGAGCCGGCCGAACGTCGGCGTCTACCCGTACGGGCCGCTGGCCCAGGAGCAACGTAGCCGGAAGATCACCGGCGGCCGCTAGAGAAGCCACGCGGGGGCGGCGGGCTGCTGGTGGCGGGACCAGATGTCGCCCATTTCCTCGGTGGACTGCTCCACGATCCGGCTCATCGCGGCGTGGGCCGCGTACGCCTCGCCGCGCTGGATGGCGCTGGCCACATCCACGTGCAGCTGAAGCGCCTCATGGTCCGGCAGGTGTGGCATCAGGCCGTGCTCGGTGCGCCCGGTCAGCACCTCGGTGACGAGGTTGTGCAGCTGGGCAAACATGGGATTCCCGGAGGCCTTGAGCACTGCGGCGTGGAACTGGATATCCAGCCGGAGGAATTCGTCGTTCTCCCCGCGCTGGCCCGCCGCCCAGAGCCGCGCGGCCTGGGCGACAAGGTCGCTGCCGGCGTCCCAGGAGGCGCGCTCGGCAGCGAGGCGGGCGGCCTGCGGTTCGATCGCCCCGCGAAGTTCGTTGAGTGCCTGCAGCTGCTCCAGCCGTTTGGAGGAGGCGAGCCGCCAGCGGATCACCTCCGGGTCGTAGGCATTCCAGGACTCCTCCGGCTGCACTACCGTGCCCAGCCGGCGTCGTGATTCCAGCATCCCCTTGGAGGAGAGAACCCGGGTGGCTTCCCGGACCACGGAACGGGACACCCCGTACTGCGCCTCGAGTTCGTCCAGGCGCAGGATCGAGTGCGGTGCCAGGGTCCCCTCGGCAATGGAGAGTCCCAGGTTTTGGACCAGCACGGAATGCAGGTCAGCCGCGGACTCCGCCTTTGGGGGTTTCATGAAATAAATCATACGGGTGACGTGCAAGGGGTTGTTTAAGTCTGCTTTATTTATCTATGATCGCTTCCAGAGCAGATGTAAAGATGCATTTGCAGCCGGCTGGACAGTGCGCCCAGCCCCTTAAAGAACCAAGGGAGTCGTAATGAAGCGACGTTCGATCATGCAGTACGCGGCAGCCGCCGCGGTCCTGTCGATGGGCCTCACCGCCTGCGGCGGCGCCAGCGGCAGCAGCGATGCCAAAGAGGCCGGCACTGTCCGGGTCACCCTCGCAAACCACGTCTGGACCGAAGGCATCAAGGCCGCCATTCCGGAATTCGAGAAGTCCAGCGGCCTCAAGGTCGAACTGACCCAGCTCGGCGAAGACCAGCTCTCGGACCAGTACAACGTCAAGCTCAATGCCGGCAGCGACGAGATCGACGTCATGATGTACCGCCCGCTGCAGGAAGGCAAAGCGTTCGCCAAGAACGGCTACCTCGCCGACCTGACGTCCAAGGTGTCCTCGGACTCCGGCTGGGACTGGAAGGACTACCAGGAGGGCCCAGTCAAGGCCACCACGGCTGACGGCAAGGTGGTCGGCGTCCCGATCATCACCGAACGCGAAGTGCTCTACTACCGCAAGGACCTGCTGCAGGCCGCCGGCCTTGAGGTTCCCAAGACCATGGAAGAGCTCGAAGCCGCAGCGAAGGCCATCAAGGAGTCTTCGCCGGACACCGCCGGCTTCGTGGCCCGCACCGGCAAGTCCGCCGCCGTCACCCAGTTCTCCAGCTTCCTGTTCAGCTTCGGCGGCGACTTCACGGATGCCAGTGGCAAGTCCGCCGTCAACTCCGACGCCGCCAAGGAGGCTTACGCCTACTACGGCGGCCTGATACGGAACTATGGCCCGGCGAACGTCAGCACCGACATGAGCTGGCCCGAGGCAATGGCAATCTTCACCCAGGGCAAGGCCGCCTTCTACACCGAAGCCGACTCGCTCTACAAGAACGCCACCGACCCGGCCAAGTCCAAGGTCGCCGACACGGTTGGCTTCGCCGCACTGCCCGCCGGCCCGGCCGGTTCCAAGCCGTACAACATCCCGTCGTGGGGCCTGGCCGTCAACGAAGCCTCGGGCAACCAGGACAACGCCTGGAAGTTCATCCAGTGGGCCACCAGCAAGGAGCGCACCCTGGAAGCCCAGAAGGCCGGTGTCCCCGGACCCCGTGCGTCCGTCTGGTCTGACCCCGCAGGTACCTCCACCTACCCGACGGACCTGGCAGAGGCCATTGCCGCCAGCGCCAAGAACGGCGTCGGCCACGACCGTCCCGAGGTTGTCACGGTCGGCAAGGCCCGCGAAATTGTGGGTGGCCCGATCGTAGCGACCATCACCGGCGAAGACGCTTCCGCCGCCGCCGACACGGCCCATGAGGCCTTCCAGAAGTTCCTGGACAGCGAAAAGAAGTAGCTCGCCCGGCGCACCATGCGCCAGCGTCCGCAACCGCCCGGCCCTCGTGGTCCTGATGGCGCGCGTCATCCCGGGTGTCTCCCTGCTGGTGCCCTGG
>JAXMJF010000045.1:0-104349 GCA_034376805.1 Arthrobacter sp.
CCGAACCCGGAAGCTAAGACCCACAGCGCCGATGGTACTGCACCCGGGAGGGTGTGGGAGAGTAGGTCACCGCCGGAACATCATTAAACGGTCGAGAGCCCCAACCACACGGTTGGGGCTCTCCCGCATTTAACCCCCAAATTTCAGGTCCCCGCCTCCGCGGTCTGCGGCGCGGTAAACCGGCAGCTGCCTGCGTCCGTCCTGCCGGCCCTCAAACGCCCGGCGGAGGATCCCGGCCCCGAGTTCCGGGCCCCGGCCTCGCGGGAGCCAGGCGCGGTCCATGGGGCCGGGGGCGGGCCCGGAGCGGCCGGATGCCGCCGTCGGCCGGCTACAGAGGGCCGGAAGCGTTGCGCCGGATCTGCAGGATCCGAGGGTGCAGCTGGGCGGACGCTGCCCCGGCTGAGGGGGCGTCCGCTGATGGCGAAATAATGCCCCGAAAGGCGTCGATTCCCGGGTTTTTCCCCAAAAAAGGCCGAAAACACGCGGAATTTGCCACCTCGGCGGCGGCAAGCTGGTAAGTTTTCGAACAGTGGCTTGTGCGCATGCCGTGTGCAGGCTCCAGAAATCATGACCGTCCAGGAGGACATAAATGGCTAAGAACCGTAGTGAACTTGTTGCAGAGGTAGCAGGCAAGGCCGGCACCAGCCAGGCAGCCGTCAACTCCGTGCTGGATGCGATGTTCGAGGTCTTCGAGACCTCTGTCGCCGCGGGCGAAAAGATCACCATCCCGGGCTGGCTTGCAGTTGAGCGCACCGACCGCGCAGCCCGCACCGGCCGCAACCCGCAGACCGGCGAGACCATCCAGATCGCCGCAGGCCACAGCGTCAAGCTGACCGCCGGCTCGAAGCTGAAGGCAGCGGTCTCCAAGAAGAAGTAATCTTCTGTGAACGCTTGAAAGGAGCGGCGACCCTCTGGGTCGCCGCTCCTTTTTCGTTAACAGCTGCGTCCCGCCGCAGCGCCCGGGCAGCTGGCGGATGTCGCCCGATTCGGCGGGCAGGCGGGGCGTAGCGGACAATGGAAGCGTGCCTTCCGCAGCAAATCCTCGTACCACCGCCGCCGCCCCCACCCCGACAGGGGGACCGCGGGGTGCCGTTGCGGGCTCCGGAGTGATCTCCCGGCCCTGGTTGTTCGCTGGCCTTGCAACCCTGTTTCTGGCGCTTGTTGCCGCGCTGGTGTTCTCCGGCGCCGCAGCCGCCCGCGAGGTGTCCGACCCGGGCGCCCTGGTCCGCTGGGGCTTGCCTGTCAGCAAGGCTGTGCATAACACTGCCCTGGCTACAGTGATCGGCTCCCTGCTCTTCGCTGTCGGAATCCTGCCCCGCACCCTTGCCGGCTCCCGATCCAAGGACAGGGACCTACCCGAACATCCGGCCTTCACCCGGACGCTGGCGATCGCCGCCGCCGCCGGAGCCGTCTGGACGCTGTCAGCGATTGCCGTGCTGGTGCTGAGCTACTCGGATATCGCCGGCCAGGGAATCTCCGGGGACGCGGAGTTCACCCGTTCCCTGGTGTATTTCATGACGGACATCGAGACCGGCCGCGCGTGGCTGGCCGTCGTCATTATCGCCGCTGTGGTCACCACGGCATTGTTTGGTGTCCGTTCCCAAGGCGCCCTGGCAGCAACCCTGGTGCTGTCCCTCATCGGGCTCGTCCCGTCAGCGCTGATTGGACACTCCGCCAGCTCCGCCGACCACGAAGGCGCCATTAACTCGCTCGGCCTGCACCTTGTCGGGGTATCGGCCTGGGTCGGCGGCATCATCACGCTTGCCCTGCTTTCCGGCATCTTGGGAGGCGCCGGGTCCGGCCCTAAGTCCGGCAGCCGCCCCGATATCACCGAGCCGACGTTCCGGCGTTTCTCCTCCCTGGCAGGCTTCGCCTTCGTGCTCGTCTTCGCCTCGGGGGTAATCAACTCCAGCATCCGCCTCACTTCCTGGAACGACCTCTTCGGCTCGGCCTACGGGCAGCTGATCCTGGCCAAAGCAGCGGCCACCCTCGTCCTTGGTGGCATTGGACTGATGCACCGGAGCTGGGTCATCCCCCAGCTGGGCAGCCAAGGCGGTGGGCTGTCCGCCCGCCGCGTGCTCTGGCAGCTCGTCGTTGCGGAGCTGCTGATCATGGGGGCGACGTCGGGCGTCGCCGTCGCGCTCGGCCGCTCGGCGCCGCCGCAGGAGCAGGCGCTGGCGCCGGACGCCTCCCCGGCCTTCATCATCTCCGGGTACGAACTGCCGCCGGAACTGACGCCGGAACGCTGGCTGACTGAATGGCGCCCCGACTGGCTCTGGGTCGCCGTCGCGGTCTTTGGCCTCGTGGCCTACATCCTCGGCATGCGAAAGGTCCTCCGGCGCGGGGACTCCTGGTCCTGGTTCCGGGCCGTCAACTGGGTGATCGGACTCGGCGTGCTGACGTACGTGACCTCCGGCCCGCCGGCGGTCTACGGCCGGGTACTGTTCTCGGCGCACATGGTGGACCACATGGCGTTGACCATGGTGGCCCCCATTTTCCTGGTCCTTGGCGCCCCCGTGACGCTGGCCCTTCGTGCGCTCACGGCGCGCCGTGACAGCTCCCGCGGCCCGCGCGAGTGGCTGCTGATCGTCATCCACTCGAAGTTCTCCCAGCTGGTGACGCATCCCCTGTTCGCCGCCGCCAACTTCGCCGGCTCGATCGTGCTGTTCTACTACTCGGACGCCTTCGGCTACGCGATGCGGGACCACATCGGCCACGAGCTGATGAACCTGCACTTCGCACTCACCGGTTACATCTTCGTGCTCACCATGATCGGCACCGACCCGCTGCCCCGGCGCGCGCCCTACCCCATGCGGCTGCTGCTCCTGCTGGCCACGATGGGTTTCCACGCCTTCTTCGGCGTCGCGATCATGGGCGGCACCGGGCTGCTGGCCGCCGACTACTTCGGCAACCTCGGCCGGACCTGGGGCCCGTCAGCCCTGCTGGACCAGCAGATGGGCGGCGCAGTGGCCTGGGGTATCGGCGAAGTGCCCACGCTGCTGGTGGCGATCGGCGTCGCCGTTATGTGGTCCCGTTCCGATGCGCGCGAGTCCAAGCGCACCGACCGGGCGGCGGACAGGAATAACGACGCCGATCTCACCGCTTACAACGATATGTTTGCCAAGCTGGCCGAGCGCGATGCCCGGCTGGCCGAACGCAACTCAAAGCTGGAAGGACGCTCATGACCGAAACCGTACGCACCCACCTCCGGGTCCGGGCCTCCGAACTGGTGGGCCGCAACTGGCTCAACACCGGGGGGAAGACCTTGGACCTGGAATCCCTGCGCGGCAAGATTGTGTTGCTCGACTTCTGGACGTTCTGCTGCATCAACTGCCTGCACGTGCTGGACGAACTCCGCCCGCTCGAGCAGCAGTACTCCGACGTCCTCGTGACGGTTGGTGTGCACTCGCCCAAGTTTGAGCACGAGGCTGATCCGGTGGCCCTGGCCGCCGCCGTCGAGCGCTACGAGATCCGCCACCCGGTCCTGGACGATCCTGAGCTGGACACCTGGAAGGCGTACACGGCACGGGCGTGGCCCACGCTGGTGGTCATCGATCCCGAGGGATACATCGTGGCGCACCTCTCCGGTGAAGGCCACGCCGATGGCCTCGCCGTGCTGATCCCGGAGCTGATCGCCGAGCACGAGGCCAAGGGCACCCTGCACCGCGGCGACGGGCCGTATGTGGCGCCGGAGCCGACGTCGGGCACCCTGCGGTTCCCCGGCAAGGCCCTGTTCCTCCCCGACGGACGCGGCGTCGGAAGCGCTTCAGAGGCGGGGTCCTGGCTCGTCACCGACACCGGGCACCACCGCCTCGTGGAGCTGTCCACCGACTTCCAGACCGTGCTGGCCACCTACGGCTCCGGCGACAAAGGCCATGCCGACGGCAATGCCGCCTCGGCACGCTTCAACGAACCCCAGGGCCTGGTGCTGCTTCCGGAAGACGTCGCCGCCGAGACCGGCTACGACGTCGTGATTGCAGACTCCGTGAACCACCGCCTGCGCGGGCTGTCCCTCGCGGACGGATCTGTCAGGACCCTGGCCGGCAACGGTGTGCAGCGGCTCCTGGAGACTGGACCGGCCCGGGTGGACGAAGAAGGCGCCGCGTATGGTGCCCGGCTGGAGGCGGATCCGCTGCAGGTCTCCCTCAGCTCGCCCTGGGACGTGGTCTGGTCCACCAAACTGCACGCCGTCGTCGTCGCGATGGCCGGCGTGCACCAGATCTTCAGCTTCGACCCGCGCTCCGGCGCCGTGTCCATCATCGCCGGCAACGGCCTTGAGGGCCTGCTCGACGGCCCGGCCGAGGAAGCGTGGTTCGCCCAGTCCTCCGGCCTCGCCGAGGACGCCGACGGCAACATCTGGGTGGCGGACTCCGAAACCTCGGCGCTGCGCAAGCTCGTCATCGGCGACGGCGGCGCCATCACCGTCGAATCCGCCGTCGGCAAGGGCCTGTTCGATTTCGGCTTCCGCGACGGGGAGGCCTCCGAGGCGCGGCTGCAGCACCCGCTCGGTGTCACCGTGCTGCCGGACGGCTCGGTGGCGATCGCCGACACGTACAACGGTGCCGTCCGCCGCTACGATCCCGCCTCGGGCACGGTCTCCACCCTGGCGCGCGGGCTGTCCGAACCCTCCGACGTGATTGTGGACCACACCCACGTTGCAGGCGCCGAGCCGCTGCTGGTGGTGGTCGAGGCGAACAAGCACCAGCTCGTCTATGTGCCGATTCCCAAGGAAGCGCAGCAGGTGGACGAGGGCGCGGTCCAGACCCACCGGCCCAAGAGCCCCGTGGCCCCCGGGCTGCTGGAGCTGGCGGTCCGCTTCACCGCGCCGACGGGCCAGAAACTGGACGACCGCTGGGGCGACCCGACCCAGCTGAAGATCTCCTCCACCCCGCCGGAACTGCTGCTGGCCGGCGGCGGAACGTCGGTGGGACTGCTCCGCACCCTGGAACTCTCCGCCGATGTGCCCGAGGGCGTGCTGCACATCACCGCCCGCGCCGCTGCCTGCGACGGACCTGAGGACGCGGACGGCGAGATCCCCGACCACGCCGCGTGCCACCTGTACCAGCAGGACTGGGGCATCCCGGTGCTGCTGCAGGCCGACGGCGACACCGAGTTGGTGCTGGACCTGCGCGGAATGGACTGACCGCCGCCAAAGTAGACCGGATTTGGCTGCTGTCCGTGACCCCGGGGTCACGAACAGCAGCCTTTTGGTTTAACCGGGCCCCGCGGAATCCCGGGATTTCATAGTGTGAGCGGCCGCAAAACGCTGCGCCTGGTGACGTGAAGATGTCCACATGGCGGGTCAGCGGACTGCCGGCGCCGCGTCGCCGGGGCAACGATGACCCATGGATGTCTTTAGGGCCCTGGCCATCTGCGGGGGAGCGGCCAGGCGGCCCGCACTTTCGCGCTTGGGGATCGACGACGCCGCACTGCGGAGGGCGGTGAGGGCCGGCGTCCTGCAGCCGGTCCGGGGGCTCTATGCGCTCCCGACGGCGGCCCCGGACTTCTACGCTGACGGCGTCGGATATGTGGATCTTCTGCTGGAGGGCAGGCTGATTGTGGAGCTGGATGGACGCCAGCACGGTGAGTGGCCCCAGATCAAGAAAGACCAGCGGCGCAACAACGTATCCGTGGCCCGGGGTTACACCGTGCTCCGCTACTACTACGACGACGTGGTGCACCACCCCGAGCCAAAAGTCTGACCGGCGTGACGCCCCAGGCCGCTGCCGCAGAGCCCCGGGCTAGTAGCTCAGGAGCGGGGTGACTTTGACGGTGTCGGCGTCGATGTCCAGGCGCGTGGTGAAGCTGAAATCGTGGACGTTGTTGACATACGTCACGGCCCCGGTGAACAGATCCACCTGCTGGGCCTCGATTCGTGCTTTGCCGTTCAGGGGCGCCACGACCCAGCGTCCGCCGAAAGGTTCGATGCTGATGGTGGGGTACTCGCTGATGCTCCAGTCGATGGTGCCGTCTATGACCCGGTTGTTGGTGGTGTGGTAAAACGGGCAGTCCGGCTGGAGTTTCTGCTCCTTGTCAGCGGTGTCGGCGCAAGTGTCCAGGAACTCGTTCACCTTGCTGCCCACCGCCTCCTTCAGCCCATCGGTGGCTTCCGTCATCAGGTTCAGCGGTGCCACGGGGACGTCCCGGCCGGGTACCGTGGCCGTGGTGGGTGCGGCGGAAAAGTACTCACCGGCCAGGGAGGCCTCGTACTCGCCGGGGTAGAAGACGGCGAAGGAGTTGCGGCCGTTGGGCATGTTCACCGGGACCCCGTTGAGGGTGGCCTCGCTGGCGTTGACCACCGTGACGTCAAGGACCGGAAGTGCGGCCGGAACAATGGCCCAAGTGTGGAAGAACAGCCATTCCGTGCCGGACCTCTCCAGCAGGAACTCGGTCCGCAGCTCGCTGCCGTCAATTGTGTAGTCGACCGGCACCATGACCTGGTTGTTGCCACGGTCCTCGGCCTCGCCGTACTTGATGCCGCTGATCCGGGCGGTGGCGGTCTGCAGCGCCGTGCCGTCCAGCATGGCGGCGTTGCTTTGGGGAACGGAAGCGCGCAGCAGGCCGAGGGCTTTCTCACCTTCGCCCTTCTGCAGGGCATCGAGATATTCACGGACAGGCTGCTGCGGGCTGGCCAAGGTGTTGTTCACGACGTTGACCGCGACGATGCCTCCGGCCACGGCAAGCATGAGGACCAGCAGCCATACGGCTGCGATCCTGACCAACGCCTGACTCATTTGCACTTACCTTACGTTACCTGCACCCCACAGGAATCCCCTTGTCACGTGGACCCCATGTGACAGGTCCGCCTAGCGGCGGCGCTTGGGGGCGGTGCCGAAGACGCCGCGCAGCAGTTCGCGGCCGAGCTGGGTCCCGAGCGAGCGGGCCATGCTCTTGAGCCCGCCGCCGAGGGCGCCGCCCAGGGCCCCGGCAAGGTCGCCGGCCATGCCGCCGTCGTCCGCCGGCTGCCGTTGCGGCTGCCGGGGTTCCTGGCGGGACCGCTGACTCGGCTCCTGGCGGTCGGGCGCCGCAGCGGGCCGGCTGCTGGGGCGGCCCAGGATTTCCTCCTCGATCCGGCGTGCCTCGGCGTCGACGTCGGAGGTGCCGCCGGGGGCCGGAGCGGGTGCCGCCGCGCCGGTGTCCGCCGCGGCTTTCCCGGAGATCTTCTCGTAGGCGGAGACGTTGTCGACGGCGGTGCCGTACTTGGGCAGCAGCGCCGAGCCCGCCACGGTGCTGGAGATCAGGGCGTCGGCGCTGGGGCCCATCACGGATTCCGGCGCACGCAGGCGGGTAAGGGCGACCGGCGTCGGGGCGCCCTTCTCGTTCATGACGGTGATGACGGCCTCGCCGATCCCGGCGGAGGTGAGGGTTTCCTCGAGATCGTAGTCGCTCCGCGGGAACGTCGACACGGTGGCTTTGAGCGCTTTGGCATCCTCCGGTGTGTAGGCACGGAGGGCGTGCTGCACCCGGTTGGCGAGCTGCCCGAGGACCTCCGCGGGGACATCCTTGGGGGTCTGGGTGACGAAGAAGATGCCGACGCCCTTGGACCGGATCAGCCGCACGGTGGTGGTGATGGCGTCCAGGAACGCCTTCGAGGCGCCGTTGAAGAGCAGGTGGGCCTCGTCCAGGAAGAACACCAGTTTCGGCTTGTCCAGGTCGCCGGCCTCGGGCAGGTCTTCGAACAGGTCGGCCAGCAGCCACATCAGGAAGGTGGAGAACAGCATCGGCTTGGTCTGCAGGGTAGGCAGCTCCAGGCAGGTGATGACGCCGCGACCGTCCGGGGCGGTGCGCATCAGTTCGGCGGTGTCGAACTCGGGTTCGCCGAAGAATTTTTCCATGCCCTGCGCCTCGAGCGTGATGAGTTCACGGAGGATCACGCCGGCTGTCGACTTCGACAGGCCGCCGAGTTCTTGCAGTTCGTCCTTGCCTTCCGCGGAGGTGAGGAACTGGATGACGGCGCGCAGATCCTTCAGGTCGATCAGTTCGAGGTTGTTCTTGTCCGCGAAGTGGAATACCAGCTGCAGGCTCGATTCCTGCGTGTCGTTGAGCTCCATGACGCGGGAGAGCAGGATCGGGCCGAAGGAAGTGACGGTGGCGCGGACCGGGATGCCGTTGCCGTCGCCACCCAGGGCGAGGAACTCCACGGGGAACGTCTTGCCGGTCCAGGGCTGGCCGATCCCTGCCGTGCGTTCCATCAGTTTTTCGCTGCCCGTGGCGGCCGTGGCCAGCCCCGACAGATCGCCCTTGATATCCGCCAGGAATACAGGGACCCCGGCAGCTGAGAGCTGTTCGGCCATCATGTGCAGGGTAACGGTCTTGCCCGTGCCGGTTGCCCCGGCCACCAGCCCGTGGCGGTTCATCATGGACAGCGGGAGCCGGACGGGGGCATCCTTGTGGACTTCGCCGTCGACGATCGCGGCGCCGAGCTCAATCGTAGGTCCATCGAGGGTGTAGCCCTTCTGGATGGTGGCGACTTTGTCTGCGGTGGATTTGATGGCCATGCGGACAGCTTAGCCGGGTCCGGCAACCCGGACCCGGCTTCGGCAGGTGGTGTTGCGGCGGTGCTATTCGGCGAGGGCCTTGAGGACTTCCTTAGCCACGTCCTCGCTGGACTGCGGGTTCTGGCCGCTGATCAGGTTGCCGTCGCGCACCACATGGGAGCTCCACGCGGCGCCGTTCTCGATGACCACGCCCTTGTCCTTGAGCGCGTCCTCCACGAACCAGGGTGTGTTGGGGCCGGTGCCTCCGTTGAGCTCCTCCTCGTTGGTGAAAACGGTGAGGCGGCGTCCCGCGAAGGCGAACGATCCGGCGTCGTCCGTGGCGCTCAGCAGGCCGGCAGGGCCGTGGCAGAACGGGGCGATGATCTTGCCGGCCGTGTCCGCCGCCACCAGGATCCTGCCGAGGGCGGCGTCCTGGAAGAGGTCGGTCATCGGGCCGTGGCCGCCCGGCAGGACGATCGCGTCGTAGCCCGAGGGGTCGACGTCGGCCAGCGCGAGCGGCGCGGACAGCTCGGCGTCGATCTCGGCGAGGTACGTACGGAAACTGTCGGCGCGGTCCTGGCCGCCAGCGGACTCGGCCGCCAGGCTCACCTCGTCGACCGTGGGCTTCGCGCCGCCCGGCGTGGCGATGTGGACGGTGTGCCCGGCGTTGCGGAGGGTCTGGTGCGAAACCACCAGCTCCTCGGCCCAGTAACCGGTAGGGTGTTCGCTGCCGTCACGCATGGTGAGGGAATCGGCGGCGGATACGACCATGAGAATGCTAGCCATGTCAGGCTCCTGTTCTGCCGGCCACACGGCCGGCGGTGATTAGTAACGGGTTCTAGCGTGCGGCTTCGAGTTCGGCGAACGTGGTGTCATCCAGGACGATGCCGGCAGCGGCCAGGTTCTCTTCGAGGTGCTGGATCGAGCCGGTGCCGGGGATCGGCATCATGACGGGGGAGCGGCGCAGCAGCCAGGCCAGGGCCACCTGCGATGTGGTGGCGCCGATCCGTTTGGCGGCCGCATCCAGCGGGCCTCCGGGCTGAGCCAGCTCCCCGGCGGAGATCGGTGCCCAGGGGATGAAACCGATCCCGTTCTCCTCGGCGTAGTTGAGCACGTCCTCGGAGCTGCGGTCGGTCAGGTTGTAGCGGTTCTGCACGGTGGAGACGGTGAAGTACTTCCCGGCCTCCTCGAGTTCTGCGACGCTGACCTGGGACAGGCCCAGCGCCTTCACCTTGCCCTCCTTTTGCAGGTCACGAAGCACGGTGAACTGCTCCTCCGGATCCACCTTGGGGTCGATCCGGTGCAGCTGCAGCAAGTCGAGCGCGTCGACCTTGAGCTTGCGCAGGCTCAGCTCGGTCTGCTGCCGCAGGTATTCGGCGCGGCCCAGCGGCACCCATTCGTGGGGACCGGTGCGCGTGAAGCCGACTTTGGTGGCGATCCGCAGACCGTCCCTGTAGGGGTGCAGGGCCTCGGCAAGGATCTCCTCGCTGATGTTCGGCCCGTAGGAATCCGCGGTGTCAATGAAATCGACGCCGAGTTCGACGGCACGGCGGACGACGGCGATGGCGGCCTTGCGGTCCGCAGGCTCGCCCCAGACGCCGTCCCCGACAATGCGCATGGCCCCGAATCCCAGACGGTGGACGGTTCCCAGGTCCTTGAGATCGATCGTGGCGGACGTTTCCGGATGCTGTGAGTTGTCATGGCTCATAGGGGCGGCAACTCCCTCAGCCTGCTGAGTATTCCAACCGCCGGCCCGCGCGGCGGGTTGCCCGCCACGGGGCAGGGCCCGGAAGTAAGCTGGGGTATGGCCACCCGGGTATTGAACAAAGTTGTTTCCGCCGCCATCACGTTTGGCCTGCTCCTGTTAGGCGGAGGGCCGGCCGCGGCTGCCCCGCCCCGAAATGCCGAGCCGGTCGGCATCGACGTGTCCTGGCCCCAGTGCGGCCAGACCCTTCCCAAACAGCCGGCGTTCGCCATCGTCGGGGTGAATAACGGCCTCGCCAACACCACCAACCCCTGCCTGGCAACCCAGCTCGCCTGGGCAAACACCGCCCCGTCCCCGGCACTCACCGCGCAGCCTCGAGTGGCACTGTACGTCAATACGGCCAACCCCGGCCTGCAGGGTTCGTGGTGGCCCAGTTCCAACCACTACGGCGGCGTTGACGTGCCCAACCCGTACGGTGTGTGCGGCAGCGGGGCGGACGCCTTCCGGGCCTGCTCCTACATGTACGGCTACGCGAAGGCCTACGACGACGCCACCATCCGCGGGGTCGAGAATCCGGAGAACTACCTGTGGTGGCTGGACGTGGAGACCGAAAACACCTGGCAGCCGGATAAGGCCGCCAACGTCGCGGTCCTCGAAGGCATGACCGATTACTTCACCGGCATCAACGCCAAAGTCGGCCTGTATTCCACCGGCTACCAGTGGAGCCAGATTGCCGGCACCGTTGCGGCCAGCAGCCCCCTCGCAGGCTTGCCCAGTTGGCTGGCGGGGGCGCGGTCGCTGAAGGGTGCCAAGTCCCACTGCGCTTTGCCGGCGCTCACCCCCGGCAGCCGCGTCGCGCTGACGCAGTACGTCTCCGGCGGGCTGGACTATAACTACTCGTGCCCCTGATTTCAGTCCACTGCACCGCTGTGCGACCCGATTTCAGGCAGAACGGCCTAACCAAGTAGACGATCCCGGAAAAGCGAGTACACCCCGGCAAAAGACACGTAGAAGGCATCGAAACTCAAGTGGAGACGGCCCGCTGCCACGCGCATTTCCACGCATAGCATCGGGACAACAAGATGCGGCCACAGGGGGCCGCATTTACCGTGTCTCGCCTGGGGGTCTCAATGCTCAATCCTTCGCACCGCTCTGCCTTCACCCGGCGGCTTGCCGCCGCCGTCGTCGTCCCGGGCGTGCTGACCAGCATGCTGCTCTTCGCCCCGCAGGCGACCGCTGCCACGGGGTCCGTCACCGGAGTCTGCAACGGGGTGGTCAACCAGCTGGCACACCGGGGCGCCGTCCAGGAGAACCTGCTCAAGGCCTCGGCGAAGAAGAACGCCGACATCATCGCCCGGCTTCAGTCCGAACGCTCCGCTCTGCAGGCCAGCGCCGCCGCTTTGACGGGACAGATCGATGCGGCGACGGCGTCCATCGCCGCCCTCGACGCCGCCGAGCTCGCTCTCGACGGCGAGATCAAGGCGGCGCAGGATGACCTGGCCTCGCTTGAGGCTGAACGGTCCAGCGCCGACGCTGCAGTGCTCGAACTGCGGGGGATCCTGGCAGGCCTGGAAGCGGAGAGGGCAACGGCCGGGAACCAGCTTGCACCCCTGCAGGAGGAACAAGCGCTGGCTGTGGCCGCCAAAGAGCTGTTGAAGAGCCGTGCCGCGGACCTCGAGGCCCAGGTCGCAGCGAAGAACACCCAGCTCAGCGTGGCGCTGGAGGAGCAGGAGACGCTTGCGGCGGCGGCCGGTGCAGCCGAGGCAGCGCTTGCCGGCAAGAACGCGGAGATTGTCGCGGCCGAAGACGAACTCACGGCCCTGACCGCCACGGAGGCCGCCGCCGCCGCAGCGGTCGTCACTGCCGGGACCGCCGTCACCGGTGCCGAGTCGGAACTGCAGAGCCTTGAGGCGGCGGGTACCGCGGCCCAGGCCGAGCTTGACGCACAGTTGGCCAAGATCGACGACGCAAAGGCCACACTCGCCGGCCTCCAGGGTGCTGCCACCGCGGCCGCGGACGCCGTATCGGCCCAAAAGACCGCGCTCGCGGCGGCCCAGGGCGAACTCGCGTCGCTGCAAGCCGTTGCCCAGGCCGCAGCGGACGCGCTCGCCGCGAAGAACTCCGCGATCACCACGGGCCAGGCAGAGTTCACCACTTTGCAGTCCACCGCTCGAAGCGCGGCCGCCGCCCTCACCGCCAACACGAACAAGATCGCGGCGTTGAGCGCAGAGATCACCTCACTGCAGCAGCAGATCACGGCGAAGAACGCGGAAATCACGGCCAAGCAGGCCCAGCTCGCCATCGCGCAGAATGAGCTTGCCGCGCTGCAGGCCACCAAGACGACCCTGGAAGGCCAGATCGCATCGCTCACTGCCCAGATCGACGAGATCAAGGGCAACTCTAAGGAAAAGCGTGACCTGATCGCGCTACGGGACGTCAAGCAGGCCGAGCTCACCACGGTCAACGGCCAGATCAGCACCAAGAGTGCCACCATTGCCGGATACCAGGGAGACCTGGCCGCGCTCCAGAGCGCAGTCGGAAACCTCACCGCGCAACTGCTGGCCAAACAGCAGGAAAGCAGCACCTTGCAGCAGCAGGCAGCCCCGCTCCAGGCCTCGCTGACCGCCGCCAACGATGCCGTCGGACTCAAGGAAAGCGAGATCGCAGCTTTCAAGGCGCAGATCCCGACGCTCCAGTCGGCTGTGACCGGCACCAACGCCGCGGTCGCCGACAAGCAGGCCGAGCTCACAACCCTCCAGGGCCAACTACCCGCACTCGAGACCGCTGCGGCCACGGCGGCCAGCGCGGCCGCAGCGCAGGAGCAGCTCGTGGCGGACCTGGAGGCAGCCGTGCCGACGCTGACCGCCAACGTCACGGAGAGCCAGAACGCGATCGCCGCGCAGAAGCTCGTGCTCGAGCAGTTGAAGGGCGAGCTGGCAGGTGCCAACTCCGCGCTCTCCGCCGCCCAGTCCGCCGCCGCTGCGAAGGCATCCGAGCTGGCCGGACTCACGTCGCAGCTGCCGGCGCTGGCCAATGCGGTGGAGGATGCCGCCGCGGCGGTGGTCGCAAAGACGGCCGAGATCGCAGCGTTGAACACTGCGATGGATGGCCTCGTGGCTGCCCTCAAGGTACTGAACGCGCAGATCACCGCCAAGGAAGGCGAGATCACCGGCCTCCAATCGCAGGTCGCTCCGTTGCTGAAGCAACTGAACGAGCTCAACGACGTGATCAGCGCCGCCGAAACGCAGCTGACGGGGCTTCAGGCGCAGCTGACCTCCCTCGACCTCAAGCTGACAGATGCCAATACCACCCTCGCGACCTTGCAGGCGAAGAAGGGCGCAAACAAAGACGCCATCGCAGGGCAAAGGAAGGTAGTGACCGGCCTGCAGGACCAGTTCGGCAGCATCCAGAACCAGATCAAGGCCATCGACGGACAGATCCTCCTGGGTGGTTGCGCCGCCTGATCATAATGATCCAGCACTGAACATCCTCGCAACCGGACGAAAGGGCGGGACCGGCCTCAGCGGCCGGTCCCGCCCTTTGTTTACGACAGCCGGCGGTGTTGCCGGCCGCTACATGGGGAGCGCCACAGCCGAGGCAGAAATAACCCGGAGGCCGGCGTCGTTGTCGACAGTGTGCCCAAGCCGGGATCCGGCGCGGCACCCGAGACTTCCCGCTACGAAAGGCCGGCTTTTCCGTGACTGTTCCGCTTTCCATCCTTGATCTGGCAACCATCGGCAAGGGCCAGACGGCGGCAGAGAGCCTCGCGGGGAGCGTCGCGATGGCGCAGCTTGCCGAGAAGCTGGGGTACCGGCGGGTCTGGTACGCAGAGCACCACAACATGTCGGCGATCGCCTCCTCGGCCACCAGTGTGCTGATCGCCCATGTTGCCGCGCAGACCGAGAGCATCCGTCTCGGCGCCGGCGGCGTGATGCTGCCCAACCACTCGCCGCTGACCATCGCCGAGCAGTTCGGCACCCTTGAAACCCTTCATCCGGGCCGGATCGACCTGGGCCTGGGCCGAGCGCCCGGAAGCGACCAGAACACGCTGAGGGCCCTGCGCCGCGACCCGATGTCCTCGGACAGCTTCCCGCAGGATGTACTGGAACTCCAGGGCTACCTGACCGGCCCCACCCGCATTCAAGGCGTGGAGGCCACCCCGGGCAAGGGCACCGACGTGCCGCTCTACATTCTGGGATCCTCGCTGTTCGGCGCCAAGCTCGCCGCGCAGCTGGGCCTGCCGTATGCCTTCGCCTCGCACTTCGCGCCCAACGCGCTGCAGGACGCCGTCGCGATCTACCGCCGGGACTTCCAGCCGTCCGCGCAGCTGGACGCCCCGCATGTGATCGCCGGCGTCAACGTGATCGCGGCGGATTCTGCGGCCGAGGCGCAGGAAATGTTCCACGCCACCAAACGCGCCCGCGTCTCGCTGTTCTTCGGCAACGGCCGCGAGTTCAGCGACGACGAGGCGGACATGATCCTGGACTCGCCGCAGGGCCAGCACGTGGCCCAGATGATGAAGTACTCCGCCGTGGGCACCCCGGACGCCGTGCTGGAATACCTGGACGGATTCACTGCCCACGCCGACGCCGACGAGCTCATCGTCGCGCACCAGAGCACCGGCACCGAGGCCAGGCTGCGCTCGGTGCAGCTGCTGGCCGACGTCGCCGGGCTGGTCCGGGTCTACGCCCCAGGGGTCCGTTAAGCAGGGGCTCCGTCACGCACAGCAGGCTTTAGCGAGGCTCGACGCCGTCCCGCCGCGGATTGGCGCGGCCCGACGGCCTGTCCGGAGCCAATAGCCCGCCCTGCGTGACGCGGTCCGGCGGGAGACGACGTCAACGCCACGCGTGTTGGTGTACATCGGCAGGCCGTGCAGGACGTTGCAGATGCGGATGTTACATAGCTGCAACAGCCGGGACACCCGCGGGAAATCGTGCCGGGAGGATACTGGAAGTACGTCCTCCACGGACGGTCGCAGGCATTGGGGACTACTCGAAGGACTCCGCACATGCCCACTCCGCTCAACCAGTCCCTGGCCGATTCTGCCCTCCTGACGAAATCCCTGCCGCTGGGCCTGCTCCGCGCCTTTGTGCAGACCAACGCCGCCGACGACGGGCTGACGCCGCACCTGCTGGCCGAACTCAAGATCCTGGCCCGCACCCCCGGACTGCTCGTGGCCTGCAACTACGGCGGTACCCTCTGCGCTGCGGAAGGCATCTCCACCGAAACCCTGCCGCTGGGCAGCGCCGCGATTGCCCTCCGGGCGCTGGCTGCCCTGCCGAACACCCACGCTGCCGTCATCTCGGGGCGTTCCCTGCGCGACCTGGCCGCCGTCTCGCGGCTCCCGGCCGAGGTGCACCTGGTCGGCTCGCACGGCGCCGAGTTCGACATGGGCTACGCCCACGGACTGTCCCTGGCCACCGAATCCGTGCTCCAGCAGGCCAGCCAGGCACTCGCCGAAACCGTGGGCGCCTACCGCGGCATCACCATCGAGCGGAAGCCCGTCGCCGTGTCAGTGCACACCCGCCCTGCAGCCCCCGACGTCGTCGCACTGGCCACCGAGCAGGCGGAGGCCATCGCCAGGGCGCACGGGCTGTCCTTTATTGTGGACGGTTCGGTGCTGGACCTGTCCGTGGTGGAGCCGGCCAAGGCAACCGCCCTGGAACACCTGCGCTCCATGCTCGGCGTCAGCGCGGCCCTGTACGCGGGGGACGCGGCCAGCGATGAGCTGGCGATGGCGACCCTGCGCGGGCCGGACATGGCCCTGCGGGTGGGGGAGGGCCCCACGCTGGCCGCGCACCGGCTGCGGGACCCCGAGTCCTTCGCCCGGGTGCTGGCCATCCTCTTCGAACTGCGGCGGGCGTGGCTGTTCGGGGAGGACGCCGTCGGCCTGGAGCGGCATTCGCTGATCGGCAACGGCTCCTCCACGGCGCTGATCACCCCGGACGCCAAGATCTGCTGGATGAGCCATCCGCTGCCGGACTCGGGGTCCCTTTTCGCGCATCTCCTCGGCGGCGACGCGGCCGGCCACTTTTCGGTCGAGCCGGTGAAGGCCTCGCAGGTCCTGGGCCAGCGCTACGTGGACAGCACCATGATCGTGGAAACCCGCTGGGCCGACGTTACCGTCACTGACTATCTGGAACCGGCGCCGGAGGGGGTGACCAGCCTGGTCCGGGTGCTCTCGGGCACGGGAACGGCGCGGATAGTCTTTGCGCCCCGCCCGGACTACGCGAACGCGCCCTTCAGCATGGAGGCCCGGGGCGAGGAGCTGCACGTCGTGGGGACCGCTGACCCGATCATCCTGCTCGCCCCCGGCGTCAGCTTCACCATCACGTCGGACGGCCGCCACGCCACCGCCACGGCCGACGTCGAACTGCGGCACGGCCCGGTGGTGCTGAACCTGCGCTGCGGCGACACGGATCTCCAGCGCGCGGAGCCGCCGGAGGAAAACTCGCGCCGCGCCGCCGTCGCGCATCATTCCCGGCGCTGGGTGCAGGCACTGCAGCTGCCCTCCGTGAAGCCCTCCCTGGTCCGCCGGTCCGCCCTGGTGCTCCGCGCCCTGGTCCACGAGCCCACCGGCGCCGTGCTGGCCGCGCCGACCACATCGCTGCCGGAGGGGATCGGCGGCACCCGCAACTGGGACTACCGGTACTGCTGGCTGCGGGACGGCTCCATGACGGTCAACGCGCTGGTGGACCTCGGCTCGACGTCGGAGGCGGAAGGGTTCCTGAGCTGGCTGGGGCGGATCCTTGCCCACGCCCCCGGCCCGGAGTGGCTGCATCCGCTGTATTCCGTCACCGGGGCGCCGCTGTCCACCGAAGCCATCATCGAGAGCCTCCCCGGCTACGCGGGGTCCCGGCCGGTCCGGATCGGCAACGCCGCTGACCATCAGGTGCAGCTGGACGTTTTCGGGCCGGTCGCCGAGCTGATCGATGCCTTGAGCGCCCGGCAGGGAGTGCTGGATGATGCGCACTGGGAGCTGATGGTCCAGATGGCTTCGGCCGTCCTGGCCCGCTGGCACGAGGCGGACCACGGAATCTGGGAAGCCCGGCGGGCACCCCGGCACCATATCTACACCAAGGTGATGTGCTGGGTGGCGCTGGACCGGGCGCTGCGCACCGCCGCCCGGCACGACCGGACGCCGCTGCCGGAGTGGGAGCCGACGGCGGCGGTCATCCGGGAGGAAGTCCTGCGCGAAGGCTGGGATGAGAGTGCCGCGTCCTACACGGTGGCCTACGACAGCCCGGACCTGGACGCCGCGGTGCTGCACATCGGGCTCTCCGGGCTCCTGGACGTCTCCGACCAGCGTTTTCTGGACACTGTCACGGCGGTGGAACGGGAACTGCGGGTAGGGCCCACCGTGTTCCGCTACCGCTACGACGACGGCCTGCCGGGCCTGGAGGGCGGCTTCCACATCTGCACCACGTGGCTGATTGAGGCCTACGTTGCGGTGGGGCGGATCGAGGAGGCGTGGGACCTTTTCGACCAGCTGGTCAACCTGTTCGGGCCCACCGGTCTGCTGCCGGAGGAGTACGACCCAGGCACTGAGACGCATCTGGGGAACCACCCGCAGGCGTACTCGCATCTGGGCTTCATCCGCTGCGCGCGGCTGCTGGACGCGCTGCCGAAGAACTAACGGGCTCCGCCGGAGTTGAGTCGGCGACGCGTTATTCGCAGGCGACCCCGTCGCGGTCGCCGTCCATCTGCTCCCGGTAGCCCGGCTGGCCGGCCCGCAGCGGCGCGGCCCCGGCGGCACGGGCGGCGGCGCAGTTCGCGTAGTACACGGACGTCGGTGCGGCCGGGGCAGGTGCGGCAGGTACGGCGTCGGGTGCAGGCCGGGGTTCGGCTGGTGCGGCGTCGGGTGCCGGCTGGAGCCCGGCTGGTGCCGGTGCTGCCTCGCCGGCGGGGATGGTGGTGTCCTGGCAGCCGGCCAGGACCCGTGCCATTGCATCATGTTCCGCCCGGGTGACCCAGAGCCCGTAGCTGGACTTGACCGAGATCTGGCGGGCCACGTAGTCGCAGCGGTAGGACTTGTTCGGAGGCAGCCAGGTGGCGGCGTCGCCGTCGCTCTTTTGCTGGTTGGTGGGGCCGTCGACGGCGAGCAGGTTCAGCGGATCGTTGGCGAAGGAAAGCCGCTGAGCCTCGGTAAGCTGCTGGGCGCCCTTCTGCCAGGCGTCGCTGAGGGCCACGACATGGTCGATCTGCACGGCGGCGCTGGTGCTGTTGCCGCGGAGGAAGTTGACCAGGCTTGCCGTGTAGGGGTCGTTGAGGATGCCGGAGAGGACAACGCACTCCCGGGTGCCAGGCTTGAGGGCGAGATCGGTCAGATCCCGACGGAGCATGTCATTGCGGGTGTCGCAGCCGTTGCGGTCGATGTCGGCCCAGGCCTGGCCGAACTGGTCGCGCGAGTAACCCGTCTTCGGGGCCCGGCCCTTGACCGGGATCGTGGCCAGCACGTCCCGGGCCTTGCTCGCGGCGGGGTCCGGTGCGGCCCCGTCGGCGGTGGGCGCGGGACTCTCCGCGGTGGCCGGGGCGGGGGAGCTCTGAGCGGGGGCAGCGGCGCTCGCGGCGGGGGCCGGCGCGGCGGCCGGTGCCGTCCCGGGGCTGGCGCAGGCGGTGGCGGAGACCAGCAGCAGCCCCGCCAGACCGGCCGCGATCCAGTCGACGGCGCCGGACCTGGCGGTGCTGGATCCCGCAGTGCCGCGTGGTGTGACCCTATGCAATTCTTCCCCACTTCGTGCTGTTGCCCGGTCTCGGCGGAGCTGCCTAAGTCCGGTCCCAGCCTATCTGACCCCGCGTTGCCCCTGGTGGGTGGTGGTCGGGGCCGCGGTCAGCGGACTCTTGGCCGGGACGCCGAGAAGATCGCCGGTGCGGGCCCTTCGCCGGTGGCGAGGTCGGCGAGGATCCGCCCGATCACGGGCGTGAATTTGAACCCGTGGCCGGAGAAGCCCGCGCCGATCACGAGGGGCCCGACGCGGTCGAGGATGAAGTTCTCGTCCACGGTGGTGGTGTAAGTGCAGCTGATGTCCGTGAGGGAGTCCGCATCCACTCCGGGCAGCCAGGACCGCGCGTAGCGTTGGAGCGCCGCCAGCTGCGCCGGCTCCGGCGTGAACGACCTCCGGTCCGGGTCCACCACCGGCCCCACGCCGTGCCAGCCGGCCTTGATGCCCTCCCCGGGAGTCTGCATGCCGTAGACCGGTGAGTACCAGTCGGCGAACTCCGCACCCTGGCCCGGGACATGGTTGAACCCGGGCCACAGCGCACTTTCGTCCGTAATGGCGAAGTGCGCCGGCTGTTCCTGCGTCACGGTTAGCCGGGGGAGGGACGCCGCCGTGCCGAGCAGTTTCGTGGTCCAGGCCCCGGCCGTGACCACGGCCTGCCGGGCGGACAGCACCTCGGTGCGGCCCCCGGCGTCGAGCGTGAGCCGGACGCCGTCGCCCTCCACTGCGAGGTCAAGCACCTTGACCCTGTGCCGGATGTCGGCCCCGCGGCCCGCGGCGAGGCGCTGCAGCACCGGCAGGGCGGCATCGGGATTCAGCTGCCCGCCGTCGGGCATGTGCAGCACCTGCTGGTCGAACCGGATGCCGCGCCAGCGTTCGGCGGCTTCCGCGGCACTCAGGAACTCGGCCCGCAGCCCTGCCCCGTGCAGCGCGCTGCGCATCTCGCCCAGCCGTGGGTCGGTGCCGTGGTTCACGACGCCGGTGCGCGCCAGGAGACGCTCACCGCCGTCAGCCTCGAGCTCGTCCCACAGCCGGACGGCCTCGGCGAGCATGGCCACGTAGGCCGGATCTGCGTAGCCGGGGTTGAGGTTCCGGGTGGCGCCGTGCGACGCGCCGTTGCGGTGTCCGGGGCTGAACTGCTCCAGCAGGGTGACGTCCCGGCCGCGGCTGGCCAGGGCCCAGGTGGCCGCTGAGCCCATGGCCCCGCCTCCGATGACGACGGTGTCCAGGCTGGTGGTCATGGGTCCTCCGGAGGGTGTTGGTGCTGACGGGAGCGAGCGTTTTGTTGGGGTGGACGTCAGGCGAGCAGCAGGGCGACGCCGATCATGCCCGGCACGGCGACGATGGTGGTGATGAGGACGGTGTCCTTGGCGACCGTGAGGCCGGTCTGGTACCGGCTGGCGGCAACGAACACGTTCTGCGCTGTGGGCAGGGCAGAGGTAACCACGACCGCGAAGAGGGCCTGGTCCTCCATGCCGAGGGCGAAGCGGGCGAAAACATAGGCCAGGGCCGGGTGGACGAAGAGCTTGAAGCCACTGGCCAGCAGGGTGTCGAGGCGCCGGCCGGCCGAGGCCTGAAGGGGCCGGGAATCATTGAGGCTCATACCGAAGGCAAGCAGCATGGCCGGAATCGCGGCGCCGCCGATCAGGTGGATGGGCTGCATCACCAGCTCCGGGACGTGCCAGCCCGTAGCCGCCACCAGAAGGCCGAGGCCGGAGCCCACGATCATCGGATTCCGCAGAATCATGATCCCGAACCCCAGCAGTGTGGTCCGGTGGCTGCTGGTGGTGGCGTCGAGGGCCATCAGGAACAGCGGCGTGAAGAAGGCCAGCTGGAAGATGAGCAGCGGGGCCACGTAACTGGCGTCCCCGAGGACAAAAACGGCGATGGGGATGCCCAGGTTGGCGGAGTTGGCCAGCGAGGCGCCCATGGAGGACATCAGGGATTCCGGCACCGAGCGTTTGAGCAGGAAGCGGACGATGACGAAGAAGAGCGCCGCCGTCGCGATGGCCCCGACCGCCGTGACCAGGAGCGGCTCGGCGAAGACGTCGTGCAGTTTGGCCTTGCTGAGCGTCTCGAACAGGAGGGCGGGGCTGGCGACGAAGAATGTCAGGGCGCTCAGCACCGACCTGGCGTTCTCGCCGAGGAGGCCGCGCCGGCCGACGAACATGCCCACCAGGATGATGCACCAGACCACAAAGAAGCCGGCCAGAACCCCTAGCACGCGGCAGCCCGCGGCGTGGAAGGCGGGGAATGGGCGGCAGTCACCCTCCCAGACTAATCAGCTTTATTAAGGCCTGGCGCCTGTTACGGCCGAAGAGCGTCCGCGGATTGAGGGGTCAGTGGGTTGCGGGCGTCAGTTAAGCGTGGCGTTATTCAGCGCGTACGGCGGTCGCATGATCCCGGGGGTGTGGCCCTCCGCCGGGTCGTTGCCGATCTGGACAATTTTGTTGTCCTTGTCCACATGGACCACCTTGGGGCTGTAGGCCTTGGCCTCGTCCGTGGTCATCTGGGCGTAAGTGATGAGAATGATGATGTCGTTCTCGTGCATGAGGTGCGCAGCCGCGCCGTTGATCCCGATGACGCCGGAACCGCGCTCGCCGGCAATCGTATAGGTCTCCAGCCGGGCGCCGTTGGTGACGTCAACAATGGACACCAGTTCGCCGGGAAGAATGTCGGCCGCTTCCAGCAGATCCAGGTCAACGGTGACCGAACCGACATAGTGGAGGTCCGCGTGCGTGACCGTGGCGCGGTGGATCTTGGACTTGAATATTGTGCGATTCATAACGGGACCAGTCTAGCGCTGGCCCGCCGCCGGCGCTGTGAGCCAGCCAACACCGCCGGCCCGCACCGCTGGCCACGTCACGGGCCGGCGGGCGGGATGGAGGCTGCAGTCTCGGCCAGGATCTCCCGGGCGGCCAGGATCGCCGGGCGCCTGGCGCTGGAGCGCCGGACCGAGGTGAAGATGGTCCGGTGCGGATCGCCCGGCAGGGTGATCAGCTGCGACGTCGTCCCCCGCCCGGTCCAGACGAGGTCCGGCATGAGGGCCACGGCGTTGCCGGATTCGATCAGCCGGATCTGGGCCTGCAGGTCAGCCGTCTCGTAACGGACGTCGGGTTCGAACCCGGCGCTGCGGCAGGCCTGCTCGGCCCAGTGCCGTGACGCCGCCCCGCGCGGTTCCATCACCCAGGCCAGCGCGGCGGTGTCCGGGAGGGTCGTTACCGACGGCCGGTCGGGGGAGCTTGGCGGAACGGCGAGGCGGATCGCATCGCTGGTGAGCCGGAGCCGGTCGAGTTCGGCATACCGGGGGGCCGCGTGTCCGGGGTATTGCTCGGCAATCACCAGGTCGAAGTCCCGGGCCCAGGTTTCATGAAGTGCGGTTTCGGGTTCCCGCTGGGTCATTTCGATCCGCACTTCGGGATAGCGGGACGACATTCGGGTGAGGGCGTCCGGCATCAGGGCCAGCGCTGCGGACTGGAAGACGGCAATACGAACGGTGCCTGTCACGGTGGTCAGCGAGGCGGCCAGGTCAGCCTCGGCCTGTTCCAGCGTTTCCAGCAGCTGCGCCGTGTGCGCCACCAGGACTTCGGCCTGCGGGGTCAGCTGCACCCGGCGTCCGGTCTTGCGAAGCAGCTCGACGCCGGCTTCCTTTTCCAGGAGGGCCAGCTGCTGGGAGACCGAGGACGGGCTGTACTGCAGCGCCTCCGCGACTTCGGCCAGGGTGCCCCGGATTTTCAGTTCGCGCAACAGGCGCAACCGCCGGACATCCAGCATCGCTTTTCCTTTGTGAATTCTAATGGTTATTGATTAGGAGAATTCACTTTATCTAATGCAATCCTGCTTGCATACTGTTGTCGTTGAGTAACTCCCATCACAGGGTGGATTGATGGGCGCCACACCTAAGCAGGAGACCCTGATGAGCACAAAAGACATTGACAGGTCGATCATGCGGCGCAAGCCCATCGACGACATCGAGGAAGAAAACCTACACAGCGGTCTGTTCAAGAGCCTGGGGCTCTGGCAGCTGACCGCGATCGGCGTCGGCGGCATCATCGGCGTCGGCATCTTCTCCCTGGCGGGCCTCGTCGCCCACGGCAGCGAGACCGAGCCCGGCGTCGGCCCGGCCGTGCTGTTCTCGTTCCTGATCGCGGGCCTCGCCTCCGCGGCGGCCGCATTGTCCTACGCGGAATTCGCCGGCATGATCCCGCGGGCGGGTTCGGCCTACACGTATGGCTACGTGGCGCTTGGCGAAATCATCGGCTGGTTCATTGGCTGGGACCTGCTGCTGGAATACATCGCGATCGTGGCCGTGGTGGCGATCGGTATTTCGGGCTACTTCGACGCTTTCCTCTCCGGCATCGGTATCAATATGCCCGTCTGGATGACCGCGACTCCGGATGAAGGCACCGGTGGCATCGTCAACATCCCGGCGATCGTAGTCTGTCTGATCGTGACCTGGATCCTGTCCCGCGGCACCAAGACTTTCGGCCGCTTCGAACTCATTGCCGTGGCGATCAAGGTCATCCTGATCCTCTTCATCATTGGTCTCGGCATCTTCTACATCGACACCGGTAACTACAACCCGTTCATGCCCAGCGGGTTCGGTCCGGTAGTGGCGGGAGCGGCCACGGTGTTCTTCGCCGTGTTCGGTTATGACGCGATGAGCACCGCCGCGGAAGAGGCGAAGGACGGCAAGAAACACATGCCGAAGGCAATCATCATTTCCCTGGTTGTTGCGATGCTCCTGTACGTCGCTGCGACCCTGGTGCTCACCGGCATGCAGAACTACCAGGAAATCGACCCCAAGGCCGGCTTTGCCTCCGCGTTCAACAGCGTGGGCCTGCCTGTCATCGCCACGATCATCTCAGTCTTTGCCGTGCTGTCCATCCTGACCGTCATGCTCACCTTCCTGCTCGGCGTCACCCGCGTCTGGTTCTCGATGAGCCGCGACGGGCTGCTCCCCGGCTGGTTCTCCAAGACGGACCGCCACGGCACGCCGCAGCGTGTCACCTGGATCGCCGGAATCGCCTCCGCTCTGCTCGCCGGCGTGTTCCCGATCAAGGCCGTCGCCGACCTGACCAACATCGGCATCCTGGCTGCCTTCGTCGTCGTCTGCTTCTCGGTCATCGTGTTCCGCTACAAGAGGCCCGATGCCCCCCGCACGTTCCGGCTCCCCCTGATGCCGCTGGTTCCGGCCTTTGGTGTGCTGGCATCGGCGTTCCTGATGTTCCAGCTGCACTGGGAGACCTGGGCCCGTTTCGGCGTCTGGCTCGTCATCGGCCTGATCATCTACTTCGGCTACGGCCGCAAGCATTCGCTGATGAACCCGGACAGCCCGCGGCACGAAGAGCTCGTGGAGATGCACCGCCCCCTCGCCTAGCCGGTCACCCGGGTTGCGCTATCACTTTTGGTTCCCCAAACAAGCCCTTTGGGAGCCAAAAGTGATAGCGCATTCGTGTGTTCGGGGATGGTTGCAACCGGTCCGGGAGGCTTCGATTTTCCTAACCAGTATTGCTCGGAAAACATCGCTTTATCTTATGAAAATCCGGTCGCATACTGAATCTAGAACGGTCCATATTTTGAGAAAGAACGAGTACCAGCCATGACCAACATTTCAACGGAGTCCGGTGTGAACACCGGCAACGCGGCCGCGCACGCACCCGTCTCGGAAGGCTCCCCGGTCCTTGAGGCCGCAGCCCTCGCCGAGGAAACCATCGGGCTGGTACGCCGCTGGCTCACCGAGGCGGCTAAGGTCCCGGTGGACGCCTCCGCCGAGCAGCTCGCCGGCGTCCTGAAGGACCCCAACGGACTGGACTTCACCGTCGGGTTCGTCGACGGCGTCGTCCGCCCCGAGGACCTGGAAGTCGCCGCCCGCAACCTTGCCGCGCTGGCCCCCAAGGTCCCCGCCTTCCTGCCTTGGTACATGCGCGGCGCCGTCCGCCTCGGCGGCACCGTGGCTCCGGCGCTCCCGCAGGTGGTCATCCCGATCGCCCGCCGGGTGCTCCGTGAAATGGTCGGCCACCTCATTGTCGACGCCACCGACGCCAAGCTGGGCCCGGCCATTGCCAAGATCCGCAAGGACGGCATCAAGCTCAACGTCAACCTCCTGGGCGAGGCTGTACTCGGGGAACACGAGGCCTCGCGCCGCCTTGAGGGAACGCATAAACTGCTCGCCCGTCCCGACGTCGACTACGTCTCCATCAAGGTCTCCTCCACGGTGGCCCCGCACTCGGCCTGGGCATTCGACGAGGCCGTGGAGCATGTGGTCGAGAAGCTCACCCCGCTCTTCACCCGCGCCGCGTCCTTTGCCGCCGGCGGACAGAACGCCAAGTTCATCAACCTGGACATGGAGGAGTACAAGGACCTGGACATGACCATCGCGGTCTTCACCCGGATCCTGGACAAGCCGGAGTTCAAGAACCTCGAGGCCGGCATCGTGCTGCAGGCCTACCTCCCGGACGCACTCGCCGCCATGATCCGCCTGCAGGACTGGGCCTCCGCCCGCCGCGCCGACGGCGGCGCCGCGATCAAGGTCCGGGTGGTGAAGGGCGCCAACCTGCCGATGGAACAGGTCGAAGCGTCCCTGCACGACTGGCCGCTCGCCACCTGGGGCACCAAGCAGGACTCGGATACCAACTACAAGCGAGTCATCAACTACGCGCTGCACCCGGACCGGATCCGCAACATCCGGGTCGGCGTCGCCGGGCACAACCTCTTCGACATCGCGTTCGCCTGGCTGCTGGCCAAGCAGCGCGGCATCGCGGATACCGCACAGCAGGGCATCGAGTTCGAGATGCTGCTCGGCATGGCCCAGGGCCAGGCGGAGGCCGTTAAGAAGGACGTCGGCTCGCTCCTGCTCTACACCCCCGTGGTCCACCCCGCCGAGTTCGACGTCGCGATCGCGTACCTGATCCGCCGGCTCGAGGAAGGCGCCAGCCAGGACAACTTCATGTCCGCCGTGTTTGAACTCAGCGAGAACGAAACGCTCTTCGAGCGCGAGAAGCAGCGCTTCCTCGCCTCCCTCGCCAAGCTCGACGACGAGGTCCCGCCGCCCAACCGCCGGCAGAACCGCAGCCTTCCGGCCGAGCCCATGCCGCACGACTCCTTCGAGAACACCGCGGACACCGACCCCTCGCTGCCCGCCAACCGCGACTGGGGCCGCGCGATCCTGGAACGGGTCCCCTCCTCGAGCCTTGGCAACGCCGCCGTGGACGCGGCCACCATCAACGACGAGCAGACCCTCAACACCGTGATCGACACCGCGGTGGAAAAGGGCAAGGCCTGGGGCGCCCTCTCCGGTGACGAGCGTGCGGCGATCCTGCACCGCGCCGGCGATGTCCTGGAAGCCCGCCGCGCCGACCTGCTGGAGGTCATGGCCAGCGAAACCGGCAAGACCATCGACCAGGGCGACCCGGAGGTCAGCGAGGCTGTCGACTTCGCGCACTACTACGCCGAAGCGGCCCGCAAGCTCGACGACGTCGACGGCGCCACCTTCGTCCCGGCGAAGCTCACCGTTGTGACCCCGCCGTGGAACTTCCCGGTCGCCATCCCTGCCGGCTCCACCCTGGCCGCCCTCGCAGCCGGCTCCGCCGTCGTGATCAAGCCCGCCAAACAGGCCCGCCGCAGTGGTGCCGTGATGATCGAGGCCCTGTGGGAGGCCGGCGTCCCGCGGGACGTCCTGACCATGGTCCAGCTGGGCGAGCGTGAGCTTGGCCGGCAGCTGATCTCCCACCCCGCGGTGGACCGGGTGATCCTCACCGGCGGCTACGAGACCGCCGAACTGTTCCGTTCCTTCCGCAAGGACCTGCCCCTGCTCGCCGAGACCAGCGGCAAAAACGCCATCATCGTCACCCCGAGTGCCGACCTGGACCTCGCCGCCAAGGACGTCGCGTATTCCGCCTTCGGCCACGCCGGGCAGAAGTGCTCCGCCGCCTCACTGGTGATCCTCGTGGGATCCGTGGCCCAGTCCAGGCGGTTCCACAACCAGCTGATCGACGCCGTCACGTCCCTGAAGGTCGGCTACCCGGAGGATCCCTCCAGCCAGATGGGCCCGATCATCGAACCCGCGGGCGGCAAGCTCCTCAACGCCCTCACCACCCTCGGCGAAGGCGAAAACTGGGCCGTCGAGCCGAAGCAGCTGGACGGGACGGGCAAGCTCTGGAGCCCGGGCGTGCGCTACGGCGTGCGCCGCGGCTCCTACTTCCACCTCACTGAATTCTTCGGCCCCGTCCTGGGCGTGATGACCGCCGAAACCCTGGAAGACGCCATCGCCATCCAGAACCAGATCGAGTACGGCCTCACCTCCGGCCTGCACTCGCTGAACCCGGAGGAAGTGGGCGTCTGGCTCGACACCGTCCAGGCTGGCAACCTCTACGTCAACCGCGGCATCACCGGCGCCATCGTGCAGCGCCAGCCCTTCGGCGGCTGGAAGAAGTCCGCCGTCGGCGCCGGCACCAAGGCCGGCGGGCCCAACTACCTTGTTGGGCTCGGCGAATGGGTCAGCAAGCCCAGCGGCGCGGCCGGCAAAGCGGCCGGCAAGGCCGCCGCGCATGCCGGCGTCCGCCGGCTGGAGCAGGCAGCCCAGGGCTTCCTGGCCGACGGCGAGCTGGAACCGCTGCAGCGCGCCCTGGCCTCCGACGCCCTCGCCTGGGCCGAGGAATTCGGCACCGCCAAGGATGTCTCCGGGCTCAGCGCCGAGCGGAACATCTTCCGCTACCGGTCGCTGCCGGTCACGGTGCGGCTCTCCGGCGGCGAACCGCTCGCCCACCTGGTCCGGACCGTGGCGGCCGGCGTCCTGGCGGGCTCCGCACTGACGGTGTCCACCGCCGTCGAACTCCCGGCCCGGCTGCGCACCGTCCTCACCGGCCTCGGCATCGAGGTGACCGTCGAGAACGACGCCGACTGGCTGGCCTCCGCGGGCAAGCTCGCCGGCGCGGCCAGGCTCGCAACGTCGCGGATCCGGCTCATCGGCGGGGACGCCGAAGCCCTGGCCGAGGCGACCGGGGGACGTCCCGACCTGGCGGTCTACTTCCACCCGGTCACCGAAGCCGGACGCGTCGAACTGCTGCCGTTCCTGCACGAGCAGGCCGTCAGTATCACGGCGCACCGCTTCGGCACCCCGAACCACATCTCGGACGGACTGATTTAGCGGCCGCCTCCCCGGAGGCGACACCCCGCGGGCAACAAAAACGAGCCGGGCGGCCACCCACCAAAAGTGGCCCCCCGGCGCGTGTCTTTGTTGCTCGGAGCCAGCCGGCTCAGCCGAAGTACCAGCCGGGTGGAACCCACGAGGCAGGCACGGCGTGGGCCGAGAAGTCGTCGCAGCCGGAGCAGAAGTACGTGACTTCGCCCAGCTTGTTGATGGAACCGTCCCGGTGGTGAGTGGCAGGGACAAAAGTCTCGAGATAGATGAACTCGTCGGTTCCGCAGCGTTCGCAGTAGGGACTGCCGACGTACTCGGCCTCCACCAGGGTCGTAGGGTGCGGGTCCAGACGTCCGCGGCTGGGGTGATGGGCAGCGGAGCCGCGGTGCACCACCTGCGAAAGCGGGCCCACGGGCTTGAGGCTGCGGGCTGATGCGGATGAGTGGGGGCGGTTTACGGCTGGCGTCATTGTCGGCCTATCCCGAACGCCTCCGGTGGGTCGCCGCATGGCAGACACAAAGGACAGCGTTCGTGTTTCGAATCGTTGTCATAGGCCTCTGCTTGACCTTCAACACACTCAGGATATGTCACGAACTCAAGTGGATCAATGGTATGCGTAAGTACTCAATCCGAGTAGGTACATCAGCGAGTACGCAGGGGCCCTCCGGCCGCCTAGGCGGAGCGCTTCAGGGTCCGGCCCGCGATGGTCTGGGTCAGGGCCTCGATCACCTCGGTGTTGGCCAGCGGGTTGCGGATCAGGGTGAAATCGACGTCGCCCACCGGCGGCAGGTCGAAGCGCCGGGTGATGATCTTCAGGTCATCCGGCACCAGCGAGGACGGCATGACCGCCACCCCGATCCCGGCGCGGACTGCGGCCAGCACCCCGCTGATCTGTCGCGTGGTGCAGGTGATCCGCCAGGTCCGGCCGGCGGACTCGAGCGCGTCGATGGCCAGCTTCCGGCTCAGGCTGGGAGCGGGGTAGGCAATCAGCGGCACGGACTCGGCCGGGTCCAGCACGGTCTGTTCCAGGCCCACCCAGGCGAAGGAGTCCGTCTGCACCACGGTGCCGTCCTTGGCCCCGGCCACCCACTTGACGAAGACAAGGTCCAGCTGCCCGGCGTTGAGCCGCTTGTAGAGCTGGTCGCTTTGGCCCACTGTCAGTTCCAGGTTGATCTGCGGATAGACCTGCCGGAACTCCCGCAGGATCCTCGGCAGCCCGGTGATCGCGAGGTCGTCGGCCGTGCCGAAACGCAGCCGTCCGCGCATGGCCGATCCGGAGAAATAGCGGGAGGCGGCGTCGTGCGCGGCCAGGATGCTGCGGGCGAACCCGGCCATGGCGTCCCCGTTGTCGGTCAGCCGCACATCCCGGGTGTCCCTGGCCACCAGGACCCGCTTCGCAGCGGTCTCGAGCTTGCGCACGTGCTGGCTGACCGTCGGCTGCGCCAGGCCCAGCCGTTCCGCCGCCTTGGTGAAGCTCAGAGTTTCAGCCACGGCCAGGAAGGATCGCAGCTGGGCGGGTTCGAACATGCGGTCTCCTGAGCTGCGGCGATCTCGCGCCGCATTGCGGTTCGTAATGCGAGTTATGCGGTGAATAAGCTTCCACAATCTGCTGCGGCCAGCTTAGCGTTAAGGGATCCCCGCTCACCCGCTCCTTTGAGGACTTTCCGTGGCACCCCCTCCGCCGTTAGAGGCCAACGTAACTGCACTGCCGGACACGAACACCGCGCCCATCGCCGTCGTCAGCCAGCGGCTTCCCTGGCGCCACACCTTCATTTCACTGAAAGTCCGCAATTTCCGCATCTTCGTGATCGGCCACTTCATCGCCGTGATCGCTCTGTGGATGCAGCGGATCGCCCAGGACTGGCTGGTACTCCAGCTCTCCGGCTCCGTTACCGCCGTCGGGATCACCGTGGCGCTGCAGTTCCTGCCCTCGCTGTTCCTGGGCCCGTGGGCCGGCATGATGGCGGACCGCTTCGCGAAGCGGAAGATCCTGATGCTGTGCCAGTCGGCGGCAGCCGTACTGGCAGCCATCCTCGCGGTGCTGGCGGTGAGCCAGCGGATCGAGGTCTGGCACGTGTACGTGATCGCCCTGTCCCTGGGCCTGGTCACCGTGCTGGACCAGCCCGCGCGGCAGGTCTTCGTCAATGAACTCGTCGGCCCGACCTACCTCCGGAACGCCATCAGCGTGAACTCAACGACGTTCCAGCTCGGCGGCCTGATCGGGCCTGCGCTCGCCGGGCTCCTGCTCACCGCGGTAGGGGCCGGCTGGGCGTTCGCCGCGAACGCCGTCGCCTGCTGCTTCACGGTTGCGATGCTGCTCACGCTGCGGAAGGACCAGCTGCACATCAGCGCGCCGGTGCCCAAGCGCAAGGGCATGCTCAAGGAGGGGCTGAACTATGCGCTGAGCAAACCCACCATCTACTGGCCGTGGCTGATGGCCGGCTTCATCGCCGTATTCGCGATGAGCCTGCCGGTGCTGCTGGCCGCTTTCGCGGACAACGTGTACGACGTCGGCGCCGGCGGCTACGGCCTGCTGAACGCGCTGGTGGCCCTCGGGGCGCTGGCCGGGGCCATCACCTCCGCCCGCCGGCGGGAACTGAGGCTGCGTTCGGTGATGCTGGGGGCGGGGATGTACGGGCTGATGCTCTGCCTCGCCTCCCTGGCGCCGTCCATGGTGTGGTTCGGGGCGGCGATGGTACTGGCAGGGTTCTGGTGCCTGATGTTCCTGACAGCGGCTAACCAGCTGGTCCAGATCAGCTCCAATATGGCCATCCGAGGGCGCGTCATGAGCCTGTACATCATGGTGCTGATCGGCGGGCAGGCCATTGGCGGGCCGATGATCGGGTGGCTGGCCGAGCATGTGGATCCGCACACCGCCATCCTGGTCTCCGGCGGGGTGCCGGCCCTGGCCGCGGCGACGGTCGCCGTCGTGCTGGCCCGCCGCGGCCAGCTGATGCTCAAAGTGGACGTGAAGGACCGGCGGCGGCTCGTGAAGATCGTCCGCAAGGATGCCGGATCCTAGCTTTCCGCACCGTTTTCGGACAGCCGCTGCGTGGATCCACGCCGCGGCTGTCCGTTTCAGCAGCGAAAACCCTGGGCCGGCGCTAGACGGGCAGCGGGGCGTGCGGGTACTCCGGCTTCCGCTGCTGGAACTGCAGTACGTCCGGATTGAGGACCACGCCGTCGCGGATTTCGATCGCGCGGCGGATGGTCTCGTTCGCGGCCCAGGCTCCGGGGCCCGTGAT
Organism: Arthrobacter sp.; assembly: GCA_034376805.1. Lineage (GTDB taxonomy): Bacteria > Actinomycetota > Actinomycetes > Actinomycetales > Micrococcaceae > Arthrobacter. The sequence continues at coordinate 31,290 of JAXMJF010000045.1, forward strand.
CACAGTCTCCAGGAACGGCAGCAGCGCCTCGCTGATTTCCCAGCTGGAGGCGTTCCACAGGTAGGAGGGGCTGTGGTCCACCGCGTAGTAGTCGATGTGGTCCCCGACCTTGAACATCGGCTCGGCGAACGTGGTGGATTTCGCCCAGCTGAAGCCCATGCCCTCGTCGCAGGACACGTCCACGATCAGGCTCCCCGGCCGGAACGCATCCAGGTCCTCGGAGTGCAGGTACGTCAGCGGCGCGTTGGGATCCTGCAGGGTGCAGTTGACCACGATGTCGCTCGCGGCGAGGAACGGCGCGAGGGGCACGCGGCCCCGGTCGGTGATGACCTCGCTGCGAAATGGCGCCTGATCGTCGTGGTCGAACTGCGCGATCCGCACCGAATGGATGGGGGAACCCACAGCGGCAACCCCGCGGTTGGTCAGCACCTGGACGTCATGGATGCCGTGGGCGTTGAGGGCCGTGACGGCGCCGCGGGCCGTGGCCCCGAAACCGATGACGACGGCGCTGAGGCGGCGGCCGTAGACCCCCGTGGATCCTGTCAGTGCCAGGGAGTGCAGCACCGAGCAGTAGCCGGCCAGCTCGTTGTTTTTGTGGAAGACATGGAGGCCGAAGCCGCCGTCGCTGGCCCAGTGGTTCATCGCCTCGAAGGCGATCAGCGTGAGCTTCTTGTCGATGGCCAGCTGGGTGATGGCCAGGTCCTGGACACAGTGCGGCCAGCCCCACAGGACCTGACCGTCCCGGAGTTCGGCGAGGTCCTCGGGCTGCGGCTTCGGCAGGAGCACGACGTCGGCCTCGGCCAGCAGCTGCGCACGGGGGACCAGGCGCCCCACCAGCGGTGCCAGGTCGGCGTCCGAAAGGCCGAACCGCTTGCCGTAACCCTCTTCCAGGATCAGCTGCTGCCGGAGCTCCGGGGCGATGCGGTCCAGATGGAGGGGGTGGATCGGGAGGCGCCGCTCGTCAGGTTTCCGCGTGCTGGCAACGACTCCGAGGGTGAGGTGGCCCACGGTGCCGCTCACTTCTTTTTGGGACTCGCCGGCTTGGCGCTGGTGGCCTTGTCCAGGGAGCTGGGCGGCGCTGCAGCGGTCCTCTTGTCGGCCCGCTTTTCCTTGATGGATTTGCCGGATTTCTTGGATGCTGCTTGACGGGGGGATTTGTCAGCCATGATCGCTCCTGTAGCGGAACCGGAAAGGTTCCTGACTTCGAACGATACAGGTACTGACCTAACGGCCCCGGGGACGTCCGCCGGGCTGGGTTCCGGCCACGGCCGTGCGGGAATTGGAGCGGCTGACGGGAATCGAACCCGCGTATCAAGCTTGGGAAGCTAGCGCTCTACCATTGAGCTACAGCCGCAGTGGGACCGTCCGAAAGGCCGGACCTGGTCCCGGTGAAACAACGAGATTTACATTACCCCAGTCGGAAGCCTTCTCAGAACACTCGAACCGGTTTCCGATTGCGCCCAGGGCACACGGCGGGTGGCGTTGGGGGAGAAGACCGAGGGACGGGATGCGTGACGCGTCCCGTCCCTCTGCCCTGCGCCGTCAGCTGCCTTGGCGCGCCATGTGGCGCGCACCGCGGAGACCGAACACGACGGCGGGGCCGATGGTCGAACCGGGACCGGGGTATGTCCGCCCCATGACGGAGGCGGAGTTGTTGCCCGCCGAGTAGAGGCCTTCGATGACAGTGCCGTCGGCGCGCAACGCCCGGGCCTGCGCGTCGGTGACGACCCCGCCCTTGGTGCCGAGGTCTCCGATCACCACCTTGAATGCGGTGAACGGGCCCTTTTCGAGCGGACCGAGGCAGGCGTTGGGGTGCACCGTCGGGTCGCCGTAGTAGCGGTCGTAGGCTGAGTTGCCGCGGCCGAAGTCGCCGTCGACGCCGGTCCGCGCGAAGCCGTTGAACCGGTGGATGGTCGCCTGTAGACGAGCGGGATCCATGTGGAGCTTCGCGGCGAGCTCAACCACCGTGTCCGCCTTGACCATGATCCCCGCCTCCTTCATGGCTTTGTTGTTCTTCGGGTCGATCGCGAAGGTGCGCAGGTAGCGCCGGGCGTGCCGCACGTCGCCGACCAGCCAGTACGGGCCGTCCTTGTCGTGCTCGAGCATGTGGTGACCGAGGTCGACGTAGGACTCGGACTCGTTCGCGAACCGGTCACCCTTGGCGTCGAGGATGACCGAGTAGGGCAGGGAACGCTCTCCGACGATGAACGCCGGGCCGTGGCCCGGCGCTGCGGCGATCGATCCGCCCCACCACGCGTCGTCCATGAGCTCGAGCGCGGCGCCGTTGTCCTGCGCGATCTCGATGGGGCGCCCGAGGTTGCCGGGCGCGCCCGACGGGTCGCCGTCGATCCCGTGGTGCTTCTGCCGGAGGTCCTTGTTGTGGTCAAAGCCGCCGCCGGCGAGCATCACGCCACGGGTCGCGCCGATGGTCACAGGCCTGCCGTCGCGCGTGATCCTCGCCCCAACGACGCGGCCGTCCTCGACGACGAGGTCCTGCAGCGGCGCATTCAGCCACAGCTCAGTACCCTGCTTCTGCACGACGACGTCGAGGAACGCTGCGGCGAAACCGGCGCCGATGCCGCCGAGCTTCTTGCCGGTGACCACGCCGCCGAGGGCGCGGAAGACGAGCTGCGCCCCGCGGACGAAGCCGGCGGGCGTCGACCAGGCGCGGCCCAGGAGCCACACGTCGTCGGTCTTGACCGGGAGTGCGGCGGGCGCCTGGCACGTCTTCCACCAGTCACCGATCTTCTTGATATCGAACGGCTTCACCTCCAGGCCACGGCCGATCTTGCCGCCCGGGAGCTCGGGGTAGTAGTCGGGGTAGTCCGCCGCACGCACGAACGTTACGCCGTACTTCTCTGCGGTGGTGACGAAGTCGGCGACGCCGTCGACGAATGCCTCCTTGCGGGCCCGTGTCGTGGCGCGACCCTCGTCGCCGACTGTCACCTCGAGGTAGGCCAGCGCCTCGTCGCGGGAGTCGCCGGCGCGGTCGCGCTGCATCAGCGGGTTGTTGGGCAGCCACATGCCGCCCCCAGACATGGCCGTGTTGCCGCCCCACTTGCCGGTGCTTTCCAGAAGAAGGACCCGCAGGCCCTCGTCTGCGGCGCCCATGGCTGTGGCCAGTCCCGCAGCGCCGGTGCCAACGACGACGACGTCATAGCTGTGGTCAAAGAACTTCGACTCTGACATGCCTTGCTCCTTAGCTTGCCGGACGCCTGTGTCCGGGTTACGCAGCCGGACCGACGCCGGGCTACTTTACGTCACCCTATGACATAAAGATGTCTGCGACTAGGGTATTGCCATGGCTGATACCGGGACACCGAAGGCACTTCGCGGACGCCCGGTCGTCGTCACGGCCGAACAGATCGAGGCCGTCGCCCTGCGGCTCTGGTCGGAGCGCGGATTCCACGAGGTCTCCGTCGCCGACATCGCCGCCGAGGCGGGTGTCACCGCGCGCACGATCTTCCGCCGGTACCCGACGAAGGCGGACATGGTGTGGGGCCCGCTAGCGGCCTCGTTCCGGATCCTCACGGATGCGCTCGAGCAGACCTCTCCGCAGGCCCCGCTGTTCGAGCGCGCGCGCACCGCCCTTGTCGACATGATCCGCGACGGCGACGTCGACCCGACCGCCCGGCACCGGATCCGCATCGTCGGACGGACCCCCGAGCTGCAGAGCAGCACCTCGGCCCCGTTCCGGCTGTGGCGACAGAACCTTTATGACTTCGCCGCCGCACAACCGGGCGTGGATACCCTCCGTGCCCAGGTGTTCGCCTGGTCCGTGCAGAGCACGGCACTGGCCGGGCTCATCTGGTGGGTGACGGAGGAACCGGGAACGGCTCCCTGGCAGGCTGTGGACGAGGCGTTTGCGCAACTCCTGGACTGAGCACGCGCCGATGCTTCACGGCAACCGGAATCAGCGCATACCGCTGACGATCGTTACAGAAACGAAATATGCTGATTTGTTTACTGTCGGAACAGATGCGTGACACAGTGGGCACAGCATGTGATCTGTCACACAAATCCCTTCGAAATCACAATGAGAGGTCCCCATGACGCAGTCAATGCCGACTGAGTTGCACAACGAGGCCATGCCCCGGTGGAAGGGCCACGCGGTCCTCATCCTGTGTTTCGTGGCCATCGTCTTTGATGGTTATGACCTGGTGGTCTACGGGTCCACCGTCCCCACGATCCTGAAGTTCCAGGACTGGGGCGTCACCCCTGCGCAGGCCGGCCTGATCGGCAGCCTCGCCCTGGTCGGTATGCTCGTCGGCACGCTCTCCGTCGGCATCCTGACCGACAAGCTGGGCCGCCGGCGCATCATGCTTGCCTGCATCGCGTGGTTCTCCACCTGCATGCTGCTCACGGCCTTCGCGCCATCCGCCGAGGTCTTCGGCCTCCTGCGGTTCCTGACAGGCCTGGGCCTGGGCGGGATCGTGCCCACATGCATTGCGCTGACAGTCGAATACGCCCGCAAGGAGCGGCGCCAGATCGCCAACGCCGTGATGTTCAGCGGCTACTCCGTGGGCGGCGTCGGCGCCTCCCTCCTCGCCATCAACCTGCTGCAGCACATCGACTTCCGCTGGATGTACGCCATCGGCGCGCTGCCCCTCGTCACTCTGCTCCCCATCGCCTGGAAACTCCTGCCCGAATCGGTGGCCTACCTCGCCCGCAAGCAGCGCATCGAGGAAGCCAAAGCGACCGCAACCCGCTACGGCCTGATCTACTCGGACATCGTCACCGCGGAGGACGTCAAGACCGGCGCAGATGCTCCGAAATCGGCCATGAAGACCCTCTTCACCCGCAAGTGGATCCGCTCCAGCGTCCTGTTCGCGATGGCGAACTTCTGCGGACTGCTGCTGGTCTACGGGCTGAACACCTGGCTGCCGCAGATCATGCGGCAGGCCGGTTTCCAGCTCGGCGACGCCCTGACCTTCCTGCTGGTGCTCAATGCCGGCGCGATCGTCGGCTCCATCAGCGCCTCCGTCCTGGCGGACAAGATCGGCATCCGCAAGGTAGTGACGGCGTCATTCCTCCTGGCCTTCGTGTCCATCCTTATGCTGAGCCTCCAGCTCCCGCTGGCGATGCTGCTCGTCATCGTCGCCTTCGCCGGGCTCGGCTCGGTGGGAACCCAGATCCTGGTGGGCGGCTACTGCGCCACGCATTATCCGCAGTCCCTGAGCGCCACCGCCCTAAGCTGGTCGCTCGGCATCGGACGCATCGGCGCCATCTGCGGGCCGCTGATCGGCGGCCTGATCGCCGGCCTGGCCTTCGGCTGGCAGCTCAACTTCTACATGTTCGCGGCCTTCGCCGTGGTCGGTGCGATCGTGGTGTTCTCGGTGCCGAAACTCACCGAAAAGTAGGCCCTGCATCAGCCGCTGCGAAGTAGTCACAGAGCAGTACACAATCCGCGGAGTCCCATAACTCTTCGATAAAGGCCCGTCCCCGCAACCGCGCGGGGCGGGCCTTGCTGTCTATCCTGAAGGAGTTAGCTGCAGTTCCGGGGAAGCGGGCTACGCCCATCAGCCGTCCGCCGAGCAAGGATTTCCGTGGCAATCGCAGAATACGACGTCGTCATCAAACGGGATGCCATGAGCGTGTATGACTTCCTCCTCGACGCCCGCAACCTGCCGGCCTGGCGTGCCGGTGTCCGCAGCATTGAACTGGAATCCGGCGCTGCCGGGACCAAGGGGGCCGTGTACCGGCAGACCGTCACCGGCCCGGGCGGGCGCGCCATCTGCGGGGATTTCGAGATCACCGAGGCGCGGCCCGGGGCGGAAATCCAGTACAGGGGCCTGGGCGGGCCGGAGCGGACGCGCGGCGGCTACTACCTGAGTACGGAAGGCGGAAGCACCCGCGTCCGTTTCGCCGTGGAATGCGAGCCCCGGGGACTCCTGGCCCGGCTGAAGTCCCCCCTCCGCCGCCGGATGAAGGCCGAGGTCTGCCAACTGGAGCAGCTCAAGTCGGTGCTGGAAGAGCAGACAGGGCCGTAGAGGCAGTGCCGTAACACTCGACCCGCGCACTTTTGTCCCCGGCGAGTACGGTAATTTTGAGACTGTGCTGATCTCCGACCGCGACATTCGTGCCGAAATTGACTCCCAACGGATCGTTCTGGAGCCGTTTGACCCTGCCATGGTTCAGCCATCGTCGGTTGACGTCCGGATCGACAAATTCTTCCGCCTCTTCGACAACCACAAGTACGCCCATATCGACCCGGCAGAGGAGCAGCCCGAGCTGACCCGCCTGGTCGAGGTCGAGTCCGGCGAACCCTTTATTCTCCACCCCGGGGAATTTGTCCTGGGCTCCACCTACGAAACGGTGACTCTCCCCGACGACATCGCTGCCCGGCTTGAGGGCAAGTCCTCGCTGGGCCGGCTGGGCCTGCTCACGCACTCCACGGCAGGGTTTATCGATCCGGGCTTCTCCGGACACGTGACGCTCGAGCTGTCCAATATGGCGACGCTGCCGATCAAGCTGTGGCCGGGTATGAAGATCGGCCAGCTGTGCTTTTTCCGGCTCACTTCCGCCGCCGAGTACCCGTACGGCTCCGGCGAGTACGGCAACCGCTACCAGGGCCAGCGCGGCCCGACGGCGAGCCGCAGCCACTTGAACTTCCACCGCACGGACGTCTGAACTCCGCTCGGCTGATCCGGCGCTCCTGCACCCGCGGCACGGACGCTGGGACCGCGGCCCAGGGCGGAGCTAGATGCCGTCCGCGGTCCGCACCGTGGGCGGTTTCGCGGGCCGGCGCAGCATCGCCACCACCGGCTCCACGAACCTGGCTGCGAGCGGGCCCGTCACGGCCATGATCAGCACGTAGGCGGTGGCCAGGGCCGCGAGCTCCTGGGGCACCACGCCGGAGGCGACGGCCAGGCCGGCAATCACGATCGAAAACTCCCCGCGGGCGATCAGCGCGGCGCCGGCGCGGAATTGCCCGGGCCGGCCGATCCCGGCCCGCCTGGCCGCCCAGATTCCAGTGATCATCTTGGTAGCGGCAGTGACGACAGCCAGCAGCAGGGCCCAGCCCAGCACGGGCGGGATGGTGGAGGGGTCTGTGTTGAGGCCGAAGACCACGAAGAAGATCGCAGCGAAGAGGTCCCGTAAGGGCTCCAGGATCCTGGTGGCGCTGTGCGCGGTGGCCCCCGAAATGGCGATTCCGAGCATAAAGGCACCCACGGCCGCGGACACCTGCATGGCCGAGGCCAGCCCGGCCACGAGCAGCGCGGCCCCGAGCAGGTTGAGCAGGAACACCTCGGAGTTTTCGCTGTGCACGGCCTTGGACACGTGGTGCCCGTGCCGCAGTGCCACCAGCAGCACGACGGTGACAACGGCGAGCGAGATCCCGACGGTCTGCAGGCCCACGACGAAACTGACGCCAGCCAGGGTCGCGGTCAGGATCGGCAGGTAGACCGCCATGGCCAGGTCCTCGAACACCAGGATCGAGAGCACCACCGGAGTCTCGCGGTTGCCGATCCGGCCCAGGTCCGTGATCACCTTCGCCGCGATCCCCGAGGACGAAATATAGGTGACCCCGCCCATCACCATCGCTCCCACGACTCCCCAGCCGAGCAGGACCGCCAGCAGGGCGCCCGGCGCGAAGTTCAGGACGAGGTCCAGGGCCCCGGCCTGCCAGGAGCGGCGCAGTCCCGTGACCAGCTCGGCAGCCGTATATTCCAATCCGAGCATAAGCAGGAGAAGGATGACGCCGATCTCGCTCGAGAGATGGGCGAACTCCTGCATACCCTCAAGTTTCACAATCCCGCCGGCACCGAAGAACAGACCTCCGACAAGGTATAGCGGGATAGGGGACATGCCGATCCGCCCCGCCAGCCTCGCCAGCAAGCCGAGGCAAAAGACGACGGCCCCGAGTTCAATCAGGGTCAGTGCAAGCGGATCCATGCCGTCAGCCGTTGCGCAGGATGCCGGCTGCTGTGTCGAGGCCTTCTTGCGTTCCTACTGCCACGAGGAGATCGCCGCGTTGCATGACGACGTCCGGGCCCGGCGAGGGGAGCACTTCGCCTTCGCGCATGATGGCCACAATCGAAGCACCGCTCCTGGTCCGGATGCGCGCCTTGCCCATCGGCTGGCCGCGGAAGGGGGAATCGGGCCCGATGGAGAACTGCCGGGTGACGATTCCCGGGACCTCGCGGTGGGCTTCGGAAAGCTGCATGGCCAGCCGCTGGCCGCCGAGCAGGTTCCCCAGCGCAGCGGCTTCATCGGCGGTCAGCGGGATGGACGCCTGGCAGGTGTCCGGATCGTCCCATGTGGAGACTATTAGCTCGGTTTGGCCTTCGCGGTATTCCACGACGCCGATCCGCCGCCCGGAGGCGGTCATAAAATCCTTGCGCCGGCCCAGCCCCGGCAGTTCCGTCTCATCCACGTTCATGCCTCCAGCCTAGTGCGCCGGACGGCTTTCCGGGCAGCTTCAGGCCGCGGGGACCACCGCGATGTCGGTCTTGTCCGGCGCCTTGACCGGGAGCAGGAGCAACAGCCCGGCCAGCAGCACCACCATGATGCCGAGGATGCCCCAACGCTGTGCCTCTCCGGGCTCGACCAGCGGGGCGGCGACGGCGATGCACAGCGTGAAGAGTGCGGGGGCCAGGAAGCTGACAGCCCGGCCGGTGGTGGCGTAGAGCCCGAACAGCTCGCCGGACTCGCCGTGCGGGGCGAGCCGGGCCAGATAAGCCCGCGAGGAGGACTGCGCCGGGCCCACGAAGAGGCACAGGAACAGGCCGAAGACCCAGAACGTGGTGGTGCCCGCCCAGTCCATGCCGAAGAAGGAATGGTTCGCGTTGCCAAGGACCAGAATCATCGAGCCGGCGATCAGCAGGCCCACCAGCGACCCGGTGATGACCGACTTGGGCCCGATCCGGTCGTCGAGGAAGCCGCCCAGGATGGCTCCCACGGCGGCGACGACGTTCCCGAAGATCGCGAAGAAGATGACGTCCTTGAGTTCGAAGCCGAACGTGCCGGCGGCGATGATGCCGCCAAAGGTGAACACCGCGGCCAGCCCGTCCCGGAATACGGCACTGGCGAGCAGGAAGTAGATGGTGTGCGGGCTGGTCCGGTAGATCGCCTTGATCCGCCGCACCAGCAGGCCGTAGGAGGCCAGGAATCCCAGCCCCGCGCCCTGCTTCGTCCTGGGAAGCTCCGGCACGGCGAAGAGCACCGGCAACGCGAAGATGAAGAACCACAAGGCCGAGAACACCGCGACCAGGCGGATGTTCAGTCCGTCCTCCGTCGAGGCGCCGAACCATTCGAAGCTGGGCTGGACGAAGAGCTGGAGCACAAGCAGCAGCGCTGCGATCCCGCCGAGGTACCCCATGCCCCAGCCGAAGCCGCTGACCTTGCCGATGTTCTTCGGGGTGGAGATCTGGGCGAGCATGGCGTTGTAGTTCACGCCGGCAAACTCGAAGAACACATTCGCCAGCGCAATCAGCGTCACGCCGAGCAGCAGGAACTCCGGCCGAGGGAAGACGAAGAAGCACAGCGCGGTCAGGAGCGCCACCGCGGCAGTATTGACCCCCAGCCAGAGCTTCCGGCGCCCGCCGGTGTCCGAGCGCTGCCCGGTGACAGGGGCCAGCAGGGCGATGGCCGCACCAGCGATGGCCAGTGCTCCGCCCAGGACCGCGGAGGCCTGGTCCTCGCCGCCGAAGGCATTGGAGGTCAGGTACACGGTAAAGACGAACGTAGTCATGACCGCGTTGAAGGCAGCCGAGCCCCAGTCCCAGGCTGCCCACGCGAGGATGCGGCCCTTGTGGGTGACCTGGCTTCCGGATTCCAGTTCGGAGGCCGGACGCATGGCCTCGGGGGCAGCAGCGGAGTTCATAGCGTGAATATTATCCGCAGGCCGCCGGGGTCTCGGCGCACCGTGTGAAAAGAATTTGTCCACGCTTGGTAAACTTTGCGGACTGAACCTAACGAATGCCCCGCCTGCTCCGACTTTTTGACAATCGAATTCCTGACGTTGCGGAGATACCAGTGATCACAGTCCTTGCCGTGCACTTTGCGGTGGCTGCTGTGGCGCCCTTTATCTTCCGGAAGTTCGGCCGGAATTCGTTTTACGCCCTCGCGGCGGTACCCGCGGGCTCCTTCGTCTGGCTGCTCCTGCAGCACGGCGCCGTCTACTCCGGCGCCGGAGTCGACCAGGGCGGCGGTGGTGCCGGCACGGGCCTGGCCGAGGTCATGCCCTGGATCCCCGAGCTGAAAATTGAGCTTGCCTTCCGGATGGACGCCCTGGCCTGGATTATGTCCCTGCTCGTCCTTGGCGTGGGGGCGCTGGTCCTGGTCTATTGCGCCCGCTACTTCAAGGACAAGGACGACTACCTCGGGGGATTCGGTGCCCAGCTGCTGGCCTTCGCCGGGGTGATGTTCGGCCTGGTTACGGCAGATGACCTGCTCCTGCTGTTCATTTTCTGGGAACTGACCACGGTCCTGTCCTACCTGCTGATCGGCTACGCCCGGACCAGGCTCTCAGCGCGGCGTTCCGCCCTGCAGGCCCTGATCGTGACCACCGCGGGCGGCCTGGCCATGCTGGTGGGCCTGATCATCCTCGGCTTCACCGCCGGGACCTACCGGATCTCGACCCTCCTCGAGCTGGCGCCCGGCCTCGTCACCGGGCCCGCCGCGGGAGCCGTGGGCGCCGCCGTCGTACTCATTCTGATCGGTGCGATCACCAAATCGGCGCTGGTCCCGTTCCACTTCTGGCTCCCCGGCGCCATGGCGGCCCCCACCCCGGTGAGCGCCTACCTGCACGCCGCGGCCATGGTGAAGGCCGGCATCTACCTCGTGGCGCGGCTGGCGCCGGGATTCGCGGACACCGCGTTCTGGTTGCCGGTGGTCCTCGGCCTCGGCCTCGCCACGATGCTGGTCGGCGGCTACCGGGCGCTGCGGCAGACCGATATCAAGCTCATCCTGGCCTACGGCACGGTCAGCCAGCTCGGCTTCCTGACCATGGTGGTGGGCCTCGGCAAACCCGATGCGGCGCTGGCCGGCCTTGCCCTGCTCCTCGCCCACGGACTGTTCAAGGCCACCCTCTTCCTGGTGGTGGGGATCATTGACCACCAGGCCGGAACGCGTGATATCCGCAAGCTCTCGGGCGTCTACCGTTCCTCCCGCGGCCTCGCCGTCGTGGCGGCCGTCGGCGCCGCGTCGATGGCCGGCATCCCGCCGCTGGCCGGCTTCGTCGCGAAGGAATCGGTCTTCGAAGCCTTCGTCCACTACAGCGCCGACCCCGCCGCCGGCCCGTGGGGGCTGGTGGTCCTGGTCGGCCTGGTCCTGGGCTCCATCCTGACCTTCGCCTACAGCGCACGGTTCATGTGGGGGGCCTTCGCCGTCAAAACCGGCGTCGAGACCACCCCGTTCAAGCCGATCAAGCCGGCCTTCCTGGCCGCCCCCGCCATCCTGAGCCTCCTGACTATCGTCTACGGGCTGTGGCCGGCCCCCGTCGACGGCTGGATCCAGCCCTACGCGGCGCTGTTCGTGCCCGACGGCGAGGACGCGGCGGACGCCGCCGGACACCTGGCGCTGTGGCACGGCCTGACCCCGGCCCTGGGACTGACGGCCATCACCTTCGCCCTCGGCCTGGCCATGTTCTACGGCCGCAACGCGGTCGCCCGGCTCCAGGGGCTGGTCCCCGGCTGGATCGACGGCGACCGCAGCTACCAACTGACCATCGGTGCGCTCGACGACGCCGCGGTCTGGATCACCGGACGGACCCAGCGCGGCTCGCTGTATTTCTACCTGACCGTCATCCTCACCGTGGCGTTCGTCCTGCCGCTCACCGCGCTGGTGCTGGCCAACAAACCGCTGCCGCAGGACCTCTACTTCCTTGACCCCAACTCCCCGCTGCAGATCTTCGTGGGTGCCGGAATTGTGATCGGGGCGCTGGCAGCGGTCCGCGCCAACAAGCGCTTCCTGGCCGTGCTGATGGTGTCCGTCACCGGCTACGGCATTGCCCTGATGTTCGCGCTGCAGGGCGCCCCGGACCTCGCGCTGACACAGATGCTGGTGGAATCCATCATCCTGGTCGCCTTCGTCCTGGCCATGCGCAGCCTCCCGGCCGAACTGCGCGACCGAACCGGCGGGAAGTACCGGGTGGTGCGTGTGATCATCGGCGCCGCCTTCGGCGTCACCATGGTGTTTGCCGCCATCTACGCCCTGGGCGCCCGGGTGGCCACGCCCGTGTCGCTCGAGTTCCCCAAGCTGGCCTACGAGGGCGGCGGCGGACTGAACATTGTGAACGTGACCCTGGTGGACATCCGCGCCTGGGACACCTTCGGGGAGATCGCGGTGCTGGCCCTGGCGGCCACCGGCGTCGCCAGCCTGATCTTCGTCCGGGGCCGCGGCGAGGGGATCCGGGCCTCCTCCACCGTGGCCGAGGGGACCGTCGGCCGCCGAAAAACCGGGCCCGGCCGCGGAAACACCCGTGACGATGCCACACTGGCCATGAGCCGCCGGTTCGCCGCCGCCAGCCGGGACGCCTGGCTCGTCGCCGGCCGGACCATGGCGCCGGAACGCCGTTCCATCATCTTCGAAGTCGTCACACGGCTGATCTTCCACTCCATCATCGTCTTCTCCATCTACCTGCTGCTGGCGGGCCACAACACCCCCGGCGGCGGCTTCGCCGGCGGTCTCACCGCCGGGCTGGCGCTCACCGTCCGCTACCTCGCCGGCGGCCGGTTCGAGCTGCGCGAAGCCACCCCGATCAGCGCCGGCACCCTGCTGGGCTTCGGCCTCGCCACCGCGGCCGCCTCGGGTCTGGTACCGCTGCTGCTGGGCGGCCAGGTGTTCCAGAGCGCCATTATCGAGTTCTGGCTGCCGGTCTTCGGCGACATCAAGTTCGTCACCTCCACGATCTTCGACATCGGCGTGTACATAGTCGTCGTCGGCCTGGTGCTGGACGTGCTGCGCAGCCTCGGCGCCGAAATCGACGAACACTTCGAGGAACACCCGGCGGTACAGGCCGACGGGCAGGCCGACGGGCAGGCCGACGGGCAGGACGCTACCGGGGTTCCGGCCGAAACCACAGTCAGGGGGAAAGCATGAGCGTCAACCTAACCCTGCTGACGGTCATGGGTGCCCTGTACGCGTGCGGCATCTACCTGATCCTGGAACGCAGCCTGACCCGGGTCCTGCTGGGCCTGATGCTCCTCGCGAACGCCACCAACCTGCTGCTCCTCGCCACCGGCGGCTACGCCGGCCTGGCGCCGTTGTACAGCAAGGACACCGCCGCCGGGGAGTACAACGATCCGCTGCCGCAGGCGCTGATCCTCACCTCGATCGTGATCTCCTTCGCCGTGACGGCGTTTATGCTCGGCATCATCTACCGGACCTGGGTGCTGGCCCGCGAGGATGAGATCCAGGACGACGCCGAGGACCGCCGCGTTGCGAAAACTCCGAGTTTCGACGTGGAGGACGACTCCGTGATCCCGGTGGAGACCTCCGAGTTCCCGCTGACCATGATCGGCTCCGACGGCCAATCCGTGTCCGACGTTCCCGACGGCGCCGAGGCCACGGTCAAGGTCGCCGACCGCAAGCTGGATGCCGAGGCAGCCGCCTCGGAAGAACAGCCCGGATCCCTGAATGTTGCCCCACCCAAGGAAGGAGGCGGACAGTGAACATTGCCAGTTTCGCCCCGCTCGCCGTCCTCCTTCCCATCCTTGGCGCTGCCCTGACCTTCCTGCTGATCCGGCACTCGCGGGCACAGCGGACCGTGAGCATCGCGCTGCTCTCCCTGACCCTCCTGCTGGAGTGCTGGCTGCTTGCCTCCGTCTGGAACGGCGGAACGGCGGCCGTCAACCTCGGAGGCTGGCTCCCGCCGTGGGGCATTGTGATGGTGGTGGACCAGTTCTCCTCACTGATGCTGGTGGTCTCCTCCTCCGTGAGCCTCGCCGTGCTGATCTACGCCACCGGGCAGGGCATGGCCGACGGCGACCGGGACGCGCCGGTGTCGATCTTCCACCCCACCTACCTGATCCTGGTGGCCGGGGTGTCCAACGCCTTCCTCTCCGGGGACCTGTTCAACCTCTATGTGGGGTTCGAGATCCTGCTGACCGCCAGCTACGTGCTGATGACCCTCGGCGGGACCGGGCCGCGGATCCGGGCCGGCGTGACCTACGTGGTGGTCTCCGTAGTGTCCTCGATACTCTTCCTGATCGCGATCGCGATGATCTACGGCGCCACCGGCACCATCAACATGGCCGATCTCGCCGTCAAGCTCGCGGACCTGGACCAGGGCACGCAGAACCTGCTGCACGTGATGCTCCTGGTGGCGTTCGGCATCAAAGCGGCCGTGTTCCCGCTGTCCTTCTGGCTCCCGGACTCCTACCCGACGGCGCCTGCCCCGGTCACGGCGGTGTTCGCCGGCCTGCTCACCAAGGTGGGCGTCTACGCGATCGTCCGCACCGAAACACTGCTGTTCCCGGGAGACACGTTCAATACCCCGCTGATGGTCGCGGCCCTGCTGACCATGATCGTGGGGATCCTGGGCGCCCTGGCCCAGAGCGACATCAAACGACTCCTGTCCTTCACCCTGGTCAGCCACATCGGCTACATGGTGTTCGGACTCGCAATGTCCTCGGTGGCCGGGCTGGGCGCCGCCGTCTTCTACGTGGCGCACCACATCACCATCCAGACCAGCCTGTTCCTGGTAACCGGCCTGATTGAACGCCGCGGCGGCAGTTCCTCGATGGACCGCGTCGCCGGGCTCGCGAAGCTGTCCCCGCTGCTGGCGGTGCTGTTCTTCGTCCCGGCCATGAACCTGGCCGGCATCCCGCCGTTCTCCGGCTTCCTGGGCAAGCTGGGTTTGCTGCAGGCCGGTGTCCAGCTGGGAACCCCGCTGGCTTACGCCCTGGTGATCGGCGGGGTGCTGACCAGCCTGCTGACCCTGCTGGCCATCGCCCGCGTCTGGAACCGCGCCTTCTGGCGCAAGCCCGAGGACGCCGAGCACCCCGACCCGGTGCTGCTGGCAGCCCCCGAGGATTCGGCCACGGGGGACCGGGCCGGCAAGACCAACGTCACCCTGTTGCCGCGGACCATGGTGGGCTCCACCCTCGGCCTGGTCATCTTCGGCGTCGGGCTGACCGTATTCGCCGGTCCGCTGTACAAGGTGGCGGACCAGTCCGCCGTGGACATGCTGGACCGGACCTCGTACATCCATGCGGTCCTCGGCCAGGAAACCCAGGTTCCTGCGATCGCCCAGCCCGAGCCGCCGGTGGTGTCCAAATGAGCCGGAAACGGATCTCGCTGCGGCAGGAACTCCCGCTGCTGGTGTGGCTCGTGATTGTCTGGGGTGCCCTCTGGCGGGACTTCAGCCCCGGGAACCTGCTCTTCGGCGCCCTCATCGCGGTCCTGGTGGCCCGGCTGTTCTACCTGCCGCCGGTGGAACTCGGCGGGCGCTTCAACGTGCTCCGGGCGGTTCCGTTCGCCCTGATGTTCGTGGCGAAAGTGGCGGCAGCGAGCTTCCAGGTCCTGTACCTCGCCGTGGTCACCGGCCCCAAGGTGATCAGCGCCGTCGTCGCCGTCCCGCTCCGGAGCCACTCCGACCTGCTGGTCACCGCCACCGGCCACATCACCGCGCTGATCCCCGGCTCGCTGGTCGTGGAGGTGGACCGCTCCACGTCCACGCTCTACATCCACGGCATCAACATCCGCAACGCCGCCGACGCCGCGCAGCTGCGCAAGGACGTCCGCAATACGGAGGCCGGACTGATCAGGATCATGGGCACCAAAGCCGAACTGTCCGCACTGAACCAGGAGGTGGCGGCATGATGCAGCTGGTCCTGACCGTCACCGCCGTGGTGCTCTCCCTGGCCGCCGGAGGAGCAATAATCCGGATCGCGCGGGGCCCGTCACTGCTGGACCGGGTGCTCGCCGCGGACGTACTGCTGGCCATCGTGGGCGCCGCCTTGTGCATCGACATGGCTGCGAACCGGCACCTGAACAACCTCATGCTGCTGGTGGCGGTGTCCCTCATCGGGTTCGTCGGCTCCGTCACGGTCGCCCGCTTCGTTGCCGACCGTCGGGAGAAGACCCGTGAATCCTGAGACATTTTCTGCCGATACCGTGATCGACGCCGTCTCGGCGGTCTTTATGGTGGTCGGCGCCCTGATGTCCCTCGCCGCGGCGTTGGGCCTGCTCCGTTTCCCGGACCTTATGACCCGCATGCACGCAGCCACCAAGCCGCAGGTGCTGGGGCTGTTCCTGCTGCTCTTCGCGCTGGGCCTGCAAATGCGCACCTGGTGGGTGTGGCCGGTGCTGGTGGTGGCGTGGATCTTCCAGCTGCTCACCGTGCCGGTGTCCGCACATATGGTCGGCCGGGCCGGGTACCGGACAAAGCACCTGCACCCGGAGCTGCTCAGCACGGACGAACTGGAGGCTGTGGTGCAGCAGGCGGCCGGCAAGCGCGGTTTCACCGACGACGACGGCGGCGACGCGGCCGCCAACGGGCGCTGAAGGCTAGACGGCGCGCCCTAAACCATGCGCCCTAAACGATGTCCTGGGACTTGGCGAAGCGG
Organism: Arthrobacter sp.; assembly: GCA_034376805.1. Lineage (GTDB taxonomy): Bacteria > Actinomycetota > Actinomycetes > Actinomycetales > Micrococcaceae > Arthrobacter. Next base: position 47,804 of record JAXMJF010000045.1, read on the forward strand.
GTGATCGCGCGCTGGGTGCCGCGGTTGGCGAGAACCTGGATGATCGCGCTGACAGACGCCGAGATCAGCGCGAAGGTCAGGGCCGAGCGAAGCGTGGTGGGCACATCGTCGTCGTGGCCCTTGGGCGGCTTGTTGCCCGTGGATTTCTCCCAGACGGTGTCAACGAGCTTGGTGCCGACAAAGCCGGCGAGCAGGCTGATGCCGGTGCCGAGCAGCTTGATGAAGATGTTCATTCTTCGGACTCCTTGTGGGAGGAAACAGGGCTTCCCCTAGCCTAGCGTTCCTGGCCGGGCGGTTCAGCCAGCGGCGCGGGACCGCCGCCGGGATGCCGGACTGGATCCCGGTGGCCGGGACCAACGCCCCTGTCCGGCGGGTCCGGCCCGGTCCTACCTTCGAGCATGGACCATCCCAAAACCCGGCCGCGGGGCCACGCCTCGCCGCCCACCGCCCCATCGCCCGACGGTCAGACCTGGCGGCAACTCTACGTGTGGGCCGGCACCGCCTCGGTGCTCTTCGTGGCGCTGCTGATTCTCGCTCTGGTCCTGGACTTCGCCGCTCCGCCCCCGGTCCATGGGGGCGCCGAGACGCTGGAATTCATTGCGCAGAACAAGGGGGTCTACCTCGCCGAACAGCTGCTGTGGATTGTGCCGAACATCCTGCCGGTGCTGGTGTTCGTGGCCCTCTTTGTGGCGCTTGCCCCGCTCGATAAGAGCATGGCCCTGCTGGCCACCGTGATCGGCGGCCTGTCGTGGGCGCTGATCCTCGCCGTCCCGGTCACCAGCCGGGGCTCCCTGGTCCTCGTGTACCTCAGTGACCGTTACACCGCGGCCGGCGATGATGCAGCCCGGCTCCGTTACGCGACCGCCGCCGAGGCCGTCGTCGCGGAGAACAACACCCCCGCCGTGGTCGGCGTCCTGTCAGCGCTTAGCATCCTGCTGATCTCGGTCGTCATGCTGAGGGGTGTGCTGCCGAGGACCCTGGCGTGGCTGGGGATCGCCACCGGCGGCCTGGGCGTCGTCGCGGAGGCGCTGCGCCACGCGGTTCCGGAGTTCTACTGGGGTTACGGGGTGCTGTTGTGGGTCTGGTTCGTGGCAGTGGGGCTGGCGCTGATCCGGCTGGCCGCGCGGACACCCCGGAGCAGCGGCAGCCCCGGCGGGCTAGTCTGACCTCGCGGAGCGGCCGAGGATTTCCGACAGGGCCTCGACCACCAGCTCATGGTCGGCTTTCTGCGGCAGTCCCGAGACCGTGACGGTGGCGACCATCCCCGTTCCGCGCAGGTAGATGGGGAAGGCGCCGCCGTGCGCGGCGAACTCCTGCTGGTCGAACCAGTCGTTGTCCTCGATCCTTCCTCCGGCGGCCCGGGCGCGGAGACCGACCAGCAGCGACGGGACTTCGTACCGCACAGCTGTGCGCTGTTTGGCCCTGATCCAGCGTTCGTTGTCCGGGGTGGCGCCCTCCAGCGCCGCGTGGAAAAGCACCTGCTCACCTTTGGTGATGTCGATGGCGATCGGGTGGGACCGTTGCCGGCCGAGTTCAACCAGGAGAAGCCCGAGGTCCAGGGCGTCGTCCTTGCTGAACGACCCGAACTGCAGCTCATCCATTTCCGCCAGGACGCGGCCGATGAGCGCACCCAGGGACCCGTGCGGCTGCGGTTCCGCCGAGTCGGGATCGTAGTCGGGGGAGGGCACTGGTGAGTTGGTCAAATGATTCAGCTTCCGTTAGTTCACCGCCGTTGGTGGCCGGCGGGCCGCGGCGTCCGGCGTTCCCGTGCTTTGCCGACTCTACCAAGCGGGCCGTTCCGGGTCACCGGCGCGGGCGCCGGCGGATTGTGACGGCTGGCCCCGGAAAACGACGCGCCACGGGTGTAAACTGGGCCACGCCCACAAGGGCGATATTTAGATACGACAGGGGAGCGCCGCCGTCGGGCATCACCGGAGGAATCCGGGGAAACCACAGGTGGGCGCTGAGAGTGCGGACAGCCGCAGACCCTCGAACCTGATCCGGTTAGTACCGGCGCAAGGGAGTCGAGTTCTCAGAGTGCGCGGGGTGGCGGCGGAAGCTGCGGACCCCGGGTCACTCTCCCCTCCTGTTCCTCAGGAGGACGATATGACTGACACATCAGCCAAGCACGAATCAGCCAACCACGAACCCGCCACCACGCCCGCCCGGCGCAGCCATAACTGGCGGGTGGTGGACATTGTGGTGGCGGCGTTGATCGCGGTGGCCGGCGGCGTGATTTTCTGGGCCTGGTCCCAGGGCGCCAACCTCATTTCCGCCCCCGTCAACGCGTTCTACCCGCCGCTCACCGGCCTCTACGCCGGCGGCTGGATGATCCCCGCGGTGCTGGGCATGCTCATCATCCGCAAGCCCGGCGCCGCGCTGTTCTGCGAAGCCGTGGCCGCCACCGGCGAGCTGATCATGGGCTCGCAGTACGGCACCACGGTGCTCATCTCCGGCCTGCTGCAGGGCCTTGGCGCCGAACTGGTCTTCGCCGCCTTTATGTACAGGAAGTTCAACCTGCCGGTGTCCCTGCTGGCCGGTGCCGGGGCGGGCCTGTTCTGCGGTCTGAATGATTCCTTCATGCCCTGGGGCTGGAACATCGCCTACGCCGGGGGCGACAAGCTCGCGTACATCATTTTTACTGCCATCTCCGGCGCCGTGATCGCCGGCGGGCTGTCCTGGCTCGCCACCCGCGGCCTGGCCAGGACCGGGGTGCTGAGTTCCTTTGCCTCCCGCAAGGCCGCCACGGAGCCCGTCTTCTCCTGACGTCCGCACACTGACGATGACATCCTCCGATACGGTCCGCCCGGCCACGATTACCGCCCGCGGCTGGGGCTGGCGGCACGCCGGCCGGTCCCGGCCCGCCGTCAGCGGCCTGGACCTGGACATCCGGCCCGGGGAGCGGGTGCTGCTGCTGGGACCCTCGGGTGCCGGCAAATCCACGCTGCTCCACGCCCTGGCCGGTGTGCTCGGGGACAGCTCAGCGGGCAGCGCTGAGCACGCGCCCGGGGCCGCGGCGGATCCCGAGGACGCGGACGAGACCGGCAGCCTGCTGATCGACGGCGCCCCGCCGCGGTCCCGGCGGGGCCGGGCCGGGCTGATGCAGCAGGACCCGGAGACCCAAGTGGTGCTCTCGCGCCTCGGCGACGACGTCGCTTTCGGCGCGGAAAACCTCTCGGTACCCCCGGCGGATATCTGGTCGCGGGTGGCGGAAGCGCTCGACGACGTCGGGCTGGGCCGGCTGCCGCTGGACCACCCGACGTCCGCGCTCTCCGGCGGGCAGAAGCAGCGCCTGGCGCTCGCCGGCATCCTGGCGATGCGCCCCGGGCTGATCCTGCTCGACGAACCCACCGCCAACCTGGATCCTGCCGGCGTCCTGGAAGTCCGCAATGCCGTCGGCCGCTGCCTGGAGAAGACCGGAGCCACCCTGGTGGTGGTGGAGCACCGGGTCTCGGTCTGGAAGGACCTTGTGGACCGGATTGTGGTGCTGCAGCCGGGATCGGCCACCGACTCCGCCGTCCTGGTCGACGGACCGCCGGACCAGGTCCTGGCGCAGGCACGGGACATGCTCACCGCGGCAGGAGTCTGGGTGCCGGGTTACGTGCCGCAGACCCGGGCGCGCGGCGGCGCGCGGGATCCCGGCGCGTCCGGCGCGCCGGGAGGGAACGCACCGGGTGCCAGCACCGCGGGGCGGCTCCTGCTGGCCGCGGAAAACCTGGCCGTGTCGCGCGAACGGCCGCGCCGGGCCGGTCTCCGCGGCGGCTTCCGGCCCATCCCGCCGCAGCCCGTGCAGGCCGGCATCACGGCCCAGGTCCGGGCCGGGGAGGCCCTGACCATCACCGGCCCCAACGGCTCGGGGAAGTCCACTTTCGCCCTCACGCTCGCCGGCCTGCTCGCGCCCGTATCCGGCACGGTTTCTGCCACGCTGGAGCTCAGCGCCGGTGCCGGGATCGATCCGTACCGGTGGAAGGCGCAGCAGCTGATCGCCAGGATCGGCACCGTGTTCCAGGAACCCGAGCACCAGTTCGTCACCGGACGGGTGCTCGATGAGCTGCTGTTCGGGCCCCGGCACCTGGGCCGCGGCGAGGAGCGCGTGGACGAACTGCTGGAGCGGCTGCGGCTCACGGAGCTGGTGGACGCCAACCCCTACACGCTCTCGGGCGGCGAAAAACGACGCCTGTCGGTGGCCACCGTCCTCGCCGCCCATCCCCAGGTGCTCGTCCTGGACGAACCCACCTTCGGCCAGGACGCCAACACCTGGGCGGAACTGGCCTCCTTCCTCTCCGAACTGCTCGACGACGGCACCGCCGTCGTGTCCGTGACGCACGATGCCGAATTTAGCGAGGTCCTGGGCGGCACCGAGCTGAGCCTCCGGGCCCCCGAACACCAGGAACCCGAACACCAGGAACCCGGAAAGGTCGCCGCGCCATGAGGCAGGAACTGACCCTGCGTGGCAACCATGCCCTGCTGACCCGCGCCAACCCGCTGGCAAAGTTCGCCGCCGTGATGCTCATCACGATGGTGCTGGCGCTGTCCATCGACTGGGTGTCCGCCTCGGTGGCCCTGGCCTTCGAGCTGGCGATCCTTCCGCTGGCCGGGCTGACTCTCGGCCTGCTCTGGCAGCGCGGCTGGCCGCTGATCCTGGCCGCCGCGCTGGGCGGCTGGAGCACCACGATCCTGGCGCCGGACAGCGGGAGCATCCTGCTGGACGCCAGGATCTGGTCCATCAGCGAAGGATCCCTTGAGCTCGGGCTGGGGTTCATGCTCCGCGGCCTGGCCATTGCCCTGCCGGCCGTGCTGCTGATGAGCTGCACGGACCCCACGGACCTGGCCGACGCCCTCGCGCAGAAGGCGAGGCTGCCGCACCGCTTCGTCCTCGGGACGCTGGCCGCGATGCGCCTCGTGGGGCTCATGGCCGAAGAATGGCAGACCATCGGCATGGCACGCCGTGCCCGCGGTGTGGGCTCCCACGGGAGTCCGCTGCAGCGGCTCCGCGCCACCCTGGGGCAGAGCTTCGGGCTGCTGGTGCAGGCTGTCCGGCGCGCCTCCCGGCTCGCGGTCACCATGGAGGCCCGGGGCTTCGGCGGCGCACACCGGACCTGGGCCCGGAAATCGACCTTCAGCGGGGTGGACGCCTGGGTGCTGCTGGGAGGGGTGCTGATTGCCGGCGCCGCCGTCGCCGCCTCGCTCGCGGCGGGGACCTGGAACATGGTCACCCTCGCACGGCAGTAGTAGGCTGTTATCGCACAGTGCGGGTATTTCTGTGAGGTTCACGGCAATTCATCCGGAATTGCCGCTGAGAATAAATCATCCGTGATATTTTCTGGGAATGACTCAAGAGACTGCTGAAGAAGTCGGAGCCCTGCTCCGCGACGCCCGTGGCCAGAAAGGCTGGACCCAGGGGCAGCTAGCCGCCGAGCTGGGAACCAGCCAGAGCGCGATCGCCCGGATGGAACAGGGCAAACAGAACCTGAGCCTGAAAATGATCCAGCGGCTCGAGTCCATCTTCGGCCGGAGCATCGTCAAGGTGGGCCGGCCGGCCATGACGCACCTCCGGGTCGAGGGCGGCCGCACCCTGTCCGGCTCCGTCGACGTCAACAGCAGCAAGAACGCCGGCGTCGCCCTGCTCTGCGCCAGCCTGATCAACCGCGGCACCACCACCCTGCGGCGGCTCGCCCGGATCGAAGAGGTCAACCGGATCGTCGAGGTGCTGACCAGCATCGGCGTCGAATGCACCTGGCTCAACGCCAACGATTTGCAGATCCGCCGCCCGGCCGTGCTGGACCTCGACTCGATGGACGTCGAGGCGGCCCGCCGGACCCGCAGCGTCATCATGCTGCTGGGCCCGCTCCTGGACGAATCCAGCGAGTACCGGCTGCCCTACGCCGGCGGCTGCGACCTCGGCACCCGCACCGTGCAGCCGCACATGCAGGCGCTGCGCCAGTTCGGCCTCAGCGTCGACGCCAAGGCCGGCTTCTACGCCGTGCAGGCGCCGCCGTCGGACGGGCACGACCGCTCTTTCGTGCTCAGCGAACGCGGCGACACCGTCACCGAAAACGCCATCATGGCCGCCGCGCACCGCAGCGGCACCACCGTGATCCGCAACGCCAGCCCCAACTACATGGTGCAGGATCTCTGCTTCTACCTGCAGATGCTCGGCGTCGGGATCGAGGGCGTGGGAACCACCACGCTGAAGATCACCGGCCGGCCCGCCGTCGACGCCGACATCGAATACTTCCCGTCCGAGGACCCGATCGAGGCGACGAGCCTGATCACCGCGGGCATTGTCACGAATTCGGAAGTGACCATCCGGCGCGTCCCGATCGAGTTCATGGAAATCGAGCTCGCGACGCTGGAACAGATGGGCCAGCGGCTGGAGGTCTCCGGCGAGTACCTTGCCCGGAACGGGCGCACCCGGCTGGTGGACGTCACCACCAGGACCTCGGAACTGCGCGCCCCCGAGGACAAGATCCACCCCATGCCGTTCCCCGGGCTGAACATCGATAACCTGCCGTTCTTCGCGGTCATCGCCGCGAATGCCCAGGGCCAGACGATGATCCACGACTGGGTCTATGACAACCGGGCGATCTACCTGACCGAGCTGAACAAGCTCGGCGCCCAGGTGCAGCTGCTGGACCCGCACCGGATCTACGTCAACGGACCCACCAAATGGCGTGCGGCCGAGGTGGGCTGCCCGCCGGCACTGCGCCCCGCGGCCTGCCTGCTGCTGGCGATGCTGGCCGCCCGCGGCGTCTCGGAACTGCGCAACATCTATGTGATCGAGCGCGGCTACGAGGACCTGGCCGAGCGGCTCAACACCATCGGCGCGAAGATCGAGTACTTCCAAGACTGAATCCTCCGGACAAATCCACGCAACGCGGGGTCAGTCCGCGTTGCAGGCAGAGCGTTTCGTTGGATCCTGACGCACAATAGAGACATGCGCACCTTCGGCGTGGAGGAAGAACTGCTGATAGTGGACCCGGAAACGGGGATGCTGCTGGCCCTCGCAGACGTCATGCTGCCCAGCCTGGTCCCACCCAGGCAGGACGCGGGTCCGGTCGACCCGGCACGGCTGCATGACATCGGCGAGGGCACCGATTTCAGCTATGAACTCAAACTGGAGCAGATCGAAACCCAGACGCGGCCGTGCCTGGACTACACCGAGCTGCTCCGGCAGCTCAACCAGGGCCGGGCCCACGCGGACCGCGCCGCCCGGGTGCACGGCGGCCGCGTCGCCGCCCTCGCCACCTCGCCGCACGGCTCCGCCACCCATCTGACGCCGAACCAGCGCTATCTGACCATGCAGCAACGCTTCGGACTCACGGTCCGAAACCAGCTGACCTGCGGCCTGCACGTCCACACCTTCGTGGAGTCGCCGGAGGAAGGCGTGGCCGTGATGGACCGGATCCGCGACAAGCTCGCCGTGCTGATCGCCCTCAGCGCGAATTCCCCGTACTGGAACGGCGCGGAGACAGGGTTCGAAAGCTACCGCACCCAGGCGTGGAACCGCTGGCCGGGGTCGGGTCCCACGATGATCTTCGGCAGCCTGCCGGTCTACCGGCGGCTGGTGACCCGGCTGGTGGAAAGCAACGTCCTGATGGACGAGGGAATGGTCTACTTCGACGCGCGGCTGTGCCGGAACCATCCGACCGTGGAGATCCGGGTCGCCGATGTCTGCCTGCGCGCCGAGGACGCGGCGCTGATCGCCGTGCTGGTGCGCGCACTCGTGGAATCGGCGTCCCGGGAATGGAACGACGGCGTCGATCCCGCCCCGGTGCCGACGCTGCTGCTGCGGATGGCGGCCTGGCAGGCCAGCAACTGCGGACTGCGCGGGCAGCTGCTGGACTTCGGGACCTTCACCCCGGCACCGGCCGCGGAGGTGGTCCACGCACTGGTGGACTTCGTCGCACCGGTGCTGGCGGAACAGGGCGAGCTGGAGCTGGTGCGGGCGGGCGTCGGCCGGATCCTGGCGGAGGGCACCGGGTCGCAGCTGCAGCGGGAGCCGTACCACGCAGGCGGGCTGGCCGCCGTCGTCGAACAGGCCGTCGAGGTGACCACGCGGGGAACCGTGACCGGGGACCCTGCCGACGCGGACTCATCCCTGGGCCGGGTCCGCCGCGGCTGACCCACCGCCGGCCGGGACGGTCCTAGACCTGCTTGAGCGCCTGGCCGAGGTCGCGGGTCAGGTCCTCAAGGTCCTCAAGGCCCACGGAGAGGCGCACCACGCCGTCACTGAGCCCGATCGCAGCCCGCCCCCCGGGCCCCATGGCGCGGTGCGTTGTGGTGGCCGGGTGGGTGATCAGGGACTTCGAGTCGCCCAGGTTGTTGGAGATGTCGATGATCCGCAATGCATCCAGCAGCGCGAATGCGGCCTCTTTCGCGGAACGCCCGGCGGACGGGGAGAGCTCAAAGGTCAGCACGGTGCCGCCGGCCTTCATCTGCCGGGCGGCCAGTTCGTACTGCGGGTGGGACGGCAGCAGCGGGTACTTGACCCAGCTGACTGCGGGCTGCTCCTCCAGCCATTCGGCCAGCCGCAGCGCGGAGACGGAGGAGTGGTTCACGCGCAGGGCCATGGTCTCCAGCCCCTTGGTCAGCACCCAGGCGTTGAAGGCGGAGAGCGCCGGGCCGGTGTGGCGCATGAGCTGCTTGACCGGGCCCTCGATGAACTCCTTGGTGCCCAGGATCGCCCCGCCGAGCACCCGGCCCTGGCCGTCGATGTGCTTGGTTCCCGAATATACGATCACATCGGCGCCGAGCTCTCCGCAGCGCTGCAGCAGGGGGGTGGCGAAGACATTGTCCACGACCACCGTCGCCCCGGCGGCGTGCGCCAGCGCGCTCACGGCGGCGATGTCCACGATTTCCTGCATCGGGTTCGACGGCGACTCGAAGAAGACCGCCGTCGTGGGCTCCGACAGCGCCGACCGCCACTGCTCCAGGTCCGGGCCGTCCACAAAGACTGTCTCGACGCCCCAGCGGGGAAGGATTTCGTTGAGGATCACGAAGCAGGATCCGAACAGCGAACGGGCCGCGACCACCCGGTCGCCGGCTGCCAGCAGGGCGCCGAGGGCTGTGAAAACCGCGGACATGCCTGAGGCGGTCGCGAAGCAGGCCTCGGTGCCTTCGAGCAGCCGGAGCCGTTCCTGGAAAGTAGCCACCGACGGGTTGCCGTAGCGGGAGTAAACGAAGCGCTCGTCCTCGCCGGTGAAGGCGCGCTCCGCGGCGGCCGCGGATTCGTAGACGAAGCCGGAGTTCAGGAAGACCGGTTCGGACGTTTCCTGGAAGCCGGTGCGGTCGAGTCCGCCGCGGACGGCCTGGGTGTCGGCGCTCCAGCCGGCGGCATCAGGGTTGAAGGTCACTTAGTGCTCTCCGAGGTTGGTGGGCAGGCCGCGGTTCTTCCAGCCGTTGACAGTGCGCTCGCCGTGGCGGTCCGGTTCGCCCTCGAAGCCCTCAAGAATGTTGTAGGAGACGAAACCGGCGTCCGTAGCGGCAGTCGCCGCGGCGATGGACCGCGCGCCCGAGCGGCAGAGGAAGACCAGCTCGGTGCCTTCGGCCTCGGGAGCCTGCAGTTTCAGCTGCTCAACGAACTGCGAATTGGGGATGCCGCCGGCCAGGTTCCACTGGATGAAGAGCGGATCGTTCCGTTTGATGCCCGCGGACGCGGTGTCGGGGATGCCGATGTGGGCCCATTCGCCCTCGGTGCGGACGTCCACCAGGATGGCGCCGCCCTCCAGCTTGGCCCAGGCCTCCTGCGGGCTGAGGTCCCCGGCGTAGCTCACGCGTGGCCCTCGCCGTCGAACTCGAGGTCATCCACGGCGTTGGCGACGGCGGCATCGGCGCTGGCGATCGCCGCCGGCAGCACGACTGCCTGCGCCACGATGACGCTGCTGCCGTTGAAGGTGGCGGTCGGGCTGCCGTGCAGCACGTAGCCCTCGGCGAGGGCGGCCGAGACGCGCTCGCAGAAAGCGCGGTCATCGGGGCCGGTGAACAGGCGGTAGGCCAGTTTTTCCTCGGCGGCACCGGGGACTGCGGGGGACGGGGCGGGTGCTGTCCCGGGGACAGCAGGGGCGGACGCGTCAGGCACGACGGATCTCCTTCTCTCTTTCACGCTTGCAGCTCGAATGGTCGATATGCCGAGTATTCACCTGAGGCACCCCGCCGCGAAAGGGAGGGTTGCCGACCGGCCAGTCAGGGCTTGGCGCCGGTTCTCATTACTCACCAAAAAACGTAACACCTGCGAGGCCGGCCCGCACCGCCGCCGTCGTCATGTTAAGTAACGCTCCTCCAAGCAACGCGGGGTCAGCTACGGCCCATTCCGGGGCGCCGGATGGGCGCTAGGTGACCCCGCGTTGCTTTTCGGGGGAGGGGAGGGCTACTCGATTGTGGCGTAGAGCGCATTGAGCTCCGCGGTGAGCTGCCGGCGCAGCTCGGGGGTGCCGATTTCCTTGCCGTCGATGTGGTTGACGGGCGCCAGCAGCCGGATGCTGGAGATCAGCCAGACGGCGTCGGCGTCGTAGAGGTCCCGGGGCTCCAGCGGGCCGTAGCCCAACTCCCAGCCGGCGGCCTTGGCCGCGACGAACAGGGCACCCTGAGAAGTGCCGGGCAGGATCCCGCTGTCGAGCTGGGGCGTAATCAGCCGCCGCACGCTGCGCACCCCGCCGGCGCCGTCGTCGGAGGTCTCCAGGTGCGCGAGCAACACGGTCGACGTCGGCCCCTCCAGCACCCGGCCGTCCGCGGAGGTGAAAATAACGTCGTCCGCGCCCTGGGCATGCGCGTAGCGGAGGGCGGCCATGTTGACGGCGTAGGACAGGGTCTTGGCGCCCATGAGCAGCCACGGGGCCCGCTCCCCGATGTCGCTGTCGTAGCCGCGGTCCAGCAGGATGACGTCGACGCCGGTCTCGCGCTGGCGCCTCCCGGCGGGCCCGGGGGCGGAGGCCTGGACCCAGCAGGTGGGCGTGCCCGCACCTTCGACGCCGCGGGTCACGAGGAGCTTGACCACGAGTTCGTCGTCCTCCACGGTCCCGGCGCCCGGCACGTGCTGGCGCCGGAATTCGCCGATCGCCGTCGCGATGGCCCGGCGCCAGGTTTCCTCCGCCGGGATGTCCAGCTCCAGCAGCCGGGCCGACCCGGCCAGCCGGTCCAGGTGCGCCTGGAGCTTGCGGGGCTGCCCGCCAACGGCCAGCAGCGACTCGAAGACCCCGTCGCCGCGCGTGGCACCCTGGTCCGTCGCCATCAGCTGCGGCCTGGTGGCATCGGCCAGCCGGCCGCCGTCGAACGCCGGATCCAGGAAGACCAGCACCGGGACAGGGGCAGGGGCGGCAGCAGGAGAAGTCATGGGTTCAGCTTAGTGCGGCGGGCTGCGGGATAGGATTTGACCGTTGCCCGTTCCGGAACTGTTCCGCGGGTCTGGAACTTGAGGGGTTCGTCTGTGCTGTGGCCATTTTCCCTGGCGGAAACTCTCCCGTCCTGGGTGATCCTGATCCTCACCGTGGTTGACCTTGCCATCCGGGTGCTGGCCCTCGGCATCATCCCCGGAAACCGCCGTCCCACCACCGCCATGGCCTGGCTCCTGATCATCTTCTTCGTTCCGGCCGTCGGCCTGGTCCTCTTCCTGCTCTTCGGCAACTTCCGGCTCTCCCGCAAGCGCCGGGCGCAGCAGGACGCGGTGAACACCCGGGTACGCGCCGGGGCCTCCGATCTGGCGATGGTGGAAAGCCGCTACGAGGGCCCGGAATGGGTGTCCTCGGCGGCGGAACTGAACAAGACACTGGGCTCGCTGCCCATGGTGGACGGCAACCACGTGGAGCTCCTGCCCGGCTACCCGGACTCGATCAAGGCGATGGCGGTTGCCGTCCGGGAGGCGAAGTCGTTCGTCAACGCCGAGTTCTACATCCTGAGCTCGGACCACGTTACGGATGAGCTGTTGACCGAGATGGAGGCGGCGGCAGAACGCGGTGTCGAAGTCCGCCTCCTGTTCGACCACCTGGGCACCCTGCGCATCCAGGGCTACAGCAAGCTGATCGCCCGGCTCAAGGCCAGCAAGATCCGCTGGCGGCCCATGCTTCCGCTGCGGCCCGTGCACGGGCAGTGGCGGCGGCCGGACCTGCGCAACCACCGCAAGATCATGGTGATCGACGGTGAGGTCGCCTTCACCGGGTCGCAGAACCTGATCGAGCCCTCCTACAACAACTCCCGGCACCGCAAGATCGGCCGCGAGTGGGTCGAGCTGATGGCCTGCCTGCGCGGACCGATCGTCACCACACTCAACGTCGTCTTCGCCACTGACTGGCTCAGTGAAACCGACGAATCCCTCGAAGGCCAGCTCGCGCACCGGCCCGAACTGCGCGCCGGGAACATCACCGCCCAGGTGGTGCCCAGCGGCCCCGGCTTCATCACCGAAAACAACCTGCGGCTCTTCAACACGCTGATTTACTCGGCTCAGCGAAAGATCTCGATCTGCAGCCCGTACTTCGTCCCCGATGATTCGCTGCTGTACGCGGTGACGACGGCGGCGCAGCGCGGGGTCGACGTCGAGCTCTTCGTCTCCGAAAAAGGCGACCAGTTCCTGGTCCACCACGCCCAGCAGTCCTACTACGAGGCGCTGCTGGAAGCCGGGGTGCGGATCTACCTCTACAAGGCCCCGTTCGTGCTGCACGCCAAGCACTTCACCATCGACAACGAGGTGGCCGTGCTGGGCTCCAGCAACATGGATATGCGCTCCTTCTCGCTGAACCTCGAGGTCTCGGTGATGCTTCTGGGTGAGGACATCGTGCAGCGGATCAGCGCCGTCGAGGACACGTACCGGGGCATTTCGCGCGAGCTGACGCTCGAGGACTGGATGAAACGGCCGATGGGGGTCAAATACGTGGACAACGTCGCCCGGCTGACGGCGACCTTGCAGTAACCGGCGTCAACCGGGCGGGAACTCCGCGCCGAGGGCCGAGAGGACCCCGAAGGCCTTGGTCCGGATCTCCTCGTATTCCTCCTGCGGCGAGGAATCCGCGGTGATCGCTCCGCCGACGCCGAGGCTGAGCCCGGTGCCGCCCCCGGCCTGCTCCGTGAGCACGAGGGTGCGGATCGCGACCGCCAGGTCGGTCGCGCCGTTGAGCGAGAAATAGCCGATCGCGCCGGAGTAGACACCTCGGGGAGCGCCCTCGAGCCGGTCCAGGATGGCCATGGTGCTGACCTTGGGGGCGCCGGTCATGGAACCGGCCGGGAAACAGGCCGCGACGGCCTCGGCCCGCGGCATCCCGGGCCGAAGCCGGGCATCGATGGTGCTCACCATCTGGTGGACCGTGGCGTAGCTTTCGATCGCGCAGAGCCGGCTGACGGACACCGAGCCGGGCACGGCGAAGTGGCTGAGGTCGTTGCGCAGCAGGTCCACAATCATGATGTTCTCGGCGCGGTCCTTCGGGGAGGACTCAAGCTCGTGTCGCAGCAGCGCGTCCCGTGCGGGGTCCGCGTCCCGGTGCCGGGTGCCCTTGATCGGCTCCGCGCGCATCCCGCCGTCGGCCGTGATCCGCAGGAAACGCTCCGGCGAGGTGCTCGCCACGGTGAGGTCCCCGAACCGCAGGTAGCTCGCAAACGGGGCGGGATTCCTGCGGCGCAGCGCCAGGTAGGCCTGCCGCGGGTCCAGGGAGCCGGCCGGCAGTTCCGCTGCCAGGGCGGTGGTCAGGCAGACCTCGTAGGTGTTGCCCTCGGCGATCTCGTGCTGGGCCAGGGTGATTTTGGATTTATAGGAGACTTCCGAATCCCGCGCGGCGAAGTCCGGGCCATGGCCGGGGGCGGATGGTTCGACGGCGCCGCTGCCCCCCGCTGCCGCCGCTCCGGATGATGTCCCGGTGGCGGCGCGGGCGGTCTCCAGCCAGTCGCCGGCGTCCGCGGTGTCCAGGGCCAGCAGCCAGACCGTGCCTTCAACATGGTCCAGCACCACGGCGCGGCCGGCGAACAGCAGGCTGGCGTCGGGGGATACGGCCGTGACATCGCTGCCGCCGGTCTCACGTTTGAGTTCGTAGCCGAGGTAGCCCAGCCAGCCCAGGGTGAAATCGCAGGGGTAGTCATCCGGGGCGCGGAGGTCGCTGCGGCCCCAGACCCCGTCGAGCCAGCGGAAGAACGGCCCCTCGGTCCTGACGCTGGCGTTACCGACACTCACGCGGGTGGTGCCCGAACTGTGCCGGACCGACTGGCCGAACGGGCCGCCGTCGTCCGCCAGGATGCTGAAGCGGCTCCGTTCCGCCGCGACGCTGCCGTCCGGCGCCAGGGAGGGCGCCAGGGAGGAGTCGAGCCAGACGGCATTGACCGAGCGGCCGAAGAGCGATTCGAACAGCCGGGCCGGGTCAGGGGCGGCGGCGATCTTCTCGGCGCGGAGCTGGAGGCCCCGGCGGGCGCCAAGCTCGGGGAGGAGCGCCGGGGCCAGTGCCGGCAGGTATTGGAGCGCCTGCAGCACTTCCGCGGGAGCGGCGCCGTCAGCAAGGTTGAGCACCCGGACATCGGCGTGGGCGGGAACGTCGTCCTCGGAAAGCCACGCCTGCTCCTGGGCGGCCCACTCATCCCAGAAGGGTTCGTAGCTTTCACCGTCGCGGGCCAGGGCCCTGCTGCGCCGGTCGGGTTCGGGGGAATCGGCCCAGACCGTCGCGGCCAGGTATGGACGGGCGGCCTCCGCGGCGGCCCCCACCCCCTCCACCAGGATGATTTCGGCGGGCTGGGTGGTGCGGGTGTCGCCGTCGTAATGCGCGTTCCAGTCCCAGCTGACCCATTCGGCCGGATCGCCGCGGTGCAGCGGCGCCAGCACGGTCGAGACGTAGCGTTCAATGCCGGCCGCAAGGCCGTTCCAGCCGGGGTAGATGTCCTCAAGATGGAAGAGGGAAACCTTGTGGTGTTCGCGGAGCCGTGCCGCCAGTTCGATCGCCAGGGTGGTCTTGCCTGCGCCGGATCGTCCGTCGATGGCGATGATGACGGGTGCGGGACTCATGAACTAGAGCGTACCGGCTGCCCTGCGGTGCCGGGGTGTTTCCCGTCCGGCGGTGGTCGCCGGGCGAGCTCGGCCCGGACGTGCGCCACGATCCCGGGAAGCGCGGCGTTGATGAGGTTCCAGGTCAGGTCGAAGTCCGCGTGGCCGCCGTACCAGGGGTCTTCGATGCCCTGGTCCAGGGGGTCTTTGCCCGCGACGGCGGGGTCAAAACTGCGCAGCATCCGGATCTTGGACAGCGATTCGCGGTCAGGGGCCGCCTGCTGCAGCCAGCCGAAATGGTCCACATCGAGGGCCAGGATGAGTTCGCGGGTCCGGAACCATTCCGCCCGCCATTCGCGCGCCACGTGTCGGTCCGAGGGGATGCTGTGGGTGGTGAGCTTTCGGGCGGCCCGCGGGTCAATCGGGCGGCCCACCTCGTAGGCCGTGGTTCCTGCCGAGTCCACGACGGCGCCCGTCAGGCCCTCGGCGACGATGGCCTCCGCCAGCATCAGCTCGGCCATTGGCGACCGGCAGATGTTACCGGTGCAGACCGCGATGATCCGGTACGGGCTCGACATTGAGGTCATAGTGCAAGCATGAATCATGCGGGTCCTCTTGGCTAGTTTCCGGGCTCCGGACATTACAGATCTTGTCACACTGGTATCCCATGCTGTCACGATGGGCGCGGGCGGGGCCTTTGCCCCTACCCGGCCGCGGGCGGACGGGGGAAGCTGACCCGCCGGTATGTGGTCGGTCTCTTCCCGTTGCTGGCGATGCTGATGGCGACCGCACTCGTGGGAGCGGGGGCCGCGCTGCTCGTGGCACGTGCCACCGGCTGGGGCGCCGAGACCGTCGTGATCCGGAATTGTCATTGGCAGCACCGGTGAGGTCATTACGAACGCGCATCTGGTCACCGGCGTGGTCAGCGGTGTGAAGAACCTGCCGGTACTGGAACTCGGGGACTCGCGGTCCGCGGTGCCCGGTGACCCTGTCATAGCCATCGGCCATGCGCTGGGCCTGGACGGCGGTCCGAGCGTCACCACCGGGATCATCTCAGCCACCGGGCGGACGTCCATAGCGAATACCGGCCTCGGCACCACCTGCAGACTGACAAACCTGCTCCAGACCGATGCGCCGATCAGCTCCGGAGACTCCGGCGGGCCCTTGATCGACAGCAGCGGCCACGTAATCGGCATCAACACCATGGTTGCCGCACCCACCTCGCAGACGACGGTGAACGGGATCAGCTTTGCCATCGCGGCTGACACGGTGAAAGCGCTGCTCCCGGGCCTTCGCGCGGGCGGCTGAAGCCTGCCGTCAGTGGATGAGGGCCAGCAGAACGCCGACGGCCATAAACAGCACGCCGAACGTGCGGTTGAGGATCAGCTGCCCGCGGGCATCGTGCGTGAAGCGCTGGAAGGACTTGGCCGCGGCGGCGAAGAAGAACCACATGACGAGGATGTCGATCACAATCACGGTGGCGGACAGGGCCAGGTACTGCGGCAGGAGCGGCGCCTCCGGGCGGATGAACTGCGGCATGAAGGCCAGGAAGAACACGATCGCCTTGGGGTTCAGCAGGTTGACCCAGAGGCCGCGGCGGAACATGGAGAAAGCCGGCTCGTTGCGCAGCGCAGCAGCCTTCTCCTGGTCCAAATCGGGTTTGCGCCGGAACTGCTGGATGCCCAGGTAGACCAGGTAGGCCGCGCCCGCATAGCGGATCACGTTGAACGCGAGCGGCGAGCTGGCCACCAGCACCCCGACGCCCAGGGCCACAATCACGATGTGCACCACCAGCGCCGCCTGCTGGCCAAGGATGCCCCAGATGGAGCGCCGGAAGCCGGAATTCAGGGAATTGCTCATGGTGTTGATGGCGCCCGCGCCGGGCGTGAAGCTGATCAGGACGCCGGCGCCCGCCAGGGCCAGCCACAGGGAAGGTTGCACTGATTCAGTGTACGTCCGCGGCCGCGGACGGCCGTTCTCGAGCACCGCCAGGCGTCCTAAGGCTGTGCGGAAAACCATTTTATTGTTGAACAACCCTTGCTTAGATTGTTCAACAGTCTGTACAGTTGCGGGAGACAATCGTTGTGACGCCAGTCACCTAACTGTTGGGACCCCCCATGGAATCCACCACCGTCAAAGCCGGCCTCAAGCCGGCCGCCCGGCGTTCCGCCCTGCTGGGCGCCATGTTCCTCATGGCCACCAGTGCCATCGGCCCGGGGTTCATTACCCAGACCACAGCCTTCACAGTCCAGCTCGGCGCCGCCTTCGCCTTCGCGATCCTGGTCTCCATCCTGGTCGACATTGCCGTGCAGGCCAACGTCTGGCGGATCATCGGCGTCTCCGGCCTGCGGGCCCAAGAGCTCGGCAACAAGGTTCTCCCCGGCGTCGGCTGGTTCCTCGCCGCGCTCGTCTTCATGGGTGGCATCGTCTTCAACATTGGCAATATCGCCGGCACCGGGCTCGGCACCAACGCCATGATGGGGATGGATCCCAAAATCGGCGGGGCCGTATCCGCCGTCCTGGCCATCCTGATCTTCCTCAGCAAGAGGGCGGGGGTGGCCCTGGACCGGATCGTGGTGATCCTCGGTGCCCTGATGATCCTGATGACGCTGTACGTGGCAGTGGTTTCCGCCCCGCCGCTAGGTGAGGCCCTCAAGAACACCGTGATGCCCGAGAAGGTCGACTTCCTGGTCATCACAACCCTCATCGGCGGAACGATCGGCGGCTACATCACGTACGCGGGTGCCCACCGCATGCTGGACACTGGGGTCACCGGCGTTGAAAACGTCAAACAAATCACGCAGAGCTCGATCGTAGGGATCCTGGTCACCTGCGTCATGCGCATCCTGCTCTTCCTGGCGATCTTCGGTGTCGTCGCCGGCGGCGTCGCCCTGACCGGCAACAACCTGGCCGCCTCCGCGTTCCAGGCCGCAGCAGGAGACATCGGCATGCGCGTCTTCGGTGTCATCCTGTGGGCAGCCTCCATCACCTCCGTGATCGGTGCGGCATACACTTCGGTCTCCTTCGTGACGAAGTCAACCACCAAGGACCGCACCCGCAACCTGATCACCGTCGGCTTCATCACTTTTTGCAGCGTGGCCTACCTGCTGATCGGCCAGGCCCCGCAGCAGCTCCTCATCTTCGCCGGCGCCTTCAACGGCCTCATCCTCCCGGTCGGGTTCGGCGTCCTGCTCTGGGTGGCCTGGCGCCGCCGGGACCTCATGCAGGGCTACGTCTACCCCAAGGGCCTGCTGGTCGTTGGCATCGTGGCCTGGCTGCTGACCCTGTTCCTCGGCTACAGCTCGCTGACCAGCCTGGCCAAGCTGTGGGCCTAGAACCAATGAGGCCCCCGCTGATGCACGCGGCGTCCCCCATCGCCCACCCCGAACACCCGGCAGGACTGCTCCCGGCCGAGGCCCGCGCCCTGTTCCGCACCGGTCTGGTGACGCCCACCTCCGGCTGGAGCAGCGGCTACGCACAGGCCAACCTGATCATCGTGCCCAAGGCACAGGCCTTTGACGTTCTGCTGTTCGCGCAGCGCAACCCCAAGCCCTGCCCTGTCCTGGGCGTGCTGGACGCCGGTGCGACCTCGGGTCCACTGCTGGCCGGAGGCGATATCCGCACCGATGTGCCCAAGTACGTGGTGTACAAGGACGGGCTGAAAGTCGACGAACCAACCGACCTCACGGACCACTGGCGCGATGACCTCGTGACGTTCATTGTGGGCTGCAGCTTCACCTTCGAATCAGCTCTTCAGGACAACGGCATCCGGGTGGCCCATATCGACCAGGGAGTGAACGTGCCCATGTACCGCACGTCCGTCCGCTGCGAACCGGCCGGCCAAATGGCCGGCCCCCTGGTGGTCTCCATGCGCCCCATTCCGGCCTCCCAAGTGGCCGACGCCGTCCGCATCACGTCCCGCTATCCGGCCGTGCACGGCGCACCGGTCCATGTAGGCAACCCCGCCGAGCTGGGTATCGCTGACCTGGGCCGGCCGGACTTCGGCGACCCGGTACGCATCCCGGACGGCCATGTGCCGGTCTTCTGGGCGTGCGGCGTGACACCACAGGCAGCCGTCATGGAGTCAAAGCCGGCGCTGGCCATTGGCCATGCCCCGGGACACATGCTCATTACGGACGCGCGGGATACCTCCTACCAGGTCCCCTAGGCTGCCGGGCGCCGAAAGCCCCGGACCGGGCGCAGCAGCCCGCCGGAACCGATGGCTCCGGCGGGCTGCTGAGCTACGCGGTCAAACTCATGAAGCTTCAGTCACGGGCCTGTAATCCCGCGGAAGGGCTCCGATATGCGCCAGGAGTTCGTGCTCGGCTGCGTCCAGGTACCGGCGCAACTCTGCCGCGGCCTCCTCCCGGTGGCCTGCCCGCAGCTGCGCCACCAGGGCGGCGTTGCGTTCCACATAGTGGCTGTGGAAGTCCGCCGTAGTGGCCATGGCGTGGAAGACCAGCCGCATCTGGGCGAGGACCCTGTCCATAAGTTCAGCCAGTGAGGCGCTCCCGGAGAGCGCCACCAGGGCCTTGTGCAGGTCCTGGTTGGCATCGGCCATATCCGGCACGGACCCGGCCGCGAGGGCGGCGCGGGCCCGGTCGACGATGGCATCCAGCGCATCCAGGGTCTCTGGCCGGTATTCCCCCCACAGCACGGCCGCCGGCTCGATCAGCCGCCGGACCCGGTAGATCTCGCGGACATCCGCGGCCTGGGGCGCGGACACGAACACGCCGCGATTCGGAATGCGCTGCACCACTGACTCGCCGGCAAGGACGGTAAACGCCTCGCGCAGTGTATTCCGCGAGACGCCCAGCGCCGCCGAAAGTTTCTGCTCGGAGAGTTTCGTTCCCGGGGCCAGCTGGCCTGCCGAGATACGCGAACGCAGCACGGCGGCCACCCACGATCCGGTGTGGGCATGGGTGGCCCGGACCTCGTCGGAGATCCCTTCAAGCGCGGCGTTCATCGGCATGGGTTCCAATCTACCGAAGAAGGGCGCGCTCCCCGTGCAGGGTCCGTCGTGGCTGGTGGAAACCGTGTGCACCGGCCAGCCGCGGTTCCGTCCTTCCTAGGTGATGGTGGCAAGGATGTCACCGCGCCCGACGGCGGCGCCCGGCTCGTGCGGGCCACGCGCCAGCAGGCCAGGCCGGTGGGCGGCCACGGTGGTCTCCATCTTCATGGCCTCCACGATTGCCACGGGCTGTCCGGCCTCCACTGAATCGCCGGCCTCGACAAGCCATTTCACGAGGGAACCGGACATCGGCGAGGACAGCTCAGTGTGGTCCACCGCCCCGTCTGCGGCTGCTGGGCCGGTCCCATTCCCCCCGCCGCCCATCAGGGCCTCGTAGAGCCTGGCGGGCAGGCCCAATTGGACCGCCTTGCCGTCCAACTCCACCGTGAGCGTGGTCCGGGCTGCGTCCGGTTCCGAGCGGGCGTTCTCCGGCGACGCGGCAAGCGGCTCGGCAAATTCGTTTTCGATCCACGTTGTGTGGACGCCCATCCTGTCCTCCGCGGTGAAGTCCGGGTGCCGGACGACGGCCCGGTGGAACGGCAGGACCGTGGGCAGGCCCTGGATCTGTATCTCATCCAAGGCGGCGCGGGCACGGCGCAGGGCCTGCGCCCGGTCCTCGCCGTGCACGATCAGCTTGGCCAGGAGGGAGTCATATTCGCCCGGAACGCTGGATCCGGACCGTACGCCGGAGTCGACCCGGATCCCGGGTCCCGTGGGGGCCTCGAAGACGTCCACCTGGCCCGGGCCTGGCAGGAAGCCCCGCGCGGGGTCTTCGGCGTTGAGCCGGAATTCGAAGGCGTGGCCCCGTGGTTCGGGGTCGGCGGTCAGTGTGAGGACGCCTCCGGCCGCAATCCGGAACTGTTCGCGGACCAGGTCCACTCCCGTGGTCTCCTCGGTCACCGGGTGTTCCACCTGCAGCCGGGTATTCACCTCAAGGAAGGAGATGATGCCGTCCGTCCCGACCAGGTACTCCACCGTCCCGGCGCCGTGGTAGTTGGCCTCACGGCAAATGGACTTGGCGGATTCGTGAATGAGGCTCCGCTGGGCAGCGCTCAGGAACGGTGCCGGCGCTTCCTCCACCAGTTTCTGGTTGCGGCGCTGAAGGGAGCAGTCGCGGGTGCCCAGCACGACGACGTTGCCGTGAGTGTCCGCCAGGATCTGGGCTTCAACATGCCGGGGCTGATCGAGGAAGCGTTCGACAAAGCACTCGTCGCGGCCGAAGGCGGCCAGGGATTCCCGGACGGCCGATTCGAACGCGTCCTCGATGTCCTCCAGGCGGCGCGCGACTTTCAGCCCACGCCCGCCGCCGCCGAACGCGGCCTTGATGGCAACGGGAAGTCCGTATTCCTGCGCAAAGGCGATGACCTCGTCGGCGTTCCGCACCGGTCCGTCACTGCCCGGAACCAGCGGTGCGCCGGCCCTGACGGCGATTTCGCGGGCTGTGACCTTGTTGCCGAGTTCCCTGATGGACTGGGGCGACGGGCCGATCCAGGTCAGGCCCGCGTCCAGCACCGCCTGCGCGAAGTCTGCGTTCTCGGAGAGGAATCCATATCCGGGGTGGACGGCGTCCGCACCGGCCCGGCGGGCGACGCCGATGAGTTTGGTGATATCCAGGTAGGTCTCAGCCCCGGAGCGTCCGCCCAGTGCGTGGGCCTCGTCCGCCAGCCGCACGTGCAGGGCATCGGCGTCCGGGTCCGAGTACACGGCCACGGACTGCAACCCTGCGTCGGAGCAGGCGCGGGCGATGCGCACCGCGATTTCGCCGCGGTTGGCGATCAGGACTTTTTTCATGGCTGGGATCCTTCGTGAGCGGTGCCGCTGACGGCTGGTTCAAGACGGGCAGGTGATTGGCGGGAGGTGGTCTCCGCCGGCTTCAGGGTGGAGTTGTCGACGATGTGGAAGCGGACCCTGTGTCCGGGCGGCAACTGCGCGGCCAGGGGCAGATCCTCGGGCACAACAACTGCGATCACCGGATAGCCGCCCGTCACCGGGTGGTCGGCCAGAAACAGCACGGGGTGCCCGCTGGGCGGTATTTGCAGCGATCCCGCCACTGCACCCTCGCTGGGCAGTTCGCCGGGACGGTCGCGCTCCAGGGCAGCTGATCCCTCCAGGCGGACGCCGATCCTGTTGGATTGTGCCGTCACCCGCCATTCCTGGCTGGACAGGGAATGCAACGCTGTGGCGGAGAACCAGTCATCCCGCGGGCCAAGGGTCACTCGGAGTGCGGCCGGAGCGGAATCGAGCCGGAGCGTCGAGGGTTCCGGCCTGCCCACCGGATGGTGGGCAGCCACGGCCGCCACGGGGAGGATGTTCCCGGTTGCCAGGGGGGCCGGGCCAATCCCGGACATCGAGTCACTCGACCGGCTCCCCAGCACGGGGGCCACGTCAAAACCGCCCCGGACGCCGAGGTAGCTGCGGAGCCCCGAAGACGGCGCGCCAAGGGCCAGTGATTCGCCATCGACGAGGGCGAAGGGGGCGCACATTGCGGGCCGGTGCCGCACCGTTCCGGACGCGTCGCGGATTTCGAGGGGAACAGTGGCTCCCGCGACGGACAACACCTGATCGCCCCGGGCCAGCACCGTGAGGCCGCCCAGCAGGTTCTCCACTACGGCGGCGCCCGGTTCGTTGCCGACCAGCCGGTTGGCCTGACGGGCCGACTGCTGATCGGCGGCGCCGGCCGCGGAAACGCCGAGATCCCCGAACCCGGGCCGGCCGAGGTCCTGCACCAGGGACTGCAGGCCCGGGGCTGTGACCACAAGTGCGGAAGCAGGAGAAAGGGAAGCGTCGACGGCTGCGGGGACCGCGCTGTCGGCCACGTCGATGATCTCGCGCACCGCCTGGTAGCGAACGTTGTCGCCGGGGCGGACCAGGGCGGGCGACTCGCGGTCAAGGTCCCACAGGACGGCTGCCGTCCGCCCGATCAGCTGCCAGCCCCCGGGCGATTGCCGCGGATAAACCGCGGAGAAAGCTCCGCCCAGCGCCACCGCACCGGCCGGAACCGCTGTCCGCGGTGACAGCCGGCGCGGAACCTCGAGGCGGTTGTCCTGCCCCACGAGGTAGGTGAACCCCGGGGCGAATCCGCCGAATGCGGCGGTCCATACCTGGCCGGTGTGCGCGGCCACCACCCCGTCGGCACCCAACCCGGTCAGCCTGCCGACCTCGGCGAGGTCCTCGCCGTCGTAGACGACATCGATGGTGACCTCGCTGCCGGTTTCGCGCTCCAGCCGGCCCAGATCCAACAGTCCGACGGCGGCGTGCGCCGAGAGCGCCTGCCGGTGGCTGCTGAACTTCACGAGCAGGGTTGCCGCGGCGGCCACTGTATCCCGTTGGCCGGGGAAAGGTTCGGCAATGAGCCGCTGGTGGAGGGCGAGGACCGAGGCCAGGTCGGTCAGTTCCACGAGCCAGGCCCTTGGACCCGCCCAGCGGATGCCGGTGATGCTCATGCGAAGCTCCGGACGGTGATGCCTGCGGCTTCGAGGCCGGAACGTACGGCCGCCGCCATGGCCACCGCCCCGGGGGTGTCTCCGTGCACGCAGATGCTGTCGGCCTTGACGTTCAGGACGGAACCGTCGCGGGCCACAATCGTGCCTTCGCTTGCCAGCCGGACCATATTTGCCGTGATGGTCACGGGGTCGTGCAGCACGGATCCTGCTTCGCGGCGTGAGACCAGCGTGCCGTCAGGGTTGTAGGCACGGTCGGCAAATGCCTCGGACAGGACCCGGAGTCCCCGCGCCTCGGCTTTGCCCTGTGCGATGGAATCCGGAAGGAGCAGTAGCGGCAGCCCGGGACTGAACGCATGCACGGCGTCGACGACCGCCTGCGCGTGCACCTCGTGGTGGACGATGGTGTTGTACAGGGCGCCATGGGGCTTCACGTACTTGATCTCGGAACCGGCGGCGCGGGCCAGGGCCTGGAGTGCGCCGAGCTGGTACAGGACGTCATCGGCCAGTTCCGTGGCGGAACAGTCGACAAAGCGGCGGCCAAAGCCGGCCAGGTCCCGGTAACCGACGTGCGCTCCGATGCTGACCCCCGCTGCCACGGCGTCGCGGCAGGTCCGTGCAATGGTGCTGGGATCACCGGCGTGGAAGCCGCACGCGACGTTCGCGCTGGACACGTGGCGGAAGACGGCCGCGTCGTCACCCATGGTCCAGCTGCCAAAGGACTCGCCGACGTCACTGTTCAGATCGATGATGGGCATGTGATCTCCGCCTCAGTTTGCATGATTTCCATCATGCCCCAAAATCTTCGATTGTTCAACAATTATCGGTGTGGAGTGTGACGTCAGCCGCGTCCGAGGGAGGCTGCGCGATGCCGGGTCGCTACTATTGCGACTGCAAATCTGCGCCGGGCGTTAGCCCTCCTGCTGACCCTGCGGAGGCGGGAACGGGGCCGCTGTGGGGGTCAAGCTTGACTGATCGGCGGACTCGGCCGACCAGCATTTGAGGCCTTTGGGGACAACCGACGACTCTCTACGCCCATGAATTGTCGATGCCCGTTCGGGGGGACGAGTAGAGATTCATCCCGCAGTTCCTGGAACAGGCGGGGCAGCAGGCGCCGATGCGTTGATCACCGTTCATCCGTGGGTCCCCTTGGCGCAGGTCGACACGGTGACCTCAGCTGGGCTGGCGCAGGAAATCAAGGTGAGGGCCGGGAGTTCAAGGGCCGACTTTACATCCGCTTCGCCCCCGACATGAATGCGGGCTGGACGGCCTGGGTCCAAAACCAGTTCCTGTTCCGGATCATCCCCCGCTGACCCCATCCCGGGAGCGCCTCACGCCCGGGCGATCACCTCGCCGTTGGGGATCAGGAACCAGCCGTCGTCCGTGGAGCCCCAGCGGTGCCAGCCGGCCGAAATCCGGGCCAGGTCGGCGGCGTTGGCGAAGCCGTACTCGAGCGCCTGGTCCGCGAACGCCGAGTGCAGCACGCGTTCGCCCCAGACCCGGGCCTGCCAGCGGCGCTGCTGGTTGGTGGCGTAGAGCCAGTTACTGCTGGAGGGGGCGACATCGGTGAACCCGGCGGACTGGGCCCATGAGACCAGACGGCGTCCGGCGTCGGGTTCGGCCCCGTTGCGGCGGGCGATCCGCTGGTACAGCTCCATCCACTCATCCAGCTCGGGGACGGCCGGGTACCAGCTCATGCCGTGGAAATCGGCGTCGCGCACGGCCACGATGCCGCCGGGCTTGGCGACGCGGCGCATTTCCCGCAGGGCGGCAACCGGGTCCGTGAGGTGCTGCAGCACCTGGTGGGCGTGGACGACGTCGAACGTTTCGTCCTCGAAGTCGAGGTCGTAGATGTTGCCGGCGACAAACTCGACGTTCTGCACTCCGCGCTCGGCCGCGAGGGCCGTCGCGTGGCTGATCACGTCGGGTGAGCGGTCCAGCCCGGTGACCTTCCCGGGGAAGACGAGCGCCGCGAAATCGCACGTGATGCTGCCCGGTCCGCAGCCGACGTCGAGCACCGAAACCCCGGGTGTGAGGTGCGGGATCACAAACGCCGCGGAGTTCTCCGCGGTCCGTGAGGCGGGGGCGCGGACCACCGACTCGTGGTGGCCGTGGCTGTACACATCGTCAGGCTGCTGCGCACTCATAAGGAAACGCTACCGCTTCGCGCCGGCAAATCCGCGAAGCGGCGGGAAGAAGCCGGCAAGACGGCAGGATTTCGCGTGTGGCGGGTATCGCCGTCCGGACCCCGGGAAAAGCCAACTACTGCGGTGCCGTTGGAGACGTTGCCGTCTGCTGCGCGGCCTCCTGCCCGGCCCTGACCGTGGCATCGATCATCGAGGTCATGAACCGTGTGGCGATCTCCAGTTCCTCCGGAGTGAATTCGGCCATCGCGGTAGCCATGTGGCGGGCCAGCGGCTGGAACATGGCGCCGCCGTCGCGGTAGGCCTTGGGGGTCATCCGGAGCTGGACCTGACGGCGGTCCGTGCCCTGCCGTTCGCGGATCACGTGGCCGGAGTTGTGCAGCCGGTCGATCAGCGCCGTGGTCGCGGGTGAGCTCAGGTGGAGTTCCTTGCGGAGCACGCCGGGCGTGACGATCTGGTTCCTCGCGGTGTGCTGCATAATGACGGCCAGGGCATTGAGGTCTGTCCGGTGCATGTCGTTGCGGCCGCCGGCGGAATCCACGTAGCGGTTGGCCTCCAGGCTGAACTCCTGCAGCAGCCGGACCAGCGGCGGCGGTCCGGGAGATTCCGGGCGTCCCGAAGGATCAATTGTCACGGTGCACCGTCCTCTCTCCTGCTCGCCGGTGTGGCCTGCCCCGCAGTTGGCGCCCTCCGGAGTTTACTTCAGCGCCGCCCGGGATCGGTGCCGGGAGGTCCGGCGATATTCCCAAGATTTCCCCCTGACGGGGTTATCTCCATTGTGGAGATAGTCTATTATGGACTCAATTCTACTCCGTCGAGGCAAGCACCAGAAGGAACCATGAACAAGACCCCACACGGCAGTGACCGCGTCCCCTTCTGGCTGAGGTGGCTGGTGCCGGTCCTGCTGGTCATTACCTGGCTGGCCATCGCCGGCATCGGCGGACCAACCTTCGGCCGGCTGGACGAGGTCTCCTCGAACGACCAGGCGTCCTTCCTGCCGGCTGGGGCCGAGGCCACGGCGGTCCAGGACTGGCAGGCAAAGTTCCGGGACACCAACGAGATCCCCGCCGTCATTGTCATTGAGAGCGGATCCGCCTTCACCCCGGCCCAACTCGGTGAGGCGGCAGCGCTCAAGGGCGAACTGGAGACTGTGGCCGGTGGCAGCACCGTCATCGGCCCTATTCCGTCCGAGGACGGCAAGGCCGTCCAGTTTGTGGTCCCGATCGATTCGGCCGGGGAAGTGAAGGAAATCGTCAAGGAACTCCGGGACGAGGTGCAGGCGTCCGCCCCGGAGGGCATGCAGACCTTCGTGACCGGTCCGGCCGGACTGACGGCGGACCTTGTCAGCGCCTTCGCCGGCATTGACGGCATCCTGCTGCTCGCGGCTCTCGGCGCGGTGTTCGTGATCCTGCTGATTGTCTACCGCTCGCTGCTGCTGCCGATTGTCGTGCTCTTCACCTCGGTCTTCGCCCTCTGCGCCGCCATCTTGCTGGTCTTCGGCATGGCCCAGCTCGGCTGGATCCAGCTCAACGGCCAGAGCCAGGGCATCCTGTCCATCCTGGTGATCGGTGCCGCCACGGACTACGCGCTGCTCTATGTGTCCAGGTTCCGCGAGGCGCTGACGCACACGACCAACCGCACGGCCGCCGCGCTGACGGCGTGGAAAAATTCGTGGGAGCCCATCATGGCCTCGGGTGCCACGGTCATCATCGCGCTCCTCTGCCTGCTGTTCTCCGATCTCAACTCCAACAAGGCACTCGGTCCGGTGGCGGCCGCCGGCATCCTCTGCTCGCTCTTCGCCGCACTCACCCTGCTGCCGGCGCTGCTGGCCCTGCTGGGCCGTGCCGCGTTCTGGCCGTTCCTCCCCAGGCTGCTTCCGGAGACCGAGCGCGAGCCTGCGATCGTCACCGGCCTTGAGGGGCAGAAGGGCGTGTGGCGCGCCACCGGTTCCCTCGTTTCCCGCCGGCCCCGGACCGTCTGGATCGCCTCCGTCCTGCTGCTCCTGGTGGCCTCCGCCGGTGTCCTGCAGCTCAAGGCCAACGGCGTCCCGCAGACCGACGTCATCCTCACCGCTTCCAACGCCGTCGACGGCCAGGACGCCCTGGCCCGGCACTTCGACGCCGGTTCCGGCAGTCCCGTCGTGATCGTCGCCGACGAGGCGACGGCGCAGGAAGTGCTGGACCAGACCAAGGCGACCGACGGCGTCGGTGACGCCTACCTGCTGGCCGACGGCGGCGCGCCGATCGTCACCGGCGCACCGGCTGCTCCCGGCGCTCCTGCGGCCCCCACGGCTCCCGCAGTGCGGGACGGCAGGGTCCTGATCAACGCGACGCTGAACTTCGCCGCGGACTCCACTGAGGCCGAAAACGTCGTGGTGGTGCTGCGCCAGGAACTCAAGAAGGTCGACGGCGGCGCCCTGGTCGGCGGAGTGACCGCTACGGCCCTGGACACGAACACCACCGCCCAGCGCGACCTCGTCACCATCATCCCGGTGGTCCTCGCGGTCATCCTCGTGATCCTCATGATGCTGCTGCGCTCGGTGCTGGCACCGGTCCTGCTGGTCGCCTCGGTGGTCCTGTCCTACGGCGCCGCGCTGGGGGTCTCCGCCTTCGTGTTCAACAACGTCTTCGGATTCCCGGGCGCCGATGCCACCGTTCCGCTCTTCGGGTTCGTCTTCCTGGTCGCCCTGGGGGTGGACTACAACATCTTCCTGATGAGCCGGGTCCGGGAGGAATCCCTGAAGCACGGCACCCGGCCCGGCATCCTGCGCGGACTGGGCGTTACCGGCGGGGTGATCACCTCCGCCGGTGTGGTGCTCGCGGCCACCTTCGCGGCCCTGGGCGTCATCCCCATTATGTTCCTGGTGCAGCTGGCCTTCATCGTGGCCTTCGGGGTGCTGCTGGACACGGTTCTGGTCCGCTCGCTGCTGGTCCCGGCGCTGGCCTACGATATCGGCCCCCGGATCTGGTGGCCCAGCAAGCTGGGGCGCCCCGAGACTGATGCCGCCGCGCGTGCCCTGCCGTCCGCCCCGGAGCCGGAGACCGCGGAGGCGGGAATCCGCTAACCGGCACCCGCGACCGCAGCCGCCGTCACTGGTCCTGGTCCCTCCACCAGGCCACCGTGGCGGCGGCTGCTTCTTTAACCGGGGTGGGACGCAGCCCCAGGGCAGCCTCGCTGGCGCGCGAGTCCAGCACGAAGGGGTGCTCGAACTGGTACAGGGTTTCGGCGAGTTCCCGGGTTCCGGGGGAGAAAACCGCCATCGTCCGCAGCACCCAGCCGGGCACTGCGGCCACCCGCGGTGTCCGGACACCGGCGGCGGCGGCGAACTCCTCGGCAATCTTCCGCTGGCTCAGCGCAGGGCCGGTCGGCGCATGCCACACCCGGTTCCAGAGCGCCGGATCCTGCGCGGCCCTGATCATGGCGGCGGCCAGATCCGGCACATACGTGAACGAATGCGGCAGCCCGGCATTGCCGATCACCAGCAGGGGTTTGCCGGCCAGGACCGGCTTCAGCATGCGCTCGCCGGCATGCGCGCCGCGGACCCTGGGGCCGAAGAAATCGCTCGCCGCCACACTCACGGTGTCAGTTGCGGACGCCTGCCGGGCCTTCAGCAGTTCGGTGCGGATGCCCCGCTTGCCGCCGCGGGCCTCCCGCGGACCCTCCTCGGTCATCGGCCGGTCCGGCTCGCTGTAGGAGTACAGGCTTTCCGGGAAGACGACGACGGCGCCGGCCCCACCCGCCGCGGCAAGGACCGTCTCCTCGGCGCGGGGGAGCTCCTCCGCCCAGGTCCTGGCGCTGTACTGCGAGCCGTGGATGCAGTGGAATACCGCCTTGGCCCCGCGGAACAGCCCGCCGAGCTGCGTCGGGTCGGACACGTCCACGGCCTTCTTCTCGACGCGCGGGTGCTCGGGGCCGCTGCCGGACCGGGTAAGCACCCGCACCCGGTGGCCGGCTGCGGCGAGCTGTTCGGCCACTGTCCAGCCAACCGGGCCGGCGCCGGTGACGACGTATAAAGCCGGGGGCTGGGCCGCGGGGGATTCGGGCTGCGACATGGTCTGCTCACTTTCGCTGTGTTCAATCGGATTCGGCTGATGGGGCTGAGGGCTGGGTCTGCCCCGGCCGGCCCTGCCCGCCCTGCACCATCTTGAGACCTGCTCCATCTTGAGACTTGCTCTATCTTGAGAGCAGTGCTCTCTCAAATCAGGATGCGGCCAGCCCGGATCGATGTCAAGAGCAGTGCTCACATTTGTTGACAGTGCTCTGCTCTGTGGAATGCTGGAACCATGCCGCAGACCGCCCGTGACTCCTCCGTCAAGCCGTCCACGCCCCGCGAGCGGGCCCGGGCCCGGACCCTTGAGGACATTGTGCGCCTCGGCCGCGGGCATTTGGCAGTGCACGGGGCTGCGGCATTGTCCCTGCGCGCCGTGGCCCGGGATCTCGGTGTCGTTTCCTCGGCGGTCTACCGCTATGTGGAGAACCGCGATGAGCTGCTGACGCTGCTGCTCATCGACGCCTACACCGAGCTCGGCGACGAGGTGGACGCCGCCGTGGCGGCCCTGCCGGAGACCGACTATGCCGGACGGTTCAGCGCCCTGGGCTTAGCAGTGCGGCGCTGGGCGCTGCGTGAACCGGCCCGCTATGGCCTCCTGTTCGGGAGCCCCGTGCCCGGATACCGGGCGCCGGCGGATCGCACCACGGGGCCGGGCACGCGTGTCATCCGTGCCCTCATGTCGCTTCTCGACGGCGCCTACCGCGCCGGGCGGCTGGCGGCGCCCGGTGGGCAGGCCGCCGTCGTGCCGCCACTGGCCGCTGACCTGGGGCGCATCCGCGGCGACATGGGACTGGCTGTGCCGGACGCGCTGCTGGCGCGCGGCGCGCTCGTCTGGACCTCCCTGTTTGGCGCCATCAGCTTTGAAATTTTCGGCCAGTACGGGGCGGACACTTTCGCCGCCCCGGATGAACTGTTCGCCCACCATCTGGCCGTGCTGGCGGATCTGGCGGGCCTGGGCGCCGCTGCGCCCCAGTCCGGCGGGGGTTCCGCGGTTCACAAGGAGTAGCCGCCGGGCCGGGCTTTTCGCCCCCTGTTGCCTTCCCTCGGTGGTCGATAGACTGCCCCTGCGCCTGCCTGGGCGCGCCGAGGCTTCCAGGAAGGATCCAACCATGTCCGAAAACAACGAGTTTGATCGAGCGGCAGCGGAATCCGACGACGAGGCCACTGAGGGCCAGTATGTCGAGGGGGACTACGGTACCGCCGGCACCGCCGGGGAGAACCTGCCCGAGGCCGAAGAGGGCGAATACCCCACCGGTGACTACGGTGCGGCGGGCGGGAGCGGCACCACCGCCGTCGGTGCGGAGGAGGGCGACTACCCCGAGGGCGACTATGGAACGGCAGGTGCCGACGAGCCGCGCACCGCGGCGGAGGGCGAGTATGACGAAGGCGACTACGGGGCCGCCGGCGACGCGCGGTCCCGCCGCGGAGGGGCTGAAGCCGCAGGGGCGGGCGAAACGGCGCGCACGAGGGACGACTCCGCCGGCGAGGCGGATCGCCGGGACCGCTAGGCGGGAGACTTCGCGCACAGCGAAACAGGCGGCGGCCCGCGCGGCCGCCGCCTGAAGAATGCCGGAAATCCGCGGAAATGGGCCGTCCGGGCACCCCGCTGCGCCACCTCGAAATCGGGAGTTGAGCGTAAGGCGCTCAACTTTGGATTGACTTTGAAGCGTGCCTGAGTAAAGTTGAGTGCAGATCGCTCAACGGTCGGATCCTCGGGGTCCGCAGCCATCTCAGCAAGTTTCCCCGGAAAGAAGGAAGCAACACATGTCACGTGCAGTAGGTATCGACCTCGGAACAACCAACTCCGTCGTCTCCGTTCTCGAAGGTGGCGAGCCCACCGTCATTGCCAACGCCGAGGGTGGCCGCACCACGCCGTCGGTTGTTGCATTCTCCAAGTCCGGCGAAGTGCTGGTTGGCGAAATCGCCAAGCGCCAGGCCGTCAACAACATTGACCGCACCATTGCCTCCGTCAAGCGCCACATGGGCACCGACTGGAGCGTCGCCGTTGACGACAAGAAGTACACGGCGCAGGAAATCTCCGCGCGTATCCTCATGAAGCTCAAGAACGACGCCGAGTCCTACCTCGGTGAGAAGGTCACGGACGCCGTGATCACCGTTCCGGCGTACTTCAACGACGCCGAGCGCCAGGCCACGAAGGAAGCCGGCGAAATCGCAGGCCTCAAGGTCCTGCGCATCGTCAACGAGCCCACCGCGGCCGCACTGGCCTACGGCCTGGACAAGGGCAAGGAAGACGAACTCATCCTCGTCTTCGACCTCGGCGGCGGAACCTTCGACGTCTCCCTCCTCGAGGTGGGCAAGGACGAAGACAACTTCTCCACCATCCAGGTCCGCTCGACCGCAGGTGACAACCGCCTCGGCGGCGACGACTGGGACCAGCGCGTCGTTGACTTCCTGCTGAACCAGCTCAAGGTCAAGGGCATCGACCTGTCCAAGGACAAGATCGCCCTGCAGCGCCTGCGTGAGGCAGCGGAGCAGGCCAAGAAGGAACTCTCCTCCTCCACCAGCACCAACGTCTCCCTCCAGTACCTCTCCGTCACCCCCGACGGCCCGGTGCACCTGGACGAGCAGCTGACCCGCGCCAAGTTCCAGGACCTCACCAAGGACCTGCTGGAGCGCACCAAGAAGCCGTTCCACGATGTCATCAAGGAAGCCGGCATCCAGCTTTCCCAGATCGACCACATCGTGCTGGTCGGCGGCTCCACCCGTATGCCCGCCGTCTACGACCTGGTCAAGGAACTCGCCGGCGGCAAGGAGCCGAACAAGGGCGTGAACCCGGATGAGGTCGTCGCCGTCGGCGCTGCCCTGCAGGCCGGCGTCCTGAAGGGCGAGCGCAAGGACGTTCTCCTGATCGACGTCACCCCGCTCTCCCTCGGCATCGAAACCAAGGGCGGCATCATGACGCACCTGATCGAGCGCAACACGGCCATCCCGACCAAGCGCTCCGAGACGTTCACCACGGCGGATGACAACCAGCCGTCCGTGGCCATCCAGGTCTTCCAAGGCGAGCGCGAGTTCACCCGCGACAACAAGCCGCTGGGCACCTTCGAGCTGACCGGGATCGCTCCGGCTCCGCGCGGCGTCCCGCAGGTCGAGGTCACCTTCGACATCGACGCCAACGGCATCGTGCACGTCTCCGCGAAGGACAAGGGCACCGGCAAGGAACAGTCCATGACCATCACGGGCGGTTCCAGCCTCTCCAAGGAAGACATCGACCGCATGGTCAAGGACGCCGAGGAGCACGCAGCAGAGGACAAGGCCCGCCGCGAGGCAGCCGACACCCGCAACACTGCCGAGCAGCTCGCCTACTCCGTGGACAAGCTGATCGCTGACAACGCTGACAAGCTGCCGGAAGAGGTCAAGACCGAGGTCCAGGCCGACGTCGACGCACTGAAGGCCGCCCTCGAGGGCACCGATGACGCAGCCGTGAAGACCGCGTTTGAGAAGCTCCAGGCTTCCCAGACCAAGCTCGGCGAGGCCATCTACGCCCAGGCAGGTTCCCCGGACGGCGCCACCGGCGCCCAGGGTGCCCCCGCCGGTGAGCAGGCGGCCGGCTCCGACGAGGACATCGTCGACGCCGAGATCGTTGACGAAGACGAGAAGAAGTAACCATGCCGCACCACGGTAACGAAGAAGAGCACGGTTCTTCCGAGAGCCGTCGCGACGCTGAAGAGCGTGAGAACGAGCCGCAGAAGCCGATCATCCACGACAACCGCAAGGTTGATCCGAAGACCGGCCAGACCCGCCACCCCGACCAGGAGCACGCCCCCGCAGGGGATACAGACTCCGGGGACGCCCTGTCCCAGGCGGAGGACATCCTCAACAGCGTTGAGGTGCCGGCCGCGGAGTCCGTGGCCCAGGGTACCGACGGCGCGGAGGCGGAGGAGCTCAGGAATGACCTGCGCCGCCTGCAGGCCGAGTACGTCAACTACCGCAAGCGCGTTGAACGCGACCGTGCCGTGGCAGGGGAGATGGCCGTCATCGGCGTCCTGAACTCCCTGCTGCCGGTACTGGACGACGTCGACGCCGCCCGCCAGCACGGTGACCTCACGGACGGGCCGTTCGCCGCGATCGCCGCCAAGATGGAGAATGCGCTGAAGACGTACGGCCTGGTGCGCATTGATGAGACCGGAGTGGAGTTCGATCCCACGATCCACGAGGCCCTCATCCAGCAGCCCGGAACGGATGTTGAAATCGACACCGTCAGCCAGGTCCTGCGCTCCGGCTACAAGTCCGGCGACCGGGTCCTGCGGGCAGCCCAGGTCATCGTGGCTGTTCCGGCGTAGTCACCTCCACGCCTTCGCGGATGAGGGGGCCCCGCCCCTACGCCGGGTGGCCAAGGATCTACGATCCTCGGCCACCCGGCTCCGGCAGGCCCGTTGCCAGTCCCGGGCCCCCTCAACCGCTTCGGTGTTCAGCGGTAGTCTCGCCTTATCTCTTTGTACTTTGAAAGGAAACGCCATTGGCTAGCCAGGACTGGGTGGACAAGGACTTTTACAAGATCCTTGGGGTCGCCAAGGACGCTTCCGACGCCGACATCAAGAAGGCTTACCGGAAGCTCGCGCGGCAGCACCATCCGGACACCAACGCGGGGAATGTCGCTTCGGAGAAGAAGTTCAAGGACATCTCCGAGGCCTACTCCGTGCTCTCCGATGCCGACGAGCGCCAGCAGTATGACGCCATCCGGGCCATGGGCGGCGGAGCCCGCTTCGCCCCGGGCGGAGGCGGCGGCGCCGGCGGCGGGGCTGGCTTCGAGGACCTCTTTGGCGGTTTGTTCACCGGGGGCCCCGGACGCCACTCCGGCGGCTACAGCACCTCTGGCGGCATTCCGCCGGAGTTCGCCGACCTCTTCGGCGGAGCGGGCGGCGGTTTCGGCGGCGGCCAGTCATTCCAGCGCGCCCCGCAGAAGGGCGCGGACCGGACGGCGTCGACCTCGATTTCCTTCGCCGGATCCATCCGCGGCACCACCATTGGCCTGCGTGAGCCGGACGGCGAAGTCATCGACGTGCGCGTCCCGGCCGGCATCAAAGACGGCCAGAAGGTCCGTGTCCGCGGCAAGGGCCAGTACGGTCCGGCCGGAAACGGGGACCTTATGGTCACCGTCTCGGTGAAGCCGCACGATTTCTACGTCCGTGACGGCGACAACCTGCGCATCCACGTGCCGGTCACCTTCCCGGAGGCCGCCCTGGGCGCCGACATCGAGGTTCCGACCATCGACGGCGACAAGGTCAGGGTCCGCGTCCCTGCCGGCACGCCGTCGGGCCGCACCCTCCGCGTCAAGGGCCGCGGCGTCAAGCACACCAAGGCCACCGGTGACCTGCTGGTGACCATCGACGTCGCCGTACCGCGGAAGCTGAACAAGGAAGCCGAGGAAGCCGTCAAGGCCTTCGCCGCGGCCACCGCCGGCGAGGACGTCCGCGCCGAACTGGCAGCCAAGGCCCGGCTCTAGAAACGGACGCCTGCCATGGCCATCGATTACGAGCAGCCGATCTTCGTCATCTCCGTTGCCGCGGAGCTGGCGGACATGCACCCCCAGACGCTGCGGCAGTATGACCGGCTGGGCATCGTCTCGCCCAGCCGGGCTCCCGGGAAGTCCCGCCGCTATTCGCAGCGGGACATCAACATGCTCCGCGAGGTGCAGCGGCTCTCGCAGGAGGGCGTTTCCCTCGAGGGCATCAAACGGATCCTCCAGCTGGAGAACCAGGTGGCAGCCCTGCAGCGGCGCGTCGCCGAGCTGAGTGAAGAGCTCGACCGCCGTCCCCGCACCCTGGAATCCCGCATCTTCGCCGCCGGAGCCGCGGGCGACGTCGTAAGCCTGGCCCTCGGCAAGCGCCCCCGCGCCCGGTCCCAGGCCGTCGTCGTGTGGAGGCCGCGGAACGGCGAGTGACGAAGTCCCGCGGCCGGCACCGGTCGCCCCGTCCAAGTAGTCGGCGGCCCCCGGGCAAGTATTCGTACACGCGCCCGGGTAGTTCCCGGCCGGAAAGACGGGTACAGGGTTTGCGTGACTTCAGGGCCGCCCGGCCGTTTGAATTGTCCTGGCAGGAACGACTGGCGGCACAGCCAGCGAAGCAGCGAGGACAGCCGGGGGGCACCGCATGTTTGATCCATCGTCGCCGGGAAATCCGGCATCTGGACCCGCACTGATCGCGGGCAGATCATGAACTCCGGGCTCCACGCCCTGGCCATGTTTGCAGGGTCCCTCACGGGCTCAATCCTGCTCACCCTTGGCCAGACCGTCGTCGTTATCTGTGTCTGCTTCGACATGGTCCGCGCCCTTTCGGTGCCGCGGTCCCACCGCCGTTACATCGCCAACACCGTTTTCCGGTCGCTGGCGGTGCCCTCAGTCCTCGTTATGGGCGTCAGTGTGCTGGTGGACGCCGTCTCCTGGTCCTGGCTGGACGTGACCATGGGAATGTTCGTGATAACGATGATCATCTTCCGCCTGCATCACGACAAGGACGAGGACAACTGGTGGAAGGGCAAGGGCAAGAAACTCGCCCGCTGGGCCCGGAAGCAACTGTCCTCGGGGAGAGCACTCGCGCCGTCAGCGGCCTGAGTGCCGTGTCGCTCTCGTCCTCAGTCGGTGAACAGCCCTGCCAGATCCTCTGCCGTCAGCGCGCCGCCGGATAGGGCATCGCCCTCCATGACGTCGGCGAACAGCTGGGACTTCCTCGCCTTGAGCGCCATCACCTTTTCCTCGATGGTGTCCTTGGCGACCAGCCGGTAGACCATGACGTTGCGGGCCTGGCCGATCCGGTGAGTGCGGTCTACGGCCTGCGCCTCCGAGGCCGGGTTCCACCACGGGTCCAGCAGGAACACGTAGTCCGCCTCGGTCAGGTTCAGGCCAAAGCCGCCGGCCTTGAGGCTGATCAGGAACACCGGGGCGGCGCCGTTCTTGAACTCGTTCACGACGTCGGTCCGGTTGCGGGTGCTGCCGTCGAGGTAGCAGAACTCGATGTTCTCCTCGACGAGACGCTCGCGGACCTTGCCCAGGAAGCCGGTGAACTGGCTGAAGATGAGAGCCCGGTGCCCTTCCGCCACCAGGTCCTCCAGCTGCTCGAAGAGCACATCGAGCTTGCTGGACCGCACCCCGGAGAGTGAGGGGTCGATCAGCGAGGGGTCCAGGCTGAGCTGCCGCAACAGGGTGAGGGACTGGAAAATGGTGAAGCGGTTCTTGTTGACGTCGTCGATCAGGCCGAGGATCTTCTGCCGTTCCCGCTGCAGGTGCGTCTGGTAGACCTTCTGGTGCCGCGGGTTCAGCACTACCTCGAGAATCTGCTCCTGCTTCGGCGGCAGATCGTGGATGACCTGTTCCTTGGTGCGCCGCATCATCAGCGGACGGACCCGGCGCCGCAGCTTGTCCAGCTGGGCCTTGTCACCGTTCTTTTCCACCGGCTTCTGGTAATACTCTGCGAACC
This sequence comes from Arthrobacter sp., assembly GCA_034376805.1. GTDB lineage: Bacteria > Actinomycetota > Actinomycetes > Actinomycetales > Micrococcaceae > Arthrobacter. The sequence goes on from JAXMJF010000045.1 coordinate 84,833, forward strand.
GCTTCGGGCTGGAGAAAAGCCCCGGCGCCACGATCGAGGTCAGCGCCCAGAACTCCATCAGGTTGTTCTCCAGCGGGGTGCCCGTAATGGCGAGTTTGAACACCGCCGGGAGTTTCCGGGCGCACTGGTAGGCCTTGGACTGGTGGTTCTTGACGAACTGGGCCTCATCGAGGACAAGGCCGGCCCACTCCTTGGAGGCATAGGACTCGTAGTCGATCCGGAACAGGGCGTAGGAGGTGATGACGATGTCCGCCCCTGCCATGGCCTCGGCGGGGCTCGAGCCGCTTTTGGCAAAGGTCTCACCGATGGCGCGCACCGTGAGGCCGGGGGCGAACCGCGCGGTCTCGGCCTCCCAGTTGCCCACCACACTCGTGGGGGCCACCACGAGGAAAGGCGCGACGCCGGGCGCCGTGCCGGACGCCGCCCCGGTGGGGCCCGACGCGGGTTCCGTGGCGGCAGCACCGCCGTCGGCGGAAGCTGCGGCGGGCCCGCTTGCCGCGTCCTTGGCGGCGCAGATCAGCGCCAGCGCCTGCACGGTCTTGCCGAGTCCCATGTCATCCGCCAGGACCCCGCCGAGCCCGTGCCGGTAGAGGAAGCTGAGCCAGTTGAACCCCTCCAGCTGGTAGGGGCGCAGTTCGGCATTGAGCGTTGCGGGCAGCGGCAGGCCCTTCACTCCGCCTTCCAGCAACCCGCCGACAGCCTCACGCCAGGCAGCGGCCTGCTCATCCACGATGCCCAGTTGCGCAAGTTCGTCCCAGAGCCCGGCCTGGAAGCGGCTGATCTGCAGCGGCGCGTCCTTGTTGTCCTGCAGTTCCCGCGCCTCTTCAATCAGAGCCCGGAGCTGGTGCAGTTCGGGCAGGTCCAGGGAGAAGTAGGCGCCGCTGGGGAGCAGCATCTTGGTCTGGCCGGCCGCCAGGGCGGAGAAAACCGCCGCGAAGGACACCGGCTGGCCCTCCAGGGAAATCTGGATGCCCAGGTCGAACCAGTCCCGCTGCTCGGTGGCTTTCGTGGAGATGGACACCACCGGGGCCTCCTCGGCCTCGCGGTAGTCGGCGATCTCGCCGGCCGTGTCCACGCTGACGCCGGGGACCTCGCGGAGCGCAGGGAGCAGCTCCTCGGTGAAGGCCAGGGTGTCGAGGCCGCTGAGTTCGGCCGAGGCTGCCAGCCGCGGTGTTCCCCAGCCGCCCGTGGCCGATTCGCCCAGCGCCGGCACGACGTCCCAGGGCTGCCCCACGGACTCGAGGATGCGGGCCTCGGCAGGGTCGTCCCGGTAACCGTGATCGCCGGGGTGGCGCCACAGCGGCTGCGCCGTGACGAGGGTGCCGGACTTGTAGTGCCACTCCCAGTGCAGCCGCACCCGGTGGTCGGCGCCGTAGTTCGCCAGCAGCGACAGGGTGGGAACGGCCAGCTGGGGCAGCACCACGGACTGATCGGAGGCGGTGACCCGGGCGCTCTGCTTGAGCTTGGGGTAGAAGCCGGTCAGGAAGCGGCTCTCATCCCGGGCCGGGATGTGCAGGGTGGTTCCGGCCGTGACGAAGGTCAGGAGCTCCTCGCTGAGGCCGCTCTCCAGCGGGGCGAGCGTAATGAAGGAGTCGGTCGGGGCGACTCCCGGCAGGGCGTCCGCCCCGGAGGTCAGGAAAATCCCGTGGGCCGGCCGCCCGATGGTCCCGACGCTTGCCGGATCAACCACCTCCCCCTCAACGGTGATGCTCGGGGCGAGGGAGAGACCGCCGTCGTCCCCGCCGCCGGCGGCGGCGCCGTTCCCCTCGCCGGGGACCGGTGCGGCGCCGAAGCGCGTCAGGTTGAGCCCGACGGCGGCCGGCTGCTCAACGAGCCGCACGGGCTCCGGGCCCCGGCTGTGGACCAGGGCGAGGCCGATCTTCCCGGCCTGTGCCAGCAGGCTCCACAGGTTTTTGCCGGCATAGGTGTTCAGGCCCAGCCACAGCCCGGTTCCGGCGTGCTGGCGGTTCGCCTGGGCGGTGTGCGCTGCGAGGAACTCCTGCATCCACTCGACGTGGGCCTCGTTGCATTCGCGCCGGTAGCTCAAGTAGCTGAGGGTGTTCCAAGAGACATCCCCGCGGATCCATTTGCCTTTGGCGCCCATGATCACGGGACGGGCCTTCAGCTGGCGCACGCTGCGCAGCGGGTCCCGGCGTCCGGTGTAGGAGAAGTGCGGAGCGGGTTCTTCAATTTCGAACTGGAGCGCCAGCGGGACGCCACTGGTGGATTGCGTGATCCCCGGCTGCGCGATCAGCGGGCTGAGGGCCTGTTCCCAGTCCGGGACCTCGAGCACCGGGGCCTGCCGGGACAGCCGGCTGACGTCGGCCGGGGCCAGCAGCTGGACCCGGATCGCCGGGTTGTCCTCCGCCGCGAACAACAGTGCGGCCACGTGCTTGCAGTCCTTACGGACCGGACAGCTGCACACACCCACGGTGCAGCTCCAGCCACCGGCCTTCCGGACCAGCTTCGCCGTCGTGGAATACGGCACATCGGAGCCGCCCCGGACCTTGCCGAGCATCAGGCCGGTGGCGGCGTCGAAGGAAATACCGGAAACTCGGCTCCCCATGGCGTAGGCGAGCCCGGCCGCGAGGGAGCGGTCGTTGATCGCGGGAGTCTGTATTGCCAGTGCCGCACTCTCGTCCGGATGGGATGGCATGTGCGCACTACTTTCAGCAGTTGGTCATCTGATCCATCTTAGCGAGCCTGGAGGGACTCCCCGTACTGGGTTGTCCGGGCCTGTGGATATCCGGCCGCGGGCCCCCGGCCCGATACACCCAAACTTCGCCGGACGTTCAGCGCCGCTCAACCCCCGCGCAGGCGGTGCCACGTACCGTGAAGGGGTCGGAGCGCCACCCGCCTTCAGCAGTGAGGACTTACCATGAGCAACGGCCTTTCCACCACCGCCCTTCCCGCCACCGGTTACGCGACGGTCCTGCCGCGGCAGCTCATTAACGGCAGCGACGCGGAGGTGGTCGACGCGAACGTGGACGTGGTCAACGTGATGTACGCGGAGCTGCTCGACATCGAGGAAATCGCTCCGGACGCGCTTCGCAGCTACTACGTTGACTTCTACCTGACGCAGTCGCTGGCCGGCGGGTTCGCCCAGTACGTCTTTACCGCACCCGATCGCGAGGACATCGACGCCTACGTCCGGGCCGGACTGGAAGATATGGGAGCCAGCGCGCACCTGGACCTGTTCAACCGCACCGTGGCCGCTTTCGATGCCCTCTCCGAGGAGGACGCGGACGCCTATCTTGACCGGGACGCGGATCTGGACGACGGCGCGGACGGCATCACGGACGCGGTCCGGCTTCTGGAAGAGCTCGACGGCGAGTTCGAAACGCTGCTGGAGACCGAGGACATCATCGCGCTCAACGCTGCCTGGCTCCGGAGCCTGCCAGACCTCCTCGTCCTGGACGACGAGGAACTGGACCGCCACATCGCCGAGCGTGTGTCCCGGATCCCGAACCTGGCGGAGCGCCAGGCCGAGGCCGCCGAGGATGACCTGCTGGACACGCCGGAATTCGAGGTGATCATCCGCGAGCTCTGCGACGTGGCGGGCCACACGCTCCTGAAGATCACCATGGGCGACCCCAACTACGACCACGACGGCCAGACCACCCTCGCATGGCATTTCACCACGGACCAGGGCGAGTTCCTGATGCTGGACGATGAACAGGAAGCGGTCATGATCCACCCGGACACCAAGGAGATCCTGGCCGCCGTCGAGTTCGAGGTCGAGGTCGACTGAGCCGCTAGTAGCCGGCGGCAGCGGTGATCATTTCTCCTGACGGGGCCACGAGGTACCAGACGCTGCCGACGCCCTGGCCCAGAATGTCCCCGGCCGCCAGATCCTTGGCGTAGTAGTACACGGGCATCCCGTTGATGGTCAGTTGCTTCTTCCCGTCCGGGGTGGCAATAGTGCCCACGGTGCCGGTGACGCCGTCGACCGCTGGCGTGTCTGCGGTGGCGAGCACCGGAGGCCACGCTTCGAGGCATCCGCCGGTGCAGGTGCTCGTCCCGGAGTCCTTGACGTCCTTCGTGTAGTAGTAGACGCTCATGCCCTTGCCGTCGACCACAATCCTTCCGGCGCTGGAATCTGCGACCTTGAGGTCCGGGGTGGCTGAGGCCGGTGCCGTGGTCGACGCCGGAGCCGAACTTTCCGTGGCGCTGCCGGGCGGCATCGTGGCGGCCGCCGACGTCGGCGACGTGCCAGTCCCCGTGGTGCCGGCACAGCCGGAGAGCAATGCGGCGAGGGCGAAGGCGGACAGGCCGATGCTGAAGTGCTTTTTCATCTGCTGCTCCTTGACTCGAACCGGCCAACTGGTGAGGCCGGCGCTAACCGTTACGACGCCTACGGGGGAAGAATGGTTCACAGCAGGCCGTGGACTGCGCCCAGGAATCCGCGGGCGTGAACCTTTCCGGCGATCCGCACGTCATTAGGGGCAGCAGCGCAGAAACCCAGGAGCCAGGGAGGGGCGGTTATGTCGCTGGACGAAGACGTCGTGGCGGCGATCTACCGCGACCACGGGCCGGCGCTCCGGCGTTTTGTCCTCAGTGCTTCCAGGGATCCGCAACTGGCCGATGACGTGGTGCAGGAGACCATACTGCGGGTCTGGCAGCAGGCTCCCCATATCACCGGAAGCCTGCGCAGCTACCTCTTCAGGACGGCCCGCAACATCATGATCGATAACTACCGCAAGGCCCAGCGCCGGCCTCGCGAGACGTCGGACCGGGAGCTGGCAGACCCGGCCGACGGCGCGGAACGCATCAACGAACTCCTCAACCGGGTGCTGATGGAAGAGGCGCTGCTGCGGCTCAGCGCCGAGCACCGGGACGTCCTCGTGGCCCTGCACTACCGCCGTTTCACCGTCCAGGAGGCATCGGTCAGCTTGAAGATCCCGAGCGGAACAGTGAAGTCCCGGGCGTTTTACGCCGTGCGGGCCCTCCGCGCGATCCTCGATGAGATGGGGGTGGAACCGTGAGCGGGACGGAGTTGCACCAGCTGCTCGGCGCGTACCTGCTGGGCGGTCTGGAGCCTGATGAGGCCGCTGCCTTTGAGCAGCATCTGGGCAGCTGTGCGGACTGCCGGCAGGAGCTCGACGAACTGGCCAGCCTCCCCGCGCTGCTGGACGCTCTCCCGGTCCCAGACGCCGTCGCCCTCGCCGCCGCTGCTCCTGCCGCCGCCGGGCGGGAACCGTCGACGTCGGATCCCGCGCCGGCCGCCGTGCCGCGGGGGATGCTCGAGGAACTGTCCACCCGCCGTCGGAAAGCCCGACGACGCTGGGCTGCCGCGATCGCTGCGGCGGCCGCGGCGTGCCTCGCCCTCGGAGTCCTGGCTGCCCCGCTGTTCAACCAGCCGCCCAAACCGGACGCCAGCTACTCCGTGCAGGCCAGTGATGGACTGCAGATCACGGTGGGTATGGTGAAGAAAACCTGGGGCACCGAGCTGTCGGTCGATGGCCGGAGCCTGCCGGTGGACGGCACCTTCTCCCTCTGGGTGAAGGACAGCGGCGGCGGTGAAGACCGCGCCTTCGCGTGGACGGCGACACCCAGCGGCAGGGTCAGGATCACCGGCGCCACACCCCTGCAGCTCACGAACATCGCCAGCGTCGAGATGCGGAACGGGCAGCAACAGACCATGGCCGTCATCGCCGTGCCGCGGGCATAGCGGCAGCCGGGAGGCGCGGCCGCGGGTTTTGTCGGACCCCCCTGCTGTACTCGTGGTGGGGGAGCTGACGGCTTCCCCACCACCTGCGGCACGCACGTCCGCACCGGCGATTGGGGATTCGTTATGGAACAGGCATATGTGGTTGTCACCTCAGGGAAAGACCTGGCGCTGCGCCTGATGGAGTCCGGGCGGACCAAACCGGCTGCGGTGATCTCCTGGCATCCGGAGCAGCGGGAGAACCATCTCGACGTGGACCATATCGCCCGGGAGGTTGGCGATCTGGCCGAGGTCTATTGGCTTGAAAACGGTCCGGAGAGTTATGCCTTCGGCGACAGCCTGCCGGCGGGGGCCCACGTGTTCGGCAACGCGGCACGGGTCTACTCGGAGGATCTTCGCTGGATGACGGACGTGCACCGCAGCCCGTTGCGGATGGCGCGGGACCGCCAGACGGCCGTCCGCGCGGCCGGGGACATCATCGAGGACGTGCTGAGCCTGATCACGGTGGTTCCGCCAAAAACTGCGCCGGTCCGCGCCCTGCCGCGGCGCGTCCGGGGCACTGTCAGGGCCTTCGCCAGTGCGGGTTCCCGGGCCATCGTCGAACTGGGCGACGGCAGCTGCTGCACCATCCAGCGCGAGCACGTGGTCCCGCCGGTCCGTCTCGACTGGATGCTGGACCTTGGCCAGTCCGTCGAAGGCGATCTCAACGATGAGGACAGGACGCTCGACATCAACGCGCTGAAGACCACACCCCGGCTCGCCGAGCTGTACCGGCCCGGCGACCTGGTTCTCGCCCTGGCCGAACAGGTCAGCGCCAAAAACGCGAAGCTCACCCTCTACCCGGGATCCAGCTGGAGCGTTGACCAGGGCCGGATCTCCTCCAACCCCCTCGACACCGCAGATAGCCTGGTGACGGAGGGCGAGGTGGTGGTGGCGCGGTTCCTCCGGGAAAACGGGGCGGTGGCGTTGTCCCTGCTCGACGTCGACGATGACGCCGACGTCGTGGACGCGCCCGCGCTGCTGGCCGGCGGTACCCCCTGGTTGCGGTCCGGACGGCACCTCACCGAGCAGCCCACCTCGGGCCGAACCTTCCCAGCCAAGGCGCCCGGCGGCCCCGGCGCGGGTGGGGCAACGGCGCAGGGCAGCGGTTCCGCGGCCGTGGCGGGGCCCGCTCCGAAGCCGTCGGCTGCGCTGATGACCGTCCAGCTCCAGCTCGAAGCCGAGCGGAGGAAAGTGGCTGTCCTGCAGGAACTGGTCGCTGCCGCCGGCCAGGCCGGTGCAGGACTCGTCAGTCTCCAGCAGGAGCAGGACGCCCTTCGGCGGGAACTTGGGGCGGAGCAACAGATCGCGGAGGATGCCCGGGCGGCGCTGGAGGACGCGGAGGCCCGGCTCGCCCGGCGGAACGAGGAACTTCTGGACCTCAGGGCCTACAAGCGCCGGACGCAGACCGCGCTCAAGCGCGCGCTGGCTGCCGGTTCGGACGCGCTGTTCGAGACAGCAGGAGAACGCCTGCGGCACGATGTGTACCTCGCCTGGGCCAAGTACGTTCCGGCGTCCAACAAGGCCCGGCAGCCGCTGCCCTCGGATTGGAAAGCCGGTCCGGAGTTTGCGGCGTCCCTCTACGGGTTCACCGAGCCCGGCGTCGTGGCGAAGGCCCTGAAGGCCATGGTGGAGGTCCTGACCGGGACGGCGGAGCGGAACGCGGCGCGTGAAGTCCACGCGCTGCGGGCCAACCTGGGCGCAGACACAGCCCAGCTGGTACGCGAAGACGGGTCAAAGTGCTACCGCGCGGCGATCGAGCAGAAGGTGGCCTCGGCCCGGCGGCTGCACTACTGGCGCCTGCCGGACGGATCGATTGAGCTCTCACGCGTTGTGGTCCACGACGACTTCAAGCCCTGACCCCGCCGCGGTGGGGCAGGAGCTGGCCGCGGGCCAGTACCCCGGGGCGGCTGCCGGGGAGTGCCGGGGCGGGAAGGCCGGGAAGCTACATCTTGGCGAGTTTTGCCCGCACCATCATGAAGATGCCGTAACAGATCAGGCCAATGCCCACGGCGGCCAGCATGTACATGCCGAAGGGCTGGTCGCGCAGGCCCTTCAGCCCGCCGTCGAGCCCGGTTGACTCCTCGGGGTGCACTTTGATGGTGGCAATAATGATCAGCAGGCCGGCCAGCAGCAGGGCAATGCCTTTGGCGGCGTAGCCGACGACGCCGAGGACGGTTACCGCCGTCCGGGCCTTCGCCGAGGCGGGGAGCCGGAGGTGCTTGGCGAAGGACTGCCGGAAGCCCCGGATGGCATAGACAACACCGGCGATGGCGATCCCCGCACCGACGGCGAGCAGGAGCAGGTAGCCGCCGGGGGCCTTCATCACCGCGATAGTGAGGTCGCTCGTTGAGCTGCTGTGGTCTTTGCCTGCGCCGGTCGCGAAGGATGCCAGGGTCACGGCGAGCCCGGCGTAGACCACGGCCTGGAGAGCGGCCTTGGCCTTCTTCGCGGCCTTTTTCTTCGTCGGAAGGTGCTCAAAGTCGAAGATGGCATCGCTGGTCTGCCACAGGGCGAGGGCCACACATGCCGCAAGAGAACTCCAGAGCAGCACCGGCCCGGCCGGTTGCTGAGCGAGCTGCTCGACGGCGCCGCTCACGTCTGCATCGCCCTCGCCGCCCATGGAAAGCCGGATCGCGACCAGCCCGATCAGCAGATGCAGGATGCCGCTGACGGCGAATCCGGCCCGCGCCACAAGCTCCAGCGTCCGTGAGTTGGTGATGTCCTCGGCCGCGTCAGCGACGTCCTTCAGTTCTCTTTTGATGATGGATCCTTCAACTGACTCGGTGCTTCCGCCGGAGCGCTGTTCCGCCCGGATCATGCCTCTGACGTAATCGTGCCACGCCGAGCCCGCCGGGAACAGCACTGCCTGCGGTCAGCATCCCGCGACGGCGGTTTACATGAGCTGTTGGCCTAGCGGCGCCGGTAGCTGAGGTCGAAGATGAGCCGGCCGGCGTCGTGCGCCTTGTTCTCGAAACTCGTCAGGATCCGGCCGTCGAACCGCGGCGCCCAGCCGCCCGTCTCGTCGGTGCCCTCGTTGGGGCCGGTGTGTTCGGTGCTCACGGGCGCGCGGCCCTCCTTGACGGGGGCCCCGCCCACGAGGGACTCGACGCCGGATTCCCACACCTGGGTGAGGGGGCTCTCGGCGCCGCTGCGCTCGCCGTCGTGCAGGTTCTCGAAGTCGGCGGAGCCGGCCAGGACCTCGCGCACGTGCACGGCATAGTTGGACCAGTCCGTCGCGATGCGCCAGAGACCGCCCGGTTTGAGGGCCCGGGCGGCGAGCTCGGCGAAGGCCGGCTGGATGAGGCGGCGCTTGTGATGGCGGGACTTGTGCCACGGGTCAGGGAAGAACACCCACAGTTCCGTCACGGAACCGGCCGGCAGCATGGTGGCGAGCACCTCGGGGGCGTTCGCCTCCACCACGCGGACGTTGCTCAGGCCGCGGCTGTTGATCTTGATCAGCGTGTTGGCCAGCCCCGGGGTGTAGACCTCGACGGCGAGGAAGTCCTTGTCCGGGTTCTCCTCTGCGGCGTGGCACACGGCGTCGCCAAGCCCGGAACCGATCTCCACAATCAGCGGGGCTGTGCGGCCGAATTCGGCTTCGGCGTCGAAGACGTAGTCCGGGTGCACGGAGGTGTTGGCGATGTGGCGGGGAACCTCGACGGCCCACCGGTCGGAATGCTCCTCCCAGGCGACCTGCCGGCGGCCCTGCAGGCGGGTTCCGCGGCGCACAAAGCTGACCGGACGGCCTCCATAGGTGCCGAACGAAGCCTGGCTGCCGGGGGTCACCGGGCGCGAAGGCTGCGGCGTTTCGGGGGATTCTGGGGATTCACTCATCCCTTCCAGAATAGAGGAGTCCCGGCGTCCGCCCGTCTGGGCAGACGCCGGCTTTCCCGGTCCGAGGCCCGTGGCAGACTGGCCGCATGGATGACGCAACACGCGATTACTGGGACGGGCAGGCGGCGGATTTTGACCGCGAAGCAGACCACGGCCTGCTCGATCCCGGCGTCCGCCAGGCGTGGGCGGGGCTGCTTCTGCCCCTGATGCCCCTGCCCGGCAGCGAGGTCGCCGACCTGGGCTGCGGGACCGGCAGCCTGTCCTTGCTCTTGGCGGAGGCGGGCCATCTCGTCCGGGGCCTGGACCTGTCCGGCCGGATGGTGGAAGCCGCCCGGGTCAAGGCTGCCAAGGCGGCCGGCGCCGGGACGCCTGCGGCGGCGGAGTTCCAGCAGGGTGATGCCTCAGATCCGCCGTACCCTCCGGCGAGCTGCGACGTGGTGCTGGCCCGCCACGTCCTCTGGGCACTCCCCGATCCGGATGCCGCCCTGGGCCATTGGACGAGGCTATTACGGGAGCCAGGGACATTGCTGCTCGTGGAAGGGCTATGGGGCACCGGTGCCGGCATACCCCCGGCGGAATGCCGTGAACTCGTGCGTGGGCACCGCCGCCACGCCGAGGTCGTGCCGCTGACAGACCCCGCGCTGTGGGGCAAGGAGATCAGCGACGAACGCTACCTGATCCTGAGCCGGGGCTGACAGGACCGTCGACAGCGACGACGGTGACACCGCCGCCGTCACCCACCCTGCCAGAATGGGGTCCGTGACCCTACCGAAAAGCTCCCAGGACTCCACCGCCGGCGGCACCGAGGCGAGGAACCTCCCCGGCCTGCTGGTGGACGCCGAGATTGACGACGTCCCCGCGGCGGAACCCACCCGGGTCGGCAGCCGCCGCGCCTTGGCCTACTTGGGCGTGTGCCTGGTCCTGATCGGGCTGAACCTCCGCACCGTCTTCTCCAGCTTCTCCGCGGTCCTGCCTGAAGTGACGGCCGACGCCGGGCTGCCGGGCTGGGCGGTCGTCGTCCTCACCACGGTCCCGGTCACCCTGCTCGGGGTGTTCGCCCCCCTCGCTCCCGTCCTGGCGCGCCGCTTCGGGGCCGAGCGCGTCCTGCTGGGGGCGATGGCGGTACTCACAGCCGGACTGCTGCTGCGTCCCCTTAGCGCCGGGGACGCCGGGCACCTTCCTGCCCTGCTGGCCGGGACGGCTGCCTGCGGTGCCGCGATCTCGCTCTGCAACGTGCTGCTGCCCGGACTGGTGAAGCGTGACTTCCCGCACCGGCTCGGCCTGATGGGCGGGCTCTATACCACCGCGATCTGCGCCTCCGCCGCCCTCGGCGCAGGTATCACCTACCCGGTCTTCAGCGCGACGGGGGAGTGGACCGCGGCGTTGCGGTTCTGGGCGCTGCCCGCCGGCGTCGTGCTGCTGCTTTTCCTGCCGCTGGCCATCCGGCAGCGCCACGGCCGGCACCAGGTGGCGCACGGCGGGGTGAATGTCTGGAGCTCGGCGGTCGCCTGGCAGGTGACCATCTTCATGGTGCTGCAGGCGATGATGTCCTTCAGCGTTTTCGCCTGGCTGGCCCCGATCCTGCGCGAACGCGGGGTGGACGGCGGCACGGCCGGGGTGATCGTCTCCGTCTCGATCCTGCTGCAGATGCTGGGGTCCTTGTTCGCCCCGGCGCTCGCCACCAGGTTCCGGGACCAGCGCGCGATCAACACCGTGGTGGCGCTCCTGACCGGCTGCGGCTTCGCGCTGAGCATCTTCGGCCCGCTCGAGCTGATCTGGGTGTGGACCGGGCTGCTGGGTCTGGGCCAGGGCAGCCTGACCGCCGTCGCGCTGACCATGATCATGGTCCGCACCCGGGACGGCCACACCGCCGCGCACCTGTCCGGGATGATGCAGGGCGTCGGCTACGGGGTGGGCTCCACCGGCACCCTGATGGTCGGCCAACTGCACCAGGCCACGGGGTCCTTCACGGCGGCGGGAATCCTCTTCCTGGTGGTCGGATCGCTGGCCGCGGTGTTCGGCTACCGCGCCGGGCGGAACCGCTTCATCGGCGGCTGACAGGTTGCGGCGGCGGTGTGGCGCGCGCCAGGGGCACTTCGGGAGTGGCCCCTATAGACCGGCCTTCGCGAAGACCTGGCCGATGACGGTGGTGGCCGCGTCGGCAGCGGCCTGAATGTCGCCTGCTGAGAGCGGCCGATAGCCCATTGTGGCTACCTCCACGGAAAGCGTTCCCCTCCGTGCTCCGAGGCGGACGAAATAACGGTCGGATCCCTCCGAGTCCTGGTAGCGGAAGCCGTGGCTGGCATCGGCATCGAGCTTCATAGGTAAAGGCTCAACCGATGACCAGGGAGGCTGGCCCTGGCCGAAGACGTTCGACTGGATGGACGTGCAGTCCTTGATCGCCGACGTCCGGAGGTCGAAGGGGTACGGCTTTGCGACCGCTGCGCCCATACTGATGACGGTCACGTCGAGCGAGATCACCTTGTCGGCGGTGGAGACGATGCCCTGGGCCATGGTCGCTTGGTCGGCCAGGCTTCCGTAGTAGTCGGCGTCGTCGTAGGCGCAGCCGGCCTGCGAGGGGAGCGGAAAGACCCCTGGGGTCTCTGAAATCACGCGGGCCCCGGTCGGGGTCAGGTAGAGCCCCGTGCCGGCTTCTCCCGTTGCTCCTTCGAGGAACTGGCTCAGCTCTTCGGGGCTGCGGGCGCCGGCCGGATTCGGCGGCGGGGCGCTGGGCGGGTTCTTGACTGCCTCGTCGATGAGCTGCCGGGCGAAGCCGGCCATGGAGTCCACCGCCCGGGCGGTCGTCTCGGCATTCACCGGCCAGACGGTCAGCGCCAGGTCGATGGACACCGTCCCGGCGAGCACCTGCAGACCGGCCGTCCCCATGTCCATCGGGCCAAGCCCCCTCGCCTTCTGCGTGGTCGCGTACGCCTGCTCTCCGACGGGAGGCGCCGCCAGGACGCGGGCCTCATAGGTCGAGGGCGGCGGCGTCGGTCCGGCGTCGGACATGGACGTGGTGTAGCTCCGCTCGAATTGGGCGCACTGGGCCGCCAGGGCGTCCGTCTGGTTGAAGTCCGCGGCGGCCAGCGTGTCGTGCGGGGCGCTCCTGATCACGAAGATGATGGTCGTCGCCTGCGACGGTTGCTCGCTGAGGGGCATGCGTCCCTCGGCGAAGTTCACGCCCGCGTCGGTGCGCCGCCCCGCGGCTTCCATCTCCTCGAACAGACGGAAGGCGGCGCACTGGTCCGGTGCCGTGGTGCTGGTGCTGCTCGGCCCAGGGAGGCGCGTGGCCATGTCACGGAGGGTCCGCGTGTCAATCACAAGCCCCTGGACGTTCCGGGAGCGCACTACTGTCGTCGCCAGGTCAACAAGCTGCTGGTCTGAATAGACTTCCCCGGGCACCGCTGCGGGCGGTGATGCAGCGCCGGGGGCTGCGCTGCCGGGCGCGGACGACGCCGGCGGGCCGCCGGGTGCCGGGGTGCAGCCGGCGAGGACCATAAGAGCCACGGCGGCGCCGGCCGGCCACCGGTGACGTCGCATCTACAGGCCGGCCCTGGCGAAGATCTGGCCGATCATGGCCGCGAGCCCGTCGGCGCCGGACTGCACCTCGGCATCCGAGAACTTGATCACGTTGGCCTCAACGGTCAGTGTTCCCTTCCGGGCTCCGACCATCACGTGCCGCTCGCCGCTCCCATCGGAGAGCTGGTAGGCGACGGCGTAACTCGAGTCCGCGGCGATGTCCACGCTCGGGCGCTTGAGGTCCGACCATGGGCGCGTGCTGCCGCCCATGCCCTCCTGGATCGTCTCGCAGTCCCGAAGAGTAGCGGCAACGGCGTCGAACGGGTACGGTTGCGTCGCCGTTGTCGGCATGCTCGCGACCGTGAGATTGATGGAGTCCATTTTGTTGGAACCCTGGATCTGTCCCTGGCCGACCGTCGCGCCTGGCAGGAACGAGGGAAAGCCGCTGTAGGTGCATGGAGCCTGGGGTCCCTGCGACGGAGAGCCGGGATCCACGCCGGGCCGCTCCGAGCCAATGACGGTGGCGCTCGGCATTTCCACCGTGTTCCCGTTCGGTCCCGTGATGCCGTTGAGTAGGGCCACGAGATCATCAGGGGTGCGGGAGTTCGGCGGGGCCGCAGCGACGGAGGGAGGGTGCTGCACAGCCTGATCGATGATCTCCTGGGCCAGGCCGGCCATGGAATCGAGGGCCGGCCGGGCATCGGCCTCGGAATTCAGTTCGGCGACCGAAAGGGTCAGGCTGACGGACAACGTACCCGCCAGCACCCGGAGCCCGGCCGAGCCGAAGTCCCCGGGCTGACGGGGCTTGGTGTTCTGCATCCAGGCGAACCTCCTCTCCCCGGCAGGCGGGGCGCTGAGGAGCTGCACCGCGTGCGTCGAGGTTCTGCCGGACTCCGTGTAGGCGAGATCGAACTGGCCGCAGCGGGCAGCCAGGTCATCCGTGAAGTTGAAGTCGGTTCGGGAGATCGCGTCCTTCTCAGCGCTCCGGATCGTGAGGGTGATGGTCGTCGTCGGCCCCGACTGTGCCGCGATCGGGATCCCGCCCTCCGCCATGTTCACGCTCTTGTCAGCCCAGACGGCGAACGGGCTCCGGGGCGCGAAGACCACGCACTCACCGGGCGTCGTCTCTGTTGTCGGGAGGGGTGTGGCACCCGCGGCCACTCCGCTGCGCAGGCGCTGGGAGTCCATTGCCCCACCCTGCACCTGCCGGTTCTGGGCCACGGCGTTGATGATCGCCATTAGCTCCTGGTCCGTGTAGACCTTGTCCGGAGTGCCCGCCGGTGGGGCGGTGCTGGACGACGGCGACCCCACCGCCGTCGTCGGCCCGCCCGCCGAGGGACCGGACGAACATCCACCCAGGGCCAGCAGGGCGATGACGACGCAGGCAAGCCGCCGCCTGTCCCTCGCCGCCGGCGCTGCCCGGAAAATTCCAGCTGCCTCAACTGACCGAGCGGACATCGCAGGCCCCCTTTACTTGTAAGCCACACGCTACGTTTCAGGTGGGAATCCCAAGTAGGGCACTTTGACCTGACATCGAAAGGTGCCGCCGGATCTGCCCTGCGGGCGCCCGGTCATCGACAAAACGGCCGCAGCTGCAAAGTCGACGGCGGTGGTGCGCCCCGCCCGCAAGCTGTGGCATGCTTCCCTTTTAGCCAACACCCCGGCTCCGCCGAAGCTTTGCGCGGCGGTCGGCCTTGACCTCGACCCAGGTTGAGGTTCCGTCCCTCCCTATCGATCAGGCCACGACCTTGCCCCGTTCCGCCCCCGCCCCGAGCCTTGATTCAGCCGGCATCTTCCACCGCGACTATCTGCTGGTGACGCTGGGCGCCTGTGCCCTCGTGTTCCTGGTCGCGTTCGAATCGCTGGCGGTGACCACGATCATGCCGCTGGTCAGCCGGGAGCTGGACGGGGCCGCCCTTTACGCCCTGGCGTTCGCCGGCCCGCTCGCCACCGGCGTCATCGGTATGGTGGCTGCCGGCAACTGGTCCGACCGGCGCGGCCCGGTGGGGCCGCTGTACGCATCCGTGGCGCTGTTTGTGCTGGGCCTGCTGATCGCCGGCACGGCGGCGACCATGCCTGCGCTGGTGGCCGGCCGGCTGGTCCAGGGCCTGGGCGGCGGGGCGATGACGGTGGCGCTGTATGTGGTGATCGCCCGGGTCTATCCGCCCGTGCTGCACCCGAAGATCTTCGCCGCTTTTTCCGCGGCCTGGGTGATTCCTTCGTTGGTGGGTCCGTTCGCCGCCGGCCTGGTGGCGCAGCTGGTCAGTTGGCACTGGGTGTTCCTCGGCGTGGTGGGGCTCGTGGTGCCTGCCCTGCTGATGGTGGTGCCGGCCCTGCGCGGGCTGCGCGGCACACCCGACGGCGGATCACGGGAGCCCGCTGCAGCGGGGGACATGTCCACTCCGGCGCCGCGGAGGTCCTCCGGCTCCGGCAGGCTGGCCTGGGCCGCGCTCGCGGCGCTCGCCGTACTCGGCCTGAACCTCTCCGCACGGCTTCCGGTGGCCGGCGGGATCGTGGCCGTCGCGGCCGTCGCCGTGGCGCTCATCGCCGTCCGCCCGCTGGTGCCGCGCGGCACCCTGACCGCCCGACGCGGACTCCCCAGCGTTATCCTTACCCGCGGTCTGGCCTCTGCCGCGTTCTTCGGCGCCGAGGTGTACCTGCCGTACCTGCTGGTGGAGCGCTACGACTTCTCGCCCACCTTCGCGGGACTGGCGCTCACGGGCGGAGCCGTCTCCTGGGCCGCAGGCTCGGCGGTCCAGGGCCGGCTCGGCGCGCGCCTGGACCACCGCCGCGCGGTCCGGATCGGCGCGGCCCTCGTTCTCGGCGCCGTCGTCCTGGTGCTGGTGAGCACGGTCCTGAACTGGCCGGCCGCCGTCGCCATCACCGCCTGGGTGTTCGCCGGGGGCGGTATGGGGTTGATGTATTCGCGCCTCAGCGTGATGACCCTGGCCCTGTCCAGCAAGCAGGACGAGGGCTTCAACAGTTCGGCGATGTCCATTGCCGACTCGCTCGGCGGGGCGCTGTCCCTGGCCACCACGGGCATCATCTTCGCCGCGTTCCCAACGACGGCGGCGTCCTTCGGCGGCGTCTTCGCCCTGACGGCGGTGATCGGCGTCGCCTTGGTGGTTATCGCCGCGCGGGTCTCCGGGCCGCGGTAGGTCCCGCCGCCCCGCCCGGCCGGGCCCGTTACGCGAGATCGCCGACAACGTGCGGGATCGCGGGAACGTTACGGCGAACTGGAGAGTTACCGGCGATCTCGTCGCAGGACAGCCGGCTGCCGGCTCCGGCCTCAGCGGGCGGCGAGGCGGGTGGCGCGCAGCACGGCGTCCGTCAGTGCGGCAGCCTCGCCGTCGGGCCCAGTGGCGCTGCGGTGCCGGGTGTCCATAACGTCAATCCGCCACTCCGGCTCCGCGATTCCCAGCTCGCGGGCCAGCTGCTCGGCGGTATAGAACCTCTCCTGCGCATGGTCATGGTGTTGCCCCCACGGCGGCAGTCCGTCGGGGTGGTGGCCTACGATCAGCAGTGTGCCGCCGGTCCGCACGGCCGCGGCGGCCAGCTGCAGGGCCTGCTGCCAGGGCATCACGGTGGAGTGCAGGAACTGGGCGGTGACCAGGTCGAAGAGCTCCCCGGGCACCCAGGTGGCGAGATCCTGCCGCACCCAGGTGATGTTCCCGCCCTGGCCGCGTTCCTGCGCATGTGCTTCGGCCCGCTCCAGCGCCACGGCGGAGACGTCGACGGCGGTGACTTTCCAGCCGCGGCTGGCGAGCCAGATGGCGTCCGCGCCCTCGCCGCAGCCCAGGTCAAGGGCCGTCGCGGGAGGAAGGTGCGCAGCCTCGGCGATCAGCTGCGGATTCGGTTCGCCGCTCCAAATTTTCGCCCGGCTGCGGTACTTCTCGTCCCACACTTGGGCCGCACTGACAGTGCTGTTGTGCTCGGGGTGCTGGTGATCCGTCATCGTTGTCCTCTCCGGTCCGGGGGTGTCGGGTTGTGGGGCCGTTTCCCACATCATGGCAGGGGAAAGCTCCGGGCGACACCGGCAAAACGGCAACACCCGAAAATCGACACACGAAGATCACCGTCCGGAAACGCCCCCGAAACCTCGGTGGTGGAGGCTGGAGCCGGAGAACGGAATGACGCTGGGGTGGATCCGGATCCGGGGAAGGAGCAGGCCATGACTGTTGAGGTAGCGGAGCAGGTTCTATCGTGTGAGGAGTTGTCGGTGGGGGACGAGATTGAGGCGTGGCATAACGGCAAACTCTTCCACCGGGGCGAGGTAATCCGGACGGTGGCAGCCACCGACCTCTTTTGGATCCTGGACGAGCGGACCGGCATGCGGCGGCTGATTGATGCCGAGGTCTTGGTCATCCGGCGGGTCGCGGTCCCGGCAACCAGGCAGGGCCCGGCAGCGGCCTGCGGTTCCGCGGCCATGGACCGTTTCCAGGCGACGCGAGGGCCTTCGTCCCCGCACGGTTCGGCGGCTCCGGCATCCGCGGGGCCGGCGTCGCACGTCCCGCTGTTTCAAGCGCCCAGCCTGGTGCCCTGAGTCCGGAAAGCGGCCCTGGGCCCGCCGGATGATAGACTGAGGGAACTTGATGTGCAGTGATGCCCACTTTGGTCTTGAATGATCGGTCCGGTTCATCAACCGGTTCCCCTGCGGATTCCTTTTCGGATTCCCTCAGGGAGTGGGACTTTTTCATGTGAGAGGCACATCCTGCGTCGATGAACGCGTTCTATTTGGTCCCGGCCGCCGCCCTAACTGGCAGCTGGCCGGTTGATCACCTGACTTTTCTTCGGCGAACCCCTGGGCCAACCGGCACCGGGGGCCGATATCCGCACGGATACCGCCTGAAAGACCTTTGAAACATATGACTACTTTCGCTGCCCTCGGCACGCCCAAGGCCCTCGCCGACACCCTCACCGGCCAGGGGATCGTTGAACCGTTCCCCATCCAGGTCAAGACCCTCCCGGACACCCTGGCCGGACGCGACGTCCTGGGCCGCGGCCGCACCGGCTCCGGCAAGACCATTGCTTTCGCCATCCCGCTTGTAGCACGACTCGCTGAGCGGGAAGCCAAGCACTTCCGCAAGCCCGGCCGCCCGATGGGCCTGGTCCTCGCCCCGACCCGCGAGCTGGCCACCCAGCTCAACGCGACCATCGAGCCAATGGCCAAGGCCATGGGCCTGAACACCACCGTGATCTACGGCGGCATCTCCCAGGCCCGCCAGGAAAAGGCGCTGCGCGCCGGCGTCGACATCGTCATCGCCTGCCCGGGCCGCCTGGAGGACCTGATCCGCCAGCGTGTCCTGACCCTCGAGGGCGTCGAGATCACTGTCCTGGACGAGGCCGACCACATGGCCGACCTCGGCTTCCTCCCGGTGGTCAAGAAGCTCATGGACATGACCCCCAGCCAGGGCCAGCGCATGCTGTTCTCCGCCACCCTGGATAACGGCGTGGACAAGATCGTCCAGCGCTACCTGTCCAACCCGCTGACCCACGCCGTGGACGAATCACAGGCCGCGGTGACCACCATGGAACACCACGTGCTGGTCGTCAACGACCAGACCGTCAAGAAGCAGCTGATCGTCGAGCTCGCCTCGGGTGCCGGCCGCCGGGTGCTCTTCCTGCGCACCAAGCACCACGCCCGCAAGCTCGCCAAGACCCTGACTGACGCCGGCATCCCCGCCGTCGACCTGCACGGCAACCTCTCGCAGAACGCCCGTGACCGCAACCTGGCCGAGTTCTCCTCCGGTGAGGTCCGCGTCCTGGTCGCCACCGACGTCGCCGCCCGCGGTGTCCACGTCGACGACGTCGAGCTGGTCATCCACGTGGATCCGCCCACGGAGCACAAGGCCTACCTGCACCGCTCGGGCCGTACCGCCCGCGCCGGTTCCGGCGGCACCGTGGTCACGCTGACCCTGCCCGAGCAGCAGTCCGACGTCAAGAAGCTCATGAAGGCTGCCGGCGTCGAGGTCAACTTCGAGCGCGTCACGGCCAACTCCCCGCTGGTTGCTGAACTGGTCGGCGAAATGGCCGACAAGATCGATCCGCGCACCCGCGCCGCACTGCTGGCCGCCAAGTCCAACCAGGGCGGCGGCAGCTCCACCGGTGCAAACGCCGAGCGCAAGCGCGCCCGCCGCACCACCCAGGCTGCACCCACTGCGGGTGGCCGGGGCGGCCGTGGCGGACGCGGACGCGTCGGAGCCGAAGCTCCCCGCACCGATCTTCCCCGCGCCGAGCGCCGTGCCGTGGCCTACGAAGGCCAGGCCGCCGCGCGCAACGCCGCTGAGCGTGTCATCGAGCGCAATGAGGACAGGCAGGATGCAGAGCGCGCCGAGCGCCGCAGCGTCCGCAGCCGCTCAACCTCGTATGGCACTCACCGCAACGATGTTCCGTCTGCAGGCGGCCGCGCCTCGGCAGGCCGCGGTTCTGACGGCCGCGCCGCAGAAGGACGCAG
>JAXMJF010000046.1:0-56543 GCA_034376805.1 Arthrobacter sp.
GGGCCCCCCGCCCCGGGGGGGGCCCGCCGTCGTTGTTGCGTCAGGGACGCGGTGGGGAACTAGATTTTGAAGCCCAGGGCGCGCATCTGGTCGCGGCCGTCTTCGGTGATCCGTTCCGGACCCCACGGCGGCATCCATACCCAGTTGAGGCGCCATTCGTCGACGACCCCGTCCAGGGCCTTGCCGACCTGCTCTTCGATCACATCGGTGAGCGGGCAGGCGGCCGTGGTGAGCGTCATGTCGATCAGCAGGGCGCCGTCGTCGTCCGAGTACTTCAGGCCGTACAGCAGGCCCAGGTCAACGATGTTCACGCCCAGTTCAGGGTCGATCACATCCTTGAGCGCTTCTTCGACATCCTCGAGGCCCGTGCGGGCCACATTGAGTTCGGTCATTGCCAAGTCCTAACTAGGCCTGTGCTGCAGCGGACGCGGCAGCAATGGTGGCTGCTCCGGCGCCGGTGGCGTAGCGGTCGTAGCCTTCTTCTTCCAGGCGGTCGGCGAGCTCCGGGCCGCCCTCTTCAACAACCTGGCCATCAACGAACACGTGCACGAACTCGGGCTTGATGTAGCGCAGGATCCGGGTGTAGTGCGTGATGAGCAGGGTACCCATGTTGCCCTCGGCGTGGGCGCGGTTGACGCCCTCGGAGACAACCTTGAGTGCGTCGACGTCCAGGCCCGAGTCGGTCTCGTCCAGGATGGCGAACTTCGGCTTGAACAGCTCCAGCTGCAGGATCTCGACGCGCTTCTTCTCGCCGCCGGAGAAGCCCTCGTTAACGTTGCGCTGGGTGAAGTCGGCGTCGATGCGCAGCTGGGCCATGGCGGCCTTGACGTCCTTGGTCCAGGTCCGCAGCTTGGGTGCTTCGCCGTCAATGGCCGTCTTGGCGGTCCGCAGGAAGTTCGTCATGCTGACGCCGGGAACCTCGACGGGGTACTGCATGGCCAGGAACAGGCCGGCGCGGGCGCGCTCGTCCACGCTCATCGCCAGGACGTCCTCGCCATCCAGCGTGATGGTGCCGGAGGTGACGTTGTAGCGCGGGTGCCCGGCGATCGTGGACGCCAGGGTGGACTTGCCGGAACCGTTCGGGCCCATGATGGCGTGGGTTTCCCCGGTCCGGATGGTCAGGCTGACGCCCTTCAGGATTTCCTTCGTGCCCTGCTCGGTGTCAATGCTGACGTGCAGGTCCTTGATCTCAAGAGTAGACATGTGTCTTGTTCTCCTCTGCACCGTGCCCTCCGGCACCGTGCGGTTTCTTGTCGATAAGTTCTGTTATGCGGGTTGCCGGCTGCGGGCAGCTAGCTGAAGTTCGGGGCCTCGGCGCCGTTCAGGACATTGGTGAAGTCCACGTAGACCTCGTCATCCAGGACGGTCACAGCAAAGACAGGCACAGGATCATAGGCCGGCAGCTGGAGCGGCTCGCCGCTGCGCAGATCGAACTGGGAGCCGTGGCCCCAGCACTCGATCTTGCAGCCTTCCACCTCACCCTCGGAGAGGGAGATGTCCGCGTGCGAGCAGGTGTCACCGATGGCGTGGATCTCGCCCATCGAGTCCTTCACGATCGCGACGGGGTAGTCGTCGACCAGGATCCGCAGCGCCTGCTTGAGTTGGATCTCACTGGCGTTGCAGACGAGCTCGCCTCTTGGCTGTTCAGTCATTGATGGTGTCCGTGTTCTCCAGTGCTGCGCACTAGTTGTCTGTTGCCGCGAGCTCGCGCTCGACGGCGGCCGTGAGGCGCTCCTCGATGGCGGGAACCTTGATCTGCTGGATGATCTCGTTCAGGAAGCCGCGGACCACCAGACGGCGGGCCACCTCTTCCGGAATGCCCCGGGCCATCAGGTAGAACAGGTGCTGGTCGTCGAACCGTCCGGTGGCGCTGGCGTGGCCGGCGCCGGCGATCAGGCCGGTCTCGATTTCCAGGTTCGGCACGGAGTCGGCGCGGGCGCCGTCGGTGAGGACCAGGTTGCGGTTGGCCTCGTACGTGTCGGTGCCTTCTGCTTCCTTGCGGATCAGGACGTCACCCACCCAGACGGTGTGCGCGTTGCGGCCCTGCAGGGCGCCCTTGTACAGGACGTTGGACTTGCAGTTCGCGACGGCGTGGTCCACGAAGAGGCGCTGCTCCAGGTGCTGGCCGGCATCGGCGAAGTACAGGCCGAACAGTTCCACTTCGGCGCCCGGGGCAGTGAAGCGGGCCGACGGGGTGACGCGCACGAGGTCGCCGCCGAGGCTGACGACGATGTGCTTGAACTTGGCGTCGCGGCCGAGCTTCGCCTGCTGGGAGGAGGCGTGCACGGCGTCGTCGTTCCATTCCTGGAGCGAGATGACGGTGAGCTGCGCGCCGTCCTCAACGAGGATCTCGATGTTTTCCGACACGACGGCGGTGCCCTGGTGGTCCAGGACCACAACCGACTTGGAGAACTTCTCCGCGACAATCACCACGTGCTGGGCGGAAGCCTCGGTGCCCTGGCCGGTCAGCAGGACGCTGACCTCGCCGTCGACCTGGACCTCGGCCGGAACCGTGATGACGGTGGCTTCGGTGAAGTTCTCCCAGGCGTTCGCGGAGACGCGGTCCTCGGGAATCGCTGCGGAGCCGATCCGGCGGTCGTTCCGGCCGACGGTCTCCACAGTGACGCTGTCCGGGGCGGTGACGCTCACGGACGGTGCGGTCCCGTTGAGGACCTCGGTGTGCAGTCCGCGGAGGCGCTTGAGCGGGGTGAAGCGCCAGTCCTCCTCCATGCCGGTCAGCGGCTTGAAGTCCGCCAGCTTGTAGGAGGTCAGGCGCCCGGCGCGTGAGCTGTCCGGAACACCGGCGCCGCCGCCGTGCGAGTGGCGCTTGACGGCCTCGCCGGCGAGCGGGGACTTGGACTCGGCGGCGTTCACCGGTGAAAGGCTTTCGCCTTCCTCGGTGAAGCCGTTGATGAACGGCTGGGCCGAGGGCGCGCCGATGCGGGCCTTTTCAGTAGTGATGTCAGTCATTAACCGACCGATCCTTCCATCTGCAGTTCAATCAGGCGGTTCAGCTCGAGGGCGTATTCCATCGGCAGCTCACGGGCAATCGGCTCGATGAAGCCGCGGACGATCATCGCCATGGCCTCGTCCTCGCGCATACCGCGGGACATCAGGTAGAACAACTGCTCTTCGCTGACCCGCGAGACCGTGGCCTCGTGCCCCATCGTGACGTCATCCTCACGGATGTCGATGTACGGGTACGTGTCCGAACGGCTGATGGTGTCCACCAGGAGCGCGTCGCAGCGGACCGTGTTGGCCGAGTGCTTGGCGCCTTCGCGGACCTGGACCAGGCCGCGGTAGGCGGCGCGGCCGCCGCCGCGGGCCACGGACTTGGAGACGATCGAGCTCTTGGTGTTCGGCGCGATGTGCACCATCTTGGAGCCGGTGTCCTGGTGCTGGCCTTCGCCCGCGAACGCGATGGACAGGGTCTCGCCCTTCGCGCCCTCGCCGACGAGGTAGACGGCCGGGTACTTCATGGTGACCTTGGAGCCGATGTTGCCATCGATCCACTCCATCGTGGCGCCCTCTTCGCAGATGGCGCGCTTGGTGACCAGGTTGTACACGTTGGTGGACCAGTTCTGGATGGTCGTGTAGCGGACGCGGGCGCCCTTCTTCACGATGATTTCCACCACGGCGGAGTGCAGCGAATCCGAGGTGTAGATCGGCGCGGTGCAGCCTTCGATGTAGTGGACGTAGGAGTCCTCGTCCGCGATGATCAGCGTGCGCTCGAACTGGCCCATGTTTTCCGTGTTGATGCGGAAGTAGGCCTGCAGGGGGATGTCCACGTGGACGCCCTTGGGGACGTACACGAAGGAACCGCCGGACCAGACAGCCGTGTTCAGCGAAGCGAACTTGTTATCGCCCACCGGGATGATGGTGCCGAAGTACTCCTGGAAGATCTCCGGGTGCTCGCGCAGCGCGGTGTCCGTGTCCAGGAAGATGACGCCCTGCTGTTCCAGGTCCTCGCGGATCTGGTGGTAGACGACCTCGGACTCGTACTGGGCGGCGACACCGGAGACGAGGCGGCTGCGCTCGGCTTCCGGGATGCCCAGCTTCTCGTAGGTGTTCCGGATGTCCTCGGGGAGGTCTTCCCAGGTGTTGGCCTGCTTCTCCGTGGACCGCACGAAGTACTTGATGTTGTCGAAGTCGATGCCGGAGAGGTCTGCACCCCAGGTCGGCATCGGCTTGCGGTCGAAGTACTTCAGACCCTTGAGGCGCAGGTCCAGCATCCACTCCGGCTCGCTCTTCTTGGCCGAAATGTCGCGGACGACGTCCTCGTTGATGCCGCGGCGGGCGTTGGCTCCGACGTCATTCTTGTCGGACCAGCCGTACTCATAGGTTCCGATTCCGTGGAGCTCGGGATTCTTTTCCAGAATCTCCGAAATCACAGTGGATTCAGCAACCTTCTTCTCTGATAGTTGGTCCGTCATCACGGCCTTTCTTGCAGATGGTTGGATACTTCGTCCAGGCTGCCCGGGGTGGTTGAGGGGCTGTGAAGCCCCCTGGCCGCCGGACGGCCTGTAGGTATGTGGGTGGTGCAGACGTGCCCGCCGCGCGCCAGCGTGGAGAGCCGGCGGACGTCGACGCCGACCAGCCGGGAGAACACGTCGGTCTCGACGTCGCAGAACACCGGGAACTGCGCGGCCAGCTGCTGGATGGGGCAGTGTCCCTGGCAGAGTTGGACGCTGGAGAGCGCCGCAGGCAGGGGTGCCTTGGCCTCGATCGACGTGGTGGAGGCCACGAACCCGTCGCGGCTCAGCGCCTCGGACAGTGCCTGGGCCCGGGCAGTGATGTCCGGGCCGGCGGCGTCGATTTCCGGCGCGTAGCGGCGTTCCATCTCGCCGAAGCGTTCGACGGCGAACTGCCGCACGGCGTCGGGTCCGGCCATCTCACCGAGGCGCTGCAGGGCCAGGGTGGCGATGTCCAGGTAGTCGTTGCCGAGCGTGGACTGGCCCTGGGAACTGAGGACATAACGGCGGGCGGGACGTCCTGCGCCGGCGCCGGCGCGGGTTGCCCGCTTGACCTCAATCACACCGTGGCGTGAAAGGTGGTCCAGGTGCCGCCGGACCGCCGCGGGCGTGAAGCCGAGCAGCTCGCCGAGTTCAGCGGCGCTGATGGGACCGTGTTCCAGCACTGCATTCAGCACGCGGTCCCGGGTGCGTTCTTCGGCGTCGACAGCGGGCAAGGCGGCCGCAGGCTGGGCCGCCAATGATCCCGCGGCCCCGGAACCTGCTGCCACGGAGGCGTCGGCCGGCACCGCACGCGGGCGGGTATGGCCGGCGGACGCGACAGAAGGAGAGGAGCTCATGGAATACACAACACAATCATGCCGTAATTTACTCCCCCCGGCCAGTAAGGCATGGCTTCCCTCGGGTACCGGCAGGAGCGGCCGCCGCGTGCGGTCCCCCGGCCCGGGGCCGGCCGCCGGCCTGAACCGGACGTACTACATCCCGTAGAATGCTGTGGTGCGATCTCCCGAATCCCCCGTCCTGTACATCAGCGGGCTAGTCAAGGATGTAGGTCCACTGCCCACCCTCGACGGCAAAATGCTGCGGGTGGTCAGCGGCCTTTCCCTCGTCGCCGAACGCGGACAGGTCACGGCCCTGCTGGGAGCCAACGGCGCGGGCAAGACCACCACCATTGAATGCGCCCAGGGACTGCAGAAACGCACCCACGGCAGCATCAGCCTCCTGGGTGAGGACCCGGACACCGCCGGGGCCGGACTGCGTGCCCGCGTCGGGGTGATGCTGCAGGATGGCGGGCTGCCGCCGTCGGCCCGCCCCGTTCCGCTGCTCAGGCATATTGCCGGGATGTACCAGGACCCGTGGCCGGTCGGGGAGCTCATCGAGCGCCTGGGTATCGACACCTTCAGCCGGACCTCCGTGCGGCGGCTGTCCGGCGGGCAGAAGCAGCGGCTCGCGCTGGCGGCAGCGCTCGTGGGCAACCCCGAGGTGCTTTTCCTGGACGAGCCGAGCGCCGGCCTGGACCCGCAGTCGCGCCAGCTTGTCTTCGAGCTCATCTCCGAACTCCGGAACCGCGGGATGGGGATCGTCCTGACCACCCACCTCATGGACGACGCCCAGCGACTGGCCGATTACGTCTACATCATCGACGCCGGCCGCAACGTCGCCGAGGGCACCGTCGCCCAGCTCCTACAGCACCCCCTGCCGCCCGAGGCAGGGGAGCAGCACATCCGCACCCTGCTGTTCGAGACCGACCCGGGACTGGATTTCACCGGGGTGCTGCCCGACGGCGTCAACGTCACCGAAGCGCGGGCCGGCAGCTACGCTGCCACCGGCGCACTGACCGCCGCGGACCTCGCTGCGATCACCGCGTGGTGGGCCGCGCGGGGCATCATGCCCCGCTCGCTGAGCCTTGAAGCCCGCAGCCTTGAGGACGTCTTCCTTGACATCTCCGGAAGGGAGATCCGATGACCCGCGACAGTGCCGCACTGGGCAGCGCGCCGCCGGGCAGTGCCGCGCCGGCCCGCCCGCTCGGGAGCGCACCGGCCCCGCTGCTGCGGCGAATCGTGCTGCAGGGCAAGTACGAGACGGTCACCATGCTCCGGAACGGCGAGCAGCTGATCCTGGCGGTAGTCCTGCCGCTGCTGGCCATGGTGGGCATGACCGTCACGCCCCTGCTGGACGGGTTCGGTGCGAGCCGGATCAACGTTGCCGTGCCCGGGATCCTGGCGCTGTGTGCCATGTCCACCGCATTCACCGGCCAGGGCATCTCCACCGGTTTCGACCGCCGCTATGGGGTCCTGCGTTTCCTGTCCACCACTCCCCTGGGGCGTACCGGGCTGATTGCCGGAAAGGTCCTTGCGGTCCTCGCCGTCCTCGCGCTGCAGGTGCTGGTGGTCACGGCCGTAGCCCTGGTGCTGGGCTGGCAGCCGGATCCGCTGGGCTGGGCCCCGGGCCTGGTCCTGCTGGTGCTCGGCGCGGCGGCCTTTACCGCGCTGGGCCTGCTGGTCGCGGGGACCGTCCGGCCGGAGGCGACGCTCGCCATCACCAACCTGCTCTGGATCCTGCTGGGCGCCCTCGGCGGGATCGTGATCCCGGCGGAACGGCTGCCCGCCCTGCTGCAGTCAATCGTGCAGTTCCTCCCTTCCGGCGCCCTGGGACAGGCCATGCGGGAAGCTTTCCTCTCCGGCAGTGTCAGCCCTGTCCCGGTACTTGTCCTGCTGCTCTGGACGGCGATCGCCGGCGGCGCAGCTACCCGTTGGTTCAAATGGAATTGAGAAAACTGTGAGCACGGCCTCCCGCCCTCCCCGGACCGTTTCCCGGAACATCGCCTGGCTGCCCGTCACCGTCAACAAGACGGTGAAGCGGCTGGCGGTGCTGTCCCTGATCGGCCAGACAATCCTGATCGTGACCGGCGGCGCGGTCCGCCTCACCTCGTCGGGCCTGGGCTGCCCCACCTGGCCGCGCTGCACGGACTCCTCGCTCGTGAACACCCCGGAAATGGGAATCCACGGCATCATCGAGTTCGGCAACCGCCTCCTGACGTTCGCGCTGGCCGCCGTCGCCGTCGCCATGCTGGTGTACCTGTGGAATCTCCGCAAGGAACGCCGCGACCTGTTCCGGCTGGCCCTCGGCCTGCTCGCCAGCATCCCGGCGCAGGCTGTCATCGGCGGGATCACCGTGCTGACCCAGCTGAACCCCTGGGTGGTCGGCCTGCACTTCCTGGTCTCGATGGCCCTCGTGGTGGTGGCCACCCTGCTGGTCAACCGTGCCTACGGGCGGACGGGGCGCTTCCGGGTGGCTGAATTGGCGGCCCTGCCGGGCGTCGCGCGCCCGCTGATGGGCGCCGTCGCCCTGTTCTCCGCCCTGGCCGTCTGCCTGGGCGTTGTGGTCACGGGCGCAGGCCCGCATGCGGGCGATGCCGATGCGCCGCGCAACAACCTGGACTGGGACCTGTTCTCGCACATCCACGCCGTGCCGGCCTACCTGGTGACCGCCGGGGCGCTGGTCGCCCTGTACCTGGTCATCCGGGACCGGATTCCCGGCCCGTTCCGCACCGCCGTACTCATGCTCCTGGGCATCACCGTGCTGCAGGCCGCCATCGGCTTCACGCAGTACTACAACGGCATCCCGGCGCTCCTGGTCGCGGCGCACATGCTCGCAGCCGCCCTGCTCATGAGCGCGGCCACCAACGCCGCCGACCTGGCCCGCAGCAGCCCGGTCAAGTAAGCCCGGTCAAAGAATCCGGCAAAGCAGCCGTACCCTGGCCACAGACAGAAGCACCCCGGTCCGCATGGGCCGGGGTGCTTCTGTCGTTTCTGGTGGGGGCGCCGTGCTTAGCCGCCCATGATCGGGGAGCCGACGAACGGGTCCACGGCGAGGGCGATGAAAAGCAGGGTCAGGTAGCTGATCGAGCCGTGGAAGACCTTCATGGCGCCCTTGTTGGACACGTCGCCGGCCTGCGCCCGGTTGTACAAGGCGTGCGATTCGTAGAGGAACCAGGCACCGGCGAGTACCGCCGTGACGGTGTAGACCCAGCCGGCGTTGCCGACCGGGACCAGCAGCAGCGAGCAGGCCACCATGGCCCACGCGTACAGGACCACCTGGACCGAGACCACCTTGGCCCCGGCGATCGCACCGAGCATCGGCACGTTGGCGTTGCGGTAGTCCTCGCCGTAGCGCATGGACAGCGGCCAGTAGTGCGGCGGGGTCCACAGGAAGATGACCATAAAGAGCACAACCGCGGGCCACTCGACCGTGTTGGTCACGGCGGCCCAGGCAATGAGCACCGGGAAGCAGCCGGCCGCCCCGCCCCAGACGATGTTCTGGGCCGTGCGGCGCTTGAGGATCATCGTGTAGATGACCACGTAGAAGACGATTGCACCCAGTCCGAGCCAGGCGGCGAGCGGGTTGGCGCCGAACCAGAGGATCGCGATCGCGGCCGCGCCGAGGAGCCAGGAGAAGACCAGTGCCTCGCGCGGGGTCACCTCGCCCGTGACGAGCGGGCGGTTCTCGGTGCGGTGCATCAGCTTGTCGATGTCGCGGTCGAGGTAGCAGTTGAAGGCGCCGGCGCTGCCGGCGGCAAAGGCCCCGCCCACCAGGGTTGCCACCATCAGGCCGATCGACGGGAAGCCGCGCTCGGCGTAGATCATGGTCGGCAGGGTGCTGACCAGCAGGAGCTCGATGACGCGCGGTTTCGTGAGCGCCAGGTAGGCCTTGGCTTTGCGGGCGAAGCCGATTCTCCCACGGATGGGAGGGGCGTTCAGCGGCGTATCTGTTGTGCTCACGGTGGCAGTCACTCTGTTCTGTCTGGCTGTTCAGTCCGGCTGGTTCCGCAACGCGGGTTGCATATCGAAGGGGTCCACGCGCAGCGCACAGGCGTGTCCTCGCCCCCGTTGGTAGCCACGAACCATCATACCGTGCAGGCACAGCGCGGCGGGTCCTTCGGAAAGCCGCCGCGGAGACTCCATGCTTCGAACAGATTAACGCGTGCTCACAGCCGCCGCGGACCCCGGTGATTCATATAAGCGACAAATCCGGTCCATTTGGTGAGATATACCGCACCCGCCAAGTCGAATAGGGCTAAGCTGTCTGCAGATCAGCGCGCACAGGAACGGCCAAAAGGCCTGCCCTCCTGCCGGCGGCGTCTGCCCGCAGTTTCTGCAGGCATGTGCCGGCATGTGCGGCTGAATGATAGATCAACGTTTCGATGGTGAACGGCTGGTACGTACCGCAGCGGGCACCGAGCTGTGCCCCGGACGGGACTGACCATACCACCCGCCATCAGCACAGAGAGGGGCCCGGTTTTCGTGCCACATTTGGAAGAGCAAGAACTGTCATGGACCAGCTTGGACCAGCGCGCCGTGGACACCATCCGTGTCCTCGCCGCCGACGCGGTGGAGAAGGTCGGCAACGGCCACCCCGGCACCGCCATGAGCCTGGCTCCGGCCGCTTACCTTCTCTTCCAGAAGCTGATGCGGCACGACCCGAAGAACCCGGACTGGCTGGGACGCGACCGTTTTGTCCTCTCCCCCGGGCACACCTCCCTGACGCTGTACATCCAGCTCTTCCTCTCCGGCTACGGCCTGGAACTGAAGGACCTTGAGGCGCTGCGCACCTGGGGCTCGCTGACCCCCGGACACCCGGAATACAAGCACACCGCCGGCGTGGAGATCACCACCGGCCCGCTGGGCCAGGGCCTCGCCTCCGCCGTCGGCTTCGCCTACTCCCAGCGCCGCCAACGCGGGCTGTTCGACGCCGACGCCGCTCCGGGCACCAGCCCGTTCGACCACACCATCTGGGTCATCGCCTCCGACGGCGACCTCCAGGAAGGCGTCACGTCCGAGGCCTCCTCGCTCGCCGGACACCAGGAGCTCGGCAACCTCGTGGTGATCTACGACGAGAACCACATCTCGATCGAGGATGACACCGACATCGCCTTCACCGAGGACGTCCTGAAGCGCTACGAAGCCTACGGCTGGCACACCCAGCGCGTCGACTGGACCCGGACCGGTGAATACAAGGAGGACGTGCAGGAACTCCACGCCGCCCTCCTCGCCGCCAAGGCCGAGACGGACAAGCCGTCCATCATCTCGCTGCGCACCATCATCGGCTACCCGGCCCCCAAGAAGCAGAACACCGGCAAGATCCACGGCTCCGCCCTCGGTGCCGAGGAAGTCGCGGCCCTGAAGAATGTCCTCGGCTTCGACCCGGAGCGCACCTTCCAGGTCGACGACGACGTCCTGGCCCACGCCCGCGAGGCCGTGGACCGCGGCGCTGCCGCCCGCAGCGAGTGGCAGGCAGCCTTCGAGGCCTGGCAGTCGGCCAACCCCGAGGGCGCGGCCCTGCTCGAACGCGTCGAAGCCCGAAAGCTCCCGGCCGAGCTCGACTCCGCCCTCCCGGTCTTCGAAGCCGGCAAGGACGTCTCGACCCGCGCCGCGTCCGGCAAGGTCCTGAACGCGATCGGCCCGGTCATGCCGGAGCTGTGGGGCGGTTCCGCCGACCTCGCCGAGTCGAACAACACCACGATCGAGGGTTCGCCGTCGTTCATCCCGGTCTCACGCTCCACGGACGCCTGGAAGGGCAACCCGTACGGCCGGGTGCTGCACTTCGGCATCCGCGAGCACGCCGCCGCGTCGATCGTCAACGGCATCGCCCTGCACGGCCGCACCCGCGCGTTCTCCGGCACCTTCCTGATCTTCAGCGACTACCAGCGCCCGGCGATCCGGCTCGGTGCCCTCATGGGCGTCCCGTCGCTGTATGTCTGGACGCACGACTCGATCGGCCTCGGCGAAGACGGACCGACCCACCAGCCGGTGGAGCAGCTCGCCTCGCTCCGCGCCATCCCGGGCCTGGACGTCGTCCGCCCGGGCGACGCAAACGAGGTCGCAGCCGCCTGGAAGGTGATGCTCGAGAACCACGAGAACCCTGCCGGCATCGTGCTGACCCGCCAGAACATTCCCACCTACGCCCGCGGAACGTCCGACGCCGACGGCGACACCTTCGGTTCCACCGCCGGCGTCGCCAGGGGCGGCTACGTTCTGGCGGAAGCCTCCGCCAACGGCCGGACCGCCGAGGCGCAGGTCATCCTGATCGGCACCGGCTCGGAGGTCCAGCTGGCCGTGCACGCCCGTGAAGCGCTCCAGGCCGAAGGCATCCCCACCCGTGTGGTGTCGATGCCGTGCGTGGAGTGGTTCAACAAGCAGGACGCCGCCTACCGCGAAGCGGTGCTCCCGGCTGCAGTCAAGGCACGGGTCTCTGTCGAAGCCGGGCTCGCCCTGGGCTGGAAGGAATTCGTCGGCGACGCCGGCCGTTCCGTCAGCCTCGAGCACTTTGGTGCCTCGGCGGACTACAAGCGCCTGTTCCAGGAATTCGGCATCACCGCGGAGGCCGTTGCCGCCGCAGCCAAGGAATCCCTCGCGGGCCTTCCGGCCTGATCCACAACTTCACGCTTTCCGGGCCGCCGCCCCACTGACGGCGGCGGCCCCAGACTTCAGGAGTTACACATGAACACCACCCCCACCCAGCAGCTGTCCGACGCAGGCGTCTCCATCTGGCTCGACGACCTCTCCCGCGGCCGCCTCGCCACCGGCACGCTGCGCAAGCTGATCGAAGAGAAGAACGTCGTCGGTGTCACCACGAACCCGTCGATCTTCCACGCGGCCATCACCACCGGCCACGATTACGACGACATCATCGCCGCCAAGGCCGCCGCCGGCGCCAGCGTCGAGGAGACCGTCTTCGCGATCACCACGTCCGACGTCGCCGACGCCTGCGACCTCTTCGCCCCGGTGGCCGCAGCCACCAAGGGCGTCGACGGCCGCGTCTCGATCGAGGTTGACCCGCGCCTGGCCTGGGACACCGCCGGCACGATCACCGAGGCCAAGGAACTCTACGCCCAGGTCAACAAGGACAACGTCCTGATCAAGATCCCCGCGACCCTCGAGGGCCTGGAAGCCATCACCGCCACCCTGGCCGCCGGCATCAGCGTCAACGTCACGCTGATCTTCTCGTTGGAGCGCTACCGCGCCGTCATCAACGCCTTCCAGTCCGGCCTGGAGCAGGCCAAGGACAACGGCCACGACCTCGCCCGGATCCACTCGGTGGCGTCCTTCTTCGTCTCCCGCGTCGACTCCGAAATCGACAAGCGCCTCGACGCGATCGGCACCGACGAGGCCCGCGCCCTCAAGGGCAAGGCCGGCCTGGCGAACGCCCGCCTCGCCTACCAGGTCTACGAGGAGCTCTTCTCCACCGAACGCTGGGCCGTCCTGGCCGACGCCGGAGCCCGCCCGCAGCGCCCGCTGTGGGCCTCCACCGGCGTCAAGGACCCGGCCTACCCGGACACCCTCTACGTCACGGAACTCGTCGCTCCCGGCGTCGTGAACACCATGCCGGAAAAGACCCTCGACGCCACGTTCGACCACGGCACTGTCACGGGCAACACGATCAGCCGCGGCTACGACGACGCCAACGCCACCCTGAACGCCCTCGATGCCCTCGGCATCTCCTACAACGAGGTCGTCGCCGTGCTCGAGTCCGAAGGCCTCGACAAGTTCGTGGCCAGCTGGAAGGAACTGCTGGCCGACGTCGAGGGCGCCCTCGCCGCTGCACGGAAGGACGCGTAGTCCCATGACCACTCTCAGCTACGACGCCACGGGCGCCGCCCGCCTGGCCCACGAACAGCACCTGCCCGCCCTGCTGGAAGACAAAGTCGCCACCCGGATCTTCGCCAAGGACCCTACCCTGTGGGGTCCCGACGCCGAGGCCGAGGCGTCCGTCCGGCTCGGCTGGGTGGAGGCGGCCACCGTCTCCCAGGCGCTGGTGGCGGACATCCTGGCCCTCCGTGACGCCCTGCGCGCCGAAGGTGTCAGCCGGATTGTCCTCTGCGGCATGGGCGGGTCCTCGCTGGCCCCCGAGGTCATCGCCGGAACCGCCGGCGTCGAGCTGACCGTGCTGGACAGTACCGATCCGGAACAGGTCGCCGCCGCACTTGCGGACCGGCTGGCCGAAACCGCGATTGTGGTGTCCTCCAAGTCCGGTTCCACCCTGGAGACGGATTCCCAGCGCCGGATCTTCGAGCACGCCTTCACCGAGGCCGGACTCGACGCGAAGAGCCGGATCATCATCGTCACCGATCCGGGCTCGCCGCTGGACAAGGCTTCCCGCGAGGCCGGCTACCGTGCCGTCTTCAACGCGGACCCCACCGTCGGCGGACGCTTCTCGGCGCTGACGGCGTTCGGGATGGTGCCGTGCGGGCTGGCGGGTGTGGACATCCGGGCCTTCCTGGACGAGGCGGAGGAAGCCGCCGAGGTCCTCAACGAGGACGGCGAGGAGAACATCGGGCTCGCCCTCGGTGCGGCGCTGGGCGGCACCAACCCCCTGCGCGACAAGATCGTCATCGCCGAGGACGGCTCCGGGATCAAGGGCTTCGCGGACTGGGCCGAACAGCTCATCGCCGAATCCACCGGCAAGCTCGGCACCGGCGTGCTGCCGGTCGTCGCCGGACCGTCCTCCCCGGAGGCCACCCTCGGCGCCCCCGACGTCCTGGTGGTCCGCCTCGTCGCGGCGGACGCCGACGTCGAACTCGGCGGGAACGAGGTCGCGATCGCCGGCGGCCTGCCCACCCAGATGATGACGTGGGAGTTCGCCACCGCGGTCGCCGGGCGCCTGCTCGGGATCAACCCCTATGACCAGCCCGACGTCGAGGCCGCCAAGGTCGCCGCCCGCGGTTTGCTGGACGCACAGCCGGAACCGGCACCGGCTGCCTTCGCCGACGGCGCCATCGAGGTCCGCGGCGGGGACTGGCTCGGCGCCGCAAGCACCGCGGCAGAGGCCGTCAGCGCCCTGCTCGGCGAGCTGGGCGCGGACAGCTACCTGAGTGTCCAGGCCTACTTCGACCGGCTCGCCTACGCGCCGCTCGAGGGGGTCAGGGACCAGCTGGCAGCCGTCAGCGGCCGTCCCGTGACCTTCGGCTGGGGTCCGCGGTTCCTGCACTCCACCGGGCAGTTCCACAAGGGCGGACCCGCGATCGGCGTCTTCCTGCAGGTGACGGCCGCCTCCGCCACCGACCTGGCCATCCCGGACCGCCCCTTCACCTTCGGCGAGCTGATCTCGGCGCAGGCCGCCGGCGATGCGCAGGTACTGTCCGAACACGGACGCCCGGTCCTCCGGCTGCACCTCACGGACCGCGCCGCGGGCGTCCGCCAGCTGCAGGAGATTGTCTCCACGCTGGCCGGCCAGGCAGTCCCCTCCACCGAAAGCTAAGGCACCCACGCAACCATGCCAGACAAACACAATGGCGGCCGCGGTTCCGCGACGCGTTCGGGGCGGTCCGTCCGCAACCCGCTCCGCGACCCGCGGGACCGCCGCCTGAACCGTATCGCCGGACCGTCGTCGCTGGTCCTGTTCGGGGTCACGGGGGACCTCGCCCGCAAGAAACTCATGCCGGCCGTCTACGACCTGGCCAACCGCGGGCTGCTTCCGCCGAGCTTCGCCCTGGTGGGCTTCGCGCGGCGGAACTGGGAAAACGAGGACTTTGCCGCCGAAGTGAAGGAAGCCGTCAAGGCCTATGCCCGCACCCCGTTCGATGAAACGGTGTGGAAGCAGCTCTCCGAGGGCATCCGCTTCGTGCAGGGCGAGTTCGACGACGACGATGCGTTCAAGCGGCTCAGCGAAACCATCGATGAACTCGATGAGCAGCGGGGAACGCGCGGCAACCACGCGTTCTACCTCTCCATCCCGCCCAACGCCTTCGAGCTGGTCTGCCGGCAGCTGTCCAAGCACGGCCTGGCCCAGGCCGAGGGTGACAAGTGGCGGCGCGTCGTGATCGAGAAGCCGTTCGGCCACGACCTCGAGTCGGCGCGGCAGCTCAACGACATCGTCGAGTCCGTGTTCCCGCAGGACGCGGTTTTCCGGATCGACCACTACCTGGGCAAGGAGACGGTGCAGAACATCCTGGCGCTGCGCTTCGCCAACCAGCTCTTCGAACCGCTGTGGAACGCGAACTATGTGGACCACGTGCAGATCACCATGGCCGAGGACATCGGCACCGGCGGCCGGGCGGGCTACTACGACGGCGTCGGCGCGGCCCGCGACGTCATCCAGAACCACCTGCTGCAGCTCCTGGCGCTGACCGCGATGGAAGAACCGATTTCCTTCAACGCCGACGACCTTCGCGCCGAGAAGGAAAAGGTCCTCGCCGCCGTCCGGCTCCCCGAGGACCTCTCCACCCACTCGGCACGCGGGCAGTTCACCGGCGGCTGGCAGGGCGGGGAGAAGGTGGTCGGTTACCTCGAGGAGGACGGCATCCCCGCCGACTCCAAAACGGAGACGTTCGCCGCGATCCGGGTCGACATCAACACCCGCCGCTGGTCCGGCGTGCCGTTCTACCTGCGCGCCGGCAAGCGGCTGGGCCGCCGGGTGACCGAGATCGCCGTGGTGCTCAAGCGCGCCCCGAACCTGCTCTTCACCGACCACGGCGAGGATGACTTCGGCCAGAACGCCGTGGTGATCCGGGTCCAGCCCGACGAAGGTGCCACCATCCGCTTCGGGTCCAAGGTCCCGGGCACGCAGATGGAAGTCCGCGACGTCACCATGGACTTCGGCTACGGCCACTCCTTCACGGAGTCCAGCCCGGAAGCCTACGAACGGCTCATCCTCGATGTGCTGCTCGGCGAGCCGCCGCTGTTCCCGCGCCACGCGGAAGTCGAACTGTCCTGGAAGATCCTCGACCCGTTCGAGGACTACTGGGCGTCCCTGGACGAGCAGCCCGAACCCTACGCCCCCGGGAGTTGGGGACCTCCCTCCGCCGTCGAGCTCCTTGCCCGTGACGGACGAACCTGGAGAAGGCCATGATCGTAGATCTTCCCGACACCACCACCTCCAAAATTTCCAAGAAGATCATGGCGCTGCGTGAGCAGGGCGGCGTGATTGCCCTGGGCCGGGTACTCACCCTCGTGGTCGTCACCAAGTCCGGGCTGGAAGAGGAGGCCATCGAGGCCGCCAACGAGGCCAGCCGGGAGCACCCCTGCCGGATCATCGTCCTCGCCGACGCCGGCGCCAAGGCCCCGACCAGGCTTGATGCGCAGATCCGGGTGGGCGGCGACGCCGGAGCCTCCGAGGTCATCCTGCTCCGCGGCTACGGCGAGCTCGCGGAGGAGAGCGAATCACTCGTCGCCGCCCTGCTGCTGCCCGATGCGCCGATCGTGGCCTGGTGGCCGCACGGCGCGCCGAGGAACGCCTGCGAGACCTCCATCGGCCGGATCGCGCACCGCCGGATCACGGACTCGGCCAACGAGAACGATCCGCAGCGCGCCCTGGAGAACATCCGCCGCACCTACAAAGCCGGCGACACGGACCTGGCCTGGACCCGACTGACCAACTGGCGGATCCAGCTCGCCGCGGTCCTGGACCAGGTGGACGGCTCCCCGGTGACGGCGGTCGCCGTCGAAGGCGCTTCCGACTCCCCCAGCACGATCCTCCTGGCGGCCTGGCTCACACTGGCCCTTGACGCGCCGGTCACGATCGTCGAGGACCCCGCCGGGACCGGGATCCGGCGTGTGCGGCTCACCCGCACCGCAGGCGACGTGCAGCTGTTCCGGCCGGGCCTCACCGTAGCGGAACTGAGCCAGCCCGGGCAGCCGGTGCAGCGCATCTCGCTGCCGCGCCGCAGCCTCAAGGACTGCCTGGCCGAGGAGCTGCGCCGCCTGGACCCGGACGAAGTGTTCGGCGAAGTGATTACTATTGGACTGCCACGTACCAACCTAAGGAGTGTCCGTCCCAGTGAGCGCTGACCCCAGAGTAAGCATCCATCCCGACTCGTCCGTCCTGATGGCAGCCATCGCGGCCCGCCTGATCACCAAGCTGGTGGACATCCAGGACAAACACGGCGAGGCGACGGTGGTGCTTACCGGCGGGTCGATGGGCATCGGGTCGCTCAAGGCCGTGGCCGAGTCGTCGGCGTCTCCCGCCGTCGACTGGTCCAAGGTCAATTTCTGGTGGGGCGATGAGCGCTTCGTAGCTGCCGACGATCCCGAACGGAACGCCCTGCAGGCCCACGAGGCGCTGCTCTCGCGCATCGATGCGGATCCGGCGCGGATCCATGTGCCCGCTTCCACCGGCGACTTCGACACACCCGAGGAGGCAGCCGCGGACTACGCCCGCCGGCTCAGCGAGGCGGCAGCCGCCGAACACGCCGCGGACATGTCCGATGACCGGCCGGAGCACCCGTCAGCGCTCCCCCGGTTCGACATCATCCTCCTCGGGGTGGGGCCGGACGCGCACGTCGCGTCGCTCTTCCCGGAACAGGCGGGCATCCGGGAGAAGGAACTTACCGTAGTGGGGGTCCGCAACTCCCCCAAGCCGCCGCCGCTGCGGGTTTCCCTGACGCTGCCCGCCATCAACACGGCCTCAGAAATCTGGATGGTCGTCGCCGGCGAGGACAAGGCCGGGGCCGTGGGGCTGGCCCTGGCGGGCGCCAACCCGGTTCAGGTGCCGGCGGCCGGCCCGCGCGGCCGGAGCGAGACCCTCTGGCTCATCGACGAAAACGCGGCCGCCCGGGTTCCGCAGCAACTGGTCCGCAAGAGCTAGCCCGGCAGGGCTGCTCCGAGGCGCTATCCCTCCGGATTATCCCTCTGCGCTATCCCCCTGCGGGAGGGCCCGGCTGGCGCGCAGTCTCTCGAGCGCTCCGGCCAGCACGTCTTCGGCGTCCTGGCTGGAGCGCCGCTCTTTAACGTATTCCAGGTGGCTCTTGAAGCCTTCCACCGGAACTTCCTCGAGCGCAAACTGCGCCTCGTCCCGGGTGGCTGTCCCGCCGCAGCGGCGGCAGTCCCAGACGCCGGGGATCTGGTCCTCGGGCAGCTGGGCGAAGACCAGCGGGGTCTCGTGCCCTTTGGCGCACCGGTAGGTGACGCGGATGCGGGGTGTCCGGGCGGCGGCGCCGTCGAGCGGTTCGTGGCGGGGCGAGGCCCCTTCGGTGGCTCCTACGCGGATACCCCGGAATCCGGAGGCGGAATGCAGCATCGGGAACTCCTGGCTACTTGGGGACGGAAAGCGCGTGCAGTCAGCCAAAGTGTAGTTCGGAGTTCCCGATGCCGGGAGGGCCACAAGGACCCCTTATGAAGTTTTTAGGAAAGTGCCTAGGAGTCGCCGCCGCTGAACCGCATGATCAGGCCGAGGCCGACGATCACGAGGCCCCACGTGATTCCAAGGATGACCGTGAAGCGGTTAAGGTTCCGCTCTGCCACTCCGGAGGAGCTCAGGCCGGAGCTCATGCCGCCGCCGAACATGTCGGACAGACCGCCACCACGACCCTTGTGGAGCAGGATGAGCAAGGTCAGCAGGAGGCTGGTGATACCCAGGAGGACCTGCAGAATGACATGAAGAACGTCCACGACGGCCTTTCAGAAGATTTGGATTGCGGGGGCCACAACGGTGTCCGGACTAATCCGTCAGCAGGTGACTCTCGAACCTGACAATATTAGCAAACTCGGCGGCGTCCAGGCTGGCACCACCGACCAGCAATCCGTCCACGTCGCGTTCCTTCAGGATCGAGGCCGCGTTGTTGGCCTTGACCGAGCCGCCGTAGAGGAGCCGGGTCTTGGCGGCGACATCCGCGCCGAAGAGGGTGGAGAGCTCGGCGCGGAGGGCGGCGCACATTTCCTGTGCGTCCTCCGGCCCGGCAACTTCACCGGTGCCGATGGCCCAGACCGGCTCGTAGGCGACGACGAGTTCGGCAGCCTGCTGGGGGGTGAGGCCCTCAACGCCGGCGCGGAGCTGCGCGAGCGTGTGGTCGACGTGCGTGCCGGCCTGCCGGATTTCCAGGCCTTCACCGACGCAGAGCACCGGGGTGATGCCGTGCCGGAAGGCGGCCTTGGTCTTGGCGTTCAGCAGCTCGTCGGACTCGTGGTGGATGGTCCGGCGTTCGCTGTGGCCGACGAGGACATAGCCGCAGCCGAGCTTGGCGAGGAACTGCCCCGAGATGTCGCCCGTGTAGGCGCCGGAGTCGAACGGGGAGAGATCCTGGCCGCCGTAGACAATCTTGAGCTCGTCGCCCTGGACCAGGGTCTGGACGCCGCGGAGATCGGTGAACGGCGGGAAGACGGAGACCTCCACCCGGCTGTAGTCGTGCTTGGCATCGGACAGGGTCCAGGCCAGCTTCTGCAGGAGTGTGATGCCCTGGACGTGGTCCATGTTCATCTTCCAGTTGCCCGCGATGAAGGGCGTGCGGTCGAAGGTGCCGTTGGTTGAAGTAGTCACGTGGTCTCCCAAAAGTTCGTAGCAGTGGAACAGCCGGCAGGGCGCCCGTCGTGGGATGGGCGCCCTGCCGGCTGGAGGGTCTAGCGGTCCAGGACGCTCAGGCCGGGGAGTTCCTTGCCTTCAAGGTACTCGAGGCTGGCGCCGCCGCCGGTGGAGATGTGCCCGAACTGGTCATCGGCGAAACCGAGGGTCCGGACCGCGGCGGCGGAATCGCCGCCACCGACGACCGTGAACGCCTCGGTCTCGGTCAGCGCCTCGGCGATGGCCCGGGTGCCCGAGGCGAAGGCCGCGAACTCGAACACGCCCATGGGGCCGTTCCAGAACACCGTCCTGGCGCCCTTGATCCGTTCGGCGAAGGCTGCCGCTGATTCCGGTCCGATGTCCAGGCCGATGCCCTGGGCGCCGAAGCTGCTGCCTTCAATCGCCTCGGCCCGCACCGTCTCGTGCTCGGCGTCCGCAGCGAACTTGCTGGCCACCACGACGTCGGTGGGAACCACGAACTCCGTGCCGGCGTCCGCGGCGCGCTTGAGGTATTCCTGCACGACCGGGATCTGGTCCTCTTCCAGCAGGCTGCCGGCCACCTTGTGGCCCGCAGCGGCGAGGAAGGTGAACAGCATGCCGCCGCCGACCAGGATGGTGTCTGCCTTGCCGATGAGGTTGTCGATCACCGCGAGCTTGTCCGAGACCTTGGAACCGCCCAGCACAACGACGTAGGGGCGCTGCGTGTCGGTGGTGAGCTTGCGCAGCACCTCGACCTCGGTGCGGACCAGGTCGCCCTGGTAGGACGGCAGGCGGGTGGCGACGTCGTACACGCTGGCATGCTTGCGGTGCACGGCACCAAAAGCATCGTCCACGAACGCGCCGTTGGAACCGGTGAGGGCCACCAGCTCGTCCGCGAAGGCGCCACGCTCGGCGTCGTCCTTCGACGTCTCGCGGGCGTCGAAGCGCACATTCTCGAGAATGAGGGCTTCACCGTCCTGCAGCGCCGCGGCGGCCGCCTTGGCGGAGTCCCCGACGGTGTCGTCCGCCAGGGAGACTGTGAAGGTGGCAAGCTCGGCGAGCCGCGCCGCGGCGGGCTTGAGCGAGTACTTGTCCTCGGGTGCGCCCTTGGGGCGGCCAAGGTGTGCTGTGACCAGCACGCGGGCACCGGCGTCCGTGAGCTTCGCCAGCACTGGCAGGGAGGCCTTGATGCGGCCGTCGTCAGTCACTGTAGAGCCGTCGAGCGGCACGTTCAGGTCACTTCTGACCAGAACGTACCGCCCGCGGACACCATCAGCGATCAGTTCGTTGAGGGTGTGGAATGTCATGAGTCTTACCCTAGCCCAGCTTGGCTGCGACGAGCTCCGTGAGGTCCACGAGGCGGTTGGAGTAGCCCCATTCGTTGTCATACCAGGAAACAACCTTGACCTGGTTGCCGATCACCTTGGTGAGGCCGGAGTCGAAGATGGAGGACGCCGGGTCCCCGACGATGTCCGAGGAGACGATCGGCTCGTCGGTGTAGGTCAGCAGGCCCTTGAGCTCGGGCGTCTCGGAGGCGGCCTTGAGGGCCGCGTTGACTTCCTCGACGGTGGTTTCGCGGGAGACGACGACGGTCAGGTCCGTGGCGGAGCCGGTGGGAACGGGAACGCGGATGGCGTAGCCGTCGAGCTTGCCCTTGAGTTCCGGCAGGACCAGGCCGATTGCCTTGGCCGCACCCGTGGAGGTGGGGACCATGTTGATGGCGGCGGCGCGGGCGCGGCGGAGGTCCTTGTGCGGGCCGTCCTGCAGGTTCTGGTCGGCGGTGTAGGCGTGGATGGTGGTCATCAGGCCGCGTTCGATGCCGAAGGCGTCGTTGACGACCTTGGCCAGCGGGCCGAGGCAGTTGGTGGTGCAGGAGGCGTTGGAGATGATGTGGTGCGCGGCGGGGTCGTAGAGCCCGTCGTTGACGCCCATGACGATCGTGATGTCCTCGTCCGAGGCGGGGGCGGAGATCAGAACCTTCTTGGCGCCGGCATCGATGTGCTTCTGCGCGTCGGCGGCCTTGGTGAAGAAGCCGGTGGATTCGATCACGATGTCGACGCCGAGCTCGCCCCAGGGCAGCTTGGCCGGATCGCGCTCCGCGAGAACCTTGACGGTCTTGCCGTCGACGACGATGTTGCCGTCCTTAACCTCGATCGTCTCCTGCAGGCGCCCGCCCACGGAGTCGTACTTGAAGAGGTGGGCCAGTGCTTCCGGGCTGGTGAGGTCGTTCACTGCCACGATCTCGAGGTCTGCCCCCTGGGCAAGTGCGGCGCGGAAGTAGTTGCGGCCAATACGGCCGAAGCCGTTAATACCAATACGGGTGGTCACGTTTTCAGTCTCCTTGGTGCTCTTGCGAGCACGACTAGTTGAGAAGGCGCTCAAGCCAACTAACAGATCCCGCACGCCATTGGGCAGAGATGATTAACAGATCGGAGGGCGACCAGCCACATTGCTGAAGGCTAACCGCCTTCCGTGACCTATCTTACGTTTAACTTGGCCTGCCCCCGCAAGTGCGGGGGCAGACCGTCCACGATTTGAGCCAGACAGCTCGGATTGTGAACTTTGTTACAGGCGTGTGAACCTACCTCACGCCGAAGAGGCCACGGCCGTGTTAGAGCGTGATGAGGCCGGTGGCGTTCTTGCGGGCGGCGTCGAAGCGCTTGGCGACGTCGGCCCAGTTCACGATGTTCCAGAACGCCTTGACGTAATCGGCCTTGACGTTCACGTAGTCCAGGTAGAAGGCGTGCTCCCACATGTCCAGCATCAGCAGCGGGGTGGTGCCAAGCGCAACGTTGCCCTGCTGATCGTAGAGCTGCTCGATGACGAGGTTGCCGCCGATGGGCTCGTAGGCCAGGAAGCCCCAGCCGGACCCCTGCAGGCCCAGCGCCGCGGCGCTGAACTGGGCGCGGAACGCGTCGAAGGAGCCGAACGCGTCGTCGATGGCCGCTGCCAGCTCACCCTCGGGCTTGTCGCCGCCGTCCGGGGACAGGTTGTTCCAGAACACCGAGTGGTTGATGTGCCCGCCGGTGTGGAACGCGAGGTCCTTGGAGAGGCGGTTGATGTTGGCGAAGTCGCCCTTGTCGCGTGCCTCTGCCAGCTGGGCGAGGGCGTTGTTGGCGCCGGCCACGTACGCGGCGTGGTGCTTGCTGTGGTGCAGCTCCATGATCCGCGCGGAAATGTGGGGCTCCAGCGCTGCATAGTCGTAGCTGAGTTCGGGCAGTACGTACTCGGTCACAAAATCCTCCAATGTCGTGGACTGGTTGTCCGTTGGGTAACTCTCGGATTGTGCATCCGGATGGTGTGGCACCCGGAAGTCTCTGGATCGGAATCCAGTGGGCATAGCCTCCGGTCCCCCTGAGGTATTCCCGCCGGCCCGATCCGATTCTGCAGATGTTTCTTCGAGGAGGCTACTCGTCCAGCATTTCCGGCGTCACATTGGCTTCCGTACCGGGGATGCCGAGGTCCTGGGCGCGTTTGTCCGCCATGGCCAGCAGCCGGCGGATCCGCCCGGCGATGGCGTCCTTCGTCATGACAGGGTCCGCCAGGCGGCCGAGTTCGTCAAGGCTCGCTTGTTTATGGGCCACGCGGAGTTCACCGGCGTATTTCAGGTGGTCCGGGACGTCGTCGCCGAGGATCTCCAGGGCACGGTCCACCCGGGCGCCGGCAGCGACCGCGGCCTGCGCCGAACGCCGCAGGTTGGCGTCGTCGAAGTTGGCGAGCCGGTTGGCGGTGGCCCGGACTTCCTTGCGCATCCGCCGTTCCTCCCAGACCATCAGCGCATCGTGGGCGCCCATCCGGGTCAGCAGCGCGGCGA
This sequence comes from Arthrobacter sp., assembly GCA_034376805.1. Taxonomy (GTDB): domain Bacteria; phylum Actinomycetota; class Actinomycetes; order Actinomycetales; family Micrococcaceae; genus Arthrobacter. The sequence continues at coordinate 23,536 of JAXMJF010000046.1, forward strand.
TCGTGTCACCGTCGCGGATCACTACGCGGTCCACTCCCCTGACCTCGCGCGCCTTGGCCTGGATGCCGAGCCGGCGTGCCGCGCCGACGAGGGCCAGGGCCGACTCGGGCCCGGGGCAGGTGACCTCCATGGCGGAGGACCGGCCGGGTTCGGTGAGGGAACCGTGGGCCAGGAACGCACCGCGCCAGACGGCCTCGGCGTCGGCGGCGGAGCCGTTCACCACCACCGAGGGCAGGCCGCGGACCGGGCGGCCGCGGGCGTCCAGCAGGCCGGTCTGGCGGGCGAGGGCCTCGCCGTCGCGCACCACCCGGACGACGTAGCGGCTGCCGCGGCGCAGTCCGCCGCCGGACACGACGATGATTTCGCTCTGGTGCCCGTAAACCTCGGCGATGGCGGCGCGCAGCCGCCGCGCGGTCGAGGCGAGGTCGACTTCGGCCTCGATCACGATCCGGCCGGAGATGATGTGGAGTCCGCCGGCGAAGCGAAGCATGGCGGACACTTCAGCCTTGCGGACCGAGGACTTCTTGATGTCCAGCCGGGAAAGTTCTTCCTTGACTGATGCTGTCAGTGCCATGGCACCTTTCCTACCTGTTCCCGAAAATGTCGTGGTACGCCGTTGCCAGACGCAGCGGGTCGTGGATCGGCCGGCGGCTCGACGCACCCACTTTACCCAACACCACCTCGGCGCCGAGCATCCCGGCCGCCTGTTCGAAGTCGGCGCGGTCAGTCACGGAGGCCGGATCGGCCAGGACTACGTCGATCGTGAAGTCAGGGGCGTACTCCCGCAGCACCCGCAAATGGTCGGCCGCGGACATGCCGAGGGTTTCTTTGGTGTCCGTGGCGAGATTCATGGTGAGGCAGCGGCGGGCGGCCGTGTTGCAGAGGGCCTCGCGCATTTCCGGCAGCAGCAGGTGCGGCAGCACGGAGGTGTACCAGGAGCCGGGGCCGAGGATGACCCAGTCGGCCAGTTCGATCGCGGTGAGCGCCTCGATGCAGGCGGGGGCATTCTCGGGCAGCAGCCGGACGCGTTCCAGCGAGCCGGCGACGGCGCACTTCGCCTGACCGGTCAGGGTCTGCAGAGCCTGGCTGCCGTCCGGCGCGGTGACCCGGACCTGGCCCTCGATGGTCAGCGGGACGCTGGACATCGGCAGGACCTCCCCGCGGGCGCCCAGCAGCGCGCCGGCCCATTTGAGGCCCGCCACGGTGTCGCCCAGCAGCTCCCAGAGGGTGACGATCAGGAGGTTGCCCATGGCGTGTTCGTCGAGGGAACCGCCGCGGCCCTTGCCGGGCGCGAAGCGGTGCTGCATGACATCCCGCCAGGTGCGGCCCCAGTCGGTGTCGTCGCAGAGCGCGGACAGCGCCATCCGGAGGTCGCCCGGCGGCAGGACGCCGTATTCTTCGCGCAGCCGCCCCGAGGACCCGCCGTCGTCAGCGACGGTGACGACGGCGGTCAGCTCGGACGTGAGCAGACGCAGCGCGGACAGCGAGGCGGCGAGGCCGTGGCCGCCGCCAAGCGCCACAACGGAAGGACCTTTGTCCTGCTGGCTGGCGAACGCAGCGCTGGCTGGCGGAACGAGCGGCAGTGGCCCGGTGAGCAGCGCCATTACTCGCGGCCCAGGTCCCGGTGGGTGGTGGTCACGGTGACGCGCGGGTACTGCGCGAGCCGGCGGGACAGCTCGACGGCGACGGCCACGGAGCGGTGTTTGCCGCCGGTGCAGCCGACGGCGATGGTGGCGTAGTGCTTGTTCTCCCGACGGTAGCCGTCGAGGACCGGTTCGAGGGCCAGCACATAGCGTTCCACGAAGTTGCTGACGCCCTGCGCCGCGAGCACATAGTCGCTGACATCCTGGTCCAGCCCGGTGTGCGGGCGGAGCGCCGGCACCCAGTGCGGGTTGGGGATGAAGCGGGCGTCGGCGACAAAGTTGGCGTCGACCGGGAGTCCGTATTTGAAGCCGAAGCTCATCACGTTGAGCCGGAGGGCGACGGGACCGGTTTCGCTGAACAGTTCCGTGATCGCGGTGGCGAGGCCGTGGACGTTCAGGGTGGAGGTGTCCAGCACGATGTCGGCTGAGGTGCGCAGTTCGTGCAGCAGTTCGCGTTCGGCGGCGATACCGTCCAGGATTCTGCCGCCGCCCTGCAGCGGGTGGGGCCGCCGGCCCTGCTCGAAGCGGCGGACGAGGACGTCGTCGTTCGCGTCGAGGAACAGCACCCGGAAGCCGACGCCGCTGGCTTCCAGGTTGCGCAGGGCGGTGCGGATGTCCGCGAACAGTTCCTTGCTGCGGACGTCCATCACGACCGCGAGCTTGGAAATGGAACCCGGCGCGTGGGACACGATCTCCGCGAGGGTGCCGAGCATCTGCGGGGGAAGGTTTTCCACGACGTACCAGCCGTGGTCCTCCAGCGCGTCCGATGCAGTGCTCCGGCCGGCTCCCGACATGCCCGTCACAACGAGCAGTTCGGCCTCGACGGGTTTGACCGGCGTCATGCCGTCCGGCTCCATCCCGGGTCCTGCCGTCGACTCTGCCATCAGTGAAGCCCCGTTCTGCTGTGCTGTTGTTCTCGATCTGTGACGGGTGCGGCCCGCGGTGCGATGAATCGCCGCGAGCCGTTCCCACGTCCTTACCCTAGCTAAGTTTGCCGGGGCTAGCTAAGTCTCCAGGATTTCGCCGGTGGTCATGTTGATGGCGGGGACCGTGGCGGCGTCGCCGTCGTCGTCGGTGAAGTGCCTGACGATCGCCGCAGCCAGGGACGGGCCGATCCCCTTGGCGCCGGTCAGTTCCTCGACGCTGGCCGTCCTGATGCTCTTGACCGAGCCGAACTGGGCAAGGAGGGCCTTGCGTTTGGATTCGCCGAGGCCGGGCACGCCGTCGAGCGCGGAGACGGTCATCGCCTTGCCGCGCTTCTGCCGGTGGAAGGAGATCGCGAAACGGTGGGCCTCGTCGCGGACACGCTGCAGCAGGTACAGCCCGGCCGAGGCCCGCGGCAGGATCACCGGGAAATCGCTGTCCGGCAGCCAGACTTCCTCGAGCCGCTTGGCGAGCCCGACGACGTAGACGTCGTCGATGCCCAGTTCGGCCAGGGCGCGGGCGGCGGCGTTGACCTGCGGCTTGCCGCCATCGACCACGACGAGGTTGGGCGGGTAGGCGAACTTGGTCCGCGGCGCCGGGGTTGTGGTGTCGGCGACGGCGACGGCGGACGACCCCGCGACGGCGGCGTCGGCCGCGGCGTTGAGCATGGCCTGATGGCCCGGCTGCCGGGCGGCATCGGCTTGGGCCTCCTTCTCCTGCAGGTAGTTCCGGAACCGGCGGGTCAGCACGTCATGCATGGCCGCGGTGTCGTCCGCGGCGGCGGCGCCGGTGACGGCAAACTTCCGGTACTCGGACTTCTTGGGCAGCCCGTCCTCGACCACCACCATGGAACCGACCACGTTGGTGCCCTGGACGTGGGAGATGTCGAAGCATTCGATCCGCATCAGCGCGACCGGCAGCTCGAGGGCCTCCTGCAGTTCCTGCAGCGCCTGGGACCGCAGGGTCAGGTCGCCGGCGCGCCGTGATTTGTGGAGTTTGAGGGCGTGCTCGGCGTTTTCCCGGACGGTGGACAGCAGGGCGGCCTTGTCGCCGCGCTGCGGCACGCGGACATCGACCCTCGCCCCGCGCAGCCCGCTGAGCCACTGCGCCAGCTCAGCGGCGTTGCTGGGCTCGGCCGGGACGAGCACCTCGCGGGGCAGCCGGCCCTGAAGGCCTGCCTCCTCGCCGTAGACCTGCTGGAGCAGATGCTCGACGAGGTCGGGGGTGGTGGAGTCCTCGACCTTTTCCACAACCCAGCCGCGCTGCCCGCGGATCCGGCCGCCGCGGACGTGGAAGACCTGCACGGCGGCTTCGAGTTCGTCCTCGTGCAGGGCGAAGACGTCGGCGTCCGTGCCCTCGGCGAGGACGACGGCGTTGCGTTCGAAAACCTTTTTAAGCGCGACGATGTCGTCACGGATCCGCGCCGCCCGCTCGTAGTCAAGTTCCGCCACGGCGGCGGCCATGTCCTTTTCCAGCCGCGTGACGAACGGCCTGGCCTCGCCGCCCATGAAGGTGCAGAAGTCCTCGGCCAGGGCGCGGTGCTCCTCGGCGGAGATACGGCCGACACAGGGTGCCGCGCACTTGTCGATGTAGCCGAGCAGACAGGGCCTGCCGCTGGCCTCGGCCCGTTTCAGGACGCCAGAGCTGCAGCTGCGGACCGGGAAAACGCGCAGCAGGGTGTCCATGGTGTCGCGGATGGCACCGGCGGTGTAGGGGCCGAAGTAGCGGGTTCCCTTGCGTCGTTCGCCGCGCAGGACCTGGACGCGGGGGTACTTCTCCCCCATCGTGACGGCCAGGTAGGGGTAGCTTTTGTCGTCCCGGAACATCACGTTGAACCGGGGTTTGAATTCCTTGATCCAGGTGTATTCGAGCTGTAGCGATTCGAGCTCGCTGCCGACGACGGTCCATTCGACGCTGCTGGCCGCATGGACCATCGCATAGGTCTTGGGGAGCAGCCCGGCCGGGTTGGCGAAGTAGGAGTTCAGCCGCGAACGGAGGTTCTTGGCCTTGCCGACATAGATGACCCGGCCGTGCGGGTCGCGGAAGCGGTACACGCCCGGATTGGTCGGAATCTCACCCGTCTGGGGTCGGTAACTCGCTGGATCTGCCACAGTTCAAGTCTACTGAGCCTGCAGCCGTGCCCTTGACGGTCCGGCCCGGGCGGCCAGCCCTTGGCCTCAGGCCGGACTCGTCAGGCCAGTACCGCTAGTCAACGGATTTGCTCTGGTTGTAGCTCGTGGAACGTTCCTGGCCGCTGAGTTCCGCGATCGCGTCCATAATGCGGTCGGTGGCCTGGCGGCGGGCGGGCAGGGAGTGGTCCGGTCCGGTCTTGTCGAAGTACAGCGGTTGGCCGACTTTCATGGTGAAGTGCTGCGGCTTGACCGACTTGCTGTCCGCCGGCTGCAGGTGCTCGGTGCCGATCAGCCCCACCGGGATCACCGGGGCGCCCGTCGTCAGGGCAAGCCAGCCGACGCCGGTGCGGCCGCGGTAGAGGATGCCGTCCCGGGAGCGGGTCCCCTCCGGGTAGATGCCAACGCCCTTGCCGGAATCAAGGATCTCCAGCAGGGTTTTCAGGGCCTGGACGCTGGCGGCCTGTTCACCGCGCTCCACCGGGATGGACCCGACAGCCTCGAAGAAGGACTTCATCACCTTGCCCTTGACCCCGCCGGTGGTGAAATATTCCGCTTTGGCGAAAAAGGCCACGGGGCGCGGCATCAGCGCCTGGACGATCACACTGTCCAGGAAGGACAGGTGGTTGGGAGCCACGATGAACGGGCCCTCCTTGGGCACGTTTTCCAGTCCGATGACCGTGGGCCGGCACGTCGAGGTCACCAGACCCCGCGTGGTCCAGCGGATTGCATCAAACATTGCCATCGGTGTGCACCTCGTTTACGGCTTCGGTCAACAGGAAAGGGCTCGCTGCGTTCGGGGGTTCGGCGTTGGCCCCTCCCGGATCCCGCCGGGCAATGGTCTCGTGAAGGGCGGCGCTGCTGTGCACGATCTCCACCGCGCCGGCCGCGTCCAGTTCACCGTCCGGAGCGAAGCCCCAGCCTACGCCGATGCAGTCGATTCCATTGGCAGCCGCACCGGCGACATCCTGCGCACGGTCCCCCACCATCACGGCGTCCCGGGTGTCCAGGCCGTAGTGGCCGGAGAGGTCCGCCAGCGCCGCGGCCACGATCGCGGCCTTCCCGGACGGCACACCGGCGGCAGCCCCCTCGTCGGCGGCCGAGCCGCGGATGGTGTGGAACAGCGCGGCGATGCCGTGGTGCTCCAGGACTATCCGGGCGATGCCTTCGGGTTTCTGGGTGGCGACGGCGATGGGCCGTCCGGCCTCGACGAAGGATTCCAGCAGTGCCCGGATTCCCGGGTAGAGCAGGCTTTGGCCGATGCCGGTGGCGAGGTAGTGCGCGCGGTAGATGCGGATGGCGTCGTCCAGCCGTTCGGCGGGGACACCGGCGATGTCCGTGAGGGAATGGCTGAGTTTCGGGCCGATCATGGCATCCAGCAGGGCTTTGTCGGGAACGCCAAGCCCCAGCTGAGTGAGGGCCGCTGCGATTCCGTCCGATATCCCCCCGGCCGGATCGACAAGAGTGCCGTCCAGGTCGAAGATCACGGGCACTGTTGTTTGCGTCACCGGCCTAGTTTCTCACGAGAGACACGGATGCCAGAAACTCGCATGCCCCGACGGGAATGTATCTGTGCCGCGGGCGCCGTTACCTCCGCGGTAACTCCCGCGAAGGTAACGGCGTTGTGCCTCAGGCCAGGATGTCGGCGAGGAACGCTGCCGTGTGGCTTTCCGTGGACTTGGCCACCTGTTCCGGGGTGCCGGAGGCGACAATGCGGCCGCCGCCGGAGCCGCCGTCGGGGCCCAGGTCCACGATCCAGTCCGCGCTCTTGATGACATCAAGATTGTGCTCGATCGTGATGACCGTGTTGCCCTTTTCCACGAGGCCCTGGAGGACCAGGAGCAGCTTCCGGATGTCCTCGAAGTGCAGGCCCGTGGTGGGCTCGTCCAGCACGTAGATGCTGCGCCCGTTGGAGCGTTTCTGCAGCTCCGCGGCGAGCTTGACGCGCTGCGCCTCGCCGCCGGAGAGCGTGGTGGCGGGCTGGCCCAGCCGGACGTAGCCGAGGCCGACGTCGACGAGCGTCCTGAGGTGCCGGGCGATCGGCGAGAAGGCAGCGAAGAACTCGGCGCCTTCCTCGATCGGCATGTTCAGCACATCGGCGATGGTCTTGCCCTTGTAGTGGACTTCCAGGGTCTCGCGGTTGTACCGGGCGCCGTGGCACACCTCGCAGGGCACGTAGACGTCCGGCAGGAAGTTCATTTCGATCTTCAGTGTGCCGTCGCCGGAGCAGGCCTCGCAGCGGCCGCCCTTGACGTTGAAGGAGAACCGGCCCGGCAGGTAGCCGCGGACCTTGGCCTCCGTGGTGTCAGCGAAAAGCTTGCGGATGTTGTCAAAAACGCCCGTGTAGGTCGCCGGGTTGGACCGCGGGGTGCGGCCGATCGGGCTCTGGTCGACGTGGACCACCTTGTCGAGGTGCTCGAGGCCCTGGATGGACTTGTGCCGCCCCGCCACCTGCTTGGCGCCGTTGAGCTTGTTGGCCAGGACCTTGTAGAGGATCTCGTTGACCAGGGTGGACTTGCCGGAGCCGCTGACGCCGGTCACCGCCGTGAACAGGCCCAGCGGGAACGTGGCATCGACGTTCAGGAGGTTGTTCTCCTTGGCGCCGACGACCTTGAGTTCGCGCTTCTTGTCGTACTTGCGGCGCTTCTTGGGGACCTCAATCTGTTTCCGGCCGGACAGGTAGTCGCCGGTGAGTGATTCGGTGTTCTCGAGCAGCTCCTTGTAGGAACCGGAGTGCACCACCATGCCGCCGTGCTCGCCGGCGCCCGGTCCGATGTCCACCACCCAGTCGGCTTCCTGGATGGTGTCCTCGTCGTGCTCCACCACGATCAGCGTGTTTCCGAGGTCCCGCAGCCGGGTGAGGGTCTCGATCAGGCGGCGGTTGTCCCGCTGGTGCAGGCCGATGGACGGCTCGTCCAGGACGTAGAGCACACCGACGAGGCCGGAGCCGATCTGGGTGGCCAGGCGGATGCGCTGGGCTTCTCCGCCGGACAGGGTGCCGGAGGGGCGTTCCAGGTTCAGGTACTCCAGGCCGACGTCGAGCAGGAAGGTGAGGCGGGCCTGGATCTCCTTGAGGACCTGGTGGGCGATCTGGGCCTCGCGGCCGGTGAGGACGAGGTTGTCCAGGAAGTCGGCGCAATCGCGCATCGGAAGGGCGGCGACCTCGGCAATGGACTTGCCGTTGATCAGCACCGAGAGCGACGCCGGGTTCAGGCGTGCGCCGTTGCAGGCCGGGCAGGGGATCTGCCGCATGTACTCCTCGTAGCGGTCCCGGGCCGAGTCCGAGTCCGTTTCGAGGTGCTTGCGGTGCACGTACTGGATGACGCCCTCGAAGCCGGTGCTGTATTTGCGTTCCCGGCCGAAGCGGTTGCGGTACTGCACCACGACCTTGTGGTCCTTGCCGTGCAGCACGGTTTGGCGGGTGTCCTGGGAAAGCTTGTCCCAGGGGGTGGTCATGGAGAAGCCGAGTTCCTTGGCGAGTCCGCCGAGCAGGCGGTTCCAGTACTCGGTCGTCGCGGTGCCCAGGGACCACGGCGCGATGGCCCCCTCGGAGAGGGACAGCTCCCCGTTCGGAATGATGAGCTCCTCATCGACTTCCAGCTTCGTGCCGATGCCGCTGCAGGCCGAGCAGGCGCCGAAGGGGTTGTTGAAGGAGAAGGAGCGGGGTTCGATCTCGTCAATCGCGAGGGGGTGCTCGTTGGGGCAGGCGAGGTGCTCGGAGAATGCCCTGATCCGCTCCGGGTCGTCAGCTTCGAGGTCCACGAATTCGGCGAGGATCCTCCCCTCGGCCAGGCCGAGGGCGGTCTCCACCGAGTCCGTGAGGCGCTGGCTGATGCCTTCCTTGACCACGAGGCGGTCCACGACCACTTCGATGGTGTGCTTGAACTGCTTGCCCAGCTTGGGGGGATCGCTCAGCTGGATCAGTTTGTCGTCGACCCGCGCCCGCGAGTAGCCCTTGGCGGTGAGTTCCTTGAACAGTTCGACGAATTCGCCCTTGCGGCCGCGGACCACCGGGGCCAGGACCTGGAAGCGGGTCCCCTCCGGCAGTTCCAGCAGCTGGTCGACGATCTGCTGCGGGGTCTGCTTCGCGACAGGCTCCCCGCAGACGGGGCAGTGCGGACGGCCGACACGGGCCCACAGCAGGCGCATGTAGTCGTAGATCTCGGTGATGGTGCCCACGGTGGAGCGGGGGTTCTTGCTGGTGGACTTCTGGTCGATGGACACCGCGGGCGAGAGGCCCTCGATGAAGTCGACGTCGGGCTTGTCCACCTGGCCCAGGAACTGCCGGGCGTAGGCGGAGAGCGACTCGACGTACCGGCGCTGGCCCTCGGCGAAGATCGTGTCGAAGGCCAGGGACGACTTGCCTGAGCCGGAGAGCCCGGTGAAGACGATCATGGAGTCTCGGGGCAGGTCCAGGTCCACGTTGCGCAGGTTGTGTTCGCGCGCTCCCTTGACGATGAGCCGGGACATGTCCGGGCGTTTCACCGGAGGGCGGGATTCCTCCGCGCGGCCCGGCTGTACCGGACTCATCGGAACGGAGCCCAGCGGAACTGGGGTCTCCTGACCTGCGGAGGGTGGGGAATCAACGGCTGGATCTTCAGCTACGGCTTTAGGCACGCTACCAATGCTAATCGAAAACTTCTTCGAATTTCTATTCAGAGCCGTGCCGCCAGCCGGGAAACGCCGCCCGATGTGTTAACGGTGTGCTACTCGCGGTCGTACGCGGCGGCGAGCAGCTGGACGGCCTCGGCGAAGCTGGCGCCCTGGGCCTTTGCGGCGGCTGCGAACTCGGCGGCGGCAGCGGAGAGGGAGCTCCACGCCTCGTCCCGGGCGCAGACCACGGTCCCGTTCCGGCCCCGGGTCACCACGACGCCGGCCGCCTCCAGTTCCTTGTAGGCGCGGGCCACGGTGTGCGGCGCGACGCCCAGTTCGCCGGCCAGGCTCCGGACGGCAGGAAGCTTGGTCCCGGGCGCCAGGGTGCCGTTGTCGGCCCGCTCAATAATGTTGAGCCGGAGCTGTTCGAACAGCGGGACGGAGCTGCCCGGGTTGGGCCGCCAGGGCCCGGGGAACGGCGTGATTGATGTCTCGGTGGGGGTCACTGTCCGGGCTCCTGGGCGGGCTTGCGATGTTCGCGGCGGGCGAACTGCGCCTCGTACAGTTTCAGGTAGAGCCCGCCCCTGGCCATGAGTTGGCGGTGGGTGCCCTGTTCAACGATCCGTCCTTGGTCCATGACCAGAATTAGATCAGCGTCCCGGACCGTGGACAAGCGGTGGGCAATCACGAAGCTGGTGCGTCCCTGCCGGAGCCGCCGCATGGCCTGCCGGATTTGCGCTTCGGTGCGGCTGTCCACCGAGCTGGTGGCCTCGTCGAGGACCAGGATGCTGCGCCCGGCCAGATGCGCCCGGGCGATCGAGATCAGCTGGCGCTGCCCGCGGCTCAGCGAGTCGCCGTCGTTGCCGAGCATGGTGGCGTACCCGCAGGGCAGTGCCCGGACGAACTGGTCCACGTGGCTGGCCTGCGCAGCCGCCACGATGGCGGCGTCGTCCGCGCCGGGGCGGCCGTACTCGATGTTGTCCCGGATGGTGCCGGTGAACAGCCAGGCATCCTGCAGCACCGTGCCGAAATTGGCCCGCAGCTCATCCCGCGAGAGTGCTGCGATGTCCGCCCCGTCGACCGTGATCCGGCCGGAATCCAGTTCGTAAAAGCGCATCAGGAGGTTCACGACGGTGGTCTTGCCGGCGCCGGTGTGCCCCACGATCGCCACCGTCTGCCCCGGCTCCACGGCAAAGGACAGGTCCTGGACCACAGGCGATCCGGGGCGGTAGCCAAAGGTGACCCGCTCAAACGTGACCCGGCCGGCGGCGTCGGACGCCGGAACTCCGGTCCCGGAGTCCCCGACGGCGGACGTCACCGTGGGGCCCGCCGCCCGAGCCGGGGCAGTTTCCGCCGGGATCTCCGGCGCGTCGAGGAGCTCAAAGACCCTCCCGGCCGACACGAGGCAGGACTGCATGAGCGTCAGCATGCCGCCGATCTGCCCCATCGGCTGGCTGAAGAGCCTGCTGAACTGGAAGAAGGCCTGGAGGCCGCCGATGGTCAGGGCGCCGGACAGGACCTGGAGCGCGCCGACGACGGCGACCGCGATGTAGTTGAGATTGGACACCAGGACCATCAGGGGCTGCACAACGCCGGACACGTACTGGGCGCGGGCACTGGCCCGGCACAGCGTGTCGTTGCCGTCCTTGAAACGGGCCGCGGCTGCGTCCTGCCGCCCGAAGGCCTTGATGACCTCGTGGCCGGTGAAGAACTCCTCAAGCTGCGCGTGCAGCTCGCCCGTGCTCCCCCACTGCTCGGTGAAATGGGCCTGGGATTTCCGGGCCACGAGGACGGTGATGAGGGTGGACACCGGGACGGAGACCAGGGCGATCACGGCCAGGACCGGAGAGAGCCACAGCATCATGGCCAGGGCCCCGGAGAGCATCAGCAGCGACAGGATCAGCTGGTTGAGCAGCTGGTTGAGGGCCTGGGCGATGTTGTCGACGTCGTTCGTGGCGCGGCTCAGCACGTCCCCGCGGTGCTGCTCGTCAAAATGGCTGGACGGCAGGACGTGCAGTTTCTCCTCCACCGAGGCCCGCAGCCCGTAGCCCAGGCGCTGCACCGCCACGGCCGTCAGGGCGCCCTGGATCCAGCTGAAGACGGATGCCCCCAGGTACATGACGGACACCGCCGCCAGCAGGGCACCCAGTTTCTCCTGGTCGAAGGATCCGCCGACCACGCCCTGAACAACGACGTCGGTGGCGTCCCCCAGGATTTTCGGCGCCGCGACGTTGAGCGCCACGAAGGCGCAGGTGGCGGCGATGACGCCGACCATCCGCCACTTCGACGGCCGGAGCAGTCCGATCAGCCGCCCGGCCGTGCGCCAGCGGAACCGGCTGCGGTTCCCGGCGTCCCCGGGGGACACGACCGGGAGGGATTCGTTGCGGCCACCGGAGGGCAGGTCCACCAGGGGCTGGTCCCGGGCGTCACGGGTGGCGGGGACGTCGGTCCCGGCGTCGAGCGCCGGTTCGCGGATCACAGGGTTTCCTCCAGGACCAGCTGGGAAGCCGCGATTTCCTGGTAGCTCGGCGAGGACTCCATCAGCTCGTGATGTGTTCCCTGCGCCACCACCCGGCCGTCCTCGAGGACCAGGATCAGCCCGGCGTCCACGATCGTGGCGACGCGTTCAGCGACGATCAGGACCGTGGCCGTGCGCAGCAGCGGCGCCATCGCCTCGCGGAGCCGGTAGTCGGTGCCGTAATCCAGCGCCGAGAAGCTGTCGTCGAACAGGTACACGGGAGCCCGGCGCAGCAGCGCGCGCGCGATGCAGAGGCGCTGCCGCTGGCCGCCGGAAAAATTCGTGCCGCCCTGGCTCACCGGTGATTCCAGGCCCTCCGGCAGCTGCCGGACAAAATCCTCGGCCTGCGCGGCGTCCAGGACCTGCCAGAGCTCCGCATCCGTCGCCGCCGGCGACGCCATCCTCAGGTTCCCGGCGAGTGTTCCGGAGAACAGATAGGAATGCTGGGGCACCACGCCGATCAGGCTCCGCAGCGCCGCCAGGGGCAGGCCGCGCACGTCACATCCGCCGATGCTGATCTCCCCCCCGGTGGCCTCCAGGAACCTGGGCAGCAGGTTCAGCAGGGTGGTTTTTCCGCTGCCGGTGGCGCCGATGACCGCTGTGACAGCCCCGGGAGCGGCCGTGAAGCTGACGCCGTCGAGGACCGGCGCCTCGGCGCCAGGGTAGGCGAAGGACACGTTGCGGAACTCCACGGCATTGCCCTTGGGTGCCGCTCCGCCCTGGCCGTCCGTAATGGCCGGAGCCGTGTCCAGGACCGCCTGGATTCGTTCCGCGCAGGCAGCCGCGCGGGGTGCGGTCATAAAGACGTACATCGCCATCATGATCGCGATCAGGATCTGCAGGATATAGGCGATGAACGCCGTCAGCGCGCCGAGCCGCATGTCGCCGGACTGGATCCGGTGCCCGCCGAACCAGACCACACCGACGGAGGACAGGTTGACGACGAACATGATCAGCGGCATCATTCCCGCGACCAGCAGCGCGGACCGCAGGTTGTTCCGGGTCAGGTCTTTGTTGGCCCCGTCAAAGCGCCTCATCTCGTGCCCCTGGCGGACAAAGCCCCGGATGACGTTGGCGCCGATGATCTGCTCACGCAGCACCCGGCTGATCCGGTCGATGAGCTCCTGGCCCTGCCGGTAGAGCGGGACCAGACGGCGCACGATCAGGACCATGATGACCGCGAGCACCGGAATGACCGCGACGACGATGCCGGACAAGGCGATGTCCTGGTGCACGGCAAGCACAATGCCACCGATGAAAATGGCGGGTGCTGCGACCAGCATCGTGAACACGAGGACGAGGAGGTTCTGGATCTGCGCGACGTCGTTGGTGGCCCTAGTGACCAGGCTGGCGGCGCCGAACGCGCCGACTTCCTGGGAGGACATCGACTGCACCGTGGCAAACAGCTCTTCACGCAGTTGACGGCCGAGCTCCATCGCCACGGCGGCGCCCAGGTACCCGGCGGCGATGGCCGCCGCCACCTGCACGCCGGCGATCGCGGCCATCCAGGAACCCAGGCTCAGGATCTCCGGGACGTTGCCGCCGACGATTCCGTCGTCAATGATGGCCGCGTTCAGGGTGGGGAGGAGGAGGTTCGCGGTCGTTTGCACGAGCTGCAGGACCACGATGGCCAGCACGGTCCCTTTGTGGGCGGCCAACAGCCGGCCCATCAGAACAATAAGCACCGAACCTCCATCGCTACATCAGGGCACGGATAGGGATCGACCAAGGCAGCCGCCCCCACGCTGCCTCGACATTGTAAGCACTCTCACACGGTGCTCCGTTGTCATACGCTGTCCGGCCTGTCCGCCGGTCCGGAATCCCCGCCTGCTGATCAGTCCCGCTTGCGGGCCACGGCGAAGATCCGCCGGAACGGGAACACGGTGCCATGCGGGCCGGCCGGGTAGGCCTCTGCCAGCAGCGACGAGTATTCGGCTTCAAAATCCAGGGCGTCAGCGGCGGACAGGGCCGCGAGCACGGGCCGGAGTCCGGTGCCGCGGACCCACTCCAGCACGGGGTTCGCGCCGGGGAGGAGCTGGAAGTACGTGGTCTCCCACGCATCCGCATCGCAGCCGGCGTCGAGCATGATGGCCAGGTAGTCGTCCGGCCCGCCCACGACATCGTCGTGGCGGAGCACCCCGGCGAGCCGTCCCGCCCACGCCGCGGACTCAGCCAGCCCCCGCATCAGCGTGTGGGAGGGCGAATCGAAGTTGCCGGGGACCTGCAGCGCGAACCAGGCTCCGGGCCGGAGCGCTGCAAGCCAGCGCGCCAACATGTCCCGGTGCCCCGGAACCCACTGCAGGGCAGCGTTGGTGACGACGACGTCGGTGTCACCGGCGGGCATCCAGCCGGCGATATCCGCCTCGCCGAAGGAGAGGTTGGGCAGCTGTTCCGCATAGCCGGCAGCCTGGGCCAGCATTTCCGCTGAGGAGTCCAGGCCGGTGACCCTGGCCTGGGGCCAGCGCTCGGCGAGGGTGGCCGTCAGGTTCCCGGGACCGCAGCCGAGGTCGACGACGGAGCGGGGAGCGTCCGCATGGACCCGGGCCGTCAGGTCAAAGTACGGCCTGTCCCGGTAGTCCCCGAACTGTACGTACTTGGCGGGATCCCATTTCACTGCTTTTCCTCCGGTCACCGGCGAACAATGCAACGTCCGAAGCCTAACCCCGGCCGGAACGGCAGCCTAGGAGGCGCGCGACCCTATCGCACCGGCCCCGGGGGTGCCGCAGGGGCACAGCGTTCCCGGGCACGGCGTTCCCGGGCACAGCGTTCCCGGGCACAGACCGGCGCCGACTCTCCGGCCACTAAGCTGGTGAGCAATGAAACTTGTTGATCAGCTCCCCGCCCCGGCCGCCCGAATCCCAGGCCGGGCCGGCCTGGACCCGGATGAGCTCTACACCCGCTTTGTCGAATGGACGGAAACCCGCGGGCTGGCCCTGTACACCGCCCAGGACGAGGCCGTCATGGAGCTGGCCGCCGGCGCCAACGTCATCCTGGCAACCCCCACCGGGTCCGGGAAGTCCCTCGTCGCGATCGCGGTGCACTTCCAGGCCATGGCCCGCGGGCAACGCAGTTACTACACCGCACCGATCAAGGCCCTCGTCTCGGAGAAGTTCTTCGCCCTGTGCGAGATCTTCGGCGCCGAGAACGTGGGTATGATCACCGGCGATTCCGGCGTCAACCAGGACGCCCCGATCATTTGCTGCACGGCGGAAATCCTGGCCAATATCGCCCTCCGTGAGGGTGCAGCCGCCGAGCTCGGCGCCGTTATCATGGACGAATTCCACTTCTACTCCGACCCGCAGCGCGGCTGGGCCTGGCAGGTCCCGCTGCTGGAACTCCCCCAGGCGCAGTTCCTGTTGATGTCCGCCACCCTCGGCGACGTGAGCCGCTTCGAAGCCGGCATCACCGAGCTGACCGGCCGCCCGACGACGACTGTCAGTTCCGTGGAGCGGCCCATCCCGCTGCACTACTACTACGAGCAGACGCCCGTGCACGAGACGCTCGAGGAACTCCTCGCCACGAAGCAGGTCCCCGTGTACGTGGTGCACTTCAGCCAGGTGGAGGCGATCGACCGCGCCCAGAACCTCATGAGCATCAACGTCTGCACCCGCGAGGAGAAGGACAAGATCGCCGAGCTGATCGCCGGTTTCCGCTTCGCCGCCGGTTTCGGCAAGACACTCAACCGGCTGGTCCGCCACGGCATCGGCGTCCACCACGCCGGTATGCTGCCCAAGTACCGCCGGCTCGTGGAGCAGCTCGCCCAGGCCGGGCTGCTCAAAGTCATCTGCGGCACCGACACCCTCGGGGTGGGCATCAACGTCCCCATCCGCACCGTGCTGCTCACGGCGCTGAGCAAGTACGACGGCGTCCGCACCCGGCTGCTGAACTCCCGCGAGTTCCACCAGATCGCCGGCCGCGCCGGCCGCGCCGGTTACGACACCGCCGGGACCGTCGTCGTGCAGGCCCCGGAACATGTCACGGAGAACGTCAAGGCGATGGCCAAGGCCACGGCGAAGTTCGGCGACGACCAGAAGAAGCTCCGCCAGGTAGTCAAGAAGAAGCCGCCGGAGGGTTTTGTGTCCTGGGGCGAACCGACCTACAAGCGCCTCGTCGAGTCGGCCCCGGATCCGCTGACGTCCAGCTTCAGCGTGACCCACGCGATGCTGATGAACCTGATGGAACGGCCGGGCGATCCGTTCAAGGCGGCCCGCCGCCTGCTGACCGAAAACCATGAGCCGCGTTCGTCGCAGCTGCAGCTCATGAAGAAGGCCCTGGGCATCTACCGGGAGCTCCTGGCCGCCGGTGTGGTGGAGCGGATCCCGCTTCAGGAGCAGGGCACGGACGGGCGCACCGTCCGCCTGACGGTCCATCTGCAGGCCAACTTCGCCCTGAACCAGCCGTTGTCCCCCTTCGCACTCGCGGCGCTGGAACTGCTGGATCCGGAGTCGCCGTCGTACGCCCTCGACGTGGTATCCGTGATCGAGTCCACGCTCGAGAAGCCCCGGCAGATCCTGTCCGCGCAGCTGAAGAAGGCGCGCGGGGAGGCGGTCGCCGCAATGAAGGCCGACGGCATCGACTACGACCAGCGCATGGCCATGCTGGACGAAGTCAGCTACCCGCAGCCGCTCGCGGAGCTCCTCGGCGAGGCGTTCGACGTCTACCGCCGGGCCGCGCCGTGGATCGGCGACTTCGAACTCGCGCCCAAGTCCATCGTCCGGGACATGTACGAACGGGCGATGAACTTCGGCGAGTTCGTTCAGTTCTACGGACTGGCCCGCTCCGAGGGCATCGTGCTGCGCTACCTTGCCGACGGGTTCAAGGCGTTGCGTCAGACCGTCCCGCAGGACGCCCTCCGCGAAGACCTGGAGGACCTCATCGCATGGCTCGGCGAACTGGTCCGCCAGGTCGACTCCAGCCTGCTCGATGAGTGGGAGGAGCTGACCTCCGGCAAGGCGCCGACGCCGCACGACGCTCCCCCGCCCCCGCCGCCGTCGCTGACCTCCAATGTCCGCGCCTTCCGGGTGATGGTCCGCAATGAAATGTTCCGCCGGGTGGAGCTCTTCGCGGACGAGGACGCCACCGCCCTCGGCGAACTCGATGCCGGTTCCGGCTGGGACTCCGAACGGTGGGAGGACGTGCTGGATGACTACTTCGACGAACACGACGACATCGGCACCGGCCCGGACGCCCGCGGCCCGGGCCTGCTGATCATCACGGAGGAGCCGGGCCGGTGGAAGGTCCGGCAGATCTTCGAGGACCCGGCCGGCAACCACGACTGGGGGATCTCCGCGGAGGTGGACCTCGCGGCATCGGACGAGACCGGAACCGCCGTCGTGCGCGTGACGGACGTGAACCGGCTGTAGCGGTCGGCGAACCGGATCCAACGCCGGGCGGGCCCTAGTAAACTCGAGGGATGAGCGTAATCCGGCCCGCGACGGCGAACGATGTCCCCGAAATCCTGCAGATGATCCACGACCTGGCCATCTACGAGAAGGAGCCGGACGCCGTCCGGAACACCCCGGAGATGCTGACCGAGGTCCTGTTTGGCGAGCACCCGCGGGTGTTCGCCGCAATGGCCGAGAACGAGGCCGGCGAGGTCCGGGGCTTCGCCCTCTGGTTCCTGAACTACTCCACGTGGGAAGGCGTCCACGGCATTTACCTCGAGGACCTCTACGTGCGCCCCGAGGCCCGCGGTGAAGGCCATGGCAAGGCGCTCCTCCAGCACCTTGCCTCGACCGCCGTCGACCGCGGCTACGCCCGCGTCGAGTGGAGTGTCCTGGACTGGAACGAGCCCTCCATCAATTTCTACAAAAAGCTTGGGGCCAACCCGATGGAGGAATGGTCCACCTTCCGGCTGACCGGCGAGGCGCTGGAAGCCTTTGGCACCGCGCACAAAGCCCAGGCCCGTGGCTGACCTGCCCCTGACCGGGACCGGGGCCGCCGAGCTGCTGGAGGCTGCGCCGCCGACCGTCCCGCACACCATCAAGGCGCGGTACGAATACCGCGGCATGCGCACGGCGGAGCACTACTTTGAAGTGGCCCTGGACCACTTCAGCGGTGGCGCACCGGCCGGCGAGACCATCACCGTCTTTGCCCGCGAGTACGTCTCCACGGACCACAGCGAGGACGAGGCCACGCGGCTCCCCTGGCTGCTGTACCTGCAGGGCGGCCCGGGCGGACGCGGCAACCGTCTCCCGGCGCTCGGCGGCTGGAGCAAGGCCGCCGCCAAGGACTTCCGGATCCTGATGCTGGACCAGCGCGGCACGGGCCTGTCCTCCGCGGTTGACCGCAACACACTGCCGCTGCGCGGGAACGACGCCGACCAGGCGGACTACCTTACGCACTTCCGGGCGGACTCGATCGTCGCCGACGCCGAGGCCATCCGGCAGGCGCTGGGCTCCGGGCCGTGGACGATCTACGGGCAGAGCTACGGCGGCTTCTGCGCCCTCAGCTATCTCTCCTTCGCCCCGGAGGGCCTGCGGGAAGCCCTTATCACCGGCGGGCTCGCGCCCCTCTCAGGGCCCGCGGACCGGGTCTACCGGGCCACCTTCCAGCGGGTGGCGGCCCGCAACGCCGAGTACTTCGCACGGTACCCCGGGGACCGCGCAGCGGTCACCCGGATAGCCCGGCACCTTCGGGAGACGGAGGAATTCCTGCCCGACGGCGAACGGCTCACCGTGGAACGGTTCCAGATGGTCGGTTCCTTCCTTGGCGGCAACACCCGGGTGGATGCCCTGCACCACCTGCTGGAGGATGCCTTCGTCGGCACGCCCGGCGGGGAGCGCCTCTCGGATGCGTTCCTCGACCAGGTCCGCGGGATCGTGTCCCGTTCCGCCAACCCGTTGTACGCGCTGATGCACGAATCCATCTACGGCCAGGGCGAGTCCACGGACTGGGCCGCCTGGCGGGTGCTGCAGGATTACCCGGAGTTCTCCCCCGAGGCCCCCGAGCCGCTGCTCACCGGGGAAATGGTCTACCCCTGGTACTTCGAGCAGGATCCCGCGCTCCGGCCGCTGCGGAACGTCGCCGGCCGCCTCGCCGAAAAGGACGACTGGCCGCCGCTCTACGACCCGGAACGGCTCGCGCTCAACACCGTGCCGGTGGCCGCCGCCGTGTACACCGACGACATCTACGTCGACCGCGGCCTGTCGCTCGAGACGGCCGCGTCCGTCCGGGGCCTGCAGGTCTGGGAGTCGGCGGACTTCCACCATGACGGCATCGCGGACGACGGCGAGGGCATTTTCGCCCGGCTCCTTGGCCTGACCCGGTCCGTCCGGGCCTGACCCGGTCCGTCCGGACCTGACCCGGGTCTGAAGCCGGCGGTCCCTCCGGTGCCTACGCCGCGGCCTGCACGCTGCGGTCCTGGCCGGCGGCGCGGAGGGCGACGGCGAACACCACCGCGGCGACGGCGGCTGCCGCCATGTTGAGGCCCTGGTAGCCGACGCCGCTCATCACCAGCCCGGAGAAGCCTGCACCGACGGCGCCGGCGACCCCCATCATGGTGTCCGAGACGCCTTGGACGAGGACACGGTCGTCGGCGCCGACGCTCTCGGCGAGCAGAGTGGAACCGGCGATCGTGGCCGCGGACCAGCCCAGCCCGAGCAGCACCAGGCCAACCGTTACCAGGACCGGGGCGGCCTGCCCGAAGCCTGCCACGAGGACGGAGAGCAGGATCAGGCCGTGGCCCAGCAGAATGACGGGAAGCCGTCCGGCCTTGTCAGTCAGCCAGCCCATCACCGGCGAGAGCGCGTACATCCCGGCAATGTGCAGCGAGATGGTGAACCCGATCAGGACCAGCACGTCGGTGCTGGCGGCGTGGGCATGGCCGGCCGGCACGCCGGCGAGGGGGCCCTCGGTCAGCAGTTGCAGGTGCAGGGGCGTCATCGACATCACTGCGGCCATACAGCCGTGCGCAGCGATGACCGCAAGGAGGGCCAGACCGGCCCGCGGCGAGGCCCGGATGGCGCGCATGCCGTGCCGGAGGCCGTGCCTCCGCCGGGCATCGGCGGCGCCTCCGGCGTTGCCCGACGCCGTGCCACCAGCTGCGGCGGGCTGACCGTGGGTCCGGAGCCGGGCCGCCAGCAGGAGCGGGTCCGGCCGCAGGCCGATGACCAGCAACAGCGCGGCCAGCGCCAGCCCCGCCGTCGAGAACACAAAGGGTCCGGCCAGCGCCGGCAGCCCGAGGGCCTCCCCCACGAGGGCGCCGGGACGGATCAGGTTGGGCCCCGCAACAGCGCCGATGGTCACGGCCCACACCACGATCGCCAGGGAGCGGCCGCGGTGTTCCGGTGCGGCGAGGTCGACGGCGGCGAAGCGGGCCTGCAGGTTGGCGGCCGTTCCGAGCCCCAGCAGGGCCGCGGCCACCAGCAGCACCGGGAAGCTGCCGGTCACCGTGGACACGATCACCAGCAGGGCGCCGGCCATGGCGGCGAGCAGCCCCGTGACGAGGGAGGCCCGCCGGCCGCGCCGTCCGGCCAGTCCGGCGAGAGGCAGGGCGGCCGCCGCGGCCCCAAGGGTCATGGTGGTGGTGACCGAGCCGGCCCAGGCATTCGAGCCGGAGAGCTGGACGGCCAGCAGGGACCCGACGGACAGGCTGGCGCCGCTGCCCACGCCACTGAGGAGCTGCGCGGTGCTCAGCACCCAAACAGTACGGCGCTGGACCCGTTGCGGGTCCCGCGCCGTACCGTTGACTGCTGCAGTGTCGAAGATTTTCACGGTCCGAGCTTAGCCGAACCGTGAGGGCTACTCGGCGTCGGTCAGGCTCTTGCGGGAGTCCTCTTCGAGCCGGGCGTCGATCTTCGACTGCGTGGCCTTGGAGCTGATCAGGCTGGCGATCACGGCGACGATGATGGTGCCGATGATCACCCCGAGCGAGACGAAAGTCGGGATCTCGGGGGCCCATTCGATGTGCTGGCCGCCGTTGATGAAGGGCAGCTCGTTGACGTGCATGGCGTGCAGGATCAGCTTCACGCCGATGAACGCGAGGATCACCGAGAGTGCGTGCTTGAGGTAGATCAGGCGGGTCATCAGGCCGCCGAGCAGGAAGTACAGCTGCCGCAGGCCCATCAGGGCGAAGATGTTGGCGGTGAAAACGATGAACGCGCTCTGGGTCAGGCCGAAGATGGCCGGGATGGAGTCCACCGCGAAGAGCAGGTCGGTCAGGCCGATGGTGACGAAGACGATCAGCATGGGGGTGAAGACCTTCTTGCCGTCCACCACGGTGCGGAGCTTGCCGCCGTCGAACTTCTCCGACATCGGCAGGACCTTGCGGATCCGGGCGATGAGCGGGTTTTCCTTGTCCTCCTCGTCCTCACCGTCGTCCTGGGCCTGCTTCCACGCGGTCCACAGCAGGAAGACACCGAAGATGTAGAAGACCCAGCTGAACTGCTCGATCACGATCGCGCCGAGCAGGATGAAGATGCCACGGAGGATCAGCGCGATGATGATGCCGACCATAAGGACTTCCTGCTGGTACTTACGGGGTACCGAGAAGCGGGCCATGATGATGATGAACACAAAGAGGTTGTCGATGCTGAGGCTGTATTCCGTCACCCAGCCGGCGAGGAACTGCCCGCCGTATTCGGGGCCGGTGAAGGCGAACATGGCACCGGCGAAGAGCAGGGCGAGGGCGATGTAGAAGGACACCCACAGCCCGGCTTCCTTCATGGAAGGCTCGTGCGGACGTTTGAGGACCAGCAGCAGGTCAATGGCCAGGATGATGCCGAGAACGACAAAGGAGCCGATCTCAAACCAGACGGGAAGTTCGGGCACGAAGATACCTTTCGCAGGGTGTGACGGTGCGGTGTAAGTCTCTCCGACTGGCCTGAGTGTCCGGTACTACGTGCCCGGTTCTGCTTGGCTGCCCGCTACGCCCGGCAGGGCATCTGTGCCGTGCGTGTTGACGATCGTAGCGCTTGGGATACTCCCCTACGTCCGCCCAACAATACCCTAGGCGTGCCCTGCGGACTGCATCTGGCGCAGTTCCTTCTTCAGCTCGCCCACCTCATCGCGGAGCCGTGCGGCGAGCTCGAACTGGAGTTCCCCGGCGGCGGAGTGCATCTGTTCGGTGAGCTGCTCGATCAGCCCCACCAGGTCCTCGGCCGGTGCGGCCGCGAGGCCGTCCGCGCGGATCTTCGAGGCGCCCTTGCCCTTGCCGCGGGCCTTGCCCGCGGCGGCGAGGAGTTCGCGGGTGTCGGCGTCCTCCTTGGCGATCTGGTCCGTGATGTCGGCGATCTTCTTCCGCAGCGGCTGCGGGTCGATGCCCTTTTCCGTGTTGTACGCGACCTGGATCGCGCGGCGGCGGTTCGTCTCGTCGATGGCGTGGGCCATGGAATCGGTGATCCGGTCCGCGTACATGTGCACCTGGCCGGAGACGTTGCGGGCGGCACGGCCAATGGTCTGGATCAGCGAGGTGGACGAGCGCAGGAAGCCTTCCTTGTCCGCATCGAGGATGCTGACCAGCGATACCTCGGGCAGGTCCAGGCCCTCCCGGAGCAGGTTGATGCCGACCAGCACATCGAAGACGCCCATCCGGAGCTCCCGGAGCAGCTCCACCCGGCGGAGCGTGTCCACGTCGGAGTGCAGGTATTCGACCTTCACGCCGTGGCCCAGCAGGTAGTCGGTGAGGTCCTCGGCCATCCGCTTGGTCAGGGTGGTGACCAGCACACGCTCGTTCTTCGCGGTGCGGGTCTTGATTTCACCGAGCAGGTCATCGATCTGGCCCTTCGTGGGCTTCACGATCACCTCCGGATCAATCAGGCCGGTGGGCCGGATGATCTGCTGGACGTAGCCGTCCGCCTTGCCGAGCTCGTACTTGCCGGGCGTCGCGGACAGGTACACCGTCTGGCCCACACGGTCCTGGAACTCATCCCACTTCAGCGGCCGGTTGTCCATCGCGGAGGGCAGCCGGAAGCCATGGTCCACGAGGTTCCGCTTGCGGGACATGTCGCCCTCGTACATGGCGCCGATCTGGGGGACAGTCACATGGGACTCGTCGATCACCAGCAGGAAGTCGTCCGGGAAGTAGTCGATGAGGCAGTGCGGGGCAGTCCCGCGGGCGCGGCCGTCGATGTGCGAGGAGTAGTTCTCGATGCCGTTGCAGAAGCCCATTTGCTGCATCATTTCGAGGTCATAGGTGGTTCGCATCCGGAGCCGCTGGGCTTCCACGAGTTTGTTCTGCCCCTCCAGGACCTGGAGCCGCTCGGCCAGCTCGTCCTCGATCCGCTTGATCGCCCGGCCCATGCGTTCCGGCCCGGCCACGTAGTGCGAGGCCGGGAAGACGTACATTTCCGTCTCATCCCGGATGATCTCCCCGGTGAGCGGGTGCAGGGTGTAGATGTTCTCGATCTCGTCGCCGAAGAATTCGACCCGGATCGCCAGCTCCTCGTACATCGGAATGATTTCCACGGTGTCGCCGCGGACCCGGAACGTGCCGCGGTGGAAGTCCATGTCGTTGCGGGCGTATTGCATGGAGACGAACTTGCGGAGCAGGTCGTCGCGGTTCATTTCCGCGCCCTTGCGGAGCGTCACCATGCCGGCGATGTATTCCTCCGGCGTGCCCAGGCCGTAGATGCAGGACACGGTGGCCACCACGATCACGTCACGGCGGGTCAGCAGCGCATTGGTGGCGGAGTGCCGGAGCCGTTCGACTTCCTCATTGACGGAGGAGTCCTTCTCGATGAAGGTGTCCGTCTGCGCCACGTAGGCTTCCGGCTGGTAGTAGTCGTAGTAGGAGACGAAGTACTCGACGGCGTTGTTGGGCAGCAGCTCGCGGAATTCGTTGACGAGCTGCGCGGCGAGGGTCTTGTTCTGCACCATCACAAGCGTGGGGCGCTGGACCTGCTCGATCAGCCACGCCGTCGTCGCGCTCTTACCGGTACCGGTGGCACCGAGCAGCACCACATCCTTCTCGCCGTTCTTGATGCGCTCGGTCAGTTCCGCGATCGCGGCCGGCTGGTCACCGGCCGGCTGGAACTCGCTGATGACCTCGAAGGGCGCCACGACACGGTTGATCTGCTGGGCAAGACTCATGTATCTAATCTACCGCCGGGCTCCGACAGGATGTCCTGATTCAGCTTTGGGCGGTACGGTCCGCCCCCGGCTCCGGACCGGTCACCGGTCCGGGGGCCGGGGACGACGGCGGCTGCCAGCCGGTGCGCTGCGCCCACGCCTCCATCCGCGGGACCGCGTGTCCGGTGAACCAGGCTTCTTTGTCGGCCGCGTAGCGCGCGGTGGATTTGTCCACGCCGTGCAGCTTGGCGACCCTGCGCTTCTCGGCGAGGTAGTCGGCCCGGGCGGACGCGTCGTCGCGCAGCCAGTCGCGGAAGCAGAGCGCAAACCGCCAGCCCGGGGACCCCACGGCGCGGACGTGCAGGTTCACCGCCCGTCCGGGATCCGCGTTGCCGTGCAGCCGCTTCGGCCAGTCCGACGGGTCCGGGTGGGAAGGCTTGGGGTTGTCGGAGACGATGCCGGGCCAGGCGGGGAAGCCGGCGTCGGCGAGGAGCGGCGCGATCCGCTCCGCGGCGGCCATGTCCTCGACGCCGAGCTGCAGATCCAGGATGTCCTTCGCGGGGAGGCCGGGGACGGCCGTGGATCCGACGTGGTCCAGGGTCAGGATGTCCCCGGCGGCGGCCAGCTGCAGGCGCGCGATGAGCCGGGCGGCCTGCGCGGGCCATTCCGGGTTGGCGGGCGCCAGGACGGGTCCCCCGGTCCGCGGTGCGAGGCGGTGCCTGCTCAGGTTCACGGCAAACGGTGCCAGCCGGAACTTCCAGAGCCGGTCCACCGCGTCCCGCAGTTCCTCCTTGGCGCCCGAGTTATCCAGGACAGCGTCGGCTGCTGCCAGCCGGTCGGCTCTGGCGGCCTGGGCGGCCATCCGGGCCCGGGCGTCCGCGGCGGTCATGTGCCGGTGCTGCACCATGCGTTCCACCCGGACGTCGTCCGGGGCGTCCACCACCACCACCAGGTGGAAGTTGGCGCCCTGGCCGGTCTCGACGAGCAGCGGGATGTCCTGGACCACGACGGCGCCCTTCGGAGCGGCGGCGGCCTGCGCGGCGGCGCGCTCCCTGACCAGGGGATGGATGATGCCGTTGAGCACGGCGAGGCGCTCCGGGTTGCCAAAAACGAGGGCGCCGAGTTTGGGCCGGTCCAGGCCGCCGTCGGCTGTCAGGACGGCCTTGCTGAAGGCCTCCACGACCCGGGCAAGTCCCGGCGTCCCGGGTTCCACGACCTCCCGGGCCAGGGCATCGGCGTCGATCACCACGGCCCCGAGTTCGCGCAGGCGTGAGGCAGCCACTGACTTCCCTGAGGCGATGCCGCCCGTCAACCCGATTTTCAACACCCCACCAGACTAAACTGATCCAGTGGCTGAAGATGCGGATTTCCCGGAGAGCAGGGCCACCGTCTACACCACGCTGGCCGCCGGCCCGGAGTTCCGCCACGAGATCGAAGTGAAACGCTCCCGCTTCATCACCGTGCTGCACCGCACCGGGGATGAGGAGAGCGCCCGCGCCGTCGTCGCCGGGCTGCGCAAGGAATTCCATGATGCACGGCACCACTGCTCCGCGTTCGTGCTCGGTCCCGACCGGGGTGTGCAGCGCTCCAACGACGACGGCGAACCGTCCGGCACCGCGGGCATCCCGATGCTCGATGCACTGCTGAAGCGGGAAACCGTGCCGGGCGTGACGGACCTCAGCGATCTGACCGCCGTTGTGGTCCGCTATTTCGGCGGGATCCTGCTGGGCGCCGGCGGACTGGTCCGTGCCTATTCCGAATCCGTGTCCGCTGCCCTGGACCGGGCGCCGCTGGCCCGGCGCCGCCGGCTGCGGATCTGCGCGGTGACGGTCCCGCACACGGCGGCCGGCCGGCTGGAGAATGAGTTGCGCGCCGCGGGCTATGTGATGGCGGAAACCAGTTATGACGCGCAGACTACTGTCCTGAGGCTTGCCCTGCCGGATGATCCGGCGGGCCTGGCCCGGGCCGGGGAACGTGTGGCAGCCCTGTCCGCTGGAACCGCCGAATTGCTGCCTGGAGAAACGGAGTGGATCGATGTCCCCCTCGGCTGAGCCGTCCCCTGCCGCTGTCCGACTCGTCGACGTCTCCGAGCCGGTCCTGGAGCAGCTTCTGACCGTGGCGATCCAGGACGCCGACGCGGACGAGGTAACCCCTCCCCTGGGCAGCGCCTCCGGCTGGAACTCGGAGCGGATCAGCTGGTTCCGCGAATACCACCACGCTGCCGCAGGCATCGACGGGCCGGCGCAGCAGAAGAGCTGGGCGATCAGCTCGGACGGGGAGCTGGCAGGTTCCATCCGGCTCAAGCGGACCGGAGCGGACTCGCTGGAAACGGGAATCTGGCTGGGCCGCAGCTTCCGCGGCCACGGCATCGCCAGGGAGGCCCTTCGGCTCGTGATTGAACGGGCCGCCGCGTCCGGGGCTGCAGTGCTGGAGGCCGACACCACAGCGGGGAATGCCGCTGCGCTGGTCCTTTTGCGCTCAGCCGGGGCGGAGTTCGAGCAGGGCGAAGCCTCCGTTGACGCCACGGTTCCGGTCAAGGCCAGGATCCCGCTGCGCTAGGGGCTGCGGCTGGACATGCCCCACCGGACCACACGCGCTCAGCCGGACATGCCCCACCCTGGCTGCAACCGCTGGACACAATCCCATTGTGCCCATCCGCGCGGCCCACGACTGGACATGCGCCACCGCCGGCTACGCAGCCCCCACTGGACATGCCCCGCCGCGGTCAAAACCTCTGGACATATGCCCATTGTGCCCATCCGTGTGGCCCGCGACTGGACATGCCCCACCGCCGGCCACGCAGCCCCCACTGGACATGCCCCATGCTGGCTGCAACCGCTGGACACAATCCCATTGTGCCCATCCGCGCGGCCCACGACTGGACATGACCCACCGCTGGCTACGCAGCCCCCACTGGACATTCCCCGCCGCGGTCACTACCTCTGGACATAATCCCATTGTGCCCATCCGTGTGGCCCGCGACTGGACAGGTCCCCCCCGGTGGCAACGCGGGCGCGGCTGCAATTTCCCGGATGTGTCCGCCTGGATCGCGGAAACTGGCCGTTCGGATCCTCTTCGGCCGGTCCACCGGTCAGCCAAGGAGCTCGACGCCGCGGCGCGCGAGTTGAGTCTTGTGCACTTAACCTCAGCCTGAACGCGAAGCGGCTGCGGCGTCAAGAATTCCGGTGCCCACTCGCCGGAGTCGCGGCCGGCGGCGTTGTCAGTCAGGCGTCGAGCCGGGCAATGGCGTGCCGGGGCCCTGACGGGAGCCGCGAAGGAACCCTTCCATGAGGTATCCGCCGCTCCCCTCAAGCACCTTGGCCGCGACCAGGATGAGCCGTTCCGGGCTGCGCTCCCGGGAAGCAGCCCAGTCCCGTAGCGCGACTGCACACTCATCATCCGGGAGCTGGTCCAGCCGGCGGATCGCCCATTTGCCTTTGCCCAACCATTTTCCCTGCTGCAGGAGCAGAAGCCCCACCGACCGTCCAAAGATCTCAGCGGCGATGGCGTACGATTCAGCCGCAACTGTCGATCCCCGCAGGTCGTCGAGGGAGCTGCTCAGCTCGTAACGGCGCAGGCCACGGTCTTGGTCAGTCAGCGGCTCGGGCCCGCGCTCCATGTAGAACTGCGCCTCCCGTTGCCATGCTTCCCCCGGCCCGCGGTCGTAAAGGAGGACTCCCCGAGCGCACAGATCCCCGAGGACGGCGCAGCGGGCGGCACGCTCGCGCGCGTACCAGCTCGCCAGGCTTGACCGGGTGTGGACAAATTCTTCAACAATCCATCCGTCATGGCGCGTGGTTGCGGCATAGTTCGCAGCGCCCTCCGGATACAGGACCACGATGTCCAGGTCTGAGGTGGGAGTGCTGCGGGCCTGGGCCGTACTGCCTCCGAGGATGGCCGCATCGGCATCCGGATGTCTGTCCAAAACATAGGCACGGGCTGAACTGACTGGATCCATCAGGCCATCTTGCCGGAGCCTGCCCGACGCAGCCTGCAATCACACGCCCGTCCACCCAGTTCCCGGAGCATGGGGCATGCCCCGCACTCGGACCCGGGGCTGGGCATACTGCCACTTTGTCCACGCTGCGGCGGGAAGAGTGAGCATGCTCCCTGGGCGTCCCGGACTCGGATGCCGGAACATGCCCTGCGCACGGGCCCACGACTGGACATAGTGCCCATATGTCCAGTGGCCGCGGCCAGGACTGGGCATGTCCCCCGGCGAATCGAGCATCACCGGGCATGTCCCCCGGGAAAAGCACGCGCGGGGCGTGTTCCACACGAAAAAAGTGGCCGCCCCCGCAGGGACGGCCACTTTCTCAGTACTGCTTCAAGCTACTAACTGCCGAGCCTCCGGGAGCGGACTCCCAGAGGACCAGGGGCAATTAGTTGCCGGTCAGCTTCTCGCGCAGTGCTGCAAGAGCCTCGTCGGAAGCGAGCGTGCCGCCACCGGTGTTGGACTCGGCTGCAGCCGGCTCAGAGGAGTAGCTGGTGGTGCCGGAGTCGCTCTCACCGGACGTTGCAGCTGCAGCGTCGTCGGCAGCGTGCTGGGCAACCTGCTTCTTGTGGGCTTCCCAGCGGGTCTGGGCGTCAGCGTACTGCTGCTCCCAGGCGGCGCGCTGCGTCTCGTAGCCTTCAAGCCACTCGTTGGACTCCGGATCGAAGCCCTCCGGGTACTTGTAGTTGCCCTCTTCGTCGTACTCAGCGGCCATGCCGTAGAGAGCCGGATCGAATTCGGTGGACTCGGCGTCGACGCCCTCGTTGGCCTGCTTAAGGGACAGCGAGATGCGGCGGCGTTCGAGGTCGATGTCGATGACCTTGACGAACAGCTCGTCACCAACGGAGACAACCTGCTCGGCCAGCTCAACGTGGCGCACGGCGAGCTCGGAGATGTGGACCAGGCCTTCGATGCCGTCTTCAACGCGAACGAACGCGCCGAACGGAACCAGCTTGGTGACCTTACCCGGAACAACCTGCCCGAGGGCGTGGGTGCGGGCGAAGGTCTGCCACGGATCTTCCTGCGTAGCCTTGAGCGACAGGGAAACACGCTCGCGGTCCAGGTCGACCTCGAGAACCTCGACGGTGACTTCCTGGCCAACTTCGACAACCTCGGACGGGTGGTCGATGTGCTTCCAGGACAGCTCGGAAACGTGAACCAGGCCGTCTACGCCGCCCAGGTCCACGAAGGCACCGAAGTTGACGATGGAGGAAACGACGCCGGGACGAACCTGGCCCTTTTCCAGCTTGTTGAGGAACGTGGAGCGAACCTCGGACTGGGTCTGCTCGAGCCAGGCACGGCGGGACAGCACAACGTTGTTGCGGTTCTTGTCCAGCTCGATGATTTTGGCTTCGATCTTCTGACCGATGTACGGAGCGAGGTCGCGCACACGGCGCATCTCGACGAGGGATGCGGGCAGGAAGCCGCGCAGACCGATGTCGAGGATAAGACCACCCTTGACAACCTCGATGACGGTACCGGTGACGACACCGTCTTCTTCCTTGACCTTCTCGATGTCGCCCCAGGCACGCTCGTACTGAGCGCGCTTCTTGGAGAGGATCAGGCGGCCTTCTTTGTCTTCCTTGGTGAGCACCAGGGCTTCGACGAGATCGCCAACGGAGACGACGTCTCCGGGATCAACATCGTGCTTGATGGACAGCTCGCGGGAGGGAATGACACCTTCGGTCTTGTAACCGATGTCGAGCAGAACTTCGTCGCGGTCGACCTTGACGACGGTACCTTCAACAAGGTCTCCGTCGTTGAAGTACTTGATGGTGGCGTCGACTGCTGCGAGGAAGTCCTCAGCGGTACCGATGTCGTTAATCGCGACTACGGGGGTACCGGGCTTCTCGGTGGAGGTGATGGTCATGTAGTAGGGGCTCCGTTGTGGATAGTTAGTCGGTCAGGCAAACCGCTGCAACCGCGTCGGCGACACGGGCACAGAACACGGCATATCACCGGGTCATCCTGATTTGTGGATTGTAGATGCGCGCACGTAGTACACGCCCGTTTAGTCTAGTCGGCGCAGCCAACGCCGGTCAAAGCGGGCGGCACCCGCCCCGGCCCGCGTGCCGGCAGTGACGGCGACGAGCTGGCTGGTCCCCGGCAATGCTCCCCTAGAAGTGCGTCAGGCAGTGGGTGGCCCGCTCCACGGCGAACAATTGCCGCGCCTTCAGGGCGGCGCCGGCACGGTTCTCCCGGATCCGGCCCGCCGCCACGAGGGTCACCGGGGAGACTGCACCGAGGAAGATCGAGGAGAGGGCGGATACGTCGAGGGTGAGGTCGGCCGGTTCTGCTGCCGCGGAAGGGACGACGGCGCCCTCGCCGCCCGACGCGTCCAGGGTGAACGTTCCAGCCGTCAGGCCCAGTGGATCGAGCACCTCGAGCACGAGGCTCCCGTCGACCTGATAATGCCGGGCTTCCAGGGCCTTGCGGACGTCCAGGATGCGGAGCCACAGCATGTCCCGGATGTCCGAGGAGTCAATGCAGCGGGGGTCGGCCAATGCCCAGGTGAGGGGGTCGTCAACCGGTGCTTCCTCCCAGGTGACTCGTTCCACCAGGTCCATGGCGCCGAGGAACTGCCACAGCTCAAGGTAGGCGGCGTTCCCGGCCGCTACAAAGTCGACCACCTCGACTGTGTAAGGCTTGGTGTCCCAGCCGAGGAACTTGTACGAGACATAGCCATCCACGTCTCCGTCCGGCGAATAGTGCAACGCCACTTTGACCGCCGGGTCTTCCTTACCATCGCGCCCGAGCGAACCGGAGGCCAGCTGCCGGTACCACTCCTGACGGCCGAGGGGAACCTCGTGTAAGGCGGTGAACCCGTTCGAAGACGGTCGGCGCCACCTCCAGCAGCACCTTGGGATCAGCGATTTCCACGCGTCCGACGGCCTGATGGTCCAGGCTGAACCGCGCCGTCGTATCCACTTGCACAGTTCGCTCAAAGCTGGCCACGCCGTAGCCGAACCGGCCGTAGATTGTGCCCTCGGAAGCCGTCAGCGCGGCAACGGCCAGGCCGTCCTCGCGGGCCAGCCGCAGGTCCTCGGACATCATGCGCCGAAGCAGGCCACGGCGCCGGTGGGAGGTCCGTACCGTCACGGCAGTCACCATCTGGGTGGCCAGCATTCGGCCGAAGCCGATGTTGAGGGATTTCCGCAAGGTTCCAAAGGTGGCCACCGGCACATCCGCAGGGAGCGACCCGGGGGCAACCTCACCGGTCTGGTAGGCGCCGGTCAGGACACGCCGGTCAGCCTCATACGTGGCCAGCGATGTTGCCACGTGTTCCGGCGTCCTGGTGGACTCATGGAAACCGAAGGCCACCGCCTTGACCCAGGATTCCGCTTCCGCGTAACCGTCATTGCCCTTGGACACCGCGGCGAAGCGCCGTATTTCGTAGTTCCCACTCAGATCAGCCACGGTGTCGAGCCTAGCCAAGGTCTGCTGCCGCCACCAGTCCCCCGCCCGCGGCGGCCGATTCCCGTGCTCCCACAACTCCACACATAGTGCTGCTTAAACCTAGCCATCGCGTTCCGGGCTGATGCACAATGTGCCAATAACTACATAGCTCGAGGTTGGAGCTGGACGCGGCGCACGTCACAGGTGGGGACCGGCGGTTGGCGCTACATCTGCGTTTCTGCCCACAGCCAACAAACTAAGCGAGGACAAATGAACGTTTCTCAGGCTGAACAAACGCCCGACACTTCCCTTCTCAAAGTCCTGGGCAACTGGGATGCCCTGGCACTCGGATTCGGAGCAATGATCGGATTCGGCTGGGTGGTCCTCACCGGAGGCTGGATAGCTTCAGCCGGCACCATGGGGGCGGTCCTGGCCATGGTGACAGGCGGCGCCA
This sequence comes from Arthrobacter sp., assembly GCA_034376805.1. Lineage (GTDB taxonomy): Bacteria > Actinomycetota > Actinomycetes > Actinomycetales > Micrococcaceae > Arthrobacter. Next base: position 55,196 of record JAXMJF010000046.1, read on the forward strand.
TCATGATGGTGGTGGGGTTGACCTACGCCGAACTGACCGCGGCCATGCCCAAGGCGGGCGGCGAGCACAACTTCCTGCTCCGCGGCATGGGTCCCCGGTGGTCCTTTATTGGGTCCTGGGCCATCACTGGCGGATACATCACGATCGTTGCCTTCGAGGCTGTGGCCCTGCCTCGAACGGCGCAATACCTCTTCCCCGACCTGAGCCAGGTCCCGCTCTGGGAAGTCGCCGGATACCAGGTGCACCTGACCTGGGCGCTGGTGGGAGCTGTTGCCGCGGTTGTGATCACGGGAATTAACATCCTTGGAGTCAAGCTGGCCGGAGTCGCCCAGACTTTTGTGGTGGTTTTCCTCCTGATCATTGGCCTCATGCTCGTCCTCGGCTCCTTTGTCGGTGGCTCGGCTACGAATATGGAGCCTTTCTTCACGGGCGGCATCAATGGCTACTTCGCGGTCCTCGTGGTGGTCCCGTTTCTGTTCGTTGGCTTTGACGTCATTCCCCAGTCGGCGGAAGAAGTGAACATCCCGGCACGGCAGCTGGGTAAGCTCGTCGTCGTTGCCGTCCTGCTCGCCACGGTTTGGTACGTCATGACCGTACTGACCACGTCCTCCGCAATGCCTGCCGGAGAAATCGCCCAGGCGGACATCGCCACGGCCGACGCCATGGGTGCGCTGTTCGGCAACGACATCATGGCCAAAATCCTGATTGCCGGCGGGATCGCCGGGATCCTGACCTCGTGGAACTCACTGCTTCTGGGCGCTTCACGACTGATGTACTCCATGGCCCGCTCCGGAATGCTGCCGGCATGGTTCGCCAAGCTGCATCCGAAGTACCGCACTCCCGTCAACGCGCTGCTGTTCATCGGTGTGCTGTCGTTTCTTGCACCGTTCTTCGGCGTATCGATGCTTGGCTGGCTGGTGGATTCCGGCGCGCCGAGCATCGTCATCGCATACATCCTTGTAGCCGTGGTGTTCGTGATCCTGCGTCGCCGCGAACCCCAGATGGACCGCCCGCTCCGCGTCGGCGGCAACGGCAACGGCGGCATCGCTATTGGCGTCGCCGCCGTGGTCCTTTGCCTGGGACTGCTCAGCCTCTACCTCCCCGGCATGCCGGCAGCCCTCACCCCACCGCCGTGGATTCTCTTTGGACTTTGGTGGATACTCGGGCTTGTCCTTTTCTTCCGCATTCCGTCCGGAATTGCTCCTGGCGAGGACGCTGAGCACCATCTGCTCGAACGTCTCAGGCAGCGGCGGCACGGCGCGACCAAAAACGGCTGACGTAAAGGTCGCCTGAACGCGAGTGCCCGACGCCAGGGCAAGCGAGAGGTGGGGCGGGTTCCCGTCCCACC
>JAXMJF010000047.1:0-7796 GCA_034376805.1 Arthrobacter sp.
CGCGACGTGCTTGGCGGCCTCGGTGAGTTCCGTGGTGAGCGGTTCGGCCGCGGTCTTGAGCGCATCGGCGGCTTCGCGTTCCTTCTGGCTGGCCGGGATCAGGGAGGAGACCAGCAATCCGGCGCCGAACGCGATCAGCCCTGCCGCGAGCGGGTTGCCCTGGGTTTTGGTCCTGACCTGCGCGGGGGCGTCCCCGATCGCCGCGCCGGCCCCGCCCAGGTGTGCCCCGGCGGTCCCGGTCGCGGAGTGGACATTGCCGGTGGTGTGCTCGGCAGCTCCCATGACTTTCTCCTTCACGCCGAACACGGCGTCTTTGACCTTGTCGGTTTGGCGCTGGACGATGTGGGACGGGGTGACCTTGTCCGCGACGGCATCGACATTCGTGCCCAGCCGTGCGCGGGTTGCTTCGATATCTGCTCGGATGACATCCGGGTTTTCACTCATCGTGTTTTCCTCGCTGTAGTTAGGGGGTGGGCTTGAACGTGGGCGGGATTTCCTGCAGCGTCTCCGCGGTCTGGGGCATGCCCTTGACCGCGTTGAGTTCCTTCCGGCCCCGGGAGGCCAGGACCGCGGCGACAATGCCCCAGATCAGGGCGAGAACAACACCGGACCAGCCCAGCCCGATCAGGGTCCCGAGCGCCCACCAGAGCGCCAGAGACAGGAACAACAACACGAAATGACCCGCGACACCCGCACCGGCGAGCATCCCCGCGCCCTTACCGGCCCGGGTCGCGGACTGCTTGAGCTCAACCTTCGCCAGCTCAACTTCCTGCCGCATCAACGTGGACATGTCCCGCGTGACCTCACCCAACAAATCACCCAAAGACGACGTCTCCGCCTTCACATGCGCGGCCGTGTGGGGTATTTCGGTGCTCATCGACGGCCACCGTCAAAGGGATCATCACGGAAAGGATCCTGCCGGGTCGGGTCGGTCACCACAGGCTCGGACGCCCAGCGGTCCTGCCGGCCACCGTCGCCGAGCGGATCCGCGCCGAGCGGATCGGCGTCGAGCGGGTTGGGCGGGTAGGTGTCAGCGACGGACGCCTTCGTGGTTTCCGGGGCAGGCATCTGAACGGGCGGCGGCGGAACGGCCATGCCGGTGTCCGGGACCCTGGTGGCGGGGACTGTGTTGGCACCCGCGGTGCCTGTTTCCGGGGCGCCGGCCTGCAGGCTGCGGCTGAGCCGTCCGGCCAGGACGCCGGCTCCGGCTGCGAGCAGCAGGAATGTGCCGGGGCGCTGGCGGGCAAAGGACTTCACCTCGGTCAGCAGCGAACCCGGGTCGCGGCCGTCCAGCCATCCGGCGACGGCGGAAGACCGCTCGGCCGCCTGGCGAACGAGGTCGGTGGCGACGCCGGGCTCCCCGGAAGCGGAGGCCATGGTGTGCAGCTCGGAGGAAATGGAGCGCAGGCCCTCGGCGACCTTCTGCTGCTGCGTGCCGGCCTGGTCGGTCAGATCGGACTTGGCCTGGTGCAGGAGGTCCCGGGCGTTCGTCTTCACCTCGGCGGCGACGTTGGCGGCTTCCGTTTTGGCCGTCTCCGCGACTGTCTGGGCGGAATCCGTGGCCTGGCGCTTCAAGTCGGCTGCCTCGTCCTTGGCCGCATCGGTCTTGGAAGCCCCGCCCTCGGTGGAGGCGGCGGCCGTTGAGGTCCCGCCGTTCGGTGTCGGCGGGAACGTGGTTTCCGGCCGCAGGGGAGTCTGCTGGGTGGCCGTAGGAGTGCCGTAGCTACCGTCCTCGGGCCATTTGTTTTCTGTCATCTTCGCTCTCTTTTCAAGATCGGCTGCTGATCACAAACCAGCAATAACTGGAGACATAATAGTAAGCATGATTACTAACAAATAGTAAGTACCCTTGCTTTACTTCTTGCCACGGGCCCTGGGCATGGCCGCGGTGAACCCGCCCCCGGCCGGTGAACTAGGCTGGAAACATGGGCAAAACGGTGGACGGCTGATGGCGAAGCGGGGCAGGGCTGCCGGCCGGAACAACACCGAAAAGGCGTCCGGCGTGGTGGAGATCCCGAAGGGCAGCCGCCCCGACGGGCCGCAGGAGGGCATCTACTACATCGATACCGGTGACTGCGAGCTGATCGCCGACCAGGACAACTCCAATGGCTGGCTGCTGCGCATCAACGGTGTGATGAGTTCGCACATCGACCTGGTGGATCCGCTCTTCCTGGACTTCGAGTACATGCGCTGGATTTCCGCCCTGGTGGAATCGCGCTGGCCGCGGGATTCCCGGCCGAAGCTGCGCACCCTGCACCTCGGCGGCGGAGCATGCTCACTGGCACGCTACTTCCACGCCGCCTACCCGGAGGCGCGCCAGGTGGTGGTGGAACTCGACGGAAAGCTGGCGGAATACGTCCGGGGCTGGTTCGACCTGCCGAAGGCGCCGCTGATGCGCCTGCGTGTGGGGGAGGCCCGCGAGGTCACCGAAAGCCTCACGCCGCAGACCCGGGACTTGATCATCCGCGATGTCTTTGCCGGCTCGCTGACGCCGCGGCCGCTCACCACGAGGGAGTTCAACGAGCACGCCAAGCGCGTGCTGGCCCCCGGCGGGATCTACGTGGTGAACTCCGGCGACGCACCGGATTTGAGGAACGCCCGCGAGGACGCCGCCACCATTGCGGACACCTTCAAGCACACCGTGATCATCGCGGACCCCGCCATGCTCAAAGGCAGGCGCTACGGCAACATGATCATGGCCGGCAGCGATCTCCCGTTCGACGACGACCCGGGACTGGCGCGGCGCCTGCTGGGCGGCGCGGTGCCCGCCCACATCTGGAACGACGCCAAAGTCCGCGCCTTTGCCGCCGGGGCGCCGGTCCGCCACGACCCGAAAACTGTGGCCCCGGCGCCGTCGACTGCTCCGTAGCGGCCCTTTAGCGGCCTGAAAACGGCGGCTACGGAGCAGCCGATGCGTGCCCTCCCCGCCCGAGGAGCGCCTTGCGGTGGGCCTTAGTCTGTTCGCGCAACGCCTGCACTACCGCCGCGACAGCGGGGCGGCGCATGGAGTCGGGCCGCAGCACCATCCAGTACGGCAGCAGTTCGGCGAAGTCCTCCGGCAGCAGCCGGACCAGGTCCGGATGCAGGTCCGCCGCGAAACACGGCAGGAAACCGATCCCGGCTCCGGCGCGGGTAGCCTCCACGTGGACAAAGACATTGGTGGAGCTCAGGCCGTCCCGCATGGTAGGCACCAGGCGCCGCGGGGCATCCAGGTCGTCCACCTGAAGCATTGAATCCACGAAGTAGACCAGCGAATGGGTGGTAAGTTCCTCGATCGTCGTGGGGGTGCCGTACTCGGCCAGGTAATCGCGGGAGGCGTACATGCCGAGCATGTACTCACCGAGCCGGGCGGCCGCAGCCCGGTGCACCTGAGGTTCACCCACCACAACCTCGATGTCCAGCCCGGAACGCTGCTGGAGCGCCCGCCGGGTCACGGTGATGATCTCGACGCTGAGACCAGGGTGGTCCCGGCGCAGCCTGGCGACCGCGGGGGCCGCGATGTAGGCGCTGAACCCGTCCGTCGCGGTCATCCGGACGACGCCGGTGATCGGGTCCGGTACCCGGCCGGGCTGTTCGAGGGTCCGGATCGCCGCTTCCACCCGTTCGGCCACCTGCACGGCTTCCGCGCCCAGCTCCGTGAGCTCCCAGCCGCCGGAGGCGCGCGAGAGCACGCGCCCGCCCAGGGCCTTCTCCAGTGCCGCGATCCGGCGCGACACGGTGGTGTGGTTCAGCCCCAGGGACTGCGCCGCCGTCGTGAACTTCGCGGAGCGGGAGACGGCCAGAAGTACGAGCAGATCATCCGGGTTGGCGTTCATATCTGCAATTCTGCACATAAGGGGTGCTGGTTTGACCATTGAATCGCCAACTTTGTGCGGCAATACTCAGTGAAGCTGCTCAGCGCTGTGCATCGCACCTCTTCTGGGCTGTTGACGACCGCAAACTTGAGGAGTGCAAATCATGGAGAGCAGCTTGAACGGGCGAAAGGCCCTGGTGACCGGCGGAGCCGGCGGAATCGGCGCTGCGAGCGTGCGTGCCCTGGCGGCACGGGGAGCCAAAGTGGTGATCGCGGATATGGATGAGGCCGCGGCCGCAGCCCTCGCCGATGAGGTCGGCGGCACCTCCTGGGCGGTCAACCTGCTCGACGTTGAGGCACTCCAGTCGGTCAGCCTGGACTGCGACATTCTCGTCAACAACGCCGGCATCCAGCGCATCAGCCCGATCGAGGACTTCGACCCGGCGGACTTCCGCCGCCTCATCACGCTCATGCTGGAGGCGCCGTTCCTGCTCATCCGCGCCGCCCTGCCGCACATGTACGCCAACAACTACGGCCGGATCATCAACCTGTCCTCCGTGCACGGACTCCGCGCCTCCCCGTTCAAGAGTGCCTATGTCTCGGCGAAGCACGGCCTGGAAGGGCTGAGCAAAGTGACGGCGCTGGAGGGCGGCGCGCACGGCGTCACCTCAAACTGCATCAACCCCGGCTACGTCCGGACGCCGCTGGTCGAGTCCCAGATCGCCGACCAGGCCAAGGTGCACGGGATCCCGGAGTCAGAGGTGCTCACCAAGATCATGCTGACCGAGGCCGCCGTCAAGCGACTCGTCGAGCCGGAGGAGGTCGCCTCCCTCGTAGCCTGGCTGGCTTCTGACGACGCCGGGATGGTCACCGGAGCGAGCTACACAATGGACGGCGGCTGGTCAGCCCGGTAGCGGGGCGCTGATCAGTCAGTCTTCCCGTCGTCTTTCTTGTCGTCGGCCTGGTCCTGGGTGGCCGGCTCGGTGGCGCGGCGGATGTAGTCGTTGACGGCCTCCTCCGGAACCCGGAACGACCGGCCCACGCGCACGGCCGCGATGGCGTGTGACTTCACCAGCCGGTAGACGGTCATTTTGGACACCCGCATGGCCGCAGCGACCTCCGCGATAGTCAGAAAGTGGGAGGAGAAATTCGCTGAGCTCATATCCTCTGGGCCGTCCACTAGTCGGGGTACCGGAGTTGCCGGTAGTCGTAGAAGGTGACTTCCCCCGCCGCGCTGGCTGTCCGGAGACCCACGTAGGGGGCATCGATCACGGCCACCGTGCCCAGGTGCCGGCCGTTGAACGGATCATCGCCAATGAGCACCTGTCCGATCCGGAACGGAATGCGCGCTGTTCTGGCGCGGCTCACGGTTCCCCACAGGAAACCGGCCACGCCGCCGCGCCGGAGTTCTGGTCGTTGGTGTTGTGCCTGCGGAGATGCTGGGGACTCCATCGGAACCACTCCTTCGGGAAGCGCGCCACTCGGACTGTCGGCTGCTTGCGGAGCAGCTGGGGGAGGGCTCGCCGGCCCTGCGTCCCGGCCGCTCCGTACCGCCGTGAAGTTACTGTAGCCCTCAGCCCCATTCGTCACACGAGTAACTTCTACCTCTGCCAGACCGGGCACCACTTGGGACGCGGCGCCGACTACTTGCCGGGCAAGGGGTCCGCCCCGTTTCCGGCCAGGGCAAGGGTTCCGCCCAGCCCGATCATCATCGCCCCGCCGGTGGTGCCCAGCGCGGCGATCCGCCGGGGCGAGCTGGCAAACCAGCGCCGGGCAGTACCGGCGACCAGCGCCCAGCCGCTGTCGGACGCCAGTGCGATCGCGAGGAACAGCGCTCCCAGCGTCGCCAGCTGCAACGGGATGGCGCCGGCCGAGTAGTCCACGAATTGGGGCAGCACGGCGACGAAGAAGATAATCGACTTGGGGTTGGTGGCACCCACGATGAATCCTTCCCGGAGGATTCGCAGGGTCGACGCCGGACGCGCGGGGTCCGCCGCCGCCGTCGGGCCCCTGCCCCGGTGCCGGATGGCCTGGATGCCGAGGTAGATGAGATAGGCCGCGCCGGCGAACTTGACCACGCTGAAAAGCAGGACGGACTGGGCCAGCACCACTCCCACCCCGAGCGCGACCGCGGCGATCTGCAACAGTTCCCCGGCGGCGTTGCCCAGCACGCTCAGGAGCCCGCCACGGCGGCCCAGGGCCAGCGTCCGTCCGATCACGAACAGCACGCTGGGCCCTGGCACGGCGATCAGGAGGAGGGCGGCGAGGGCAAAGGCCAGCAGGTTCGTGGCGGGGACCATGACTGATTTTAGCCCCGCCGGGGCGCCGGCAGCAGGCCCGCCGGGGGCCCTACCGTTCGGCAGGAACCCGGGGGAGCGGCGCGGTTTCGTCCGTAAGCTCGGCCCGGATCCGGCCGTGGCCGCGGACCCACAGCCGGTACCCGACCACCAGCAGCCCGAGCCAGACGGCGCCCACATAGAGGGCCACGCGCGTATCCTCGAACGCACCCAGGATCACGATGACGAGGGCCATGAACACGATCGTCGCCACCGATGCAGCCGGCCACCACGGTGACGGGAATTCCGACGCCGGCAGTCCCTTGCGGGCGATCTCGCGTTTCATCGCCACATGCGAGGCCAAGATCATCACCCAGACCCAGACGGTTGCGAAGGTCGCGATCGAGGCGATCAGCAAGAAGACGTCCTCCGGGATGACGGCGTTCAGGACGACGCCCACCAGCAGGATGCCTGCCATCATCACCTCGGTCAGCCATGGCACGCCGTGGCGGGATACCTTGCCGAAGCTCACGGGGGCGTGCCCCTGCCGGGACAGGCCGAAGAGGATCCGGCCGGCGCCGAAGATGTCGCTGTTGATCGCGGAAAGTGCGGCCGTGATGACCACGGCGTTGAGGATGTGAGGTGCTGCCGGAATGCCCAGCCCGCTGAAGATCTGCACGAACGGGCTTCCGTTGGTGCCGATCTCGTTCCAGGGGAACAGGCTCATCAGGACAGCCAGGGTCAGCACATAGAACAGCAGCACACGCACCGGGACGGTGTTGACGGCCTTCGGAATGACCGTCTTCGGGTCCGCGGCCTCACCCGCGGTGATGCCCAGGGTTTCGATGCCGCCAAATGCGAACATCACGACGGCGAACGAGGCCAGGAGCCCTTCGAAACCGTTGGGGAACAGGCCGCCGTGCTCCACGAGGTTGCCCAGGCCCGGCGCCACCGTGGCACCGCCGGCCTGGAAACCGAAAACGATAATGGCGGCGCCGCCCACGATCATGGCGATGATGGCCACCACTTTGATCAGCGAGAACCAGAACTCGAGCTCACCGAAGACCTTCACACTGAGCAGGTTCAGCGCGGCCAGGAAGAAGATAATCGCCAGGACCCAGATCCAGCGCTCGACCTCGGGGAACCAGAAACCCATGTAGATGCTGAAGGCCGTGACATCCGCGATGGCCACGATCGCCATCTCGAACACATAGGTCCAGCCGGTCACGAATCCTGCCAGCGGGCCGAGGTAGCGGCTGGCGTACTGGCCGAAGGACCCCGACACGGGGTGGCGCACGGCCATTTCACCCAGGGCCCGCATCACCATAAAAACCGCCGCGCCACCGATCATGTAGGCCAGCAGCACAGCAGGGCCGGCCTTCTGGATGGCAGAGGCGGACCCGTAGAACAGCCCGGTCCCGATCGCTGAACCCAGTGCCATAAAGCGGATGTGGCGGACGTTGAGCCCGCGGTTCAGAACTGTGTCGACGGCGGCGCTGACGGCGCTGCCGGGGGTGCCGACTGGTCCCGAAGATGGCGATGGCTTGATGTCCGTGGTGGCTCGTTGCATGCGAATACCTTCTCGTCATTGGGAATCTCAATGCTGTTGTCAAGCAGCCTGGATGCCGCTGACGGTGGCTGGTTCTCGGTAAACGGTGTGGTCGCGGAGCATGGCCCAGAGGACGTTGATGCGGCGTCGGGCCAGGGCGATGAGCGCCTGCTTGTGG
>JAXMJF010000048.1:0-41283 GCA_034376805.1 Arthrobacter sp.
ACACACCGCCGGGGGCCCCCACAAACCGGGGGGCCCCGCCGTCGTAGTTGAACAGTATGTATCCTTGCGGACGTTAGTGCGCGTGGTCTCCGCGGCTGTATTCGTAGACCCAGCCGACCAAACCAACCAGGGCAAGACCGGCCGCGATGTAGACGATCCAGAATCCCACGGCAAGTCCGAGGAATCCTCCGGCCGAAGCCAGACCAAGGACCAGCGGCCACCAGCTCCAGGGGCTGAAGTGACCCTGTTCACCGGCGCCCTCGTGGATCTCCGCATCGCTGCGGTCTTCAGGACGCATCCCGACGCGCTTGGCGGTGAAGGCCAGGTAGGCGCCGACCATCAGGGAGAGTCCGCCGAGCAGCAGCACTCCGAGGATGCCCACCCACTCCGTCCACTCGGTCAGGAAACCGTAGACGATCGAGACCGGGACGAAGAAGAAGACTCCGAATCCAAAAAGCCTTGATTCGATTTTCACTGGGCTTGATCCTTCTGGTCGGCGTTACCGAGCGTTGCTGCTGCCGGGGCAGGAGATTCGACGGTGTATGACTGGGAGAGTTCGGGATGGTGGAGGTCCAGGGCCGGACGCTCCGACCGGATCCGTGGCAGCGAGGTGAAGTTGTGGCGCGGCGGGGGGCAGGAGGTCGCCCACTCGAGGGAGGCGCCGAAGCCCCACGGGTCATCCACTTCGACCCGCTCGTTGCTGCGCCAGGTGATGTAGACGTTCCAGAAGAACGGGATCAGCGAGGCGCCCAGCAGGAAGGAGGCGTAGGTGGAGAACTGGTTCATCCAGGTGAAGTTGTCCTGCGGCATGTAGTCCGCGTAGCGGCGCGGCATGCCCTCGACGCCCAGCCAGTGCTGGATGAGGAAGGTGCCGTGGAAACCGAGGAACAGCATCCAGAAGTGGATCTTGCCAAGGCGCTCGTTGAGCATCTTGCCGGTCCATTTCGGCCACCAGAAGTAGAAGCCGGCGAACATTGCGAACACGACGGTGCCGAAGACGACGTAGTGGAAGTGGGCCACCACGAAGTAGGAGTCGGAGACGTGGAAGTCCAGCGGCGGGGAGGCGAGGATGATGCCGGTCAATCCGCCGAAGAGGAACGTCGCCAGGAAGCCGATGCTCCACAGCATGGGCGTTTCAAAGGTGATGGAACCCCGCCACATGGTGCCGATCCAGTTGAAGAACTTCACACCGGTTGGAACGGCGATCAGCATCGTCATGAAGGAGAAGAACGGCAGCAGGACCGAGCCGGTGACGTACATGTGGTGCGCCCACACGGTCACGGACAGTGCGGCGATGGAGATCGTGGCGTAGACCAGGCCCTTGTAACCGAAGATCGGCTTGCGGCTGAAGACCGGGAAGATCTCCGAGACGATGCCGAAGAACGGCAGGGCGATGATGTAGACCTCGGGGTGGCCGAAGAACCAGAACAGGTGCTGCCAGAGGACGGCGCCGCCGTTCTCCGGGTCGAAGATGTGGGCTCCGAAGCGGCGGTCCGCGCCAAGGGCGAAGAGGGCTGCGGCCAGCGGCGGGAAGGCCATCAGGACCAGGATCGACGTGACGAGGATGTTCCAGGTGAAGATCGGCATACGCCACATGGTCATGCCCGGGGCTCGCATGCAGATGATCGTGGTGATGAAGTTGACCGCGCCGAGGATGGTTCCGAAGCCGGTCAGCGCAAGGCCGAAGACCCAGAGGTCACCGCCCACGCCGGGGCTGAACGTCGTGTTGGACAGCGGCGCGTACGCGAACCAGCCAAACGATGCCGCACCCTGCGGGGTGATGAAGCCGGACACGGCGATGGTGGAACCGAAGAGGAAGAACCAGAAGGCCAGCGCATTCAGCCGCGGGAAGGCGACGTCGGGGGCGCCGATCTGCAGCGGCATCATGACGTTGGCGAAGCCGGCGAACAACGGCGTCGCGAACATCAGCAGCATCACGGTGCCGTGCATGGTGAACAGCTGGTTGTACTGCTCTTTGGTCTGCAGGATCTGCATACCGGGCTCGAACAGCTCGGCGCGGATCAGCAGCGCCATGACTCCGCCGAAGCAGAAGAACACGAAGGACGTGATCAGGTACAGGTACCCGATGGTCTTGTGGTCGGTGGTAGTGATCCAGTTGACGACGATGCGTCCCTTGGACTTCGGTACTACGGGAGCCTCAAGGATCCCGGTGGGCTGTGAATAGGTGGTTGCCACGTCGCTCCCCTTACTTGGTTTCGGTCGGGGCCGGGTTGCGGTCGTACTCTTCGCCGAGGAGGCCCGTGTTGCCGTCCTGGCGCAGCTTCTCCAGGTGCGCCTGGAATTCGGCGTCGGAGACGACCTTCACGCGGAACAGCATTTCGGAGTGGTATTCGCCACAGAGTTCGGCGCACTTGCCGTCGTAGGTTCCCTCCTTGGTGGGGGTGAACCTCATGTAGTTGGTCTTTCCGGGGATCATGTCGCGCTTCTGCAGGAAGGCGGGGACCCAGAAGGAGTGGATGACGTCGCGGGCGTTCAGCTCCACGTCAACCGACTTGTTGACCGGCAGGTACAGGGTGGGCAGCTTTTCCTTGTCCACTTCCTCGCCGGTGAGGTGCGCCTGGACGCCGGCTTCGTGGACATCCTCCTGGATGACCTCGCCCTTCTTGTAGTTGAAGTCCCACGCCCACTGCTTGCCGCGGACGTCAACGACGACGTCGGCGGGCTCGGCGCGGTTGTCGATCGCCTGCTGGTCGCGGTCGGTGAAGTAGAAGAACACCAGGACCATGAACAGCGGGATCGTCAGGTAGAAGACCTCAAGGGGCAGGTTGAAGCTGTTCTGCCGCGGGAACCCGACGGTGCCTTTACGGCGCCGGTAGGCGACGATGCACCAGATCATCAGGCCCCAGGTAATGACGCCCACGACCAGGGCGGCAATCCATGAGTTGACCCAGAGGTCCATGATGCGGTCAGTGTGGTTGGTGGTGCCACGCTCAGTGGGCAGCCACCCTTTCTGTACCTCTGGTGAACATCCAGTCAAAGCCAACGCGCCGGCGAGTGCCAAGCCAGTGATCGTAGTGATCTGTTTGCGTCGGCTGCCGGTTCGGTTCTGCGAACTCACAGACGGCCCTTCCTACTTGTTGCTGTCGCCCGGGCCGCAAAATGGCGGTCAGGGCACACTAAAAGTTTTACTACTCGGTGTAGAGCTTACCGCTCCCCGCGAGTTTTCGCCCACATGTCCGCGCCGTGCGTCGGGACCTTTTTGACGGGCCCGCTCGTTATGAATCCTGCGGCACTAAGGCCGGGCGGATTGCCCGGCCTTAGTGGAAGGAATCACCGCAGGCGCAGGAGCCGCCGGCGTTGGGGTTGTCGATGGTAAAGCCCTGCTTGGAGATGGTGTCCTCGAAGTCGATGCTGGCGCCGCTGAGGTACGGGACGCTCATTTTGTCGACCACAACTTCAACGCCGTCATAGTCGCGGACAGCGTCTCCGTCGAGGAGTCTCTCGTCGAAGTAGAGCTGGTAGATCAGGCCAGAGCAACCGCCCGGCTGCACGGCCACCCGGAGGCGCAGATCGGTGCGGCCTTCCTGCTCGAGCAGGCTGCGAACCTTGCCGGCCGCAACGTCGGTCAGCTTGACCTCGTGCGTGGCCAGTTCCTCGCCCGCCGTGGCGGTGGTGTCGGCGCTGTTTTCATTGGTTGTAGTGCTCATGGCCTACCTTCTAACGACGGTGGTGGCGGCGCCGCTCCCGCGGCACCCGCCCCTACTTGAACGGTACGGGCTATAGCTACATGCTACGTCGATCAGCCCTGTAGCTCTAACTCCTGCCGTAACCGTCCCAGCCGGCTGGATGTTCCCTGAGGAACACTCCCGGCCGGTCCGCTCAGGCGAGTCCTTCCTCATTCAAGCGGGCCAGCATCAGGGCTTCGGCCACGATGGCGTTCCGGAAGTCCGCGAGGTGGAGGGATTCGTTCGCGCTGTGCGCCCGGGAATCGGGATCCTCGACACCGGTGACCAGGATCTGCACGTCCGGGTACAGCTCGGTCAGGTCGGCAATGAAAGGAATCGAACCGCCGATGCCGGTCTCCACCGCCGGCACTCCCCATGCCTCGCCGAGCGCCCACATCGCGACGCTGGCAGCCTTGGAGGAAGTGTCCGTGAGGAAGGCGTTGCCGCTCTCCCCCGGGGTGAAGACCACGTGGGCGCCGAACGGCGCGTTGGCTTCCACGTGCCGGCGGACGGCGTCCATCGCCTCTGCCGGATCCTGTCCCGGCGCGAGCCGGAGGCTGAACTTGGCGCGCGCACGCGGCAGGAGGGTGTTGGAGGCGACGTCCACGGCGGGGGCGTCGAAGCCGATGATCGACAGTGCCGGTTTGGTCCACATCCGCGAGGCGATCGTACCGGTGCCGGCAAGCCGGACGCCGTCGAGCACCGAGGCGTCGGCGCGGTACTGCTCCTCGGAGAGGTCAACGGTGACGTCGTCCCGGCTGGCCAGGCCGGCGATCGCCACGTTGCCCTCCTCGTCGTGCAGGGTGGCGATGAGCCGGGAGAGCAGGGTCGGTGCGTCCAGCACGGGCCCGCCAAACATGCCGGAGTGGACGGCATGGTCCAGGACCTTGACCTCGATGGTGCCGTCGACCAGGCCGCGGAGGCTGGTGGTGAGCGCGGGGATGCCGACCTTCCAGTTGCTGGAGTCGGCCACGACGATCACATCGGCGCGCAGCAGCTCCCGGTGGGTTTCCAGGAAGGTGCGGAAGGTGGGCGAGCCGGCTTCCTCCTCCCCCTCGAAGAAGAAGGTAACGCCGAGGCCAAGGTCGTCGCCCAGCACGCGGGTCACGGCCGAGTAGGCGGCGATGTGCGCGAGGATCCCGGCCTTGTCGTCGGCCGCGCCGCGCCCGTACAGCCGCCCGTCGCGCTCGACGGCGGTGAACGGCTCCGTTTCCCACAGGGCCAGGTCTCCGGTGGGCTGCACGTCGTGGTGCGCGTACAGCAGGATTGTCGGCTTGCCCGCGGCGGCGGGACGGCGGGCGACGACGGCCGGGCCGCCGGGGGTCCCGTCTTCCTTGTCGCACCGCAGGATCTGGACCTCGTCGAAGCCGCTGGCACGGACGAGTTCGGCGACGGCGTCGGCGCTGGCGTTAAGGGGGGCGGGGTCGAAGCTTGGCCAGGCGATGCCCGGGATGGCGACGAGCTCTGTCAACTGGGCGATCGTGGTGTCGAACGATTCGGTGACGGCCTGGCGGAGGGCCTCGGTGTCGACGTTCCCGACCCGGGCAGCAGTGGTTTGCGGGTTCCCCGCGGGTGATGAAGTCATGGCGAGAACACTACCGGTGCCGCAGATCACTTTAAACCTTGAACACTGACACGGCGGGTCATGCGCTGTGTGGGCTGGGTCTCGCGCGGGCCGCCCCGGGGTATTCTGTAGGGGTGTTTGGACGTAAAAAAGAAGCGCCATCGGCGCAGGACATAGTTGACCAGCAGGCGGCCGGGGCAGAAGCCCGGGACACCGCCCTCGGCAAGGGCGCGCCCACGCCCAAGCGCAGCGCGCAGGTGGCGGCCCGTAAGCGGCCGCTGGTGCCGGAGGACCGCAAGGCCTCCAAGGCCGCAGAGCGTGCAGCGGTCCAGGAGCAGCGGCTCAAGATGCGGCGTGCCATGGACACCGGCGACGAGAGGTTCCTGCCGCTGCGGGACAAGGGTCCGCAGAAGCGGTTCGCCCGCGACTATGTTGATGCCCGCTTCAGCCTTGGCGAATACCTGATGTTCGGCGCGCTCATCTTCGTGATCGTCTCACTCCTCGTCCCGGCCTCCAGCGAACAGATGGTCTACGTTCTGGGCGGGTTCTGGGTGATGTTCCTGGCGGTCTTCGTCGACGTCTTTATCCTGTCCCGGAAGCTCAAGAAGCGCCTGACCGAGAAGTTCGGCGACGTGGAGCGCGGCACCGTCTGGTACGGCTCCATGCGTTCGCTGCAGTTCCGCCGCCTGCGCCTCCCCAAGCCGCTCGTCAAGCGCGGCGAATACCCCGCCTGACCCCATTCAACACGGAGCCCCCGGCAGTCTGACTGCCGGGGGCTTTGTCGTCTCCCGGTTTTCGGGGGACGGCCTGTGCGGGGCCGCGCGGCCTAGCGCCGGGACGGGTGTTTCGCGAGGAGCCGGTTGATGCGGGCAGCCCAGAACGGACCCTCATAGAGGAACGCCGTGTATCCCTGCACGAGGGTGGCGCCGGCGTCGAGCCGTTGCTGGACGTCCTGCGCGGTTTCGACGCCGCCCACCGAGACCAGGGTCAGCTTGCCTCCGGTGGCCGCCTTCAGCCGGGCCAGCACCTCCAGCGAGCGTTGCTTCAGCGGTGCTCCCGAAAGCCCGCCGGCGCCGCAGGCCGCCACCTTGTCCGGGCTGGAGGCGAGTCCGGTGCGGGCGATGGTGGTGTTGGTGGCGATGATTCCGTCCAGGTTCAGGTCCAGCGCCAGCCGCGCGACGTCGTCGATGTCCTCATCACTGAGGTCCGGGGCGATCTTGACCAACAGCGGAACGTGGCGTCCGGCAGCCTGGTCCGAGGCCTCCCCCACGGCCGTCAGGAGCGGGCGCAGTGTTTCGACATCCTGCAGCAGCCGCAGGCCCGGGGTGTTAGGGGAGCTGACGTTGACCACGAGGTAGTCGGCGGCGGGCGCCAGGCTGCGGGCGCTGATGAGGTAGTCCGCCACAGCGTCCTCGAGTTCCACGACTTTGCTCTTGCCGATGTTGACGCCGATCACCGGCCGGACACCGGGGTGGCGGCGCTGCAGGGCGGCGCGGGCGGACTTCAGCCGGGGCGCCACTGCGGCGGCCCCGTCATTGTTGAAACCCATCCGGTTGATCACGGCCCGGTCCTCGACCAGGCGGAAAAGCCGCGGCGCGGGGTTCCCGGGCTGGGCCTGGCCGGTGATGGTGCCGACCTCCACGTGCCCGAAACCCAGCTCGGTGAGGGCCTCAATGCCGTGGCCCTCCTTGTCGAACCCGGCCGCCAGTCCGAACGGGGAGGGGAACGTCAGGCCGAACGCCTGGGTCTGGAGTGACGCCGCCGGGGAGGTGAACTTCTGCAGCACCAATCCGGCGCCGCAGGAGTGGACGAGCCGGATGGCCTTGAAGCCGATCTTGTGGGCGCGTTCGGCGTCCATCCATGAGAAGGCCAGCCGGAAGAAAGTCGGATATACGCGCATGGCTCTAGTTTTCCGGTTCCGGCGGCCCAGACCAAACCCGCAGGCCACCGGGCGCTAGCATGAAGCCATGGAATGGGTACCCGATATCCTCGGCGACGACTTCGAAGCCTGCACCTTCCCGGCTACCGGGCCCGACGGCGTCGAGCGGACTGCCACACTGGTCCGGCATGTCCCCGGCGGCCAGGCGGCCGACGGGGGCGCGGCCGGCGGGTCCTTTCCCCGCGCCGTGCTGTTCCTGCACGGCTGGAGTGACTACTTCTTCAACGAGGAACTCGCCGATTTCTGGACCGGCCAGGGCTTCGCGTTCTTCGCCCTCGACATGCACAACCACGGGCGGAGCCTCCACGCCGGCACGCACGGCGGCTATGTGGCCGACCTGGATGACTACGACGCCGAAATCACCGCAGCCATTGACATCATCGCCTCCCGGCAGGACGGCGCCGAAACCCGGCCGGCCGTAGCGCTGATGGGGCATTCCACCGGCGGGCTGATTGCCGCCCTGTGGGCCAGCCGGCATCCGGGGATGGTCTCGCAACTGATCCTCGACAGCCCGTGGCTGGAAATGCACGGCAGTCCGGCGGTGCGCCGCGCAGCACGGACCATGGTGGAACCGCTCGCGCGGTTCCGGCCCGAAGCCGTGATCCGGCTCCCCGAACGAGGCTTTTACTGGCGCAGCATCAGCAGCGCTGCAGAGGGCGAGTGGACCCTGGATGACAAATACCGCCCGCGCCGGGCGTTCCCCGTTCGGGCCGGCTGGCTGAGCGCAGTCCTGACCGGGCAGTCGCGGGTGGCACGGGGATTGAACATCGACGTCCCGATCCTGGTCATGATCTCCGGGGCCAGCGCCAACGGGATGTTCTGGAAGGAATCCATGCGGCGCACCGACGCGGTTCTCGACGTCAACACCATTGCCCTGCGTGCCCTCAGCCTGGGCCGGACCATCACGCTGGAACGGATCGACGGCGCCCTGCATGATGTGTTTCTCTCCTCCCCGCGCGTCCGCGCCGACGCCTACGCCCGGCTGGCCCGCTGGCTCCGTGCCTACGTGCTGGACGACGGCGGCTCCGCATGACCGTTCCCGCCGTGCGGCCGCTGTGGCGGGACGACGTGCTGGGCAGCCGATTCGCGAGCCTGGAACTGCCCCTGGCTGCGGATGACGAAGGACCCGTGGTTGCGACGCTGGTGCGGCATACGGGCCCGGGTGGCGTTGCAGCCGGGATGACGGAAGCGGGCCACGCGCGCCTGCGTCACGCCGTCCACGGGAAGGTGGCGCCGGCGAAGGTGGTCCTTTACCTGCACGGCTGGGCGGACTATTTCCTGCAGGCCGAACTCGCCGACCACCTCGTTGCCAGCGGCTTCCACTTCTACGCTTTGGACCTGCGGAAGTTCGGGCGCAGCCTCCGGGACTGGCAGACCCCCGGCTACACCACCGACCTGGCCGTTTATGACGAGGACATCGCAGCAGCGCTGGCAGCTATCGGCTCCGACATCGCCGGCCGCACCGGCAGCTCCGTCGCCCCGACGGTGCACCTGCTCGCACATTCCCTCGGCGGCCTGGTGGCCGCACTGTGGGCGGACCGGAATCCGGGGAAGCTGGGAACCCTGGTCCTCAATGCGCCCTGGCTGGAACTCCAGGGCAGCAGCCTGATCCGGAACGTCGCCGTGCACTTGGTGGAACCGCTGGCGCGCGCCGACCCGCGCCGGGCGCTCCTGCTGCCCAGCATGCCCGGCTACTGGGACAGCGTGGGCGACACAGCGCACGGCGAATGGAGTCTGGACCCCGTGTGGCGCCCGAGGGGGTCCTTCCCCGTCCGGGCGGGCTGGGTGAAGGCAGTTCTGGACGGCCACGCGGCCGTGGCACGGCGGCTGGACATCAGGTCGCCGGTACTGGTGATGCTGTCCGGACGCACCCGGATCCAGGCCGAATGGTCCGAGGAACTGATGGGACTCGACGCCGTGATCGATGTCGAGGAAACGGCCCACAGTGCGCTCAGGCTGGGCCGCCGGGCGGCCGTCTTCCGGTACCCGGGGGCGATCCACGACCTCTTCCTGTCCCGCCGCCCGGTGCGGCAGGAAGCCTACGACGACCTGGTCCTCTGGCTCAGCCTGTACCCGGGCTGAGCGGGCCTGCCCCGGGCGGGTGGGTCAGTCCGGCCCGGGGTCAGGCGGGGCCGGCAGGGGCCGCGTCCACCGCACCGCCGTACCGGCGGTCCCGCTGGGCATAAATCTCGACGGCGTCCCACAGGGTGCGCCGGTCAACGTCCGGCCACAGCGTGTCCATAAAGACGAACTCCGCATACGCCGACTGCCACAGCATGAAGTTGGAAAGCCGCTGCTCGCCCGAGCTGCGCAGGAACAGGTCCACGTCCGGCAGGTCCGGCTCGTCCAGGTATTTCTGGATCGTTCTCTCGGTGATGGCGCCCGGCTTGAGCCGCCCGGCGGCCACTTCCTCCGCAATCGCGGACACCGCATCCGCGATTTCGGCGCGCCCGCCGTAATTAACACACATGTTCAAAGTGCAGGTGCTGTTGCCGCGGGTGAAGTCCTCGGCCTCCTCGAGTTCACGGATGACCGAACCCCACAGCCGGGGACGCCGGCCGGACCAGCGGATCCGGACGCCCCATTCATCGAGCTGGTTGCGCTGGCGACGTAGCACATCCTTGTTAAATCCCATCAGGAAACGCACTTCCTCAGGCGAACGGCGCCAGTTTTCCGTGGAGAAGGCATAGACGCTCACGTACTCGATGCCGAGTTCGATCGCGCCGGCCACCACATCCAGCAGGGCCGGCTCCCCCGCCTTGTGGCCCTCGATCCGGGGCAGGCCGCGCTGGTTGGCCCAGCGCCCGTTGCCGTCCATCACGATCGCGACGTGCCGCGGAACGAACTCGGCCGGGATCGCCGGGGGAACGGCTCCGGAGGGGTGCGGGTACGGGCCCACCACGGGGGTACTGCGCTGCCGGACCGGATTCTTCTTTTTACCCAACGCCACAGTTACGTTCGCTCCACATGTTTGAGGGATTTAAGGACACGTTCCAGATGCCACTGCAGGTAGCTGGCCACGAGGCCCGCGGCCTCGCGTCGGTGCACGGGGACGGACGCGTCCGCCGTCGTCCAGTCCCCGGTGAGCAACGCGCCGAGCAGCAGAACGGTTTCCGCGGCCGGCGCGGGTGATCCCGGCGGCCGGCAGTCGGCGCACACCATGCCGCCGAGCGGCGCCGAAAACGCAGTGTGCGGCCCGCGGGCCCCGCAGCGGGCACAGTCGGTGAAACTTGGAGCCCACCCGCCGGTGGCGAGGGCGCGCAGCAGGTACGAATCGAGAATGAGTTCCGGGCTGTGGTCGCCCCGGCTCAGCGAGGCCAGGGCGCCGACGAGGAGGTTGTACTGGGCTGTGCCCGCTTCGCCGTCGACGTCGGTGAGTTTCTCCGCCGTCTCCGTCATGGCCGCAGCCACGGTGTAGCGGCCGTAGTCCGCGGCGATGTTGCCGCCGTAGGCACCCTTGGCGACGGCCTGCGTGACAATGTCCAGGCTACGGCCGGAAATCAGTTGGAGGTCCGCGACCATAAAGGGTTCCAGCCGGGCGCCGAAGCGGCTGCTTGTGCGCCGGACGCCCTTGGCCACCGCGCGGACCTGGCCGTGGTGCTTGGTGAGGATGGTGATGATGCGGTCCGCCTCGCCCAGCTTGTGGGTGCGCAGGATCACGCCGTCATCACGGTAGGCGCGGGAGGCAAAGGAGGAGGGTTGGGCCACGGTTAATCTTCGCACTGTCTGTGAACTAAACGCTGCCGATCGGAAAATCAGCACTGCGCCGCCGGAAATCCCGGCGGCGCAGTGACGGCCGGCTTAGGCGCGGGCGTCCCGGATGGCCCGGTTCACGGCCGAGATAACGGCCTTGAGCGAAGACGTGGAGGTGTTGGCATCAATCCCGACGCCCCACAGCACGCGCTCCCCCACGGCGCATTCGACATAGGCCGCGGCGAGGGCACTGCCGCCTTCGGACAGGGCATGCTCGCTGTAGTCCAGGACCCGGACGTCGACGCCGTCTTCGCGCAGGATGCTCAGCAGCGCAGCGATCGGACCGTTGCCGGTGCCGGTGCGGTGGACCGGGGTGCCGTCGATCTTGAGCGCGGCGTGCAGTGTCATCGAACCGTCCTCGTCCGTCTCCGTGCTGAACGGGCCGAGGGCGTAGCGTCCCCACTGCGCGTCACTCGAGCCGGAGGGCAGGTATTCATCCTGGAAGACCTGCCAGAGCTGGGCGCCGCTGACTTCGCCGCCCACGGTGTCGGTCTGCTTCTGGATGACACCGGAGAATTCGATCTGGGCGCGCCGCGGCAGGTCCAGGTTGTGCTCGTTCTTCAACAGGTAGGCCACACCGCCCTTGCCCGACTGGGAATTCACCCGGATGACAGCCTCGTAGCTGCGGCCGAGGTCCTTCGGGTCGACCGGCAGGTACGGGACCTGCCAGGGGTAGTCGGCAACGTCCTTGCCGGCGGCGGCTGCGTCCTTCTCCAGCGCCTCCAGGCCCTTCTTGATGGCGTCCTGGTGCGAGCCGGAGAAAGCGGTGAAGACGAGGTCCCCGCCGTACGGTGCACGCTCGGCCACGGGCAGCTGGTTGCAGTATTCAACGGTGCGGCGGACTTCATCGATGTCGGAGAAATCGATCATCGGGTCGATGCCCTGGACAAACATGTTCAGGCCCAGGGTCACCAGGTCCACGTTGCCGGTCCGCTCGCCGTTGCCGAACAGGCAGCCTTCGATCCGGTCAGCACCGGCCAGGTAGCCCAGCTCCGCGGCCGCGACACCGGTGCCGCGGTCATTGTGCGGGTGCAGGGACAGGATGATGCCCTCCCGCGGGTGCAGGTGCCGGCTCATCCACTCGATGGAGTCGGCGTAAACGTTGGGGGTGGCCATCTCCACCGTCGCCGGGAGATTGATGATGACCTGGCTGTCGGCGGAGGCCTCGAACACGTCGGCGATGGCGTTGCAGACCCGCACGGCGTACTCCAGCTCGGTCCCGGTGAAGGATTCCGGCGAGTACTCGTAGGTGATGTGGGTGTCCTGCAGGGTCTCTTCGTATTTCTTGCACAGCCGTGCGCCCTGCAGGGCGATGTCCAGGATGCCGTCCTCGTCCTGGTTGAAGACGACCCGGCGCTGCAGGACCGACGTCGAGTTGTACAGGTGCACAATGGCCTGCTTGGCGCCGACCAGCGACTCGTAGGTCCGCTCGATCAGGTGCTCGCGGGCCTGGGTCAGGACCTGGATGGTGACGTCGTCGGGAATGTGGTTGCCCTCGATCAGCTGGCGGACGAAGTCGAAGTCCGTCTGCGAGGCGGAGGGGAACCCGACCTCAATTTCCTTGTAGCCCATCCGGACCAGCAGCTGGAACATCTTCAGCTTGCGGGCGGGGCTCATCGGGTCGATCAGGGCCTGGTTGCCGTCGCGCAGGTCCACGGCGCACCAGCGCGGGGCTTTGGTGATGACCTTGTCCGGCCAGGTGCGGTCCGGCAGTTCGACCGTGATCAGGTCCTGGAACGGGACGTAGCGGTGGACGGGCATTCCTGAGGTCTTTTGTGCGTTTCGCATTACAATCGGGGCCTTTTCTGTGATTCCTGATGAAAGGGTGGCCGGGCAACACAAACTCCGCAGCGAGGGTGGGCCTTGCGCTAGATCGCGTCTGAGGCCTCGCCGCGGCAGCTAAGAAGAAGCAGTTCTGCGCGCACCTTTTCACAGTAACACGGGTGCGTAAGATGAAGGAGCCACACCTCCGTAACGTCCACCATGCAGACCGGCGTCCCGTAACAAGGCGGTGCCGGGCTGCCTCTCAAAGGAGCATCCGTGCCACTTTCGGGAATCGCCCTGTCCAATATCGACTCCACTGTCCGGCCCCAGGATGACCTCTACGCGCATATTAACGGCACCTGGCTCAAGAGCACCGAGATCCCGGACGACCGGCCCCTGGAGGGGACGTTCACGGCGCTGCGCGACGGCTCGGAGCTTGCGGTGAAGGAGATCATCGAGGACGCGGCGGCCCGCGGCGCGGAGTCCACCGGCATTGAGCAGAAGATCGGGGACCTCTACAACAGCTTCATGGACGAGGCCGCGGTGGAGGCCAAGGGGCTGGACCCGATCCGGCAGCGGCTCGCCGAGGTGTTCGCCACGCAGACCGCCGCCGAACTCGTGGCTCTGTCCGGGCGCTTGTTCCGCGCCGACGTGGGCGGCCTCTTCTATATCTATCCCGCCCCCGACGCCGGCAACCCGGACCGGATCCTGCTGTACACCGGCCAGGGCGGACTGGGCCTGCCGGATGAGTCGTACTACCGCGAGGAGAAGTTCGCCGCGGTGGTCCAGGCCTACCAGGACCATGTGGCGACCGTTTTCACCCTGGCCGGCGTTGCCGACGCGGCGGCAGCGGCCGGCCGGGTGGTGGCGCTGGAGACGGCGCTGGCCTCGCACCACTGGGACAAAGTCACCCTGCGGGATCCGCAGAAAACCTACAACCTGAAATCCGCCGATGAGGCCACGCAGCTCTTCCCGCTGCTCACGACCTGGTTCGACGCCGCCGCCATCACGCCGGAGAAGCGCGCCGAGCTGGTCGTGAGCACCCCGGATTTCTTCTCCGGGGCGGCCTCCCTGCTCGACTCCGAGCCACTGTCCGTCTGGCAGGAATGGCTTGCCCTGCGCGTGGTCAGCGCGGCCGCACCGTACCTCTCCTCCGCGTTGGTGGACGCCAACTTCGCCTTCTACGGCACCACGCTCAGCGGCACGCCGCGCAACAAGGACCGGTGGAAGCGCGGGGTCGCCGTCGTCGAGGCTGCCCTCGGCGAGGCCGTGGGACAGATCTACGTGGCCCGGCATTTCCCGGAGACGCACAAGGCCCGGATGGAGTCGCTGGTCGCGAACCTGATCGAGGCGTACCGCGAATCCATCACCGGCCTGGCCTGGATGGGCGAGGACACGAAACATGAGGCGCTGAAGAAGCTCGATTCCTTCCGGGCCAAGATCGGCTACCCGGACAAGTGGATCGACTACTCCGCAGTGGACATCGACCCGTCGGACCTGCTCGGCAACGTGGAGCGCGCGCACAATGCCGACGTCGACCGGCACCTTGATGAGGTGGGCAAGCCCGTGGACCGGGAGAAGTGGCTGATGACGCCGCAGACGGTGAATGCGTACTACCACCCGCTGCTCAACGAGATCGTTTTCCCTGCGGCGATCCTGCAGCCGCCGTTCTTCACCGCCGACGCCGACGATGCCGTCAACTATGGTGGCATCGGCGCCGTGATCGGGCACGAAATCGGCCACGGCTTCGACGACCAGGGCTCCCAGTACGATGGCAGCGGACTGCTCCGCAACTGGTGGACGGAGGACGACCGCAGCGCCTTCGAATCGCTGGCCGCCAAACTGGTGGCCCAGTTCGATGCGCTCTCCCCCGCCGCGGCACCCGGGCACACCGTCAACGGCAAACTGACCCTGGGCGAGAACATCGGCGACCTCGGCGGCCTGACAATTGCGTACAAGGCCTACCTGATCAGCCTCGACGGCCAGGAGCCGCCGGTGCTGGACGGCCTGACCGGAGTGCAACGCTTCTTTGCGTCCTGGGCTGCCAGCTGGCGGCAGGTCATCCGGACCGAGGAAGCGATCCG
Organism: Arthrobacter sp.; assembly: GCA_034376805.1. Taxonomy (GTDB): domain Bacteria; phylum Actinomycetota; class Actinomycetes; order Actinomycetales; family Micrococcaceae; genus Arthrobacter. Next base: position 14,791 of record JAXMJF010000048.1, read on the forward strand.
GAGGATCGCCACGGATCCGCACTCCCCCAACGAGTTCCGCACCAACCAGATCGCCAAAAACCTCGACGCCTTCCACGAGGCATTCGGCACGGCGGAGCAGGACGGCATGTGGATGCCCGCGGACGAGCGCGTCAGCATCTGGTAGGCAGCACCGCCCTCCGGCACCGAAGGCCTGGCCACAACAAAGGGCCGGCCCCGGGAACAGTTCAGTTCCCGCGGCCGGCCCTCGTCGGCTTAACGCACGCCGCTACCGGGTGATCAGCGCCGGATTGGCCTGCTGGCAGACGACGTCCCCGGCGGTCTGGTTGACGATGTCCGAGGGCAGCTGCACCGCGGCGTCCCCGCCCGGGGTGCCGCCGACGAGGTCGCTGCCCAGGTAGACCTGGACGCCCACGACACCGGCGGTTGGCAGCACCTGGGTTGCCGGAATGCCGAGCAGGGCGGCAACATCAGCGGCCACAGCCTCGTTGCCCGCACCGTAGTAGACAGCGGTCGCTGCGACCGGCTGGGCGGCCAGCTCGCCAAGTTGGGTGAAACCGCCGGCGGTGAGGGCCTGGATGATCTCCTGGGCCCGCGCCGGAACCCCGGAGCCGTTCGCCACGGTAACGGGCTGCAGCGCCTTGTCGTAGGCGGGGGCCGTCTCGCTGGGTGTCGGCTCGGGGCTGGGACTGGCGCTGGGTTCCGGGGACGCGGACGGGCTCGGCGGTGCCGTCGGGTCCGTGAGGTCGATGTCCTTGCGCATCGCGGCGAAGAGCTGGGAAGCAGCGGGCTCCGCGACCTGCAGTCGGTTCGGGTCGCTCACCGCGGGGACCGTCGGGACCGCCACGAAGGCGACCTTTCCGACGTCGATGTTCTTCAGCCGGTTCCCCACCGTCAGCAGCGTCGGGATGGAGGCGAGGCCCTCGTCGATGGTCAGGTTCTTGGTGACGACGTCGGCGATTTCGAGCATCTTGCCGGGGTTGGACATCGTGCCGTCATCCTTCATCTTCCGTGTGAGGGATGACAGGAAACCCTGCTGTGCCTTGATCCGGCCGAGGTCGCCGCCGTCGGCGAACGCGTGCCGGGTGCGCAGGAACGCCAGCGCCTGCTCGCCCTGCACGGTGGAGGTTCCCTTGGGGAGCCGCAGCTTCGAATCCGGGTCATACACGGCGTCGCTGATGCAGACCTCCACACCGCCCACGGTGTTCGAGAGCTCCTTGACGGCGTTGAAGTCGGCCATCATAAAGTGGTCGATCTCCAGGCCGGTCAGTTTGTTGACCGTGTCCACGGCGCAGCCGATGCCGGCCTCCGACATGGCCTCGTTGATCATCACGTTTTCCTGCGCCGGGAATTCCTTTTTGGATTCCTGGTCGGTGCATTCGGGGGTGTCCACCAGCAGGTCGCGGGGGAAACTGACCACGCTGACCCGCTTGTTGTCCGCCGAGATGTCCATCAGCATCATGACGTCCGAGTGCCCGTAGCCGGTGGCGTCGTCGGACGTGCCGTACTTCGCGTTCTTGCCGTCACGGGTGTCCGAGCCCAGAATCAGGATCTGCATCCTGTCCCGCGAGTCGTCCAGGGCGCCCTCGGTCTTGTCGCTGCCGGCTCCCAGTGATGCCTTGCTGATGTTGCCCTGCAGCCGGATGACCCAGTAGGCACCGAACGCGAGGACACCGACCAGCAGGATGGACACAACCGCCGTGCCGATCTTCAGCCAGCCGGGCATGCGGCGGAGGGGACCCAGATGCCGTGCCGGTCCCGCGGCGGGATCATCCGTGTGCCGGGCAGCAGAACCTGACGGAACCGGGGATCCGGTTCCGTCAGTACGGTCTTCACTGGGTCGAGACACAGGTGAGCCTTCTTTCAGACAGGGGTCGGTCCATTTTAGAGCCCGAATCTGGGAATTCCCCCGATGGCGGGCTCCATGGGAGCGGCGCGGGCGTCGCCCGGCGCCGGGTTGTGCCTAGAAGCCGAGCTTGACCAGCTGCTTCGGGTCGCGCTGCCAGTCCTTGGCGACCTTCACGTGCAGGTCGAGATAGATGCGCGCGCCGAGCAGCGCCTCGATCGACTTGCGGGCGTTGGTGCCGACCTCGCGGAGCCGGGCACCTCCTTTACCGATGATGATGGCCTTCTGGGAAGGACGCTCCACGTAGAGATTGACCCGGACGTCGAGGAAAGGCTTGTCTTCGGGCCGGTCCTCCCGAGGAACGATCTCGTCGACGACGACGGCAAGGGAGTGCGGCAGTTCGTCGCGGACGCCCTCGAGGGCGGCTTCCCGGATGAGCTCGGCGATCATCACGGCTTCCGGTTCGTCCGTCAGGTGGCCGTCCGGGTAGAGAGGCGGCGACGGCGGCATGTGGGTGATCAGCACGTCGGCGAGGGTGCCGACCTGGAATCCGTCGGTGGCGGAGACCGGGACGATGTCCTTCCAGCCGTCCTCGCCGAGGACCTCGCGGCCCAGGGCGGCGACGGCGAGCAGCTGCTCGGTGAGGGCCTGGCGGTCCACCGTATCGGCCTTCGTCACAATGGCAATGACCGGCTTGTTGCCGATGGCGGCGAGCTGGGCGGCGATGAACTTGTCGCCCGGGCCGATCTTCTCATTGGCCGGCAGGCAGAAGCCGATCGCGTCGACCTCGGCGAGGGTGTCGGCGACGAGCTCGTTGAGCCGCTTCCCCAGCAGGGTGCGGGGGCGGTGCAGGCCCGGGGTGTCCACCAGGATCAGCTGCGCGTCGTCGCGGTGCACGATGCCACGGATGGTGTGCCGCGTGGTCTGCGGCTTGGCCGAGGTGATCGCCACCTTCTGGCCGACCAAGGCGTTGGTGAGGGTCGACTTGCCCGCGTTGGGGCGTCCAACCAGCACCGCGAAACCGGCGCGGTAGCCGCCGTGGGCTGCTTCGCCGTCGGACTTATTCTGCTTGCTCACGTGAGACTCCCTGTTGGATTGGTGCGGCCTCGTCGAGAAGGTCTTCAAGGTCAGTTTCTACTCTTGGTGCGGCGGCCGCAATGATGTGGCTGACGCGGTTCCGCCGGCCCTCGAGCCGGTCGGCACGAAGGGACAGCCCGTGGACCTCGACGGTGCTGCCGACAATCGGCACCCGCCCGAGGGCCTTGGCGAGCAGGCCGCCCACGGTGTCCACTTCGTCGTCGTCGAGCTCGAGGTCGAAAAGCTCGCCGAGGTCATCGATGCTCATCCGGGCGCTGACCCGGTAGCTTCCGTCGCCGAGTTCCACCGCCTCCGCGCTCTCGGTGTCGTACTCGTCGACGATCTCACCGACGATTTCCTCGATGAGGTCCTCGAGGGTAACGAGCCCGGCGGTACCGCCGTATTCGTCAATCACGATCGCGACGTGCGTCGATTCCTTCTGCAGTTCGCGCAGCAGTTCACTGACCGGCTTGGAGTCAGGGACGTAGCGCACCTCGCGGGCGAGCTCGTCAACAACCGGCGGCTCCTCATCGGGACCGAGGTTATGGATGACTGCCGCCACATCCTTGAGGTACACGATGCCCAGGACCTGGTCCGTGTTCTCACCGATGACGGGGATCCGGGAATAGCCCGAGCGCAGGAACAGCGACATGGCCCGGTGCAGGCTGGAACCGGAGTCGATGCTGAGGATGTCGGTGCGGGGCACCATAACGGAGCGGACCAGGGTGTCGCCGAAGTCGAACACCGACTGGATCAGTTCGGCCTCGTTGTCCTCGATCACGTCTGACTCCGTGGCGCGGTCCACGAGTTCCCGGAATTCCTCTTCGCTGAAGAAGGCCTCGTTGTCCGCGGGCGCCCCGGGGGCTACGGCACTGCCCAGGGTGACGAGCCAGCCGGGAATCGGACCCAGCACCCAGCAGAGCCAGCGGATCACCGGGGCGCTGAAGCGGACCAGGCCGGCCGAGTGCACCCGGCCGAGTTGCCGGGGGGACACACCGACAATCACGAAGCCCAGCAGTGCCATAACGCCGGTGGCGATCAGCCCGGAGAGCCAGACGTTGTCGAGCAGGCTGTTCAGCAGCACCGTCACGGCGACGGCGGAGGCCATGTCGAACCAGATGCGCCAGAACCGCAGGGCCCGCATGTGCGCCACGGGCTGGGCCATGATGCGCTTAAGGGCGGTACCGCGGCTGTGCAGGATCGCGGCCCCGGCATCATGCCGGGAAAGGTAGTTGAAAGCAGACTCAGCTGCGGTCAGGAACGCGGCAAAACTGAGGAACACCAGCGCCATGCCGGCAACGATCAGTGGGGTCACTGAATCGTCTCGGAGGGGGCGTCTTTACCGGTGAAGGCGGCGAGCAGTTCGCGCTGGAGGCCGAACATCTCCTCCTTCTCCTCAGGCTCCGCATGATCGAAGCCGAGCAGGTGCAGGATGCCGTGGGTGGTGAGCAGCAGCATCTCGTCCTGGGTGGAGTGGCCGGCGTTCATCGCCTGGACCTCCGCGACCTGCGGGCAGATGGCGATGTCGCCCAGCATGCCCTGCGGCGTGGGCTTGTCCGGGGTGCCCGGCGTCAGCTCGTCCATGGGCACGGAGAGCACATCGGTGGAGCCCGGCTCATCCATCAGTTCGATGTGCAGCTTCTCCATGGCGGGCTCGTCCACGAGCAGGATCGACAGCTCGGCCTGCGGGTGGATAAAGAGGCGTTCGAAAATGAAGCGGGACAGCTGGACCAGCTCGGCCTCATCGACGGTGACACCGGATTCGTTGTTGACCTCAATGCTCACGCGTGTTCCCCCCGCTTGTCGCGGGCCACGGAGTGCTTGACCCGGTTCCGCTGGATCTCGTCCCAGACGCTGTAGGCGTTGACGATGTCGCCCACCAGGCGGTGCCGGACGACGTCGGAGGCGTCCAGGACGGTGAAGTTGACGTCTTCGATGCCCATCAGGATGTCCTCCACGATCCGGAGGCCGGAGCGGGTCCCGAACGGCAGGTCCACCTGCGTGACGTCGCCGGTGACCACCATCTTGGAGCCAAAGCCCAGCCGGGTGAGGAACATCTTCATCTGCTCCGGGGTGGTGTTCTGTGCCTCGTCCAGAATGATGAACGCGTCATTGAGCGTGCGGCCGCGCATGTAGGCCAGCGGGGCGACCTCGATGGTGCCGGCCGCTATCAGCCGCGGGATGGATTCCGGGTCCATCATTTCGTGCAGGGCGTCATAGAGCGGCCGCAGGTAGGGGTCGATCTTGTCGCTGAGCGTGCCGGGAAGGAATCCCAGCCGCTCCCCCGCCTCGACGGCGGGACGGGTCAGGATGATCCGGGTGACTTCCTTTTGCTGCAGTGCCTGCACGGCCTTGGCCATGGCCAAGTACGTTTTGCCGGTACCGGCCGGGCCGATCCCGAAGATCACCGTGTTGGCGTCAATCGCGTCCACGTAGTTCTTCTGGTTCAGCGTCTTCGGCCGGATCGTCTTGCCGCGGCTGGAGAGGATGTTGTGGGTGAGGACGTCGACGGGGTTCTGCAGTGACTGGCTCCGGAGCATCGACACAAGCTGCTGCAGGACAGCGGGAGTGATGACGGTGCCCCGGGCGACGAGTCCCCGGACTTCGTTGAGCAGGCGCATGATCCTGGGCACGTCGGCGGCCGGCCCGCTGATGGCGAGCTCGTTGCCGCGGGCGTGGAAGTCCACGGCCGGGAACTGGGCCTCAATGAAGCGCAGGGCTTCGTCATGACTGCCGAGAGACTGGACCATCTGATCGGAATTGTCGAACAGGACTACCTCCGTCCGCAGCCCTGGTAGGGAGTGGGGGAATTCACCTGCGGCGCGCTCTCCGGCGCTGATCCGGGCCTTGCCGTTCGCTGCTTCAGTCATGGTGTTGGCCCGCGGGCCTCTGGTCCCCTCCAGTTCGGAAATGGTCTGTCCGCTGGTCCGGACCGACGGCGCTTGCTTCGAGGGTAGTGCGCGCCTTCTGGTTCCGGGTGTCAGCGGGTCCTTTTATCTTACGCCAGTGAGGGGCTGCGCACTGCGCCGGGCGTGATGGCCTGGCGCGCCGCCACCTGGCGTCATCTGGAGCCGTTCCCGGTTTTTGGTATCAACTTCGTATCGGCCTCATATCGTTCCCGTTGCAGTTCCCGCCCGCCGGCCGAATCGACGCTTACGCGCCGGACCCGTATGCCATGCTGGAAACCGGCCTCCGCCACGGCTTTTAAGCCGGGCTTGCGGGCCGTTACGAACGATAAAACCGAGCAGCGAAAGGCAACGGCCATCAGGGGACGCAGGACTGGACAGACAGCGGCAGGCAGGCGGATACGTCCGGGCATGCCGCTGCTGGCGCTGCCCGCGGCGCTGGCCCTGGCCCTTACCGGCTGCGTGGCTACCCCCCAGTCCGGCATCACGGATTCCAGTGCCCCCTCGCAGGTCCTGTCCGCCCAGGCGACCGCGCCGACCACGAGCGCGCCGCTGGAAACCACGCAGGCGTCCAACAAGGCGCCCGTGTACTGGATCGGCCGGAGCAACGAAAGCGTGTTCCTTTACCGGGAGTTCCGGGACGTCCCGGAGCAGGACAATCCGGTCACCCGGGCGCTCCGGGTCATGATGTCCGAGAAGCCGCTCGATCCGGACTTCTTCACGCCGTGGCAGAACCCGAAGAAACTGGCAAGCTCCATCTCAGGCAAGAACGTCATCACGGTGGACATGTCCGCGGATGCCTTCAACAGCAATGTGGATCCCGTCATGGCCGAGCGTGCGGTCCAGCAGCTTGTCTACACGGCGACGGCGGCCGCGGCCAGCGCGGGGCTGATCGATGCCGGCCAGCAGATCCAGGTGGTGGTCCTCGTGGACGGGCATACCGACTACGTCGCCTTCAACCACGTCCGCCTCGGCGCCCCGACCGCACGCAGCGTCGGGATGGTCGCCCCGGTGTGGATCATTGATCCCCAGGAGGGGACGTCCGTGGATGACGGCGCCGTCAAGATCTCGGGCCGCAGTACCGCTCCGGGAGGGCAACTCCGTTGGGAGATTCGGCGCATCGACGGCAGCGTTGAGACGAAGTACCTGGACGGGACGGTCACGGCCTCGGCTGAGGCCGGCCAATCAGGCGCGTTCAGCCTGTCGGTCAACCTTGGGCCCGGCAACTATGAGGTCCGGGTATCGCAGCTCGAGGACGGCAACCCGGCCGAGGACCTCAACGTCGACACCCGCGGGTTCACGGTCAAATAGCGGACCCCAATCGGAATTCAGCATCGACTGCTCCGTAACGGCCCTTTTGAACCCTCAGAACGGCGGTTACGGAGCAGTCGATCGCTGTTTATCCGCGGACAGACCGCCGGACGCTACCAGCGGCCCAGGATGTCGCTGGCGAGGACCGTGGCGGCGGGACCGGCCGTGGAGGAACGCAGCACATGGTGTCCCAGCAGGGCTGTCACCGCGCCGGCGTCGCAAAGCCTGGTCACTTCCCGCGGGCTGATGCCGCCCTCGGGTCCAACGATCAGCAGCACCTCGCGGCCACCGCCTGACCCGTCGCCGGCGGAGCCCGCGTCCTGCCAGGCCTCCAGCACCCGACGCAGCGGCCGGACAGCGTCCTCGTGCAGGATGATGGCGAGGTCGGCCGCCGCCACTGCCGCCTGCAGCCCGGCGCTGTCGACGGCGGGGCGGACCTCCGGGATCCAGGCGCGGCGGGCCTGCTTGGCCGCCGCCGTGACGACGGACTGCCATTTGGCGTGCGCCTTGGCGGCACGTTCCGCCTTCCACCGGACAATCGAACGTTCCGCCTGCCAGGGGACGACGGCGTCGATCCCCAATTCGGTGGCGGTTTCGGCGGCGAGTTCGTCCCGGTCGCCCTTCGCGAGGGCCTGGACCAGGACGAGCCGGATCCCGGGCCGGGGTTCGTCGGAGAGCTCGGAACACTCCACCGTCAGTTCATTGGGCGCGGCGGCGGCCACGGTGCCGGTAAGGCGCTTGCCGGCGCCGTCGGCGATGTCCACGGTCTCCCCCACGGCCAGGCGCTTCACCGTGACCGCATGGCGGGCCTCGGGTCCGTCAAGGACGAAGACGGAACCGGGGGCCAGCCCGTCCAGGGTTCCGGGGGCAGTGAAGAAGACCGGGTTGCTCACCGCTACAGGTTACCGAGCCGGTCCCGGAGCTTTGCGAAGACCCCGCCGCTCGCTGCAAGCTTTCCTTCGGTGAACTGTTCCCCGCGCAGCTTCGCGAGCTGGCGGAGCAGATCCTCCTGGGCGGGATCGAGCTTGGCGGGGGTGTCCACCTGGAGGTGGACCTTGAGGTCGCCGCGGCCGTAACCGCGCAGGTGGGTGACGCCGAGCCCGCGGAGCGTAATGACCTCACCGGACTGGGTGCCGGCCTTGACGTCGATCTCCTGCTGGCCGTCGAAGGTATCGAGCGTCAGCTCGGTGCCGAGCGCGGCGGCCGTCATGGGGATGTTGAGGCTGGCGTGCAGGTCGTCGCCGTCGCGCACGTACGTGGCATCGTTGGCGACCCGGATCTCGACGTAAAGATCGCCCGCGGGACCGCCGGCGGGTCCGGCTTCGCCCTGCCCGGAGAGCTGGATGCGGGTGCCGGTGGCAACGCCGGCGGGAACCTTGACGGTCAGGGAGCGCCGGCTGCGGATCCGGCCCTGGCCGGCGCATTCGTTGCAGGGGTCCTTGATGACGGTGCCGAAGCCCTCGCAGGAGCCGCAGGGGGCCGTGGTCATGACCTGGCCGAGGATGGAACGCACGGCGCGCTGGACCTGGCCGCTGCCGCCGCAGATGTCGCAGCGTTCCGGGTGGCTGCCTTCCCGGCAGCATGAGCCCTCGCAGGTGGGGCAGGTGACGGCCGTGTCCACTTCGAGCTTCTTGTTGACACCGAACACCGCGTCGCGCAGCTCGATCCGGACGCTGATCAGGGCGTCCTGGCCGCGGCGGACCCGGGAGGCCGGCCCAGCCTGGCCGCCGGCGCCGAAGAATGTCTCGAAAATGTCCTGGAACGCGAAGCCCTGGCCGGCGTAGCTGCCGCCGCCGAAGCCGTTGTCGGTGCCGTTCTCGTTGCCGGTGGTGTCGTAGACCCGGCGTTTCTGCGGATCGGACAGCACTTCGTAGGCGTGGGTGACGGCCTTGAACCGGTCCGAGGCGTCGTCCCCGGGGTTTACGTCCGGGTGGAGGGTCCGCGCCAGCTTGCGGTAGGCCTTCTTGATCTCTTCTCCGGTAGCTTCGCGGGAGACTCCCAGAACGTCGTAATGGCTGCTCAAAGTTTGTATCTCTTCCTTTTTGTACTGCCTGTGGGGCACTGCCTGTCAGGGGCAAGAAGTCTGGTGCCGGCCCGGCGGGCCGGTCGGGTGGACGCGGTTCGTCAGGGGCCGAGAATCCGCGAAAGGTAGCGGGCCACGGCCCGGACGGCGGCCATGGTGGTCGGATAGTCCATCCGGGTGGGGCCCAGCACTCCGACTTTCGCCGTGGCGTCCGGGCCGTAGCCTGTCGCCACCACCGAGGCCTCCGCGAGGCCGTCGTACGGGTTTTCCCGGCCGATGCTGACCGTCACGCCCCGCGGGTCCTCGGCCATGTCGCTCAGCAGGCGGAGCATGACCACCTGCTCCTCGAGGGCCTCCAGCACCGGGCCGATGCTGAGCGGGAAGTCGACGTTGGAGCGGGCCAGGTTGGCGGTCCCGGCCATGACCATACGCTCTTCGCGGCTGCTGGCGGCCAGCGCCTCAAGGCCGCGGGCCAGCGCCTGGGCGGCGCTGCGCCGTGCGGGCGGGCAGCTGACAATCACCGACTGCAGCGTCTGCGGCAGCAGGTTCAGCGGAGTGCCCGAGAGGCTGCCGAGGAACCGTGTGCGCAGTTCGGACAGGGCCTCGTCGGAAAGATCCTGCCCCGCGTCGATGACCCGCTGTTCGACCTTGCCGGTGTCCGCGATCAGCACGGCGAGCACCTTGCGGGGAGCCAGCAGGACGAATTCGATATGCCGCACCTTGGCCCGGCTGAGGTGGGGGTACTGCACAACGGCAACCTGGTTGGTCAGCTGCGAGAGCAGCCGGACGGTCCGGTCCAGAACGTCGTCGAGGTCCTCGGAACCCTCCAGCAGCGCCTGGATGGCGCGCCGTTCCGCCGGTGAGAGCGGTTTGACCGCCGAAATCTGGTCCACGAAGAGCCGGTAGCCCTTGTCCGTGGGGATGCGCCCGGCGCTTGTGTGCGGTGCCGTGATGAGGCCCTCGTCTTCCAGGGCCGCCATGTCATTGCGGATCGTGGCACTGGACACTCCGAGGTGGTGCCGCTCTACTAGGGCTTTGGAGCCGACGGGTTCCCGTGAGTGGACGTAGTCCTCCACGATGGCGCGCAGCACTTCGAGCTTGCGTGGTTCGCTCACTCTCCACCTCCAATCGACTGTCCCGCATCCGGTGCCGCCGTTCGCCGGCCGCGCCGGACGCTGTCCTGGCACAAAGACGTGTTGATTAGCACTCGACATGCCTAAGTGCTAACCAGTCTAATATGAGTCGCCGCATTGTTAGCATTGAATTCGCTCCGGGCGTTCCTCCTGGGGCGGGTGTTTTCGGGCACAGCCCGCCGCAGCAAACCGAGCGCAAAGCAGTGTGTAGCCAATGTCGTACCAGAACTGGGGCCCCCAGGACCTGTCCGCCCCCGCCAAAACCCAACTGCCGGAAGTGCCGGTGGAGCGTGGAATGGTGCTCGAAGATGTGCAGTCCGGCTGGGTGGGCGCCGTCACCCGGGTGGAGAAGTCAGGCGGCATGCACGTCGTGGCCCTTGAAGACCGCCGCGGCAAATCCCGGTCCTTCCGCCTCGGTTTCGGTTTCCTGCTGGAGGGCCAGCCGATCCGGCTGATGCCGCCGGCGCCCCGGGCAGCCGCCGCAGCCGCCGCAGGCACCAGAACCGCCTCCGGCTCCGTCCGGGTGGCCGGCCAGCGCGCCCAGGTGGCCAAAGCGAGCCGGATCTGGGTGGAGGGCAAGCACGACGCCGAACTCGTGGAAAAGGTCTGGGGTGACGATCTCCGGGTGGAGGGCATCGTCGTCGAGCCGCTGCACGGCATCGACGACCTCGCCGGTGCCGTGGCGGCCTTCGGGCCCGGGCCCGGGCGCCGGCTCGGGGTGCTGGTGGACCACCTGGTTCCCGATTCCAAGGAATCCCGGATCGCCGAAGCTGTGATGGCGTCCCCCGGCGCGGCCGGTAACGTCCTGATCGTGGGCCACCCCTATGTCGACGTCTGGCAGGCAATCCGGCCTGCCGTGCTGGGAATCGAGCAGTGGCCGGTGATCCCCCGCGGCGTGGATTGGAAGACGGGGATCCTGATGGCCTTCGGGTGGCCGCACAGCACCAAGGAGGACGTCGGCCTGGGCTGGCAGAGGCTTCTGGGCGCGGTCCGGAGCTACGCCGATCTGGAACCTTCCCTGCTGGGCCGGGTGGAGGAGGTCATTGACTTCCTCACTGTTCCCTGAGGAGCCCCGCAGCGCTCCCCTGCCAGCGGGCCGATCCGTGAATCCGCGCCCGAGCAAGTATTCTTGGTAAGGCGGCTACGCTCCCGGCGCAGCCTTGGCACCTCCAGGCACCAACGCACCACCGCAATCCGAAGGACGACACCGTGGCAGATGACGCACGCGAACACACTGGCAACCAGGCCGGCCATGGCCAGCCCCCGTACCACGGCGTTCCCGCGAATGCGCTGCCGCTCACGGCCAATGAGGACCGGCAGTGGGCCACGCTGGCCCACTTTGGCGGCATCCTGGGCTGCGTTCCCTCGCTGCTGATCTACCTGATCTTCAAGGACCGCGGCCCGTTCACGGCCCAGGAGTCCAAGGAAGCCCTGAACTTCACTCTGCCCCCCACGATTGCTGCCGTGCTGTGCAACCTGCTGGTTTTCGTCCCGGTGGTGGGCAATATCTTCGCGGTCCTGGCCACGGTCATCTGGATTGCCGTGACGTGCTTCTCGGTGGCGGCCGGCATCCATGTCAACCGCGGCCAGCCGCACCGCTACGAGTTCAACCTGCGCTGGATCAAGTAGGCCTGTAGCCGCCACGGACGTGACCAGCGGCTGGAACGCGCACTCTTGACATCGCTCACCCAAGCCTTGCCCGTACGTCCAAGGTCGTCCGCGCCGCCCGCAGCCTTGTCTTGGTCCTGCGGTTCCGGGTGTGGGAGAGGTATAACGCCCCGGACACCTTATTTTTTGGAGACAGCCACCTCTCGCGTTGTCGGTCAGTTCCAGTGTCGGGCTGCGACGCAGGCGGGGCCTCTAATATTGTCGGTGGCTCCTGAGATCCTGAAAGTGTGGATAGCAGGACAGCATGGAGTGCGGAGAGCAGGCAGGCCTGGGAGGCCGTCGCGGCGTCCGTTGCTGCGCTTGCTGCTTCCACGGGCGCCGGCGCAGACCGTCCTGATGCCCCTGGCAGCGATGGGTTGCGGGACGCTGATCCTTCCGGCAGTGGTCTAGTCCGGGACGCTGAGTCTTCGGGCAGTGGTTCAATCCGGGACGCCGAGTCTTCGGGCAGTGGTTCAATCCGGGCTGCCGAGTCTGATCCGCCCGGCGCTGATCCGTTGCGGGAGCTGGCGGATGCGTCCCTGGACGGGCTCGCGGGGTTGGCCCGGGTGGAGGCCCGGAGCGCGGCGCTGAAGGTCAGGTTCACCGCGGACTACGTGGAGGCGACCCGGGCCCTGGCGTCCCCGGCGGCGTCCCCGCAGGACCGCGCCGTCCAGGAGATGGCGATGGTCGCCGAGGTCGCGTGTGCACTGACCGTCAGCGAGCACGCCGCCGGCGCCTTCATGTCTGATTGCCAGGCCCTGACGACATTGCTGCCGCTGACCCTGGAGGCTTTGCAGGCCGGGACGATCTCCTGGGCCCACGCCCGGATCATGGTCGACGAGACCAGCAACCTGGACCCGGCCGGGGCGGCGGCGCTGGAAGCGCACTTCCTGGACCCGGACGCCCCGAACCCGGCCCGGGGGTGCCCGGCCGGGGACCTCGTCCCGGGACGGTTCCGGGCCAAGGCCCGCACGTGGCGGGAACGCCACCATCCGGTCAGCATCGAAAAACGCCACACCAAGAGTGTTGCGGACCGGCGGGTCGAGTACTGCCCGGACCGGGACGGGATGGCCTGGCTCTCGGCCTACCTCCCGGCCGATACCGCTGCGGGGATCTGGGAGCGGACCACCGCCGGCGCCCGGGCCCTGCAGGGCCCGGGCGAGGCCCGGACCCTGACCCAGCTCCGCGCCGACGTCGCCGCCACCTTGCTCCTCAGCAACAACACCATCGGCGGCACCTTGCTCCTCAGCAACGACGGGACCGCAGGCGGCACCGGGACCATCGGCGGCACAAGCGAGGGGGGACACGGTCTGGCTGGCGGCGCCGGCGCCGGCACGGATGGTAGCCGCCTGGCCGGGGGTGTGCCGGTCCCGCGGGCGCAGGTCCTGGTCACCGTCCCTGTCCTGTCGCTGCTGGGTGCCGGGGAGGAACCGGCGATGCTGGACGGGTACGGGCCGATCCCGCCGTCGATGGCCCGCCGACTGGTCGCCGAGGGTGCGGACTCCTTTTACCGGGTTCTGACGGATCCGCGGGACGGGGCGCCGTTGGAAATCGGCCGGACCAGCTACCGCCTCACAAAAGCCCAGCGCCACTGGCTCCGGCTCCGCGACGGCAGATGCCCCTTCCCGGGATGTAACAATCACTCCCTGGACAACGAGGCAGACCATATTCTGGCCTGGGCCGACGGCGGCACCACCGGGATCACCAACCTGGGCCAGCCGTGCCCGAAGTACCACCGCCTGAAACACAGCTCCGGCTGGACACCATCCGGGGCCAGTAGACACAGCCCGCCGGGCTGGACCTCACCGTCCGGCCGGCACTACCCCAGCGAACAGCAGGACTGGGAACCACCCGACTGGCCACCCCATCTCCCGGCCACCAACACACTCCCGGGCCCAGGCCTGCCCGCGGAGCCGGGCCTGCCCGCGGAGCCTGGCTGGGATCCCGACCTGGACCTGCCCCCGGATCTCTTCACGGACTGGTAATTATGCACGGCCGGCACCATTTCCCTGCTCCTGGCACTGAGGTTCCGTGCTGGCCGGAAGCCCCCGAGGATCCCTACCTCGAAGAACTCCTCCTCCTACATGTGTGATCGATTACTAGCCTGCCGGCTGGGGGCTGGCCGTATCGGACGAGGCCGGCACAGCGACGGACGGAACCGGCGCGGCGCCGGCGTCGGGGGCCTCCGGGATGGCGCCCCGGTGCCGGGCGGCGAGGACTTCCTGCAGCCAGTAGAACGAGGCCTTCCTGGTGCGCTCCTGGGTCTTGCGATCCACGTGCAGCAGCCCGAACTGCTGCTTGTAGCCGCCCGACCATTCGAAGTTGTCCATCAGTGACCACACGTAGTAGCCGCGCAGCTCGACCGACTCTGCCGCGCCCCCTGGTGACGTCGCTTCGATGGCGGTGGCAATATGGTCCGCCAGGTAGCGCACGCGGCGCTCGTCCGGGATGATCAGCCCGCCTTCCGGGTCCCGGATTTCAAGGTCCTCAAAGCTGGCCCCACCCTCAGTAATGTAGACCGGTGGAAGGTTCGGGTAGCGCTCAGCCATTTCCGCGAGCGCGACCGCCATGTACTCCGGTTTGATGGGCCAGCCGTACGCGGTGGTCTCGGTGTCCGGGAACGTTGCAATGTGGAACGGGGAGCCGGGTGCGGTGCCGCTCAGGTCATCGCCCATGGCCTCGGCCATCCCCTTGGGTACCGCGCCCTCGCCCGGGCCGGACGCCACGCGCGTCGGCATGTAGTAATTGAGCCCGTAGAAGTCCAGCGGCTGCGAGATCAGCTCCATGTCCTCGCTGGACGGGCTGAAGGACGAGAAGAGGGTGGCGGCCCGGATGGTGTCGGGATACTTGCCGAGCAGGACGGGGTCCGCATAGAGCCGGTTCTGGGCCATGTCCATGAGACCGGCGCTGAGCTTGTCCAGCGGGTTGATCGAGGCGGGAACCATCGGCGAATAGACATTTGTGATCCCGATTTCGCCCGGAACGTTGGCGGCCCGCAGGGCCTGCATCGACAGCCCGTGGCCCAGCAGCTGGTGGTGGACGCTCGGCAGAGCCTTCAGCATGAGCGCTTCGCCCGGCGCGTGCATCCCCAGCATGTAGCCGTTGGTGCTGACCGTGGCGGGTTCGTTGACCGTCACCCATCGGGTTACCCGGTCCCCGTACGCGGCCGCTGCGATTGCGGCGAACTCCCCGAGCCGGTAGGCCGTGTCCCGGTTCATCCAGCCGCCGGCCTCATCCAGCTCCAGCGGCGTGTCCCAGTGATACAGCGTGGCCATAGGTGCGATCCCGTTGGCCAGCAGCAGGTCGATCAGCCGGTCATAGAAGTCGAGGCCCGCGGGATTGACCGGCCCGCTGCCGCCGGGCTGGATGCGTGACCAGGACAGGGAAAACCGGTAGGAGTCGACCCCGAGTTCTTTCATCAGGGCCACGTCTTCTGGCATCCGGTGGTAGTGATCGCACGCAATCGCAGGGCTATGGTCCTCCACGATCGCCCCGGGCCTGGCGGCGAAGTGGTCCCAGCCCGAGGGACCGCGTCCGTCCTCATCGAGGGCGCCTTCGATCTGGAAGGCCGCGGTCGCCACGCCCAGGGTGAAGCGCGGCGGCAGCAGGGCGGCCAAGTCCTTGGCGGATGCTTTCATCAGAGGAGTCCCCTATGTAGTTTCAGGCAGTTGACTGATTTTAGGCCGCGGCGCATCCCCGCGCCACGACCCGCGCCAGCGCGCCGGATCGGCCCCGGCGCGGAAGGGCTCCCGCGGAACCTCAGTAAGCTGCGGCTTCCGGCCCGAACAGGAATTCCTTGGCGTGCGCCACGGCTTTTTTGAACGCGTCATTCCGCAGCACCTGGAGCTGTTCGGTCTCATCCACGGAGGGCTCCAGATAACTCGTGTACCCGGGCCGCAGAACCCAGATATCACCGGCCGGCGGCAGGTAAAAGACGCCGAAGGACCGGTGCTGGCTGTCGTCAGCGGTCCAGATGGGGACCACCGCGACCGCGGCGCCGGTGTCGATGTTGATCCACTGGGCCCGCGGAAGCGGCGCTTCGTGGGCTTCCGGGTCAAGGAACGGGGCTGTCCCTGTGCCCCACCGGGCCTCGAACCGCTCGTGGAAGACCGGCATCAGGTGCGAATCGTAGCGGCGCCATGCACTCATGGCTGCCCTCCCTCTCTTGTGTTTCCTGTCTGGGTGACGGCGGCCGGGTCACCGCGGACCTCGCTCCCACCGCACCGGGGTAACCCACAGTGCCGGGCCCTCCTGCCGGTGGTACCGCACCGGAATGTCCCGGCCCCCGGCGGCCCGGGGTGCTGGACCGGCAGACATTGCCGCCGGGTCATAATCGGCCCTGGACTGGGGATCCCGCAGGACCGCGAAAGACTCCAGGATGCGCCGCGCCTCGTCCCCGCCGCTGTTCCCGGCACCGTTGCCGGCGCCGGAGGGCGCTTCGACGTCCGGATGGCGGAGGCGCATCAGTGCCCGGAAGGCGTGCTGGATTTCGGCCGCCGTCGCATCCGGCGTCACGTGCAACGCAGCGTAGTAGCCGCGGGGGTCGCGATTCATGGATTCACCGCCCTCTGGATGGACCGGGCGGGGACCAGACGGCGCCGGCCGCAGCCGGCCGCCCTCTGGTCCCCGCGCACATGGACGGGCTGGACGGCGTGCGTCCGCCGCCTCGGCTATTTCCCGATCTCCTGCATCTGGTCCTGCGTGTGCGTGATTTCAATCTTCCGCGGCTTGGCCCGTTCCAGCACCGGAATGCGGAGCGTCAGGACGCCGTCGGAGTATTGTGCCCTGACCTTCTCGGTGTCCAGCGTGTCACCCAGGATGAGCTGGCGGCTGAAGACGCCGCGCGGCCGCTCCGAGGCGATCAACTCCGTGTTGGGCGGGGTCGGATCACGCCGTTCAGCGCGGACGGTGAGGACGTTGCGCTCAATGTCGAGGTCCACCGAGTCAACGTTGACTCCGGGCAGATCGAACGCGACCACGAACTCGCCGTCTTCCTGCCATGCGTCCATCGGCATGGCAGCCGGCCGTGCCGCCGTTCCGAAGACCTGCTGGGTCAGCCGGTCCAGTTCACGGAACGGGTCCGTACGCATCAACATCATTTCCCACTCCTTCATGCGAGGGCTCTGTCTTTTACATGTATCCAACCAGCCGGATTATCTTTTGTGGTGGATATAGATTTTTTATAGCACCGGTGCCACACTGATGCAAGAGGAAAAAGTAGCGGCACGCCGGAAACGGCGTCTGGAACTGCGGAGGAGCACCGTGACGGAACGTGGTCAGGAGCTGGGCGTCTACGCGATCTCCGTGGTGTCCCAACTGGTCGGGACCGGGCAGCAGAACATCAGGCTCTACGAGCGGAAGGGCCTGCTAACGCCGGACCGCACCGCCGGGGGAACGCGGCAGTACAGCAACGCGGATTTGGCGGTGCTGCGGCGAATCGGCGAACTGCTGGAGGAGGGGCTCAACCTGGCCGGCGTGGCCAAGGTGCTGGAGCTGGAGGCCGTCAACGCCCGGCTCCAGGGCGAGCTGAACCGCCTCCGCTCACGTCGGGGCTAGGACTTCCGGCCTCCGGCGAGGCGGTGGGATTCCTCAAGGAGTTCGGCGAGTTCCGCGGTGCCGATCCGGTCCAGCCGCACCAGCACGAGCCGCGGTGAACGCTCATGGTGCGGGGTCCAGAAAAAGGTGTCCGGGTCTGTTCCGGCGAGTGCTTCGCGTTCCTCGGTTTTGACCGTGAGCACGCCCTTTTCCCAGATCCGGGCCATCAGCGTGGCCGCGAACCAGGCGGGTTGCCCCCAGCTGGGCCGTTCCACCACACCCGGCAGGGCCAGGGCGGCGCGGCGGACGTCCTCTTCGGTGGCCATGGCCCCACTGTGGCACCGGCGCCGGGGCGGGACAAGAGGCTGCAGGCGGGGCGTTACGTCTGGCTGGTGTCGGCTTTGGAGAGCGTTCCGGTAATCTGCTCGCCGCGGATGCGGGCGGTCCGCCAGGTGTCCAGGGCGATGACGCCGCCGAGGATCACGAACGAAATGGACAGCGAGGCCATCGCGTCGGTCAGCCAGTGGTAGCCCAGGTAGAGCCGGCTGACCGCGGCGAAGAAGATCCCGACGCCGGCCAGCAGGAAGCCTGCGACGGCGGCCATGCGGTTGCGATGCCGGGAGAAGACCAGGAAGGCACTGACCAGCAGGAAGTCGCAGGCGCCCAGGACATGGCCGGACGGGAAGGAGAAAGTGAAGTCGGCGCCGAAGAGCATAAGATCCACGGGCGGGCGCTGGCGCCCGATCGTGCGGCCGATGATCTGGGCAAGGATCACGCCGGTGACCATGGCGCCGGCCAGGAGCATCGGCCGCCAGGCGTGCTTGGCCAGCAGGCCCCAGGCCACCGTCACCACGAGGATGATGATCGGCAGGGCAACGGGGCCGAAAACGATCGCGAGGATGATCATGATCGTCGTGAGCGGTTCGGAGCGGAGGGTCAGGAGCCAGGAGCGGACCGGTTCGTCGCCTGCCGCGAGGCCGCCCTGCTGGAGGACACTGGCAAGGATCGAGACGAACAGCACGGTGCCCAGAATCATGAGGCCGACGGCGATCCGGTACAGGTTCTTCCGGTCCCGCTCGCTCATGTAGCGTTCCTCAACGACGAACTTGTCGTGGAAAACCCGCCACCGTCCGGGCGATTTCCCGTTAGTGTCCTCTGCCATTCCCGTCTCCGCCTCTACGCCGCGTATGGACATTTACTTCGTGAAGAATATCCCGGTTCCGGTGCCACTGGGGCTGGGGGCGCCAGGACGGCCCCGCGGCGCGCCCCCGGTAGCCTGAAGCAATGGGCGTTATGAATGAACTGATCAACCCGGGTGTGGTCCGTTCGCTGGAGCGGATCCTCGCCGCGGCGTCGCCGGGCCGCAGCTTCCCCCGGCTCGCCGCAGCGGCCGGACACCTCGACGAGCTGAGCCTGCGGGAACGCACCGACCTCCTGAGCCGCGCCATGCTGGCTGACCTTCCGGGGGACTACGCCGGCGCCGCAGTCATCTTCCGCCGGGCGCTGGAGGATCCGGACTTCACCGGCTGGATGATCTGGCCCGTGACCGAGACAGCGGCCACCCTTGCGTTGGCCGGCCCGAAACCCGGCGATTTCGAGGACTGCCTGGCGCTGCTCGCCGAGCTGACGCCGCGGCTCACCGCGGAATTCGCGATCCGGCGGCTCCTCGCAGCCGATCTGGACCGGGCACTGGCCGTCATTCAGGGCTGGACGTCCCACCCGGACTGGAAGGTCCGCCGGCTCGCCAGCGAGGGCACCCGGGCCTACCTGCCGTGGGCGATCCGCGTCCCGGAGATCACGGACCGGCCCGCCGCCACCCTGCCGATCCTCGATGCCCTGTACCGGGACCCGGTTGAGGACGTCCGGCGCTCGGTGGCCAACCATCTCAACGATCTGGCCCGCCACGCCCCTGACGAGGTGGTGGCCACGGCAGCCAGGTGGCTGGCCGCCCCGGACGCGAACACGCCCAGGGTGGTCCGGCACGGACTGAGGACCCTGCTTAAGAAGGCCCACCCGGGCGCACTGAAGCTGCTGGGGTTCCCGCCGGCGTCGCTCGCCGTGACTCCGCCGCGGCTGGACCGCACCGTCGTCGAGCTTCCCGGAGAGCTGGCCTTCGATTTCGAGGTGGCCAATATCGGGCCAGCGGAGGCCCGGCTCGCCGTCGACTATGTGGTGCACTATGCCAAGGCGAACGGCACCCTCGCGGAGAAGGTATTCAAGCTCGGAACGTCCGTCCTCGGGCCGGGCGAATCCAGGAAATTTTCGAAGCGCCATGCCTTCCGCCAGATGACCACGCGGCGCCATCATGCGGGCGCCCATCTACTGGAACTGCAGGTCAACGGCGTGCGGTACGCGCCGACCGAATTTTTGGTCCGGACTGGGAACGTTTAGGGCCACAGCGGTGATTTGACGGGCCTATAAACATGGCGTTATTGTCGCTTCAATCATTGGGGCCAACGAGTAATACCCAAGAAAGACAGAGCGATGACCACAGCAACCGAGTGCATTGAGATCCAGGTCGACAGCCGTCAGGTCCTTGACGAACGGCTCGAGGACGCCGTCCGCGGGCTTCAGCAGATTGCCATGGAAACCGGCACGCAGGGCATCCTGCTCACCCGGCACAAGGCAGGCCACTACACGGCGGCGCTGTCCGACCAGGTCCCCTTCGGCATGACCCGGGAAGTCATTCACTGAACCGGGCACAGCCCTAAGCGCCTGCCATAGGCGCCTGCCTTCAGCGCAAAAAGCCAGGTCCCGGGCGGCGGAGCATCGACTCCCGCCCGGGACCTTCTTTGTACCGGGCCCTGTGGGGCAGGAACCGTCAGGATGGAACTGTCAGGCAGGAGCGTTCACCAGTCGTGGACCGTTCCGTCGACGAGGCGGTTGTAGGGCAGATAGGCCTGCTGGTACGGGTACGTGGCGGCGGCTTCCTCGTTGAATTCGACGCCGATGCCGGGTTTGTCGCCCGGGTGCAGGTAGCCGTCCACGAACGTCATGGACTGCTCGAACACCGTGTTGGTCGCGTCGGAGTGCGGCATGTATTCCTGGATGCCGTAGTTGTGGATCGCCAGGCCCACGTGCAGTTGCGCGGCGAACCCGACCGGGGAGATATCCGTGGGGCCGTGGAAACCGGACTTGATCTGGTACTGCGCGGCGAAGTCCATCACCTTCTTCAGCGGCGAGATCCCGCCGAAGTGCGTCGAGGCAGCCCGGACGTAGTCGATCAGCTGTTCCTTGATGATGGTCTGGAAGTCGTAGACGGTGTTGAAGATTTCCCCGATGGCCAGCGGGGTGGTGGTGTGCTGCCGGACCAGGCGCAGCGCCTCCTGGTTTTCGGCCGGGGTGCAGTCCTCCAGCCAGAACAGGTCATACGGCTCCAGCGCCTTGCCCAGCTTCGCGGCCTGGATCGGCGTCATCCGGTGGTGCCCGTCATGGAGCAGCGGCAGTTCCGGGCCGAACTCGTTACGGACCGCCTCAAAAACCGAAGGCAGGTGCCGCAGGTACGCCCGGGTGTCCCAGTCCTCCTCCACCGGGAACGCGCCCCGGCCGGCGGGCTCGTAGTCGTACCGCTCCCCCGACGCCTGCGCCTGCGCGGCAACGCCGTATACGGCCTTGATCCCCGGCACGGCCGTCTGGATCCGGACGGACTTGTAGCCGAGTTCCAGGTGTTCCCGGACCGAATCAAACAGGGACGGGATGTCCGCGCCCGAGGCGTGCCCGTAGGCGCGCAGCCCGTTCCGCGACGCCCCGCCCAACAGCTGGTACACCGGCATCCCGGCCATCTTGCCCTTGATGTCCCACAGCGCCATGTCCACCGCGGCGATCGCGGCCATCGTCACCGGACCCCGCCGCCAGTACGAGGACCGGTACAGGAACTGCCAGGTGTCCTCGATCCGGTGCGGATCCTTGCCGATCAGCAACTGCGCGACGTGTTCCTTCAGGTACGCGGCGACCGCGAGCTCACGCCCGTTCAGGGTCGCATCCCCGATCCCGGTCACACCGTCCTCGGTGGTAATCCGGAGGGTCACAAAGTTGCGGGACGGACTGGTCACGAAGACTTCCGCGGCAATGATTTTCACTTTTGGTCCAGGCTTTCCGTGTTGGTCTAAATTCGGTCGAGGCGGTCGGTGGCGGTGAGGGCGGCCGGACGGGGCCCTAGCGTTGGGTGGTTCCGCTGGGCGTGGTCCCGAGGAGGGCGAGTTCGTCCCGGCGGGGCAGGCCTTCCCAATCGCCGGCAGTACTGACGGCGAAGGCTCCCGCGAGGGCGCCGCGCCGCAGGCGGCCGACCACGTCCTCGCCGTCGAGCAGGGCGGAGAGGTAGCCGGCGGTAAAAGCATCGCCGGCGCCCACGGTGTCGATGCTGGTGACGGGCACGGCGGGGGTTTCCCACCGGCCGGAGGAGGTGTGGACCCCGGCGCCGGCCGCGCCGCGCTTGACCACGACTTCCCGTACCCCGCGGTCCAGGAGTTCGGCGGCCATGGCCGTTTCGGCGTCGCCGGCCGGACCGGCACCGGTTTCCCCTCCGGCGGCGCCGCCGCCGGAGGCGACCAGGCAGAGTTCGTCGTCGGAGGCGATCAGGATGCTGGCGTGCCGGGCCAACGGGCTGAGGACGGCACGCGCCTCCTCCCGGGACCAGAGCTTGCTGCGATAGTTGACGTCGAGGGAAACGTCCAGGCCTTCGTCAGCGGCGCGGGCCGCCGCATACTCGACGGCTCTCCGCGCGTCCTGGCTCAGGGCTGCGGTGATTCCGGTGAGGTGCAGGACCCGGGCGCCGCTCCGGTAGGCCGCGTCGACGTCGTCCCGGCTGAGCGTGGATCCGGCGGAACCGGCGCGGTAGTAGAAGGCGCGGGTGACGTCGGCGGTGCGCTGCTCGAGGAACATCACACCGGTGCTGCGGCCGGCGTCCAAGCGGTGGTGCACCGCGATGCCCTCGCCGCGCAGCTGCCGCAGGATGAACTCACCATGCGGGTCGGCGCCGACGACACCGGTCCAGCCCACCCGGTGGCCGAGCCGTGCGACGCCGACGGCCACGTTCGACTCCGCACCGGCCACATGCATGCCCAGGGAGCCGCCGGCGGACAGCGGCCCGGCGGAGCGCAGCGACACCATCGACTCCCCGAAGGTCAGCAGCTCAGGAACCCCCGGCACGGGAAGCAAAGGGTCGCCAGTCACCGCAGGCTCATCGCGGCGAGCCGGCGATCGAATTCGGTGGCGAGCGCCATGAACCCCCGGGCCCGCTCACGCACCGGAGCCAGGTCGCCGCCCGAGCCGGCGTCCCCGAAGAGCGGTCCGCCCAGGCCGACGGCGACGGCCCCGGCGTGCCAGTAGCCCGACGCCTCGTCGAGCCCCACGCCGCCGACGGCGATGAAGGGGATCCCGGGAAACGGGTCGCGCAGCGCCTTGAGGTAGCCGGGTCCGCCGATGGACGCGGGAAAGAGCTTGACCGCGGTGGCGCCGCGGGTCATCGCCTCGTAGGCCTCGGTGGGGGTCAGGGCCCCGGCCAGCACCGGCATTCCGCCGGCTGCGGCGGCCTCGATCGATTCGGCCAGCGCCGGCGTGACGATGAACTGGCCGCCGGCCTCAGCCACGTGCTCGACGTCCTGCGTGGTCAGCACGGTCCCGGCGCCGACGAAACAGCCGGCCGGGGCGGCCGCGCGGACCTCCCGGATCGCCGCGAGGGCATCCGGTGTGGTCAGGGCGATTTCGACGTAACGGAAGCCCTCCTCCATGACCGCGAGGGCCGCCTTCGCGGCGGCGCCGCCGTCGGTGCCGCGCACAATGGCGACCAGCCGGGTCTGCCGGATTCCGGCCAGCAGGGCCTCCGGCGTCAGGTCCTTGTTGAGCTCGTCTGTCATGTCATTCACCATTCTGCGAAGGCTCCGTCGGGGTGCCGCCAGACGGGCCCGCGCCAGGCGTGGCCGCGCTTGTCCGCGGCACGGACCACGGCCTCGTCGATTTCGATACCAAGACCCGGGCCGGTCAGGCGTTCGATGTGGCCGTCCACGAACTTCAGCGGGGACTTGTCCACCACGTAGTCCAGGACTTCGGCGCCCTGGTTGTAGTGGATCCCGATGCTTTGCTCCTGGATCAGGAAATTCGGCGTCGCGAATCCGACCTGCAGGCAGGCGGCCAGGGCCAGCGGTCCCAGCGGGCAGTGCGGGGCGAGCTGGACCTCGTAAATTTCGGCAAGCGAGGCGATCTTGCGGACCTCGGTGATGCCGCCGGCGTGCGAGAGGTCCGGCTGGGCCACGGCAATGCCAGCCTGCAGCGCGGGCAGGAATTCCTGCCGGCTGTACAGCCGCTCACCGGTGGAGACCGGCGTCGTGGTGGAGGAGGTGAATTCCCGCAGCAGGTGCGTGTTTTCCGGGACCACGGGTTCTTCGAGGAAGAAGGGCCGGTAGGGTTCCAGCAGCGGCGCCACCCGCCGGGCGTTGGCCAGGCTGAAGCGGCCGTGGAAGTCGACCGCGACGTCCCGGTGGTCCCCGAGGACCTCGCGGGCGGCGGCGACGCGGCGGACAACGCCGTCGAGCTCCGCCACGGAGGCGATGGGGCTCATCCGGCCGCTGGCGTTCATCTTGACGGCGGTGAGCCCGACCTCCAGCTGCGCGCTGATCTGGTCGGCGACCTCGTTGGGCTCGTCACCGCCCACCCAGCCGTACATCCGGATCCGGTCCCGGACGTGGCCGCCCAGGAGCTGGTGCACGGGGGTGTTGAAGTGTTTGCCGGCGATGTCCCACAGGGCCTGGTCCAGCCCGGACACGGCGCTGGCCAGGATCGGGCCGCCGCGGTAGAAGGAGCCCTTGGTCATTACCTGCCAGTGGTCCTCGATCCGCAGCGCATCGTTGCCGATGAGCAGTTCGGAGAGCTGGTCGACGGCGGTGCGGACCGTTTCGCTGCGGCCCTCGCAGGTGGCCTCGCCCCAGCCCACGATCCCGCTGTCGGTCTCGATCCGGACGAAGAGCCAGCGCGGTGCGACGAGGAAGGTTTCAATCCTGCTGATCAGTGTCATCGGTGGCCTAGCCTTTGGTCGCGCCGGCGGTCATGCCGGAGACGATGTACTTCTGCGTGAAGAGCGCAATAATCATGATCGGGATGGTGACCACCGTGGCGGCGGCCATCAGTCCGCCCCAGTCGATGCTGGCGTAGGAGACGAAGTCGAAGATCGCGACCGGGAGGGTCTTGGTCTTGGAGCCGGAGAGCACCAAAGCGAACATGAAGTTGTTCCACGAGAAGATGAAGGACAGGATGCCGGCGGTGGCCATGCCGGCCACCGAGAGCGGCAGGGTGATGCGGCGGAAGGCGCCGATCGGCGTGAGCCCGTCCACCTGCGCGGATTCCTCCAGCTCCAGCGGCAGCGAGTCGAAGTAGCTCATCATGATGTAGACGATCAGCGGCAGTGAGACGAACATGTGGCTGAGGATCAGCACCTCGAAGCCGCCCACCATTTTCAGGTTGGAGAAGACGTAGTACCAGGGCACCAGCAGGGAGACACCCGGGATGACGCGCGCCATCAGGACCACGAGGGCCGAGCGGTGCATGGTGAAGCGGCTCATCGCGTAGGCCGCCGGAACGCCGAGGACCAGCGACAGTGCCGTGGAGACGAAGGCGACCCAGAAGCTGTTGAAGATGAAGACGAAGTAGTTGTTGCGCTGCAGCACGTTCGCGTAGTTCTCGCCCGTGGGGGTGAAGAAGAACGACTTGCCGGTGTCGTAGATGTCCACGTTTGTCTTGAAGGATGCCAGCAGCATCCAGAACAGCGGGGCCACCAGGAAGATCACAACGGCGATGAGCGCGGTGACGCGGAAAGCCTTGTAGGCGCGGGTGCCCAGGGGCTTGCGGCGGCGCGGGTCCCGCGCGGGCCGGCCGGTGGCGGCGGTTTGGGGTTCGGTCAATACGGTCATTTGCTTACCGCTTTCTTGCGCATGGTCAGCAGCCACATGGAGCCGATGATGATCATGAAGAACAGGATCAGCACCGCGGAGGACAGCCCGTACTGGTTGTAGTCAAAGCTCAGGCCGTAGGCGTAGACGTTGAGCGTCTCCACCTCGTGGAAGGATCCGCCGCCCTTGCCCTTGGTGGCGTAAAGGATGTCGAAGGTCTTGAGGGCATCGATGCCGCGCAGCAGGATCGCCACGATCACGGTCGGCATCATGAGGGGCAGTGTGATGAGGAAGAAGCGCTGGAAGGCATTGGCGCCGTCCATCCGGGCCGCCTCGTCGGGCTCCTCGGACAGCGACGTCAGGCCGGCAAGCAGGATCAGCACCACCATAGGGGTCCACTGCCACACGTCCATGAAGATCGTGGTGCCCAGCGCGGTGTCCTGGCCGGAGAGCCACGGCTGCGGCGGGATGCCGACCATGCCAAGCAGCTGGTTGACGAATCCGATGTTCGGGTCGAAGATCAGCCGCCACATCATGCCGACGGCCACGGGGGTGGCGACGAGCGGCAGGAGGATGGCCACGCGGACCCACTTTTCGCCGCGGAACGGGCGCCACAGCAGCAGCGCGATGCACATGCCCAGCACCACCTCGCAGACCAGGGCGACGCCGGTGAAGGTCAGCGTGCGTCCGACGGCGGGCCAGAAGCGTTCTCCGTCGGATAGGACCGTCAGGTAGTTTTCCAGGCCGACGAACTCGGACGCGGCCCGGACGGAGCCCTGCGAATCGGTCAGGCTCAGGTACACGGTCCAGGCGAGCGGGAAGACGATCAGCACGCCGACAAAGATCATCGCGGGGGCGGCGAACAGCCATTTGCGGTGTCGGTTGGCCCAGGCGGAGAAGTTCTCACGGGCGCCGGTGGCGCGGCCGGTGTTGCGGCCGGACGGCGGCCCGGACTGCGCGCTGCGGGGAGGGGTCAATACAGACATGGTTCACCTAAGGAGTCGGGGGTGAAGTGAAGAGCTGGCCCGTGGTCCCCGAGGGCTTCACCGAGATCCTCACCCTCCTCCACCGCCGCTACGGCGACCGCCTCCCCCCGCTCCACATCACCGAGAACGGCTGCGCCCTGGACGAGCCGCTCGCCGACGACCGCCGGATC
>JAXMJF010000049.1:0-22280 GCA_034376805.1 Arthrobacter sp.
AACAGCAGCGGAGGAAGCCGTCCTCCCTGCCCACTACGGCACAGCGTTCAGCTTCGAGGACGGCAACGGAATCCAGCAAGGATGGGCAGGAAGAGGCCGGTGACGCGCCCAAGCCATACACACATTTTGGCCGCTAACCCCAGAAGGGCAGCTACGGAGCAGTCGATGGGGTTAAAGAAGAAAAGCACCAGTTCCGAAGAACTGATGCTTCCCAGTGGTGGCTCCGACCGGCGTCGATCCGGTGACCTTTCGATTTTCAGTCGAACGCTCTACCAACTGAGCTACAGAGCCTAGGTGACATGTCACCATGAGAGCCGGAATTTCTTCTGGCAATCAGAGCGACCCTGACGGGACTTGAACCCGCGACCTCCGCCGTGACAGGGCGGCGCGCTAACCAACTGCGCTACAGGGCCTTGCTATTTTCTTGCTTCTCTGCAGTATCGCTACTGCAATTTTTCAAGGCCTTTAGCCTACCAGACTTTCATACCCGGTTAGACCAGTTCCTTGCGTACCCCCAACGGGATTCGAACCCGTGCCGCCGCCGTGAAAGGGCGGTGTCCTAGGCCGCTAGACGATGGGGGCCAGAACGCCATTCGGTAAAACCCACTGAAACAAGGGCAAAAATTAAGGGCCGAAGCCTTTCGTTTTTGTCCTTTCGGGTTCCTCCGAACTGGACTATAAAACTATAAGGGCAGACCCCCGGATTATCCAAAATCGGCGCCCGCCGCCTGCCGGGACGCTCAACTCCGCCGGCCCAGGTTCTGTTGCGCCCGCTCCACGTCGCGAGCCGACTCCAGCTCGCCCTTGGCCCGCAGGCCGGCGATGACGCCGTCCACATCGGCAGCCGAACGGTTCTGGCTCAGCTTCCGTTTCGCTTCCACCCTCGTAATGACGAGTTCGACGCCGACAATCGCCCGGAGCTGTCCGGCGACGAAGCGCGCCGGCGCATCGTCAACGGTCCAGGGCACTGCCGACGCTGCTTCATGCAGCGTGGTCAGCCGCCGGACCAGGCCGTCCACCCAGGCGGGGTCGTCATGGATGACCAGCCGGCCATAGACGTGCGCCGTGGTGTAGTTCCATGTTGGAACAACCCGGCCATGTTCGGCCTTGGACGGGTACCACGACGGGGAAATGTAGGCATCGGGGCGCTGGATGATGACCAGGGATTCGCCCAGCGCCGGCATCTGCCACTGGTCGTTGTTGCGGGCAAGATGGCCCAGCAGTGCCCCGTGGTCGCCGGCCTCCGGGTCATAGACGAACGGCAGCAGCGTCGCGAGCAGTCCGCGCTCTGTCGAGGTCACCAGGTTGGCCGCGCCCGGGTTCGAGAGCAACTCGTCGATGGCGTCCTGGTCGGCGGCGAAATGCGAGGGGACGTACATGGGGACTTCCTTTTGTCGTTTGCGTGATGCGGTGTGGTGCAGAACGGCTGACAAGCTCAGACTACGAGCATCACAGCCAGGGTGACCATCACCAGGGCAATGCCGCCGTCGAGCACCCGCCAGCTGCCCGGCCGGGCGAACACCGGTGCAAGGAACCTCGCACCGGCGCCGAGGGCGGCGAACCACGCGATGCTGCCAAGACCTGCTCCGCCGGCAAACCACCACCGCCCGTCCGGGCCGTGGGTGCCGGCCAGGGACCCCAGCAGCAGGACGGTGTCCAGGTAGACGTGGGGGTTGAGCCAGGTCAGCGCGAGACAGGTCCCCAGCGCGGCCGCCCAGGTCCCCTGCTGCCCGGCCACAGGCTGGGACGCCTGCGTTCCGCGGATGGCCCGCCGGGCAGCCATCAGTCCGTAAGCCAGGAGAAAGGCGGCACCGGCCCAGCGCACGACCTCGATAACGCCGGGTGCCTGCTCGATGAGGACGCCCACCCCGGCCACGCCCAGCATGATCAGCACCAGGTCGGACAGGGCACACACGGCAACGACCAGCAGGACGTGCGAGCGCTGGACGCCCTGGCGGAGCACGAAGGCGTTCTGCGCACCGATGGCGACGATGAGGGACAGCCCGCTGGCGAGGCCCGAAAGGAGGGAGAGGATCACGGGTTCAACGCTAGAGGGCACAGGAACATGAAACCAGTTAATATTTCTTCGCCAACATAAGATGAGCTAATGATCGATATCCATCCGGACCAGGCCCGGACCCTCGCGGCCATCGTGGCGCACGGAAGCTTCGAGGCTGCCGCCAGCCACCTCCGGGTCACGGCGTCCGCGGTGAGCCAGCGCGTCCGCGCGCTCGAAGTGGCCATCGGCCGGCCGGTGCTGAAACGGACCCGCCCCGTCGAACTCACCTCCTCCGGCCAAGCGGTGGTGCGCTTCGCCCGGCAACTGGACATGCTCTCCGCCGACCTGGCCGAAGAGCTGCAGCCCGGCGCGCAGCAGGCCAGCGTCCGGCTGACCCTGATCATCAACAGCGATTCCCTGCACACCTGGGCGCTGCCCGGGCTGGCGGCGGTGGCGGACAAGGCCCAGCTGGAGATTCTGCGCGAGGATCAGGACTACTCGCTGGAGCTCCTCCGCAGCGGCGCCGCAGCCGCTGCCATCACCACCACGGCGAAGGCGGCGCCGGGCTGTTCCTCCCGGCGCCTGGGCGTGATGCGCTACCTGCCGGTCTGCACCCCGGACTTCGCCGCCCGCTGGTTTCCTGGTGGGGCAACGGCGGAAAGGCTTGCCGCCGCCCCGGTCATCATCTTCGACCGCAAGGACGACCTGCAGGACCGGTACCTGCGGTCAATGAGCCGCACGGCACTCCAGCCGCCCCGGCATTATGTCCCGGCGGCCCACGAGTTCGGCGAAGCCATCCGCTGGTCGATGGGCTGGGGGCTGCTTCCAGAAATCGAAGTGTCGGAGGAACTGAAGCGCCGCACGCTGGTTTCCCCGGACCCCGCCGCGCACGTCGATGTGCCGCTCCACTGGCAGCAGTGGCGGCACGGGTCGGCTGCCCTCGACGAGGTCGCAGCCGCCATCCAGGCCGCCGCCCGCCCCCTCCGGTGAGCCGCCGGGCGCGGCTGCGCCCCGGTTGGCAGGAACTCGACTAGACATGGCCGATTTCCGCCAGTCCCGGGGCAGTTGTGCGGGCTAGATTGGCAGCATGGCCACAACCGCCCAGACAGGCTCCCCCCAGCCGGACAGCTCGCACCCGGACGGCACCCACGAAGTGCCGCCGCACGCTCCCGCCCCCGTTCCCCCGTCCAAGACCCTGCAGCCGGGCCAGATCAGCAGGCTCGGCATCGCCGCCGTCGTCGTGACCGTGGTGCTGTGGGCCTCCGCCTTTGTGGGGATCCGGGCCGTGGGGCCGAGCTTCTCCCCGGGCTCCCTGACCCTGGGGCGGCTGGCGATTGCCGCCGTCGTGCTGGGCCTGGTGGTGCTGCCGCAACTTCTGAGAAACAGCAGCCTTCCCCGGGGCCGCGAGTGGTGGCCCATCCTGGCGTACGGCGTCATGTGGTTCGGCGGCTACAACGTGGCGCTGAACGCCGCCGAGCACCTCCTCGACGCCGGCACGGCCGCCCTGCTGATCAACGTCAACCCGATCCTGGTCGCCATCATGGCCGGTGTGATTCTCAAAGAGGGCTTCCCGCGCTGGCTGATCATCGGCAGCCTCGTCGCGTTCGGCGGGGTCGCAGTGATCGCCTTGGGTTCCGGCCAGCGGTCGACGGCGGACGTCGCCGGGGTGCTGCTGTGCCTGCTGGCCGCCGCCCTCGCCGCGGTGAGTGTCATCGTGCAGAAGCCGGTGCTGCGGAAGTTCCCCGCCGCCCAGGCCACCTGGTTCGGGATTATGGTCGGTGCAATCTGCTGCCTGCCCTTCAGCGGCCAGCTGATCGCCGAACTGCAGGCGGCGCCACTGCCGGCCACCCTGGGCCTCGTCTACCTCGGCGTTTTCCCCACCGCGATCGCCTTCACCACCTGGGCCTATGCACTGTCGCTGATCGACGCCGGCCGGCTTGCCGCCACCACCTATCTGGTGCCCGGGACCACGATCCTCATCTCCTGGCTGGTGCTCGGCGAGATCCCCACCGTCTGGGGCCTGGTCGGCGGCGCGATCTGCCTCGTCGGGGTGGGACTGACCCGGCGCCGGTCCCGCTGATTCGGGGCTAGAGTTTCAGCTATGCCCGCCTCCCTGCCGCCAGGCCTCCCGATCATTCCGACCGGCCCGGACAGCCCGGACGACGGCGGGAATGGCGCCGGCCATGACCACCCGCCGTTCCCGATGTCCGAGACCGACTTCGAAGCTGCGGTGCACGACGCGCTGGACCGGATCCCGCCGGACCTTGCCAGGACGATGAACAACGTGGCCATTTTCATCGAGGACGACTACACACCCCAGCCCGGCGAGGACCCGGACACCGTTCTGCTGGGCCTCTACGAGGGCGTGCCGCTGACAGAACGGGACTCGTGGTGGGACGCCGGCTCGCTGCCGGACCGCATTACCATCTACCGCCGGCCGATCCTGGAGATCTGCGAAACGCGCGAGGATGTGATCGAGGAAGTGACGGTCACCGTGGTCCACGAGATCGCACACCACTTCGGCATCAGCGACGACCGCCTGCACGAGCTCGGCTGGGGCTAGCCTTGTAGGCATGGGACACGACCACAGCCACACACACGGCCTTACCGGCACTGCCAGGCACCGTAAGCGCCTGGTCGCCGTCCTGGCCATCACCCTCGCGGTCGTCCTGATCCAGATCGTCGGCGCGTTGATTTCCGGCTCCCTGGCCCTGCTGGCCGACGCCGGCCACATGCTCTCCGACGCGGCCGGGGTGTTCATCGCCCTGCTGGCCGCCTGGATCGCAACCCGGCCGGCGAGCGACCAGCGTACCTATGGCTACCAGCGCGCCGAGGTGCTGGCCGCCCTGGCCAACGCCTTGGTGCTGATCGTGATCTCGGTGGTCATCTTCACGGAGGCAATCCGCCGGCTCGGCTCTGCCCCCGAGGTTCAGACCGGCGTTATGCTTTTCGCCGCCGCCCTCGGCGCCGTCGCCAACCTCGTGTCCCTGTTGATCCTCCGCGGCGCCCAGAAGGAGAGCCTCAACGTCCGCGGCGCCTACCTTGAGGTCCTGGGCGACCTGCTCGGCTCCATCGCCGTCATCGCCGCCGCTTTGGTCATCATGGTCACGGGGTTCCAAACGGCGGATACCATCGCCTCGATCGTCATCGCGCTGATGATTCTGCCGCGGGCCTGGCACCTGCTCCGCGATGTGGTGGACGTGCTGCTCGAGGCGACCCCCAAGGGGGTGGAAGTGCAGATGATCCGCGAGCACATCCTTGCCGTGGAGGGCGTGGTGTCCGTGCACGACATCCACATCTGGACCATCACCTCCGGCGTGCCCGTGTTTTCCGCCCACGTGGTGGTGGAGGATGCGGCGCTGGGTGCCCGCGGTGCCGACCAGATCCTGGACAAGCTCGTCAGCTGCCTGGGCTCGCACTTCGACACCGAGCACTGCACCTTCCAGCTCGAACCGGTCTCCCACGCGGAGCACGAATCACACCAGCACGCCTGAGCCCCGGGCACTCAGCCTGACGCGCTGATTCGACGGAGGGTCCTCTGCCGGGGACAGCCCGGCCGGTGACCGCCTTTAGGAGAGCACGTCCTTGGTGATGAACCTGCCGTAGGCAAGCGCCCCGAACACGGCGACGTAGCCGCCCTGCAACAGCGCATTGGTCAGGAAGGAATCCCACGCAATAGGCTGGCGGAGCAGATCGGCGAAGTCCAGCCAATAGTGGCTGAACAGCCACGGGTGCAGCCACTCCAGCTGCGGCAGCGCGTCCAGGACCTGCGAGACCACCGAGAGCACCACCGTGGACGCCATCGCACCCACGGGGACGTCCGTGAGGGTGGACATAAAGAGCCCGATCGCCGACAGGCCCATCAGCGACACGGCAAGATAGGCGGCAATCAACAGCAGCCGCTGCAGTGCTTCCACTGCCCCGATCGAGTCTCCGGAGAGCAGCGTGACCGGCCCCACGGGGAAAAGTGCCGCGCCGATGCCGGCCCCGACCAGCGCCACCACGAGCGGCGCCGCAACGGCGAAGGCCACGGCTCCTGCGTATTTCACCAGCAGCAGCCGGATCCGGCCCGCGGGCGCCACCAGCAGGTACCGCAGGGTTCCCAGCCCGGCCTCTCCGGCCACGGTATCGCCCGCCACCACCCCCACGGTCAACGGCAGGAACAGCGGGACGGATACCAGCATGGCGGTCACGCCAACGAACAAACCGTTCTGCGAAATCCGGTCCAGGAACGCCGGTCCCCGGCCGGGCGGCACCGCGGAGGACAACCGCACCGCCACGGCGATCAGGATCGGAATCGCCGCCAGCGCGCACAGCATGGCCCAGGTCCGGCGGCGGCGGAAGAGCACCCAGAGCTCGGACGCGAGCAGACCGCGGCCCCACTGCCCCCGCGGCGTCGCGGATGCAGCCGCGGGACGTCCAGCGGGGCCGTCCCGGGGGCCGTCACCCGCCGGGGCTGCTTCGCTGGGGGTAAATTCTTTACTGGACAACGTCGAAGCCCTCCCCCGTCAGTGCCACGAAGCGTTCCTCCAGGCTGACCTGTTCGGTGGCGAAGCCCCTGACCCGGACGCCGGCCGCCACCAGGGCGGACACGACCGCTTCCGGTGCCACGGCTCCGTTCCCTGCCGCCGCCGGAAGCGGCGCGTAGAGCACCGCGCCGGTGCTGCCGGGGATTTCACTGCTGGAACCTGTGCGGCCCGACGCGGAACGGCCTGGCGCCCCGGGGGCACCCGGCCCTGCTGGCCCCGTCCCGGCGACGGCCGCCGTCAGGCCCAGCCGGGCCAGCACCTCGGCCGCGGTCCCCGCGTCGGGCGTTAGAACCCGGATCCGCGCCTGCCCGCCCTGGCGCAGTTCCGCGAGGGTTCCCTGCGCCACCAGACGGCCGGCACTCATGATGGCCGCGTGCGTGCAGATCTGTTCCACCTCGGCCAGCAGGTGGCTGGAGACAAACACGGTGGCGCCGTCGGCCGCGAGTGAGCGGACCAGGCTGCGGACCTCCCGGGTCCCCTGCGGATCCAGCCCGTTCGTGGGCTCGTCCAGGATCAGGAGCTCGCGGGGTGCCAGCAGGGCGTTGGCGATGCCGAGCCTCTGCTTCATGCCCAGCGAATAGGCCCGGACCTTCTTGTCCGCGGCATGCGTCAGGCCCACCCGCTCCAGCGCCGACTGGACCCGCGCCTTCCGCGTGGCGGCGGGAACATGCGGGTCGGCGGCATCGAAGCGGTGCAGATTGGCCGCACCGGAGAGAAAGGGATAAAACGCCGGCCCCTCGACCAGTGCACCCACGCGGGGCAGCACCCCGTGCAGGTGCCGCGGCATCTCCTCGCCGAGGAGCCGGACAGAGCCACCCGTGGCCGCGGCGAGCCCGAGCATGAGCCGGATCGTGGTGGTCTTCCCTGAGCCGTTGGGACCCAGGAATCCGAAGACTGAGCCCCTCGGCACGGCCAGATCAACGCTGTCGACGGCCAGTTGGTGGCCGAAGCGCTTGCTGAGACCGGTGGTTTCGATGCTTAATTCCGTCGCCGGCGCGGCAGCCGTCACGCGGCGGTCACCGGGTGGTTCACTGCGGCGCGGCCGCGGCCTGCAGCCGCTCCAACGGCACGGAACCGACGAGGATACGCCCATCGTCGAGGAGCAGCACATTCACCAGCGATGTCGACACGAGACGCCCGCCCGGAACGGCAACCGCGGCCTGCTCCAGCAGGGCGGCGGCACCGGACCGGGTTCCTTCCGGGTCAGAGGCTCCGTCCTGAGGCTCGGCCTGGCCCGGCAGCGCCATGGCTCCCGCCGGGAATTCGAACACCGAGGCCCAACCCGCGCCTGTGACGGTGGGCCGCTTCGCAGCCTTCGCCGCGGCAGCGTCCGACGGCGGCATGGCGGCGGCCTTGTGGTCCGGCACTGGGATTTCCTCGACAGTGGCCCCGGGCGGCGGGGTGAAGTTGAAGATGGCGGAATCCGGGGCCTCCAGCGAGAGGCTCGTGAAGGCGACCCTGAAAGCCGGCTCGGCCTGTCCCCGCGCCTTCACTTCGACGCCGAGCGGAAGTCCGCTTTCGCCGTCGACCGCGATGGCCACCGAATCCACCAGGGTGGTATCCGCGGTCGGGGTAAGCATGAGATTGTAGGCTGCCCGCCCGGCGACCTGGACATCCGGTCCGACGGTCACCTCCGTGCTCGCGTCGAGTTTGGCGAGCAACTTGTCGGCCAGTTCCTCGGGGGTCGCTACGGTTCCGGGTCGGGATCCGTGGCGGCTCCTAGCATCGGCAGGAAGCTGCGCGTGGGCGGCCGTGTTGTCCTTGGAATTGTAGAACCAGAGCTCGTCACCATTGCGGACCGCGTTCCGTTCCGCCATCCGGTCCATGACCTGTACCCGGGCTTTTTCGGGCCCGTCCAGGTAGACGCGGGCGGTGTGAGGTCCGGTCAGCAGCTCCAGCCAGGCCGTCTCCGGGGAGGCCGCACCGGACCCGGACGTCGGAAGTTCCGGCAGGCCGATCTCGGAGCTTTGTTCCAGCGTCCCGGACAGGGCTTTTTCGCCATGCTGGGCGACCATGAGCAACACCTGCTGCGGGGTCTTCTCCGGCAGCGGGTCTCCGGCGCTCGCGGGAAGGGATCCGGACAGGACGCCTGCCGCGATCACGGCAGGGACCACAACAGCGGGCATCCAACGCAACCATTTGCGGGTCATTGCGACCGCGCTCCAACCTTGCAGCTCATGATTCAACACTACGCCCGGAAGTGGCCCGTTTCACCTTCGTCTGGCAGATTTGTCCGGGCGGCCGCCGGGAACAGCGGCGTCGAGCCGCCGCGGCATTCCTTCATCGAGGAAGCTTTCCGTCCCGGGTCCGGGCCCGCTCCTGGCTATGAATCGCCGAGGATGGGGCCGAAGTTCACCCGGTCCGCCAGCCGGGGATCGTCCCGGTCCGGGACCACCATGACGGGGCCTTTGGCGTGGTGCAGGATCCCGTCCGAGGTGGATCCGAGCAGCATCCCGGCGAAGCCGCCGCGGCCGCGGGTGCCGACGACCACCAGTTCCACATGCCGGCTGGCCTCGACGAGGATGTCCACGGGTGAGCCATCCACGAGCTGCGTCTCCAGCGTGAGGTGCGGAAAGTGGCTCCTGATCCAGGCGGTGCCGGCCTCGAGCTGGACCCTTATGTCGGCGAACAGCGCGTCCCGGTCCATCGGCGCGGGTACCCAGGCGAGCGAACCGCTGTACTGCGGCACCGCGCACACCACCCGCAGCGGCGCCGAGAGCCGCTCGGCCTGCGTTGCCGCCTCCAACACCGCCACGCGGGCCTGTTCGGAGCCGTCGACCCCCACCACCACCACGTTTTCGACCGGGACGTGACCGGACTTCGCCCGCTCCGCGAGGACATGCTTGTCGTCGGTGGTTTCGCCGAGGCGGTCGGCGCAGATCAGGGGCACGGTGACCGTGGGGCATTTGGCGTGCGCGGGGAGGGCGCTGCTGACGGAACCGAGCAGCCGGCCGACGAAACCGCCCCGGCCCCGGGTGCCGAAGACCAGCAGCTCGGCTGTCTCAGACATTTCCAGCAGGACGCCGGAGGCATCGCCGTTCTCGACCGAGGCGTCGACGTCGATCAGGTACCCGGCCACCTTGTCCACGGCCTGCTTCAGGATGGCCTCCGCGCCTTCACGGATCACCGAATCGTCAACGGTGGCGTACCCGCCGTCGAGCCCTGACGCCGCGAAGATCGGAACGGAATAGGCGGTCACGATGTGCAACGGACGATTTCGGCGCTGGGCCTCGCGGGCAGCCCATACTAGGGCACACTTGCTGTGGTCTGAACCGTCGACGCCGACCACGATCCCCCGGGGCGCCGCGGACCCGCCGGAGGCATCCCCTGCCGGATCCGGATGAACCTGTTCTCGGCCCATGGGGTCCGCCTCCTCGCGATTCTTGCCTGATGTTGCGGCTATTCTGCCAGACGTGTCGGCATGCAGCGTCCATTGGCGGCGCGCCCGAAGATTCTGCGGCTAGAACCCCTGGTGTTCACAACTATTCTCGGTTTGCCGGGAACAAGCAAGCGCCACGATTGAGCTCTGGAATGAGGGCACCACGCAGGTTTTACCCAGTGTTTACACGGCCTCCGGCGGCCCCGGATGACGGCGGAAGATGCCCGCGGCGCCGCCGGAAAAGCCCGGGAATTCGCGGACCTGCCAATGTGGCAGCTGCTCTACCCAAGGCCGGAAATGTTAGGTAGTCTTCGAGGCGTTGCTGAACCGAGACTCGTGTTTCAGAACGCGGAAGCTTCTTGTGATTGCGATGAGAGCAGGCGTTCGGGCGGGCAGCGGAACGCGTACGGGGCATCGGCCCCGCAATTGGCACCATTCGAGGAGGGACCCTGCCGTGTCGACCATGCCTATGTCCGGTGGTATCGAACGGACCGCAGCCGTCGTCATCGGCACCGGCCTGTCCGGGCTGGCGGTTGCCAGCGAGCTGCAGCGACGCGGCGTGGACCCCATCATTGTGGACGGGCTCGATCTGCTGGGCGCCGGCCATCCGGCCAACACCTCCTCCCTGCAACGCTGCGACGCAGCCGACGCCGGCAGCCTGCGGGAGCGCAACGAGATCCTCCGGCATCTGCGGAACTACGCCGCCAGCCACAAGCTGGATGTCCGGAACAACATCCGGGCCCTGCAGCTGGACCACGTTGATGCCGGCGTCACCGGCCCGGCCCAGCAGTGGGCCGTCCGCACCCCGGGCGGCGTCCTCCTGGCGGACCACCTCGTCCTGACGCGCTGTGCCCACAGCCAGCTGCGCCGGATGCTCTCCGAGCTCGGCATGACCGCCGGGCAGAACCTGATGGCGACCATGCACGCCCTGGGGATGTACCTCGTGGGTGTGGGCGAACTCATCACCCCGACGCCGAAGGAAGTGCTGCGCCAGGCCAAGGTGGTGGGCCAGGCGATCTCCGCCAAGGTTTACCCGGACGGCTTTCCCGCCGTCCTCCCGGGGTACTACGACCTCGCCGCGCCCGCCTAAGGCTCGGCTTCTGTCAGCTCTCGGTGTCCTTGCCGGAGCCCGGCTTGAGGCGGCTCCTGGCCATCAGGCCCAGGACCACCATGATGCCGATGGCCGTCCCCACAAAGATCACGATGCTCCAGGGGAACGGCTCCGCGGAGCTGGTCGGCCGCGCCGGCGCCGGCGGGAGGCCCGGCTGGGCGGTGCCCATCGTGGGGACCGCAGCGACCGCCGTCGAGCCCGGGGCTCCGGCGGAGGCGGTGAACGTGAAGCTGCCCTCGATCGGGTGGCCGTCCGAGCTGGCCACGCGCCACAGCACCGTATAAGCACCGGCAGGGGCGCCGGCCTTGAGCTTCTGCGAGGCCACGTTGTCCACGATCTCCACGGCGCCGTCGGCCCAGTTGGTGCCGGCGGGATCGTTCACCAGAATCTGCGACCCCAGCGCCAGCGGATTCTTGTTGAAAGTGACCGAGACCTGCTCCGGCGGCGCCGCCACGGTGGCGCCGGTGGCCGGGCTGGTGGATTCGGCGGCATCGTGGGCCGAAGCCGGAGCAACCGCCCCCAGCAGGGCGGCGGCGAGGATCGCGGCGCCCAGGAGCGCACTGAAAAGCTGTCGGATGAGGCGCATGGAAAAGCTGCTCCTAGTGTTGGCTTCCTTACAGCCTAGGCGAAAACGCGGGGTTGGCCGTCGGGCGCCAAATAGGATTAAGGCAACACACATCACTCCCGGAGGACTAATGCAAGAACTAATGCTCAAGCAGGGCTCTGCACTCGACCGGTACTTCAAGATATCCGAGCGGGGGTCGAACTTCTCGCGGGAGATCCGGGGAGGCTTCGCCACGTTCTTCGCCATGAGCTACATCGTGGTGCTGAACCCGCTGATCCTCTCGGGGCCCGATTCCACCGGCGCCACCCTCGGCTTCGCCGCCGTCGCCGCCGTCACCGCCTTTGCGGCCGGCATCCTGACCATCCTGATGGGCGCGTGGGCCAAGCACCCCTTTGCGCTGGCAACAGGCCTCGGCGTCAACGCCTTCGTCGCCGTCACAGTGGCCACCAACCCCGGCCTGACCTGGCCGGACATGATGGGCCTCGTCGTGCTCTCGGGCGTCACCATGCTGATCCTGGTCCTCACCGGGTTCCGGACCGCAGTCTTCAAGGCGGTCCCGGAAGGGCTGAAGACTGCGATCGTGGTGGGCATCGGCCTGTTCATCGCCCTGATCGGCCTGGTCAACGCGGGCTTCGTGCGCCGCATCCCGGATGTTGCCGGCACCACCGTTCCGGTCGGCCTGGGCTTCGACGGCAAGCTGCTGGGCTGGCCCACCCTGGTCTTTGTCTTCGGCCTGATCCTCACCATTGCCCTCGTGGTGCGCAAGGTCAAGGGCGCGATCCTGATCGGCATCGTCGCCTCGACCATCCTGTCCGTGATCCTGGAGTTCACGCTGCACATCGGCCCCAGCTTCGACGGCAAGACGTACAACCCGCAGGGCTGGTCCCTCGTGGCCCCGGCGTTCTCCGAATGGGCGGCCCCGGACCTGTCACTGATCGGGCAGGCCAACCCGTTCGGCGCCTTTGAGCACCTCGGCTTTGTCGCCGCGACCCTGCTGGCGTTCGTGATCCTGCTCAGCATCTTCTTCGATGCCATGGGCACCATGGTGGGCCTGGCCACGGAGGCCGGCAGCATCGACAAGGACGGCAACATCCCCAACGTGGACCGTGTACTGCAGGTGGACGCGCTCGGCGCGATCATCGGCGGCGGCGCCTCGGTCTCCTCGAACCAGATCTACGTCGAATCCGGCGCCGGCATCGGCGAAGGCGCCCGGACCGGCCTGGCCTCGATTGTCACCGGCCTGCTGTTCCTCGTGGCCATGTTCTTCACCCCGCTGATCAACCTCGTGCCGTTCGAGGCCGTGGCCCCGGCGCTGGTGGTCGTCGGTTTCATGATGGTCTCCCAGGTCGGCAAGATCGACTGGCAGGACCTGGGCATCGCGATCCCGGCCTTCCTGACCTTCACCCTGATGCCGTTCACCTACTCGATCGCCAACGGCCTGGGTGCCGGTTTCATCAGCTTCGTGCTGATCCGCACCTTCCAGGGCCGCGCACGCGAGGTGCACCCGCTGATGTGGGCCGTGGCCGCGGCGTTCCTGCTGTTCTTCGCGATCGGCCCGATCGAGGCCGCGCTGGGCATGCACTAACCCCTCGTTCCTCACGTTCTCCCTCCCGCTCCGCCGGGGTTTTTTGCGGCGTTTGCGCCCGGATTCCGGGATTACGGACAGTCCGACGGCGGCGCGGCTGGTTTTCCGGCCCGGGCTGCGGTGAGCTAGGGGCATGGTTTCTCCCGTGCCCGCCGTAGATGTCCCGCCGCAGCCCTGGACCGGACGGTTCGACGGCGACGGCCCCGAGCACCGCCGCTGGTGGCAGGCCGTCACGCCGTACGCCCCTCGCCGCGTCCAGCCTGCCTCCGCCCGGCCCGCTGTGATTCTCGGGTTCGGCAGCGACGCCGGGGTGCGCCGCAACAAGGGCCGCGCCGGTGCCGCCGCGGCCCCCGCCGCGATCCGCGCCGCCCTCGGTCCGATCGCCTTCCACCTCGGCCGGGAAGTGCACGACGCCGGGGACGTCACCGTGGCCGGGGATGCCCTGGAGGCCGGACAGGCGCGTGCCGGGCTCGCGATCACCAGCCTGCTCGACGCCGGGCAGCTTCCCGTGGTGCTGGGCGGCGGGCACGAAACCGCGTTCGCGAGCTATCTGGGCGTGGCAGGCTCGGCAGCGGTCCGGGAGGGCCTGCGCGTGGGGGTGCTGAACCTGGACGCCCACTTCGACCTCCGCGACGAGGCCGTGCCCAGTTCCGGGACCCCGTTCCTGCAGATGGCCCGGGCGGAAGCCGCCGCGGGCCGCGAACTGAGGTACGCCGTCGTCGGGATCTCCGAGCCGAACAACACCCGGGCGCTGTTCCGGACCGCCGAAGAGCTGGGCGTGGACTATCTGCTGGACGAGGACTGCTCAGCCGCGGCCGCGCACGCGTTTGTGGCCGCGTTCCTGGCGCAGGTCGACGCCCTGTATCTGACCATCGATTTGGATGTGCTGCCGGCCTCGGTGGCGCCGGGCGTGAGCGCACCGGCAGCCTACGGCGTCCCGTTGCCGGTGATCAGCGCGGTGTGCCGCCAGGTGGCCGCGAGCGGAAAGCTGCTGCACCTCGATGTCGCCGAACTGAACCCGGATTTCGACCTGGATGCCCGCACCGCGAAGGTGGCCGCGCGGCTGATCAACACGCTGCTGGGCTAGCCGGCGGCTGGCGGGCACAGCGCCCGGCCCCCGGCAGGCCCGGCCCCGTCAGATCGGTGTTTTCGGTGCCTTGCCCTCGTCGCCATACCGCTGCGCGGCCTTCCGTTCGCGGAGCCGGTCCAGCCGGTTCATTACCGGCGCCGTGGTCGCCCCGTGCAACACGATGGACATTGCCACCACCAGGCCGATGAAGGCCCACAGCTGCTCGGCCTGGGCATTGAAGTCACCCTTGCTCAGCGCGTAAGCGAGGTAGTAGAGCGAGCCGATGCCGCGGATGCCAAAGAAGGCGATGGCGATCCGTTCCCGCGGGCCGGTCTTGCCCCGCGCCAGGCCGATCCAGCCGGCCAGCGGACGGACGACCAGCAGGAAGGCCAGCGCCACCAGGATCTCCGCCCAGCCGATGCCGGCCAGCAGGCCCCGGGCAATCGCGCCGCCCAGGAGCACCAGGATGACCACCGTCAAGAGCCGTTCGAGCTGCTCCACGTAGGAGTGCATCACACGGTGGAATCCATGCGTGCGTTCCGCGGCCCGGATGGTCACCGCACACACAAAGACGGCGATGAAGCCGTAGCCTTCCAGCATTTCCGTGACCCCGTAGGCCAGGAAAGTCGCCGCCAGCGCCACGAAGCCTTCGGAGTGGCTGGCCAGCCGGATGCTGTCACGGGCGGTGAAGAACAGCAGGCTCAACGCCTTCCCTGCCAGCCAGCCGAGGAGCACGCCCATGCCGATCCGCCACACGACGTCGGTGGCGAACCAGGAGACGAACCACTCGGACGGCGAGGGACCGACCAGGCTGATGGCGATGGCCAGGTAGACAAACGGGAAAGCCAGCCCGTCATTCAGGCCTGCCTCGGAGGTGAGTCCGAAGCGGATCTCGTCTTCGCCTTGCTCGGTTTCGTCCTCGTCGTCGGCGGGCTCCCCCACCTGGACTTCCGAGGCCAGCACGGGGTCGGTCGGCGCGAGCGCCGCCGCAACCAGCAGCGCGGCACCGAGCCCCAGCCCCAGCACCCCGAGCCCCAGCAGGGTGAGGGCCACGATGCAGATCGGCATGGCCACGCCCAGCATCCGCCAGGTGGTGGACCATTCTCGCCTGCCCACGGGGCGGTCCAGCGCGAGGCCGGCGCCCATCAAGGAGATGATGACGCAGATTTCAGTCAGGTGGGTGGTGAACTCCCCGTATTGCAGGGGGTCCGGGTCCGGCAGTTCCGGGATGAACGTGAAGGCCAGGATGCCGGCGGCCAGGAAAACCATCGGCATCGACAGCGGCGCATTGCGCAGCAGCTTGGGCAGAAGTGCGGCAGCGAAAACGGCCATGCCTGCCGCTGCAAAAATGATGCTGGGTGCCTCAAACACTGCGTATTCCTCCTGCCGGGGCCCGGATGCCCGGGGATGGGTAGGGG
Source organism: Arthrobacter sp. (assembly GCA_034376805.1). GTDB lineage: Bacteria > Actinomycetota > Actinomycetes > Actinomycetales > Micrococcaceae > Arthrobacter. Next base: position 15,656 of record JAXMJF010000049.1, read on the forward strand.
CACCGTCCCTTCGGAACGGCGCCCCCTCACCAAGATACGCGTGATCGGCGCGAAAACCGGTTGCGGCTAGCTGCGCCGCACCTCCACGCCACCGGATTTCAGGAAAAGCCCGTTCTCGGAAGGAACCGCCGGTGCCGCCGGAACCAGCCAGAGAACGTTGCCGCTCAGCGAGACTTCTTCGACCTCACCGGCCGCCAAAACCTGGGCATGCTTAAGGATTTCGACCCGGTCCCCCGTTTTGAGGCTCCGCCAGTCGGAGACCGCACTGACCGATGCCAGCCGTCTGGACATAACCGTCCCGCGTGCTTTCATGAACTTCTACCCCTTTGTATATGTTCCTTGTCACAACTTCGTTGGTGTGACTTTCCATTTGTACTACAGTTCCCGGGCCCCCGCTGGCCGTGTTGCCCACTATTTCGGGGGCACCGGAAATTGTTCATCCGGACTGCATTTTGTTTTCCCTCAGGCGAGATTTCCGACGGCGGATTCGGCCGCCGCCCGCACCCTGCCCGAAGCGACGAGGCGGTCCGCCGCCTCCAGCTCCGGGGACAGGAACCGGTCCGTGCCCGGACCGTCGACGACGTCACGCAGCGCGGCGATCACGGCGGCGCCGGCGGGTCCCGGGGTGAGTTCGCCGCCGGAGAGCTGGGTGCGGATATCGAGTGCCCGCGCCGAGGTCACGAGTTCGATCGCCAGGACGCGGCGCAGGTTCTCCACCGCCCGGCGGAGCTTGCGGGCCGCGTGCCAGCCCATCGACACGTGGTCCTCCTGCATCGCGGAGCTGGGGATCGAATCCACCGACGCCGGGACAGCCAGCCGTTTATTGTCCGAGACCAGCCCTGCCTGCGTGTACTGGGCGATCATCAGCCCCGAGTCAACGCCGGGGTCTGCCGCGAGGAACGCCGGGAGACCGTGCGAGCGGGCCGGGTCCAGCATGCGGTCGGTCCGGCGCTCGGCGATGGAGCTCAGGTCCGCCACGGCGATCGCCAGGAAGTCCAGCACATAGGCCACCGGGGCGCCGTGGAAGTTGCCGTTGGAGCTGACCCGGCCGTCCGGCAGGACCACCGGGTTGTCGACCGCGGCGGCCAGCTCGCGGGAAGCGACCATGGCCGCATGGTCCACGGTGTCGCGGACCGCCCCGGCCACCTGGGGGGCGCAGCGCAGCGAGTAGGCGTCCTGGACCTTGGTGTCGTTGATCCGGTGCGAGGCCACGATCGGGGAGTCGGACAGGACCCGGAGCATGTTGTCCGCGGAGGCGGCCTGGCCCGGGTGCGGGCGGAGGGCCGCGTGCAGTTCGGGCAGGAACACCTGGTCGGTGCCCAGCAGCGCCTCGACGCTGAGCGCGGCGGTGATGTCCGCCGTCGTGAGCAGCTGGCGGATGTCCGCGATGGCCATCAGCAGCATGCCCAGCATGCCCTCGGTGCCGTTGACCAGCGCCAGGCCTTCCTTCTCGGCCAGGGTGACGGGCTCGATCCCGTGCGCGGCGAGGAGCTCGGCGACCGGGCGGCCGTCCTTGTTCCCGTACAGCTCGCCGTCCGGGCCGGTGGCTTCGCCTTCGCCCATCAGGACCAGAGCGCAGTGGGACAGCGGGGCGAGATCTCCGGAGCAGCCAAGCGAACCGAATTCCCGGACCACCGGGGTGATGCCGGCATTGAGGACATCCACCATGGTCTGCAGGACCACGGGGCGGACGCCGGTGCGGCCGGAGGCGAGGGTCTTGGCGCGCAGGAACATGATGCCGCGGACCACCTCGCGTTCCACGGCCGGGCCCATGCCGGCGGCGTGGCTGCGGATCAGCGACTTCTGCAGCTGGGTGCGCAGTTCGGTGGGGATGTGCCGGTTGGCCAGGGCGCCGAACCCGGTGGAGATGCCGTACGCGGGTACCTCGCTGTGGGCCAGTCCGTCGATGTGGGCACGGACCTTGGCGACGGCGTCGAGGGCGTCCTGGGAGATGGTCACCCGGGCGTCGTGGCGGGCGACGGCGACGACGTCCTCGGGAGTGACGCCGCTGGAGCCAAGGGTGACGGTGAGCGGTTCGTGGGTTGTGACAGTCATGGGATGTTCCTGGTTTTAGGGGGCTCGTGTGGATCGATTGCTCCGTAGGTGCCCTTTTCGTGGCTCAAAACGGCAGTTACGGAGCAGTCGATGGGGGTGGGACCTTGCTTAGCGGGTTTCTGACATCGGGATTCGGACGCCGCGCTCTTTGGCGACCTCGACGGCGCGGTCATAGCCGGCGTCGACGTGGCGGATGACGCCCATGCCGGGGTCGTTGGTGAGCAGGCGCTCGAGCTTCTGCGCCGCGAGCTCGGTGCCATCGGCAACCGAGACCTGGCCGGCGTGGATGGAGCGGCCGATGCCGACGCCGCCGCCGTGGTGGATGGAGACCCAGGTGGCGCCGGAGGCGGTGTTGAGCAGGGCGTTGAGCAGCGGCCAGTCGGCCACGGCATCCGAGCCGTCAGCCATGGCTTCGGTTTCGCGGTACGGGGACGCGACGGAGCCGGAGTCGAGGTGGTCGCGGCCGATCACAATGGGCGCCTTGACCTTGCCCTCCTTGACGAGCTGGTTGAACAGCAGCCCGGCCTTGGCACGTTCGCCGTAGCCCAACCAGCAGATGCGGGCCGGGAGACCTTCGAACTCGACGCGCTCGGCGGCGGCGTCGATCCAGCGGTGCAGGTGCTTGTTCTCCGGGAAGAGTTCCTTGATGGCCTTGTCCGTGACCGCGATGTCCTCCGGGTCGCCGGAGAGCGCCACCCAGCGGAACGGGCCCAGGCCCTCGCAGAACAGCGGCCGGATGTACGCCGGGACGAAGCCGGGGAACTCGAAGGCACGGTTGTAGCCGCCCTTGCGGGCCTCGTCGCGGATGGAGTTGCCGTAGTCGAAGACCTCGGCGCCGGCGTCCTGGAACTCGACCATGGCCTGGACGTGCCTGGCCATGGAGGCCTGGGCTTTTTTGGTGAAGCCCTCCGGGTCGGCTGCGGCCTCGCGGTGCCATTCCGCGACCGTGATGCCCTCGGGCAGGTAGCTCAGCGGATCGTGCGCGGAGGTCTGGTCCGTCACGATGTCCACGGTGAGCTCACCGGCGTTGTGGCGGCGCAGGATCTCCGGGAAAACCTCCGCTGCGTTGCCGACGTAGCCGACGGACCAGCCGCGGCGCTCTTCCTTGGCCGCCAGGACCTTGGCGATCGCGGCGTCGAGGTCGGTCTCCACTTCGTCGAGGTAACGCTTGCCGAGGCGGCGGCGCAGGTGGCTTTCGTCGACGTCGACGATCAGGCAGGCGCCGTCGTTCAGGGTGACGGCGAGCGGCTGGGCGCCGCCCATGCCGCCGCAGCCGCCGGTGAGGGTCAGGGTGCCGGCAAGGGTGCCGTTTTCGTCGCCGGTGAGCTTGCGGGCGATCGCGGCGAAGGTTTCGAAGGTGCCCTGCAGGATGCCCTGGGTGCCAATGTAGATCCAGGACCCGGCGGTCATCTGGCCGTACATCATCAGGCCCTCGGCCTCGAGCCGGCGGAACTCGGGCCAGTTTGCCCAGTCGCCGACGAGGTTGGAGTTGGCCAGGAGCACCCGCGGCGCCCATTCGTTGGTGCGGAAGACACCGACCGGTTTGCCGGACTGGACCAGCAGGGTCTCGTCCTTTTCCATGGTTTCCAGGGTGCGGGTGATCGCGTCGTACGCGGCCCAGCTGCGGACGGCGCGGCCGGTGCCGCCGTAGACCACCAGGTCATCGGGGCGTTCGGCGACCTCGGGGTCCAGGTTGTTCATGAGCATGCGCAGCGGGGCCTCCGTCTGCCAGCTCTTGGCGGTGAGCTCGGTGCCGCGGGCTGCTTTGACCGGGCGGGCACCGGTGGTGAAATCGGCGGGTGCCATGAGGGGCTCCTTCGTGTCTTGGTGGTTCCGGGGAATGAGGTTCTGTATCAACTAAAGCCTGTCCGCGGCCGCGGATACAGGGCCTACGGAGGGGTGCTGTCCGGGATTCCAGACCCGCCCACCGCCTCCCCGCCCCGACGTTGCGCTATCAGTTTTGGTTCCCATCCACGTCATTTAGGGACCAAAAGTGATAGCGCAACGGGGGGGGTGGAGGGGTGGGCAGCGATTCAGGCAGAGGGGCGGCCGTGGATCCGGAGGGAGAGATCGTCCGCGGCTTTCCGCACGCGGGCGGCCAGGGCGGGCCACTCCTCGGGCGGGAGTTTGTCCTCGAGGAAGGTCACGGCGACGGCGGCGGTCGGCCAGCCCACATGGTCCGTGACGGCGGCCGCGATCGAGCCAAAGCCGGGCGTCACCTCCCCGTGTTCGGTGGCGTAGCCGCGCTGCCGCACCCGGTCCAGATGCGAGGACAGCGCCGAATACTTCATGATCGGCGATTCGGTCTCGTGCCGGGCGGTGAAGGCGGCCGCGTTGGGGTACAGCGCCCGTACCTGCGACTTCGGCAGCGCGGCGAGGATGGCGCGCCCGCTCGCGGTGAGGTGGCTCGGCAGCCGCACCCCGACGTCGGTCACCAGCGAGGGGCGGTTCTTGGCCCGCTCCTCCACGATGTAGAGCACATCGCGGCCATGCAGCACGGCGAGGTGGGCGCTCTCGCCGATCACGTCCACCAGCGAGGCGAGCAGCGGCCGGCCCAGGCGCGAGAGCGGTTCCTGGCGCGAATACGCCGAACTGAGTTCGAAGGCGCTGATTCCCAGCCCGTAGCGCTGCTCCTCGTGCAGGTGCAGCACAAAGCCGTTGGCCTCCATGACGCCAAGCAGGTGGTAGACGCTGGAGCGCGGCAGCCCTAGGGCGGTGGCGATGTTCGACGCCGCCATCGGCCCCCGCTTGGAGGCCAGCAGCTTGAGGATGCGCAGGGTATTTTCCGCCGCCGGAACCTTGGAGGTCACCTTGGCCGGCGCGGTTTTGGGCGCCGCCTCGTCGGCTGGCGGGGTGCTGCTGGTGGCTGGCATGGATCCTCTTCAGTTGCTCGGTGTCCGGTATCCCGTACTTAAGCATGCGCCCCGACCCGCGTCCCGGACCGTCCGACGGCCTTCCCACTGTCTGGAATCCCGGACAGGCCCGTCATGTCCCGGCACGGCAGGAGGACCCGGCCGCGGGGTGGAGGGGCTTTCGCCATTTGCCGGCAACGTCCGGCGGCTGGCATCCATCCTGGCCATTGCGGCCACTGCCATCCTGGCGCTCGGCGGACTGGGCCTGACCGGGGAGGCGCCCTGGTGGGTTCCGGTCACGGTGACGGGTGCCGTGGTCTCGGCCGCACTGCTGCTCCTGACCTTTAACCGCTGGTGGCTGATCGGACTCGGAATCAACGCCGCGATCATCGGACTCGCGCTGCAGCAGGCCTGAAGCGGGCGTCCTCAGACCGTGATGACCACCTTGCCGCGGGCGTGTCCGCTATGCAGGTGCCGGATTGCTTCCGGAGCCTCGCCCAGCGGATAACTCTTCTCGATGACGGGGGTGACGGCACCGGCGTCGATGAGCTGGGCCAGGTAGCGGAGGTCCTCCTGGCGCTCCGCTGTCATCAGGCCCGTGAGTTTCTGCCCGACGAAGGGGGACAGCAGGGCGGCCCGGAGGGATCGTTCAAATCCTCCGGTCCAGCGGCCGCCGCCCTCGCCGCCGACAATGACGAGGGTTCCCCGGGGTTTCAGTGCCCGGCGGAGGACCGACAGCGGGCGGTTGCCTGCCGTGTCGAGAATGAGGTCGAACTGCCGCGCGCCGTCCGCGAAGTCGTCGTGTTTGTAGTCAATGACGTGATCGGCGCCGATCGACCGGACCAGATCCAGCTTGGCGGTGCTGCAGACGCCGGTGACCTGCGCGCCGAGCGCCTTGGCGAGCTGGACGGCAAAGGAGCCCACCCCGCCGCCGGCGCCAATGACCAGCACGTCCTGTCCGGGCTGGAGCCGGCCGCTGTCGCGGAGGCCCTGCAGCGCCGTGGTGGCGGAGATGGGAACGACTGCTGCCTGCTCGAAGCTGGCTTTCACCGGCTTCAGGGCGATCTTTCCCTCCTTGGCGCAGACAAATTCGGCAAAGGAACCCTCGGCCGTCCCGAAGACTTCATCCCCAGGACGGAACCCGACGACGTTCCGCCCCACCGCTTCCACCCGCCCGGCGACTTCCCTGCCACGGATCGGGTTCCTGGGAGCCCTGAACCCGAAGAAAGCCCGGGTCAGGTAGGGCATGCCGGACATGAGGTGCCAGACCCCCTGGTCCACACCGGCGGCGCGGACCCGGATCAGCACCTCATCGTCGCCCGGCACGGGAGTGTCGACGTCGCGCAGCCCCAGCACATCCGCAGAGCCGTACGCGTCCTGGACGATGGCTTTCATGGCGCTTCTCCTTGACTGTCCGATGGAGCTCGTGACCCTCGTCGGTTCTACCACGGCTGGACGCCCATCCGTTAGGCCATGCCCCCGTCTGCACGGTGCGCGGTTTGTCTGAAATCGAAGACACCGGCTGCTCGTGAGGCTCATCACAGCTCCGCCCAACATGGTCTGCTGGATAGCGATCCCCCTCCTTACGGTTTTGTTGTGGGTGATTTCGGGGCTGTCGTAGTGTTTCGATCACCCTCGGGCGGCGGGTATGGCCCAGATCTCCCTGCCGCTTGGACGGCTTACTGGGAATGGCCGCCCGCTGCCCGCCGATGACCCGA
>JAXMJF010000050.1:0-61713 GCA_034376805.1 Arthrobacter sp.
CGCGACGTGCTTGGCGGCCTCGGTGAGTTCCGTGGTGAGCGGTTCGGCCGCGGTCTTGAGCGCATCGGCGGCTTCGCGTTCCTTCTGGCTGGCCGGGATCAGGGAGGAGACCAGCAATCCGGCGCCGAACGCGATCAGCCCGGCCGCGAGCGGGTTGCCCTGGGTTTTGGTTTTGACCTGTGCGGGGGCGTCCCCGATCGCCGCGCCGGCGTCGCCCAGGTGCGCCCCGGCGGTCCCGGTCGCGGAGTGGACATTGCCGGTGGTGTGCTCGGCAGCTCCCATGACTTTCTCCTTCACGCCGAACACGGCGTCTTTGACCTTGTCGGTTTGCCGCTGGACGATGTGGGACGGGGTGACCTTGTCCGCGACGGCATCGACATTCGTGCCCAGCCGTGCGCGGGTTGCTTCGATATCTGCTCGGATGACATCCGGGTTTTCACTCATCGTGATTTCCTCGCTGTAGTTAGGGGGTGGGCTTGAGCGTGGGCGGGATTTCCTGCAGCGTCTCGGCGGTCTGGGGCATGCCCTTGATCGCGTTGAGTTCCTTCCGGCCCCGGGAGGCCAGAACCGCGGCGACAATGCCCCAGATCACGGCGAGAACAACACCGGACCAGCCCAGCCCAATCAGGGTCCCCAGCGCCCACCAGAGCGCCAGAGACAGGAACAACAACACAAAATGGCCCGCGACACCCGCACCGGCCAGCATCCCCGCGCCCTTACCGGCACGGGTCGCGGACTGCTTGAGCTCAACCTTCGCCAGCTCAACTTCCTGCCGCATCAACGTGGACATGTCCCGCGTGACCTCACCCAGGAGATCACCCAAAGACGACGTCTCCGCCTTCGCATGCGCGGCCGTGGGGGGCACCTCCGGTAGCTGGTGGCTCACAGCTGGCCACCTTCCCGGTTCGGGAAGGGAACATTGTCCCTCAGGGTGCTATCGGCTGCCGTACCTGCGGGCAATGTCTGGGTCGAGACAGGACCCGCCGTGCCGGGAAGGGCCGGCTCGTCGAAAAACCGGTCTCCGGAGCCAGCGACGATAACCGTCTCCTGGTGGAGGGGGGCCGCTGCCGGTGATGCCTGGTGGACGGGTGCCACCGCCGGGGAGGGCAGGTGGGCGGCTTTCGACGGCGACTGCTGCGTGTCCGGGGCGCCGGCCTGCAGGCTTCGGCCCAGCCGGCCCGCGAGCAATCCCGCGCCGGCCGCTACCAAGAGGAACGTGCCCGGGCGCTGGCGCGCGAAGGATTTGACTTCCTCCATCATGGATCCCGGATCCCGGTTCTCGAGCCAGGTAGCCACGCCCTGGGACCGCTCGGCCGCCTGACGGATAAGGTCCGCTGCGACGCCGGGCTGCTCGGATGCGTCGGCCATGGTGGTCAGCTCCGAGGAGATGGCGCGGATGCCCTCCGCGGCCTTCTGCTGCTGCGTGCCAGCCTGGTCGGTCAGGTCGGACTTGGCCTGAAGCAGCAGGCTGCGGGCGTTCGTTTTCACCTCGGATGCGACGTTGGCAGCCTCCGTTTTGGCGGTTTCAGCCACCGCTTTCGCGTCCCCTGCGGCGTGGCCTGCCACCGCTGCCGCTTCGTCTTTCACTGCCTCTTTGGTGGACGCAGAACCCGCCACACCGCCGGGCGGCACAGTCCCGGAGCTCGGGTACTCATTGGCGGACGCAGCGGGAGTCGTCTGGGGCCATTGGTTTTCTGTCATCGTCGCTCTCTTTCAGGAAGGGTCCGCAGGTGAAACGCGACCCGCGGCGCCGGTGAATTAGTAAGCACGGTTACTAACTAAATAGTAAGCACACTTCCTGTTTGTTTCGCAAGACTTTAGTTTTTGGCAACGCCCATCGCTCGCCACCGAGGGGGCGGAGACTCGGGGCGGGCGCACGCATTCCCGGCAGCTGGCACTACCAAGACCTGAAAGAAATTAGTAAGTAAGCTTGCCAAGTCGTTACTAAGCATGCTTATGGTGGTCTCATGCAGCGACCCACACGGAGTCCTTGCAACCCCAAACCGCACCACAGATCCAAGGAGACATCATGCTCGCCAAGGAACACATTGAAGACCTGCTTCAGCGCAACGGGAACGTCCTGACCAACGATCGGGACAAGATCGGATCCATCGGTCAGATTTACGCCGACGACGACAATGGCCAGCCGACGTGGGTCACTGCCAAGACAGGGCTCTTCGGCACCTCGGAATCCTTCGTCCCACTGGAAGGGGCCCGCGTCGATGGGGGCGACCTTCTCGTCCCGTACACCAAGGACCAGGTCAAGGACGCCCCCCGGGTGGACACCGACGGGCACCTTGATCCCGCCGAGGAGGACCGGCTCTACGCCCACTACGGTCTGAGCGGCGGAGGCCGGACCTATACCGAGGCGACCGCCGGCCGGGACGCGGACTACCGCGAAACGGACTATGCAGATACCGACCGCGGCACCGTAGGACGCGACACCTCAGGTCCCACCACTGACGATGCAATGACCCGTTCAGAGGAGCGCCTGAACGTCGGCACCGAACGGGAAGCCACGGGACGGGTGCGGCTGCGCAAGTACGTCACCACGGAAAACGTCACCAAGACCGTTCCGGTTCAGCGCGAAGAGGTCCGGGTCGAACGTGAACCCATCACGGACGCCAACCGTGGGGCGGCGATGTCCGGCCCGGGCATCAGCGAAGAGGAGCACGAAGTCGTCCTCCACGAGGAGCGCCCCGTTGTTGAAAAGGAAACGGTCCCGGTCGAGCGCGTCCGCCTCGACAAGGAAACCGTCACCGACGAGGTAACCGTCGATGAGGAAATCCGCAAGGAACGCATCGAAACGGACGGCGACGACAACACGCGCCGCTAAGCGATAGGGGCAGGCCAGGGCCGGCTGATGCGGGCCCTGGCCTGCCTTCCCGCTTGACCTTTGTCCACCCCCAAGAAAGGCCGACATCTGTTCCGCCCAAGGAAGGCCGGCGTTAATGCCCCTCGACCCCCAGGACAACGTCCGGGACGGCTACTTGCTTCTCACGACAGCTGCCCGCCTTGTTCAGCGCCGCTTTGACGATGCACTTGCACCACTGGGCCTGACCCGGGCCGCAGTCATCGCACTCAAGGCCATGTCGCACCGTCCCATGAACCAGGAACAGCTCGCGGCAGTGGTCCACGTTCAAAGCCAGACCCTTGGCCGCGTCCTGTCCCGCCTGGAAGCGGAAGGCCTGGTCACGAGGACACGAGACCCACAGGACCGCCGCCAGTTCCAGGTGGAGATGACCGACGCCGGGGAAGAGGCACTCAGCGCAGCCCGGGAGGCTGAAAGCGCTGCCCTTCCCTCAGACTTCGACGGGTGGGAAATCCTCCGGGAACAGCTCTCCCGATTCGTAAATTCCTTCCCAGGTCCCCGACCGAAACGGGATTCGACCCGCAACTGATCCACCGGCATCTGGGATTCGGCCCGCCCGCCTGTGATGAGTCTCACGAGCAATAATGCGAAATCAGCTTGAGACGGTTGTGCCGCGCTGTGCACTATGGAAAGGCACGGCAGGGACGGAAACTTCCCGGCCGGAGCAGCCCTGATCTCTCGGACGCTCTGCGTCTGCTGCGGACCAGCGGCAACAGTTTTACCCATCCTGGTGACGCAATGAGGCCAACCCGGTGAGCTCGCTGAGCCGCCAACGGTCCGGAGCGTTCCCGGTTTGGCCCTACGGCGGCTCCGCATAGGTGCGGCAGCCGGACACCCGGATCACGAATGGAAGCACTGAACAATGACGTTTGAAACTGCCACCTCTGTCACCCACAAGCTCTGGGACCGCTCCACGATGCACCACGAGCTGGATTCCCTGATCCACGACCTCTCGGTCCGTCACAACACGCCGAAGAGCAACATCGCGGTCCACGCCAGCGGCCCGAGCACCTTCACGCTCAGCCTGAACCACGGAGCAGCCAACCTCGAGTCCGTCTCCTCCTAGCACCACAGCCACCACGCATCACCACGACGACGGCGGGAGTCTCCCGCCGTCGTCGTCGTGTTTGAGAAAGCAACGCCGCGGGAGGTCATATCTGGTCCGGTCCGCCATCCTGCTGGCACACTGAGCCGATGACCGAACCTCTCCATCAGTCCCGACGTCCCGGCATCCGCGCCGCGATGTTCGTTGACTTCGACAACGTCTACACCGGCCTGCTGGCCCTGGACCCGGCCGCCGCCAAGCGATTCGCCGAGGACCCCAAGCATTGGACCGAGGCGCTGGCGGACGGCGGCACGGGCGAGGACTCCCGGCGCTTCCTGATCCGCAACTGCTATCTGAACCCGGTGGTGTACTCGAAGTACCGCACCTACTGGACCCGGGCCGGGTTCCGTGTGATTGACTGCCCGTCGCTGACGCAACGGGGAAAGAGCAGTACGGACATCAACCTGGTGCTTGATGCCATGGACGCACTGTCCGGCAGCGGGGGCGTCGACGAGTTCTTCATCGCTTCGGCCGACGCCGACTTCACGTCCCTGATCCAGCGGTTCCGGGCCGCCGACCGGATGACCACGGTCATTGCAGCCGGCGCCGTGGCCTTCGCCTACCGGGAGATGGCGGACCATGTGGTGGAGTCCCACGACTTCGTCGCCATCCTCAACGGCACAACGGTGGAGCCAATTCGCGCCGTGGCGTCCCCGAAGCAGCAGCAGCAGGTCCCGGCCGCAGCGAAGGCGAAATCCAAGGCAGCCTCACCCGCGGTCCGTGACGTCCTGGAATTCATCCGCAACGCTCCGGGACCGGTGGCCGGCGCGATCGTTGCCCACCGGGCCCTCACCGCAGACCCGTCCCTGAAGACTGACTGGGGTGGCTTCGGAAAGTTTGGGACCTGGGTGGCCCAGATCGGCCAAAGCGTCGAATATTCCCCGGCACAGGGCGGTTGGGTCTGGGACGCCAAGCGGTTTTCGAGCGAGGATCTTCCCGCCCCGGCGGACCTGCAGCCCGGCATCGAGGAGCAGGTCACCAGGGTCACGGATGTTCCGGCACTGTCTGCGGCCCAGTTCCGGCAGGTGTTCCTGGCGATGGCGGCCAGGCTGCGGGAGCATCCGCTCAACCGCACCGAATTGTCCCGGCTGGTCAGGGATGACTGCGTCAGCGCGGGCCAGCCGGTCTCCCGGAACGCCGTGAACTTCGTCCTCCAGGGCCTCGCCTACGCCAATTTCCAGCTCAACGACGAGGCAACGGCAGCGGATCTTGCTGCGGCCTGGACCGCGAACGTGGAGGAACTCTGCCGGGTGGCGCTGCTGGAGTTCGACGCCGCCGAGAAGTCCGCGGTGCGTCGCTGGGCCAGCGGCGGGCTGCTGGAGTCCACGCAGACCGATCACTCCCGTGACTAGCAACGTTCCCCCGCGAAGGCGGCACCAGCGGCTGTGCTACATTTCGGCCCATGATCTCGCACCTGCCAAGCCACCATGCCGACGCACCGGCCGCCGCCGCCATCGGGCTCTTGGCGCGGCAGGGTTATGACGCAACCTCTGTTGACGACCTTGCGGACGCCGCCGGCATGAGCCGCAGCACGTTCTTCCGCAAGTTCGGGTCAAAGGAAGACGTGGTCTTCGCTGACCACGAGCGGATCCTTCGGCAGGTGACCGACCGTCTGGCGGAAACGATCCAGGAACCACTGGCAGCGATCGAGGATGCTGCACTGCTGGTATTCAATCACCACTTGCGGAACCAGGAAACGTCCCGCGCGCGCTATGAGCTCATGCAGGCCGTGCCTGTACTCCGGGACCGGGAACTGGTCACGTCCTACCGGTACGAGAGGGCATTCGTACAGCACCTGCTGGAGAGACTGCCCGACATCGAGCATCGTGAATACAAGGCCGTCTCGTTCGCTGCAGCCGCGGTCGCCGTGCACAACGCCTTCCTCCGGGGGTGGCTGCGCACTGCGCCCGCGGGCGCGGAAGCAGTGACCGCTGACCGGGACAGGTCTGCTGCACTCGCGAATGAACTTCGCGCCCTCTCGGAGATCTTCCGGCCAGCGCTGCTCGGCCCCGGCACCTCAGTGCAGGCGTCCCCGGCCGTCGTCGTGACCGTCCTTACCGCGGGCGCCGACATGGACGCGATTGTGCAGGCGGTCCGCGACGCGTTGCACTGACGTCGACCCTCTGTCGTGAAACTGAGTTTCTTGACGTGGAACCGCGTTTCAATGCATCCTTGATCGATGTGGTGTGAGCCACAGCACGCGGGCGGCCAGGCCCGACGCCGAAACAGAGGACAAACACATGACGACGACGTCGCCCGTAGAACCCGGTTTGAACCAGAACGCCAACATCCCCGTCATCCTCGGCGGCGCCCGCACCCCCTTTGGCCGCTTCCGCGGCGGACTCACACCCTTCTCCTCCAGCGAACTGGGAGCACACGCCATCCGCGCCGCCCTGGACCGCGCCGGAGTCGCCCCCGAACAAATCGGAGCCGTCATCGTCGGCCAGGTCATCCAGGCCGGGGCCGGCCAAGGCCCCGCGCGGCAGGCCAGCCTGGCCGCCGGAATCGGCTGGGACGTGCCCACCGTGACGGTCAACAAACTCTGCCTCTCCGGTCTGACGGCCGTGATTGACGCCGCACGGATGATCCGGGCGGGGGAAGCAGACTTCATCGTCGCAGCCGGCCAGGAATCCATGACCAACGCCCCCCACCTCGTGCCCGGGCTCCGCGCCGGCGTCGTCATCGGGGAAGCCCCGATGCTGGACTCTCTGAACCGGGACGGGCTGCAGGACCCGGTCAGCGGACTACTGATGGGCGCGGCCACGGACGCTGGGAACGCCGAACGCGGCATCACCCGCGCCGAGCAGGACGCCGTCGCGGCCCGGTCGCACCAGCGGGCCGAACAGGCACGATCCGCCGGCGTGTACGCCGAGGAAATCGCCCCGATCGGCATTCCCCAACGCAAGGGGCCCGCGCTGACTCTCACGCACGATGAGGGCATCCGCCCGGAGACCACCGCCGAATCCCTGGCACAGCTCCGTCCCGCGTTCTCGAAAGACGAAGCGGCGACCATCACCGCAGGGTCCTCCTCCCCGCTCTCGGATGGTGCCGCCGCCCTGGTGATCGCCAGCAAAGCTGCCGCCGAAGCGGCAGGGCTCGAGTGGATTGCCGAAATCGGTGCGCACGGCCAGACGGCGGGACCGGACGGATCCCTGCATTCCCAACCCGCCCGCGCCATTGAACTCGCCCTCAAACGGGAGGGCCTCAGCGCGCAGGAGCTCGATCTCGTCGAGATCAACGAAGCCTTCGCCTCTGTGCTCATCCAGTCCGCCAGGGACCTGGGCCTCGAGCCGGAGGACATCAACGCCGAGGGCGGCGCCATCGCACTCGGGCATCCGGTCGGGGCTTCGGGCGCACGCCTGGTCCTGCACCAGGCCCTGGCGCTGAAGCGCCGGGGCGGAGGCACCGGCGTCGTCGCGCTCTGCGGCGGCGGCGGCCAGGGCGACGCCCTGATCCTGAAGGCATGACCATCCCTACGAAGAAGCAGGCCATGAAGACCAATAATCCCGAAGAGGGCTTCGGAACCATCTCCGTCGCAGCCATCCTGGCCGAGTCCGCTCGAAGGACCCCGGACCGCACCGCACTGATCGTTGGTGAGGAAGAAACCAGCTACGGCGACCTCTGGAGTGGGACCCGCGCCTACGCCGGGGCACTGCGGGCGCGCGGCATCGGCCCCGGGGACGCCGTTGCCGTGCTGATCCCCAACGTTGCGGACTTCGCCCGGGTGTACTACGCCGTCCTCGCGCTGGGCGCCATTGTGGTTCCGGTGCACGCCCTACTCAAGGCACGTGAAATTGAATACGTGCTCCAGGACAGCGGCGCCAGGCTGCTGATCTGCGCCGCGCCGCTCCTGAAGGAAGGCGCTGCGGGTGCCGCCAGCACCGGGACCGACCTCCTGACCGTGATGGCGCCCGACGACGGCGGGCTGCCGCGGCTCGAAGCCGAGGCCGCCGCGGCCGAGCCGATCCCCGGTTACGTCCCCTGCCGGCCCTCGGACACTGCCACCATCCTGTACACCTCCGGCACCACCGGCAAACCAAAGGGAGCCCTCGGCACCCACTTCGCCCTGGTGGAACAGACTTCCGTCATCCTGACGTCCGTCATGGACTTCAAGCCGGGCGACGTCCTCTTCGGCGGGCTGCCGCTCTTCCACACCTTTGGCCAGACAGTCGTTCTCAACGCGGGGCTGCGGGCGGGCGCCACCATCGTCATGATGCCCCGGTTCAGCGGCGAGGGCGCCCTGAAGCTGATGGCCCGGCACAATGTCAACATCTTCCTGGGAGTGCCGACCATGTACGTTGCGCTTCTTGAAGCGGCCAAGGCCACTGATGTCCGCCCCGCTGCCCTCCGGTACGGCATCTCGGGCGGCGCTTCCCTCCCGCTGGCCGTCATGGACAAATTTCGCGATGTCTTCGGGGTGGAAATCCACGAAGGCTACGGCCTGACCGAAACATCCCCCGTCGCCGCGTTCAACCATGTCGGGACCCCACCACGGCCCGGCACCATCGGGGTGGCCATTTGGGGCGTCGAGATCGAAATCGCCAGCGCCGAAACGGTCGAAAGCATCGAGCTGCTGCCCCGAGGCGAACTTGGCGAGCTCGTCATCCGCGGACACCTGCTGATGAAGGGCTACCTCAACAGACCGGAGGCCACAGCCGAGGCGATCGTCGACGGCTGGTTCCGCACCGGCGACCTTGGGACGAAGGACGACGACGGCTACCTGACCATCGTCGACCGCAAAAAGGACATGATCATCCGCAACGGCTACAACGTCTATCCCCGCGAGGTGGAGGAAATCCTCCTCACCCACCCGGAGGTCGTCAGCGCCGCGGTCTACGGAATCCCGCACGACGTCCATGGCCAGGAGATTGCAGCCGCAATCGTGCTCGACGCGGGAGCCGCCGCCACAGAAACAGACTTGATGGAATTCGCAAGCGCCCAGCTCGCCGCGTACAAGTATCCGCGTGTCATCAGGCTGCTCACGGAGCTCCCCCTCGGGCCCAGCGGAAAAATCCTCAAGCGAAACCTGGTGGCCGGCCCCGTCGGGTCCTAGAGGGCCGGGTGTCCCGGCAGAGCGGACCCGGGAGTCCCGGAGACTGAAAACTGCCGGGCCTGACGAGCAGCATCACAAGGTTGCGGCTTCTTCCTGTGCCAGCCTGATCATACGAAGTTCGTCCTCCACCGCGCGGGCTGGCCAATAGTCCTTCGCCAGCTCGCTTGCGCGGGTTCGGTCTGCACCCGGGAACAGCTTGCCGAACAGCCCGGCGGCGTGAAGCAGGGCGATCAGCGCGGTGGTCCTGTCATCGGGCGCCGCGGCGTCAGGCTTCGCCGCATCAGATGCCTTGGGCTCCGCGGCTCCAGTCACCGCGGCTCCGGGCGCCTGGGCTTCGGCCGCCCCGGCCTGAGGCTCCGCGGCCTCTGGCACCTCGGCCTGAAGCTCCGCGGCCTCTGGCTGCGCGGGAGCCGACGGCGCACCACTGAGTGCCGCTTCGATCTTCTGCAGGAGTGCAGCTTCCGGACCATGGTCCTTCTCCGGGTACCGCGTGGATTTGAACAGACCAAGGTGTTTTTCGCCGGCCTGTTCCACGATGCCCCGTGACGCCATCTGCTCGTAGACACGCTGCACCTCGGCGCGGCCCTCCAGCATGGAGACCCACCGCTTGGGAGTGTGGGGCCGGGATTTGCCACGGATGAGCTCCAGCTCGCGCTGGAAGTCCGTTTGCGGGGCGGCGCCGGTGGCCTTGACGTTTTTGCCCTGCAGCTCGATGGCACCGATCAGGTCCAGCTCGGCCAGTATTGCCCCGGCCAGGGTGGTCCTGAGTGCGAACACCGGCACTTCAGGTTTGCCGTCCTTGTCGTTCGTTGCCAAAAGCAGGAAAGCCTGGGGAAGGCTCAGTTCCGCCGCTTTGGGTGTTTCAGGTGTCTTAGCATCCATACGCTCATGGTGGCGCAGTTCCGCTACCGCCACAATGAGGATTTGTACCCCTCTACGGAGCAGATCCGACGTGCTGGTCGACGAGCACCGGGTTGCCGTCCGGATCCAGGACAATGAAGCTCGCCGGCCCCGCCGTTGCCTCATCCGCCTCGGCAAGGAACTCCGTGCCCTTGGCTTTCAGCTCCCGCTGGAGCTCGCGGACGTCGGTGAACGGTTCCACCGCCTCAGCGTTCTGGTTCCAGCCCGGGTTGAAGGTGAGCATGTTCTTCTCAAACATCCCCTGGAAGAGGCCGATGACAGTCTCCCCATTCTTCAGGATCAGCCAGTTCTGGGTGATGTCACCCCCAAAACTGCTGAAGCCGAGTTTCTCGTAGAACGCAGCAGAGGCCGCGATGTCCTTGACGGTGAGACTGATGGAAAAAGCGCCGAGCTGCATGTGATGCTCCACTCTCCAGGGGACGGATCCTACCGATGATACGCGGCTGTCGCGGACCAGGGCGCGGGACAGGTCCGGAGCCACTGCGTCGTTGAGGAACGTCGCCGGAAGGTGTCGCCGCCGTCGAACAAGGTACCCGAGGGGGTATACAGCTATACCCCTAGGGGTATAAAGTGATTATCGCCACAGTGTTTTAAAAAGCTCCAGAGAGGCGTCTATTCCATGACTATGCACCACGAGATCCTGATCATCGGAGGCGGCAACGCGGGACTGAGCGTTGCGGCCCGGCTGCGCAAAGCGGGCCGGACGGATATCGGTGTGATCGAGCCGAGCGAGCAGCACTATTACCAGCCGCTGTGGACCCTGGTCGGCGGAGGCGTCGCCAGCCAGAAGGAGACGGTCCGTCCCCAGGCATCCGTCATGCCCCAGGGCGTTGCCTGGATCAAAGACGCCGCGACGGACATCGACCCTGAGCACCGCAGTGTCGCACTCTCCTCCGGCGGTTCCGTCACGTACGACTATCTGGTGGTCTGCCCCGGCATCCAGCTGGACTGGGACAAGATCCCGGGCATGGCCGAAGCCATGGAATCCCCTGCCGCGTCCAGCAACTACCGCTACGACCTGGCACCCAAGACCTGGGACATGATCCGGAACCTGAAGTCCGGGACGGCTATTTTCACCCAGCCCTCCGGGCCGATCAAGTGTGCCGGAGCCCCGCAGAAAATCGCTTACCTGGCAGCCGACTACTGGCGCAAGCAGGGGGTGCTGGACGACATCCGGGTCGTCATGGTTCTGCCGACGCCGGGCATGTTCGGGGTCAAGGTGTTCGCCGATGAGCTCGAGCGGGTGGTCGCCAAATACGGCATCGAAGTCCGCTTCAACAGCGAGATGACCGCGGTGGACCCGGCCGCTCGCACCGCGGTGATTACGGACAACGCGGCCGGCACCGAGGAATCGCTGCACTACGACCTGCTCCATGTCGTACCGCCGCAGTCGGCCCCGGACTGGCTCAAGCGCACACCGCTGGCAGATCCGGCCAACCCCGCAGGCTACGTCGACGTCGACAAGCACACCATGCGGCACAAGCGCTACCCGGAAATTTTTGCCCTGGGCGACGCCGGGTCCACGCCGAACTCGAAGACCGGAGCGGCGATCCGCAAGCAGGCCCCGGTGCTGGTGGAAAACCTGCTGGCCGCCCTCGACGGCGGAACCCCGTCGGCCCAATACGGAGGGTACGCCTCCTGTCCGCTGACCACAGCGCGGGGGAAGATGCTGCTGGCTGAGTTTGACTACACCCTCCAGCCCGCCCCCAGCATCCCCTTCATCGACACCACCAGGGAACGCAGCGACATGTGGCTGCTCAAGCGCTATGCGCTGCCGTTTATGTACTGGAACCTGATCCTCAAGGGCCGCGTCTGAGTTCACCCAGCACCTCAGCGGCGACGTAACACCACGACGACGGCGGGAGTCTCCCGCCGTCGTCGACGCGTCCCCAAGGCAGGGCCAACATGCCTCAGCGACGCCGTAGAAGACTCGGCGGCCGGCCTGCTGCGACGGCCTCGGCTTTTTACTCCTGACCTTCGCGCCACACGAGTGCGGTGATCTGCGTCACCAAAAACGGCCAAAAGTCCGCGCAAACCGGATAGTTCGCGTCCGCCGCCACCGCCAGAATTGAGGAACGTTAAGCACTGACTGGAGGTGTACGAATGTTGGTTGACAGCATGCCGGGTCAAATGACCAGGGCAGATGTACCAAGGGTCCCGGTTGCGGCACCCGAACTCCGATCGGTCATGAGGCACTGGGCAACCGGGATCTGCGTCGTGACTACGGCGACGGGCGGCCGGCAGGCCGGGTTGGTGATGAACAGTTTCGCCTCGGTCTCCTTGGAACCGGCACTCGTCTCCTGGTGCGTTGACAAGGCATCTACGAGTTTTGACATCTGGATGGAGACAGACAACTTCTCAATCCACGTTCTGGATCAGGCCGATGCCCACTATGTTCCCCGGTTCGCACGGCGTGGCGTGGACAAGTTTGACGGCCTCAGGACGCAATTGGGTGCGACCGGCGCACCCGCTTTGCCCGAGGTGGAAATCCGGCTGGACTGCCGATTGTGGAGCCGGTACGAGGGCGGAGACCACATCATTCTGCTGGGCCGGGTTGACCACATAGCCCAGCCGGAGTCGATCGATCCCCTGCTCTTGCACCAGCTGCGGAAACCCTGAGTATTCGCCATTTCGTCCTTTTCCAGAGCATCTCCCATGAACCAGAAAGAGGCATCATGCACCCCATGAACAGAAAAGACCACTTCAAGCTCGGGCTGTTTTCGGCGAATTGCTCCGGCGGCCTTGCAGTGACCAAAATCGAGGAGCGTTGGGGCGCCACCTGGGAGGAAAACCTCAGAATGGCCCGCATTGCGGACAAAGCGGGGATCGACTTTCTGCTCCCCATTGCACGGTGGATCGGCTACAAGGGGGACACGAATTTTCATGGTTCGGTGCTTGAGCCCATTCCCTGGGCCGCTGCGCTGCTGGCATCCACAGAGCGGATATCCGTATTTTCCACGGTTCATACAGCCTTCAACCATCCATTGGTGACTGCCAAGCAGATTGCCACGCTGGATGCCATCGGCGGCGGCCGAGCCGGATTGAACATCGTAGCCGGTTGGAACCAGCCGGAATACGAAACCATGGGGGTGGACATGGCTGACGCCCATGATGATCGGTACGGATTCGCCCAGGAATGGTGGGATGTGGTTCGGGCAGCGTGGGAGCGCGACGAAATCTTTGATTTTGACGGTAAGTTCTTCTCACTCAAGCACGTTGAGGCTTTGCCGAAACCTGCTGGCGGACGGGTCCCGATCCTTAACGCCGGGTCATCGGTGCAGGGCCGCAACTTTGCCGGACGGAATTCGGACTTCGTGTTCACGATCGTGGGCGGGCCTGAAGACGGAGAGGATATTGTCCGTTCAGTCAAAACCAAGGCCATGGAGGACTACCAGCGCGACGTTGGCGTGCTCACCCTGAGCCACGTCGTTTGCCGGCCCACTCGCCAGGAGGCCACCGACTACCTGCATTACTATGCCGAGGAAAACGCGGACTGGGGCGCTGTGGACTACCTCATGAATCTGCAGGGACTCCACGCAGAGTCCTTCACCAAGGAAATGCTGTCCACCATGAGATCCAGATTTGCAGCCGGTCACGGTTCCTGCCCACTGATCGGAACCCCGGATGATGTGGCTGACGAGATCGCCCGGTTTGCGAAAGCCGGCTTCGATGGCATGACTTTGGCGTTCGTCGACTACGCGGGCGAGCTTGAGTACTTCGCGCAGGAGGTACTGCCCCGCCTCGAGCGCTTGGGCGTGCGGCAGCCAATGTTCGAAACCGTATAGAAGCAATTTTTCTACCGTCAGGAAAGCTCTATGCAGGTGGGTGCGGCCTGAACTAGAATTGAGTCCTAGGCTTTGAGAGGACATTTGCATGGACACTTCCAGTGGCGCAGATGTTTCTCTGAGCGGGGCGGCTGTGCAGCCCCTGGCGGCATATCCCCTGACGCGAAGCACGTCTGCGGCTGTCGTCCGGGATTCAGTCAACAGTCTGACCGCCGAGGAACACCTGCTGGTCCCTCACCGCGGAAGAATCATTGACGGAACAGTCAACGGACTTAGCGTCGGCGCCGTAAGCCTGGTCTTTGTGGCTTACGGCGCCGGCGTGACCGTTGTCAGCCCGCCCTCCGGCCGGAGGGCCCTGCTTGTCATCCCGCGAGGACCCATGCTGGTGGAGTCCTGCGGCAACCAGTGGGTGGCCAACACCCCGTTCGCGCTGAGCTCCCATCATCAGACCAAGATGGTCCCGGACCCCGATCGTGGAGCGCTGATCGGCGGAGTGGACGCCGACGCACTTGAACGCCATCTGGCCTCGACGTCCAGCCGGCTCCTGATTAAGCCAATATCGCTGTCCAGCGGCGTCCCGCTCCAGCTCAGCAGCCCCGCCATGGTGACGCACACCTGGCTTGATGCATGCCAGGAACTGGACCACGGCGTCCCGCCACAAGCCATGGGATGGCTGGAAAACATTCTGTTGGCCACCATGTCCGCGGGCCTTGCCCCTTTTCTGGAGGCGTCCTTTGCCCCGCTGCCGGAGTCCGGCAACCCGCCATACGTGGAGTTGGCGTGCCGGTACTTTGACCAGAACCTCAGGGGAAATATCCGAATCGACGATGTAGCTTCCGCCGTCGGAATCAGCACCAGGCAGCTGCATTCGGCCTTCAAGGACCACCTTGGACGGACCCCGGCCCAGGTGCTGCGGGACATGAGACTGGCCAAGGCACGGCAGAAACTGGAGACCCTGGGCCCGTCCATGAAGATTTCCGTCGCAGGGGCTGCCTATGATTCCGGGTTCTCGCACCTTGGGCGATTTTCTGCCTACTACACGCAGAGATACCAGGAGTCGCCGTCTGCGACGGTCCAAAGGCTCCGTGCCGAAGCGAAGAACGCCATTTAGCTACAGCCCGCGAAGGGTCCTCTCCGGTACGTGGCGTCCCGCCAATGTCCGGCCGGCGGGGCCGGCCGGACATTCAAGGCGTGCGCCAGGCGGTCAGTGTCCCTGGAAGGCTTCGGCGAGCCACCAGGATCCGCCGTCGGAGGCAATCTTCGCGTCGATCACCAGGGGGCGGTTCTGGGATCCGGCATTAAAGGCGGCCACCCACTCCTTGACTGGATTCAGATCTTCCAGGCTGCGTACCGTAATTCCAACAGCCCCGAACCCCCGGGCAATCGCAGCAATGTCAGTGTCCGGAAAGGTCACACTGCTGAGGTCAACGGTTTCGTCATCCTCGGCGAAATGGTGCACTTCCGCACCGTACGCGGAATCGTTGTAGACGATGCACACGAGCGGCAGATTCAGGCGGACGGCGGTTTCCAGCTCGCTGATGCCCATCAGGAACCCGCCGTCACCGGCGCCCAGAACAGGCAGCCGCTCCGGCTGAGCCAGCGCCGCCCCGATGGCGGTGTAAAGCCCCAGACCAATGGCCTGGAATGCCTGGGTGAAACAGAAACCGAATTCGTCCGGCACCGCCAGGTACTGGCTGGGATAGCCCATGAAATTTCCGGAGTCCACGGAAACAATGCGGTTCGCCGGGAGGATCGAGTCAAGTTCCCGGCTGAGAACACGGGGATCAATCGACGTCGTTGTGGACAGGTCAGGCGTTTCCACGTCGCGCCACCTTGACGCCTGCTTGATGAGCACCGCATTCGCCTCAGTGCGGTACTTTTCCGCTGGCACCGGGTGCACGTCTTTCATGAGGGCCAGGGCATCGTCCGCGGTGAGGGCCGAGTCGCCAAGGATTCCCAGGGAAATTGGCCTGTTGGCTCCCAGGGACGCATCTTCGACGTCGACCTGGACAACTCTTGCGTCCGGCGATATCAGCCTGCCGTGCCGCATGGTCCACATGTTCAGGGTGCAGCCCCAACCGATGATCAGGTCCGCCCCGGCAATGAGCTCCGCCGTCACCGGAGACGAGAAACCTCCGGAGATGCCCAGGTTGAAGGTCTCACCGTTGAAGAGCCCGTTGGCTACTGCGGAGGTAGCCACGAGTGCGCCGCTGAACTCTGCAAGGGCAAGAAGCGAGTCGCGGGCGCCCCGGCCCCCACGTCCGGCCACAAACACGGGGCGTTCTGCTTGCCGGAGAAGCTCAACGAGCTGCTCGACTGCCACCGGATCGGGACGCAGGCGGGCGGACGGCTGGAGGGTTACGTCGTCAACGGAACCGGCCGCCAGCGCCTGCTGGACATCCAGGGGAAGGCTCAGGACAACGGTCCGCCGTTCGTTGACCGCCGTGCGGAAAGCCCGGACGGTATCCGCCACGGCGGACTCAGCGGAGTGGATCCGCTCGGCCACGGCCCCGACACTTCGGGCCAGTCCGTCCTGGTCGATCTTGAAGTTCGATCGCACAGCCGCGCTCTGCGTGTCAGCTGTCAGGACGATCATGGGTGTGCGGCTCTTGGCCGCTTCCCCGATCCCCGTGATGGCATTGCTCAGGCCGCACCCCTGGTGCGTGCTGACCACCCCGACCCTGCTTGACATCCGGGAGTAGGCGTCCGCCATTGTCGCGGCGCCGCCCTCATGGCGGGCAGCAGTGAACGGCACCCCTTCGCGGATAAGAGTGTTAGTGACGTCGAAGTTTCCGCTTCCGACAACACCGAACACGTGGCCGACGCCGAGCTTCGCCAACGTCTGCCCGACCAGAGTGGATATCCGGGTCGTCTCGCTCACGATGCCTCCACCAGGGCGTAGACGCGGGCCGGGCTTCCGGTTCCGCCGACAATGGGCAGCGGCGCAACAATGAGAGTGGCTCCGAGCACGGGGAGTCTGTCGACCTGGCGGAGGGAAGTCACTCCATACTTATCCGCACCCAGAAGGAATGAGTGAACGGGAAACATAGGGTCAAAAGTTCCAGCCTGTCCTGCATCAATGCCCACAGTCTCCACCCCGAACCCACTGATGCTGGCGTTCGCGGCAATCCACCGGGCACCAGCGGCTGAGACTCCCGGCGTGTGCGGCCCTGCCTCGTCCGCGTTGGCGAAGTCTGCGGCGTTGCCGCCTCTGGCAGACCAGCCGGTGCGGAAGATGATCCAGCAGTTAGCGGGGAGCGTGCCGTGCTCCTCCTGCCATTGCTCAAAATGCTCGGGCTCGAGAAGGAAGTCCGGATTCGCGAGGACTTCCGCCGTTTTGTCGATGACAACGAGAGGTCCGATGAGGCGGGACGGTTCGATCTGATCCACTGATTTGCCGTCACGGCCGGAGATCCAGTGGATTGGTGCGTCCAGATGCGTGCCCGCGTGCTCCCCGACGGAGACGTCGTTCCACGCCCAGGCCGGCCCTGCGTCGTCGAAGTTGCTCACGGGGGAAAGACTCAGACCCACGGTGTTGGCGAAAGGCGCCGGCAGATTGAGTATCGGGGTATCTCTGCTCAGCGGAGTCGTGAGGTCGAGGACTTCCACCGAACCGTCCCCGAGGGCCGTAATCAATGCATCTACTACAGACATTGCTCTCCTATCCAGTTTGCTTCATCAGTCAAACGGGCCTGGCGGGGCCGGGCGTATCCTTCACGCCTCCGGCCGGGCCGAGCACACTAGCCCGGCGCATTCACGGGGAGCTGGTTGGTTCCGGCTGATCACCCGGGTCCGCTCCGGTGCATCCGGGTTGAACTGATTCTAACCACACCAGGGAGCATTTGTATCGCTTTTTTTGCGATCGACATTATTTCACTACATTATTTCGCCGCGCCTGGCGGGGGAACTGCGGGCATCCCCGTTTAGGCCGCCTGTCCAGGAGCCAGCACCGACCGGGCGTAGCGCTGTGCCTTGGGACCCAACAGGGCATGCACGTCAGCGAAGAGCGCCTCCGCCGCAATTCCCGACCACCCCTCGGGAAGATACTTCTCCGGCAACCCCGGGTCCAAGTACGGGAGGCGGCGCCATTGGGTCACCGTAGGCACATAGTCGATGAACGCCTGCCGCAACTGTTCCGGCGTCTCGGTTTCCTCGGCCCGCCCGTCGGACCAGCGCGTCAGTACATTCTCGTGGCGCACCAGAAAGTCCGAATAGAGGGCATCAAGGGCCGGCAGGTCCCACCACCGGCCGACCTTGGACCTGATGTTTGATTCGCCCAGGTGGGCTGCCTTGAAGAGGTCCACGTACTCCATCAGACCGGCGCGGTCGAGTTGTTGGGCGATTTCACCCGCGAGGCTGCCAGGGGCGATCCACAATCCCGGGGACACCTGTCCGCAGCCCATGCGGGTCAGGATGGTGCGCAGCTTGTGGCGTAGGTGCCGCTGTGACTCAGGTACCGAGAATGACGTCAGTAGCCAGTCGTCGCCTTCCTCGGCCCGGCGGGGAGAGAAGATGCGTTCGTCGCCGGCCTTGAACACTTCTTCCAGTCCCGGAGCGAGGCTGTACGCTGCAGAACCGCCGTGCTTAAGGCTGACCAGCACGCCGCGTTTCTTGAGCCTCGACACCGAAGACCGCACACCGGCCGACTCGACTCCCAGGTCACTCAGCAGACGGATAAGGTCCGAGACGGCGAGGACCCCGCCGTGCTCC
The DNA here is from genome assembly GCA_034376805.1 of Arthrobacter sp. GTDB lineage: Bacteria > Actinomycetota > Actinomycetes > Actinomycetales > Micrococcaceae > Arthrobacter. The sequence continues at coordinate 18,447 of JAXMJF010000050.1, forward strand.
CTGGCGTACAGTCCATAGACGGTCACGATGAGGTGTTGATGCCGTGGCATGGGGGCCATATCGGGAACAGTTTCGGCGTACGCCATGTGGCACCTCGAGTTGGTCGGAGTTCGGCCCTTGACCACCGGCACTTCGAAATCTCGGACGTGCCGGTCCACCGTTTCAGTTGGAGACACGGCTGTGGCACCATAGGAACGGTCGTCAGACACTTTACATAATAAACCGGAGGGACCAGACCTCCACGGGTCCGGGAGCGCCATGACAGCACGAACTCCACGGGTCGGGCACGCCAGCATCGACAGAGTAGTCGAGTGGGTTGATACCGACGCCTCAGGGCACCAGCACAACTCCGCAATCATGCGGTGGGTTGAAGCGGCAGAGGCCGAACTCATGCGGACCCTGGACCTGCCTGACTACTTTCCCAGTGCGCCGCGGGTCCACCAGGAGATCTCCTACAGGTCCAAACTCTGGTTCGGTCAACTCATCACGGCGGCAGTTGAAGTCCGGAAACTCGGCCGGACATCCCTGACCTATGCGTTCGAAGTCCGCGGCCACGAACACCCCAAGTCCGCCGGGGGCGTCGCCGCCTTTGGAACCGTGACGGTTGCCCACGTACCCCCGGGTTACGACAAATCTCAGCCCTGGCCCGGCGACATGGTTGAAGCGGTCAACCGCCTGATGGCAGAGGACCTCCCCGCCTTATAGAAGGCAGGAAGGCCCTCAACCGGTCAGCCGGCAGACCTCAGAGGTCCCCTATTACCGCTATGCCCTGGATTTCGATCATGGCTTCCTTCTGCCATAGCCGCGTGACGCCGATCCCCGCCATGGCAGGGTACTCAGAGCCCGCCATTTCCCGCCAGAGGCGGCCTATCTCGCGGCCGTTGGCCATGTAGTCATCGACGTCGGTGAGATAGATCGTGACGCTGACCAGGTCCCGCGCGTCGCCTCCCGCGGCGGTCAGCGTCGTCAGCACGTTGGAAAACGCCTGCCTGAACTGCTCGACAATTCCCCCCTCCACGATCTTCATGTCCTTGTCGAGCGCTGTCTGCCCGCCCAGGAAAACCATGTTCCCGGAAAGGATGCCGTGGGCGTATCCGGACGGCTTGGGCAGTGAATCGGGGTTGATGGTCCTGTTCACAATGTTCTCCTGAGTCGGCTTCGTTGCTGGTGCGTGAAAAGCACTATTCAGATCTTCTCTGTCGTGCTAACTTGAGCATATGTGACGATCGTAACAAAGTCGATATATGGATTGAAGGGAACTGGCAGGATGAAACTGGCCACTCTGAGAACCGGCGAAAAGAGCACGACGGCGGCCCTGGCCGTGGGCACGGATACCTACCTGCCGCTGCCGTACTCCAACGTCGGGACGCTCCTCGCAGACTCCGGTTGGCGGGAGGCTGTCAAAGCAGCTGTTGCCGCACCCACCGGGGCCGTCACGGCTTCTGCGGACCGTCTTGCTCCGCTCCTGCCTACGGCCGGGAAGGTCATCTGCTGCGGACTGAACTACGGGGACCACATCCTGGAAATGGGCCGTGATCTTCCCGAATACCCAACGCTCTTCGCCAAGTATGCGGATACGCTGACGGGCCCTACCGACACCATCGACGTTTTTGGCAGCGAGCGGGTCGATTGGGAGGCGGAACTCGCCGTCGTCGTGGGCTCCCGCCTTTTCCAGGCGGATGAGGGGCAGGCAGAGGCGGCGATCGCCGGCTATACCGTGGCCAACGATGTTTCCATGCGGGACTGGCAAAACCGGACCCTGCAGTGGTTCCAAGGTAAGGCTTTTGACGCCACCACCCCGGTGGGCCCGGTAATGCTCACCTCCGACGACGCCGGCAGCTCGTTTGACGTAAAGGGCTACGTCAACGGGGAGCTGGTCCAAAGCGGCAACACGGCAACCCTGGTGTTTGGGCCGGCGCAGCTGCTCTCCTACATTTCCCAATTCACCGTGCTCCGGCCGGGGGACCTGGTACTCACCGGGACACCCGGCGGAGTGGGAATGGGCATGAAACCCCCAAGATTCCTTCGTGACGGGGACGTCCTCACCACGAAGATTGCAGGCATCGGAAGCCTGCAGAACATCGTCCGCATCCATCAGTCCGGCGGCACCGAATCCCGCACGCCGGCCGCCGCCACCAGCACCAAGGAGTGAAGACCATGACCGATACAACAACTACCGAATACCTGACCGAGGGTGACAACTCGATCTACGCCGGCACCGACGGGCGAGTAGTTCCCGTTGTCACGAGGGCCGGAGAGGAAGACACCAACACCGCCCAATCCGGGGACTGCGTCCGCGTTTCGGGCGTCTCCATCCAGCACACCCCGGCCACGAAGATCTGGTTCGGACAGGTATCCAATGTTCCCGGCTACCGTTCCCTGCCCCACCACCACGGCGAGGCAGAGACCGGCGGTTACGTTTTGCGCGGCCAGGGCCGAATCTACTACGGCGAAAACTACTCCGATTACCAGGACATGAAAGCCGGAGACTGGGTCTTCGTACCCCCCTTCATGCCCCACGTCGAGGCGAACATGTCGGTGACCGAGGAACTGGTGTGGCTCACCGCCCGCACTCCGGAGAACATTGTTGTCAACCTGGAAGACGTCGCCGATGACACGCTCGACGGCTACCGCAGGGCATAGACGACCATGATTCCAGCATCCCCGGCAGTCAAAGCACCCACATCGGAGAATTTTCTCCGCGCCATCAACCTCACGCCCGTTCCAGCCCAGCATGCGGACGAGGCCTACGAGGCGGTGACGCAGTATGTGCCGTGGCCCAAGTCCTACGGCGGCGACATGGTGGCCCAGTCGACGGCGGCGATGATGCGCTCCGTGGAGTCGGACCGCAGCCTGCATTCGATGCACAGCTACTTCATGCGGCCCGTCGACGTGGAGTCTAGCGTCAGGTACGAAGTGGAACGCCTGCGCGACGGCCGCGGCTACTCCACGCGCAGCGTCCGCGGCTACCAGAACGGCAAAACCGTGTTCGCAGCGATGGGTTCCTTCCACGCGCGGGAAAACGGCCCGGACTTCCAACCAGACACCCCTGCCGGGGTTGAGCCCGAGTCCCTTCGTTCAGCCGCCGAGTCGCTTGAGGGTACACCGGGCGCGGCCGCGGCCTACTGGTCTGGCGGGCGCAGCTTCGACATGCGCCACGTTCCGGGTCCGCTCTACGTCCAGGTCGAGGGCGAAAGCCAGCCCCATCAGGCAGTCTGGGTGAAGGCCTTTGACCTGCTGCCCGATGCCGAGGACGCTCACGCGACAGCAGACTTACACCGCACCGCATTGGCCTACGTGTGCGACTACACCATCTTGGAGCCGCTGCTGCGGGTAAATGGCCTGCACTGGTCCTCTCCAGGACTGAGCACGGCAAGCCTTGACCATTCCATGTGGTTCCACCGTGACGGCCGTGCGGACGACTGGATCCTTTACGCGCAGGAAGCCGTTTCGGTTCAGAACAACCGCGGTTTGGCGCTGGGTCGCTTCTTCGACAAGGACGGCCGCCTGCTCGCCACCGTGGCCCAAGAAGGCATGATCCGCCAGGCTTCCTGACCCCTACCCCAACAAATCAGACGTACTGAAAGGAGTGGCCATGACGCAAGCTTCCTCAGCCCATGTGGACACCTTTACCCGTGACCACCTGCCGCCCGCCGAAATGTGGCCGGTGCTGGAGTTCACCTTGCCGGAACTCCAGTACCCCGGGATGCTCAATGCCGGCGCTGTACTTATTGACGGGGCCGTGGCCGAACACGGAGCCTCCCGCCCCGCGCTGCGCACCCCGGACGGGACAACCTGGAGCTATGGCGAGCTCCAGAAGCACGCCAATCAGGCAGCCCAGGTCCTCACGGAGGACTTTGGCGTCATACCCGGCAACCGTGTCCTGCTTCGCGGCCCCAACAACCCGTGGATTGTCGCGGCCTGGCTGGGAGTCCTGAAAGCCGGCGCCGTTGTTGTCACCACAATGCCGATCCTCCGCTCCTCCGAAGTCGCCACGCTGCTCCGGCTGACCAGGCCCGTTCTGGCGATCTCGGACCACCGCTTTCTGGACGAAATGGTTCTCGCCGCGGGCGACGACGTGACGGTGGTTCCGTACGGCGGCCCCGGTGCAGATGACTTCGTTGCCCTGTGCGCCACCAAGAGCGGCGAGTTCACCAACGTTGAAACCGCGGCCGACGACGTCGCGCTGCTGGGACCGACGTCGGGAACCACCGGCACGCCCAAGGTCACCATGCACTTCCACCGCGACATCCTGGCAAATGCGGACACCTTCGCGCGCCACATCCTCCAGCCCACCCCCGACGATGTGTTCGCCGGATCACCGCCGATCTCCTTCACCTTCGGCCTCGGCGGGCTTGTCGTCTTCCCGTTGCGGTTCGGCGCTTCATCACTCCTGACCGAACGCGCCGGCCCGGTAGAGCTTGCGGAGCACGCCGCAGCCGCCGGCGTCACCATCTTGTTCACGGCACCGACGGCTTACCGGGCAATTCTCAAAGCCGGCCGCGGCGATCTCCTCACCCGGCTCAGGATCGCCGTCTCCGCCGGCGAACACCTGCCCAAAGAAACATGGGAGGCCGTTTACAACGCCACCGGGGTCCGCCTGGTCAACGGCATCGGCTCCACGGAGCTGCTCCATGTCTTCATCTCCGCGTCCGGGACAGACATCCGGCCGGGCACCACTGGCCTTGCTGTCCCCGGATACCGTGCCACCATCCTGGACGAGGAGGGTAACGAAGTGGGTCCCAACCAGGCCGGCAGGCTCGCAGTAATCGGCCCCACCGGCTGCCGCTACCTGGATGATGAGCGGCAGGCCAACTACGTCGTCAACGGCTGGAACGTCACCGGCGACACGTTTATCCGGGACGAGGACGGGTACTTCATCTACCAGGCCCGTTCAGACAACATGATCATCTCCTCCGGCTACAACATCGGTGCCCCCGAAGTTGAAGCGGCCATCGACCAGCACCCCGACGTCGTCGAGAACGCTGTCGTGGCACGCCCCGACCCTGAACGCGGCAGCGTGGTCTGCGCCTTCGTTGTCCTGCGCGACGGCGTCGATGCGGACGAAGCCAAACGCAAGGAGATCCAGGACTTCGTCAAGGCCACCATCGCGCCCTACAAGTACCCGCGGGACGTCCACTTCGTCAGCGAACTCCCCCGCAACCCCAGCGGCAAGCTGCAGCACTTCAAGTTGCGCGACCGCCTCGAACTCGAAAACGACCAGCTGGCCGGCGCAGCCGCCACCCAGCCGTAGAAGGAGCAGACCATGAAGATCGCTATCGTTGGAGGCGGCCCCGGGGGCCTGTACTTCGCAGCACTGATGAAACAGCTGGATCGCTCCCACGACATCACCCTCTGGGAACGCAACGCTGCCTCAGACACCTTCGGTTTCGGCGTCGTCTTCTCCGACGAAACCCTCGGGGGCATCGGCAACGCCGACCCTGTGGTTGCCGAATACATGAGCCGGCGGTTTGCCCGGTGGTCCGACATTGACATCCACTTCCGCGATGAAATCCTCACCGTGGGGGGCCAGGGCTTCGCCGCGATGAGCCGCAAAGAGCTGCTCGAACTGCTGCAGCGCCGCTGCGCCGAATTGGGCGTGGACGTCCGGTTCAGCACCCCCGCACCGCCCATCGCCGAGCTCGAGGCCGGCTATGACCTGGTGCTCGCCTCCGACGGCATCAACTCACAGATCCGCGCAACCTATGCGGAGTCATTCGGCCCCAGCCTTGACCCCCGGCCCAACAAATTCATGTGGCTGGGCACCGACCAGGTTTTCGAGGCGTTCAAGTTCTTCGTCAAGGACACCGAATACGGCACCATGCAGATCCACGGATACCCCTACTCCGACGAAGGCTCCACCTTCATCGTGGAAATGTCCCCCGATGTGTGGGAAACGGCCGGCTTCGGCGAGACGGCTGCCGAGGTGTTTGCCCCCGGTGTCTCCGATGAGAAGGCCATCAGCAAAATCCGCGCCATCTTCGCCGATGAACTCGCCGGACACGACGTGCTGGCCAACAATTCCAAGTGGCTGAACTTCACAACGGTCAAGAACCGCAGCTGGCGCCACGGGAACATCGTGCTGCTGGGCGACGCCGCCCACACCGCCCACTTTTCCATCGGCTCCGGCACCAAGCTCGCCATGGAAGACTCCCTCGCCCTGGCCGCATGCCTCCACGAGCACCAGGACCTTGAAAGCGCCCTCGCGGCCTATGAGACCGAGCGCCGCCCCGTCGTCGAATCCACCCAGCGGGCCGCCCAGGCGTCGCTGGAATGGTTTGAACGGATCGGACAGTACAAGGATCAGGAGCCCACGCAGTTCGCGTTCAACCTGCTCACGCGCTCGCGCCGGATCACGCAGGAGAACCTGCGCCTGCGCGATCCCGAATTCGCTGAAACCGTGGACCGGCACTTCGCGGAATCCCAGGGGTTGCCGGACATCGCGCCCGCGATGTTCCAGCCCTTCCGGATCGGGGAGCTGGAGCTCAAGAACCGCGTGGTCGTCTCCCCGATGGACATGTACTCCGCCGTTGACGGCATGCCCGGGGACTTCCATCTGGTCCACCTCGGATCCAAAGCACTCGGCGGCGCGGGCCTGGTCATGACCGAAATGGTCTGCGTCTCAGCCGAAGGGCGCATTACACCCGGGTGCTCGGGCCTCTACACCGACGGGCAACGTGACAACTGGAAATCAGTGGTCGAATTTGTCCACACGCGCTCGACGGCCAAAATCGGCGTCCAGATCGGCCACTCCGGCCGTAAAGGCTCCACGCGGCTTATGTGGGACGGTATCGACGAACCTCTCAAGGAGGGGAACTGGGAGCCCGTCGGCCCGTCGGCCCTCCCGTACGGCCCCGGAAACCAGGTCCCCCGCGAAATCAACCGGACCGAGATGGACCGCGTCACAGCTGATTTCGTCAGCTCAGCACAACGGGCGGCAGAAGCGGGGTTCGACCTGCTCGAAGTCCACGCTGCCCACGGATACCTGCTCTCCTCGTTCCTCTCCCCCGTCTCCAACCAGCGCACCGACGAATACGGCGGCAGCCTGGAGAACAGGCTGCGCTTCCCGCTCGAGGTCTTCGACGCCGTCCGTGCCGCCTGGCCCGCCCACAAGCCGTTGACGGTGCGTATCTCGGCCACCGACTGGATCGAGGGCGGCAACACCGCAGACGACGCAATCGCGATCGCCAGGGCATTCATCGATCATGGCGCGGCCGGCATTGACGTCTCCACGGGGCAGATCGCCAAGGAGGAAAAACCCTCCTACGGCCGCAGCTACCAGACGCCGTTTGCCGACAGGATCCGGCAGGAAGTAGCTGGCCCCGCCGGAGTCGCCGTCATCGCCGTCGGAGCCATCTCCACCTACGACGACGTCAATTCCGTCCTGCTCGCGGGCCGGGCCGACCTCGTTGCCCTGGGCCGGACCCATCTGTACGACCCGCAGTGGACACTCCACGCCGCCGCAGAGCAGGAATACCAGGGCCCGGGCTCCCAATGGATCCCCCAGTTCAGGGCCGGCCGGCGCAAGCCTCCGAGTGGCCGTACCGACGCCGTTCGTCCCCGGCTGTCCCTCCTCAAAGAACCGGAGTCGATCACACCCGACGGTCACCTGCGCTGGACGCCCGGCATCTCTGCCGCAGAGCCGATTCTGGCCCAGTAGGACCTGCCGGAATCCTCGACACCACTTCCCACACCACCAAAGGACCTTTATGGCTGCGTCGAACCACACCCAATGGCCAGTTCCACCGAAGACCACCAACCGCGTACTGCTCGCTTGCTGGCTAGCCATCCTTGCGGAGGGCTACGACGTGGGCGTCCTGGGCGCCATCATTCCCGCTCTCGCCGAATACAAGGAATGGGACCTCAGCCCGCTGGAGCTCGGCGGACTGGGTTCCTACGCCCTGATCGGGATGCTGATCGGCGCCATGACGATCGGCACTCTCTCAGACCGCGTCGGCCGCAAGAACATGCTGCTGCTGTCCGTCCTGATCTTCACCTCCACACAGCTGGGCGCAGCCTTGGCGCCAACCCCGGAAATCTTCGGGCTGTTCCGCTTCCTGGGTGGCCTGGGCATGGGCGGCATCATCCCTGTGGCAGCCGCCCTCACCATCGAGTATTCAGCCCCCAAACGCAGGTCGTTCAACTACGGCGTCATGTATTCCGGGTACTCGTTCGGAATTCTCGCAGCAGCCCTGGTTGCCCTCGCACTGCTTCCGACGCTGGGATGGCGCTGGGTGGTGGGCGTGGGGTTCATTCCGATCCTCCTAATCCCGATCCTGGCCTGGATACTCCCCGAGTCCCTTGAATTCCTGATGAGCAAGGGCCGCCGTGCCGAGGCCCAGCGCCTCGCGGGCAAACTGCGTGTCACACCGTTTGTCGACAACGACTGGGCTCCGGCACCGGTTGCCGGTGAGGCCCTGAAGCCCGTGGGCTGGAAGCAGTCCCTGATGGCCCTCTTCTCCCGTGACTACATCAGGCCCACCGTCTTCTTCTGGATTTCCCTGTTTTGCGGCATGGTCCTCGTCTACGGCCTTAACACGTGGCTGCCGACCATCATGCGGAAGGCCGGTTACGACCTGGGCTCATCCCTGACGTTCCTGGCAGTCTTCAGCCTCGCCTCTGCCATTGGCGGCATGGTGCTCGGCCGGGCCGCCGATATCTACGGCAAAAAGCTCATCCTCGTCCTGTTCTACGCCATCGGCGGCGTCGGCATCCTGCTGCTGATGTTTCCGAACAACATCTTCATCAATTACGTCTTCGTCGCTCTGGCCGGGGTGGGTTCGATCTCAACTTCCCTCGTCCTTACGGGCTGGGTAGCCGACTACTACCCGTCCTACGCCCGGGCAACAGCCACAGGCTGGGCCCTGTCCTTCGCCCGCATCGGCGCGATTTCCGGCCCACTCATCGGCGGCTGGATCGGATCGGCACAGCTTCCGTTCCAGTGGAACTTCATCGTCTTCGCGTTTGTGGCACTCCTGGCCGCCGGCGCGGTAGCGATGATCCCCCGGACACCAGGCTCAAAGCCCGCCCTCGACACGAGTGCGTCCGACGAGCTGGAGCCTTCCAGCCGACGGCAGTGACGATCCCGACCTGATAAAGCTGCCTGCAGCTGGATCGGACGATGCGCCCCGAGGCGCATCGTCCGATCCTTTTTAACGCTCCTGGGCAGTTGCCCCGCGCGCATCCGCAAATGTCCGCACCGGGCCTGGCACCCCTAGGTTTCCTAGAGGATCTAGGAAACCTCTTTGCGGGCGATAGAATCACGCTATGACGACGTCACCCAGTACGCCACCGCCAGGTTTCTCGCGACGTATCCTCCGGGATGAGGTGTACGACTACATCGTCGACGTCCTGCTCGAAGGAGGGCTGGAGCCCGGGTCTTCCCTGAACATCGACTCGCTTGCACGCCAACTCGACGTCTCCCCCACCCCCGTCCGCGAGGCCTTGGTTCAGCTCGAGCACACCGGCCTCGTCCGGCGCGTCGCACTGAAAGGCTACAAGGTTGCCCCTCCGCTCAGTGAGGAGCAGATGAAGGAACTCTTCGACGCCCGGGAGGTTGTGGAGGTCGCGGCAGTCCAGCGCGCCGCCGGGCATCTGGAGGAGTTGCTGCCGGCGCTGGAAGATGCCCACGAAAAGCACCGCCAGGCCGCGGAGCTCTTCCAGGGCATCGAACCTGCCGGCCGGACTGCCGGCTACCGCAAATATTTCGAGGCCGACTGGAACTTCCACGAAACCATCCTGCGCAACTGTGGAAACCGGTACCTGCACCAGATGGCCGAGTCCACGAGCACCCATACACACCGCATGAGGCAGAGCGCGAGCGAAGGCTCCGACGACACCGCCCTGGCGCTTGCCGAACATGAAGCCGTCCTGAAGGCCTTCCAGAGCGGCGACGTCCCGGCAGCGGCCCAGGCGATGGCAGCCCACATCTCGAATGCCCGGACGCGGGCGCTCAATAAAGACCAGCCGTAACTTTCCAAGACGTCCCGCATCACTGCTTGCATCTCGACATGACCAATGTCACACTCATTCGTAGATCCAATAGGATCTTGGATCGAGTCCCCTCCGGGGATCCGCTTTGGTTGTCAAAGGAGATAAGAAGTGACGAAAGTATCCAAAGTTGTTGGCATAACCGGCATCTGCGCGGCAGGGCTGCTGGCCCTGACCGGGTGCGGAGCATCCAATGCAGGCGCAGCGCAGGGGCAGGCCTTCACGCCCAAGGGAGACGTCACCATGATTGTGCCCTTCGGGGCAGGCGGTGGCAGTGACCTTTCGGGCCGGGCCATCGCGTCCGGTCTGGAGGACATCGCGGGCGTCAATATCAACACGGAGAACCGCGAGGGCGGATCCGGAGCTGTTGGCTACGCCAGCTTCCTTGCCCAGGACGGCAAACCTGATCATCTGCTCGCCACCGAAACTGCGATGCTGGCCCTGCCGCTGACCCAGGACGTTCCTTTCACCTACGAGAGCTTCACCCCGATCATGAAGCTGGGCGATGACTACACGCTCCTGACGGTCAGCCCGGATTCGCCCCACCAGACCTGCGAAGACGTCGTCAAGGCCGCGGGCAGCGGCCGGGTAGTTGCCGCCGTCTCCGGCGCCACCAGTCTGGACCAGATCGTCTTCACACTGATCGAGCAGGAGGAAGGCATCAAATTCGACCGGGTTCCCTATGAGTCAGGCAATGAGGTGGTGGCCGCTCTTCTGGGCGGCCAGGTCGACGTCATCTCCGTGAACCCCGGTGAGGTTCTTGGCCAGCTCGAGGCCGGCACCCTCAAGCCCCTGTGCGCCCTTGCGGACAAGCGGTATGAGCTCGAGGCCCTGAAGGACATCCCGACGGCAACCGAACAGGGAATTGATGTGTCCTTTGCGCAGTTCCGTGGCTTCATCGCCCCGGGCAACATCACAGCTGAACAGAAGCAGTACTGGATTGATGCGGCCAAGAAGTTCGAGCAGACCGACGGCTACAAGAAATACATCGCGGACAACGTCCTGCAGCCCAACGCCGTCTACGGGGATGACTTCAAGACGTACCTCGCCGGAAACACTGAAGCCCTCGCCAAGGTCCTGGGCAAATAACCATGCACTCCGCTATCCAGAGGTTTGTCCCTAATGCGGTCATCATTGCCCTGGGCATCGCGGCGGCAGCCATGGGTGCCGGCTACGGCGTGCTGGGCGACGACGGCCGCATAGGGCCGGGATTCCTCCCAACGATCGCCGGCGCCTTGATGGCGTTCTTCGCGGCCGTGAACATACTGACTTCCGGGAGGAAGCAAACAGCGACCCTGGACAGCGTGGTGGAGGAGCAGATTCCCGGGATCGATCACGGGGAATCCTCCCCGGACCTGGGCGCGGCCGGCGGGGACCCGGACATCTACGGCCGCACCCAACGCCAGCGGGACAGAATGCTCTGGACCGTCATCGGCATAGTGCTCGCCACGGTCGTCCTGGTTCCGCTGCTCGGCTTTATGCTCGCCTTCGCGGCCATGCTCCTGGTGATTGCCGTGGTCGTCGAACGGCGCAAGATCCTGCCCTCTCTCATGGTCAGCGCAGTCACCCTCGCCGTCACGTACGCCATCTTCGTCATGTTCCTCCGAGTGCCGTTGCCCCAGGGCATCCTCGGAATCTAGGAGAACTCAATGCTGGATAATCTCATGCTCGGGTTCTCAACCGCGCTGACCTTCGAAAACCTTCTCTGGTGCTTCGTTGGCGTTCTCGTGGGCACTGTCATCGGTCTGATGCCGGGCCTCGGATCGACCACGGGCATCGCCATCCTCATCCCCCTGACGCTGGGCATGGAACCGGTGACGGCACTCATCATGCTCGCCGGCATCTACTACGGCGCCCAGTACGGTGGCACCATCACCTCGGTACTCATCTCCACGCCCGGCGAAGCCGCCAGCGTGGTCACCACCCTGGACGGATACCAGATGGCCCGGCAGGGACGGGCCGGTTCCGCCCTGGCCATCGCCGCCATCGGGTCCTTCATCGCTGCGATCATTTCACTGGCGCTCCTTATGGCTTTGGCACCTCCGTTCGCCCAGTTCGCCTTGAACTTCGGGCCGGTGGAGAACCTCGCGATCATGATCCTGGGCCTGATCACCGTGGTGAGCTTTGCCGGCGGATCGATGTCCAAGGGCCTCATGATGGTCACCGCCGGGCTCCTCATCAGCACGGTGGGCATCGCGTCCGGGTTCAGCCAGGCGCGGTTCACGTTCGGCAACGTCAACCTGCTCGGCGGCATCCCGTTTGTTGAAGTCATGATCGGTCTTTTCGCCCTCGGCGAGGTGCTGCACCAGATCCGGGTCGGTGCTGCCGCCCCCATCCGGGCGCGGTTCAAGGACATGGTCATCAGCCGAAAAGAACTCACCAAATCGATGCCGTCGATCCTCCGCGGCAGCTTCATCGGCTTCCTGCTCGGCTGCCTGCCCGGCGCCGGTTCCACCCTGGCGTCGTTCCTGTCCTACGGGGTGGAGCGCCGTGTCTCCAAGAACAAGGACAACTTCGGCAAGGGAGCTATTGAAGGCGTAGCCTCACCGGAAAGCGCCAACAACGCTGCCGCCAACGCCAACTTTGTTCCCACCCTGGCGCTCGGCATCCCCGGCGGCGGCACCACCGCGGTCCTCCTCGGCGCCTTCACCATCTACGGGCTTCAGCCGGGGCCGCTGCTCTTCGAACAGCAGCCCACCCTCGTCTGGGGACTGCTCGTCTCGTTCTTCATCGGCAACGTCATGCTGCTGGTGCTGAACCTGCCGCTCGCGCCCGTGTTCGCCCAGATGCTGCGGATTCCCTACGCCTACCTCTACCCGATCATCATCCTCACCAGCCTCGTTGGCGCCTACTCCGTCAGCAACAACATGTTCAGCGTCTGGCTGGTGGTCATCTTCGGCATCGTGGGGTTCTTCATGAAGGAACTCGACCTCCCGATCGCCCCGCTGGTGCTGGGCCTGGTTCTCGGGCCGCTGCTGGAGAAGTCGCTTGTCCAGACCTCCGCGCTGGGCCAGGGAAACTTCATGATCATGTTCCAGAGCCAGATCTCCGTATCAATCCTGTTGCTGGCAGCCCTGCTGGCCGTGGGGCCCTGGCTTATCGGCCGCTTCAAGTCCACGCCTTCGGACGCAAAGGAACTTACCCATGTATGAGAGCACCAATTGGCCCATCGCCGCTGCACTGCTGCAGTTCCCGGGCACCAAGCCGGACGGCACGTCGGTGCAGGACGAGCCGGCCGAGGGATGGGCCCAGACCCTCCGTGAAGTACGGGACGTGGGATTCGACGCCGTCGACCTCACCGACAGCTGGCTGAAACCCGCCGACCTGCCCACCCACCGGCTGGGCGAGTTCCAGGACGTCCTCAAGGCCACCGGCCTGACCGCGCCGGTCCTGTCCATTGTGCGGACCAGCGTGGTGGATCCGGTGAACGGGGCAGCCAACTTCGACTACACGCTCCGCTCCATCGAAGCCGCCGCGGAACTCGGGGCGGGCACCCTGTCCCTGGGCCTGCACCAGCAGTTGACGCCGGCGCAGCGCCAGCGTCTGTGGTTCTGGACCGCGGACGGCGCCGGTGATCCGCCCGGCGACGCCGACACCTGGCAGCTGGCCGTGCAGCGCTTCCGGGAAATCGGCAGGAGAGCCGCCGACTACGGGATGCTGGTGTCCCTGGAGCTCTACGAGGACACGTACCTGGGCACCGCCGACAGCGCGGTCCGCCTGATAGAGGACATCGGCCTGGCCAACGTGGGCATCAACCCTGACATCGGCAACCTGGTCCGCCTGCACCGGCCCATCGAAAGCTGGCAGGAGATTCTGCACAAGACGCTGCCCTACACGAACTACTGGCAGGTCAAGAACTACTTCAGGGACGAAAACCCGGACACCGGGTCCGTCACCTCAAGCCCGGCGCCGCTGGAACTGGGTTTCATCAACTACCGCCAGGCCGTGCGCGAAGCACTCTCCGCGGGCTTCAACGGCGTGTTCTGCTGCGAGCACTACGGCGGCGACGGCCTGGGTGTCAGTGCCATGAACCAGCGCTACCTCCGGACGCTGCTGGAGTCCGCGCTGCAGTCGGGCAGCACCGCGCCCTACCTCAAGGAAACAGTCTCATGACGGCCCTGCAGTCAGACGCGTCCACCTTCGCGGCGGACATGCTCACCGGATTCGAGGCAGCCAACCGCCAGTACGTAAAAGCCGTCGACGGCGGCGTGGTGCGGTCCACCGCCATTCCCGACGGCAGGGTGGGCCTGGTGGTCGGCGGAGGATCAGGGCATTACCCCGCCTTCGCCGGCCTGGTGGGTCCGGGACTCGCCGCCGGTGCAGTCTGCGGCAACATCTTCGCCTCCCCCTCCGCTTCACAGATCTCGCGCATCGCCCGGACCGTCCACCGGGGCGCCGGTGTCCTCCTGGGATACGGGAACTACGCCGGCGACGTCCTGCACTTCGGCCTGGCCCAGGAACAGCTCCGCGCAGCCGGAATGGACGTCCGTTCGATTGCCGTGACCGACGACATCGCCAGCGCACCCCGGGAGGAACTCCATAAACGCCGGGGCATCGCCGGGGACCTGACGGTTTTCAAGGTGGCCGGGGCCGCCGCCGAAGCCGGGCACAGCCTGGATGACGTGGAACGGATCGCGCTCCGGGCCAACCACCGCACCCGGAGCCTGGGCGTCGCGTTCTCCGGCTGCACCCTGCCCGGCGCCACCAAGCCGCTGTTCACCGTGCCCGAGGGCATGATGGCGGTGGGAATGGGGATCCACGGTGAGCCGGGGATCTCGGAGGCACCCCTGCCTACCGCCGATGAGCTGGCCACGCTCTTGGTCACTGCACTGCTGCAGGACAAACCCGACAACCCGGGCACCCGGGTCGCGGTCCTCCTCAATGGCCTGGGCACCGTAAAGTACGACGAACTGTTCGTCCTCTTCGGCAAGATCAACGCCCTGCTGCAGGACCAGGGCCTGGACGTGGTGCAGCCCGAATGCGGCGAACTGGTCACCAGCCTGGACATGGCCGGCGTCTCGCTCACGCTGTTCTGGCTCGACGACGAACTGGAAGCCCTCTGGGCAGCGCCCGCGGACTCACCCGCCTACCGCAAGGGCAGCATCAGCGCGGCACCGGACCTCACGGTTTATGAAGAATCGGACATCGACGCCGGATCCCCCCTTGAGGGCGACGCCCTCGTCGCCGCCGCACCGCTCGGCGTCCGCCTGTTCCGGGCCGTGGACGAACTCCTGACCGCGGCCGAACAGGAACTCGGCGACCTCGACGCGGTGGCCGGCGACGGCGACCACGGCATCGGCATGGCCAGGGGCGCACAGGCTGCCGCGCGTGCCGCCGGCCGCAGCGCAGCCCGCGGAGACGGCCTCGCCGCCGTCGCCCGCGCCGCCGGTGAAGCCTGGGCCGAGCACGCCGGCGGAACGTCCGGAGCCCTGTGGGGTGCCGCGATCTGCGCGGCCTCCGCGTCCCTGCTGCGGACTCCCGGTCTTTCGCAGGACACCGCCCTGGAAGCCGTCGACGCCGCGCTCCTGGCCATGCGGTCACTCGGCAAGGCCGAGCCCGGGGACAAAACAATGATCGATGCCTTTGTCCCCTTCGCCGACTCCCTCCGGGCTGGGCTGGCCGACGGGCTCAGCCTTGACCACGCCTGGGAGAACGCCGCAGCGGCGGCCACCGCCGCCGCTGCAGCGACGGCCGCGCTCCGGCCAAAGCTCGGCAGGGCCCGCCCCCTGGCGGAAAAGAGTCTGGGGCACCCCGACGCCGGAGCCGTATCCCTCGCCATGGTGGTCAGCACCATCGGCCACAGCATGATGAAGGAAGGCACCCATGGATAAGAAACTGCAAGATAAGAAACTGCGGATCGTCATCGGATCCGACGACGCCGGGCTCGAGTACAAGGAAGCGCTCAAAGCGGACCTGCTGGCCCACCCCCTGGTCGGCGAGGTAATCGACGTCGGCGTCTCCGGAACCGAATCCACCGACTACCCCCACATCGCCGTCGAGGCCGCCCACAAAATCACCGAAGGGCTGGCTGACCGGGGGCTGCTGATCTGCGGCACCGGCCTCGGTGTGGCCATCGCAGCGAATAAAGTCAAAGGGATCCGGGCCGGAACAGCGCATGACAGCTACTCGGTCGAACGGCTGGTGCTGAGCAACAACGCCCAGATCCTGACCATGGGCCAACGCGTGATCGGCCTGGAACTGGCCCGGCGCCTGACCGCTGAATGGCTCCACTACACCTTCAACCCCGCCTCCGCGTCCGCCGGCAAGGTCGACGCCATCTGCTCCTATGAGGAAGTAACAGCATGAACTCCACGTCCCCGCTCCCCCGCATCGCACTCACCCTCGGCGATCCCGCCGGCGTCGGCCCGGAACTGGCCGTCAAGCTGCTGGCCAAACCCGAAACCACCAGGGTCGCCGAGGTCTACGTCCTCGCCGACGCAGCCGAACTCGAAGCGGCTGCCCAGGCGGCCGGCGTCGAAATTCCGCTCAGCGACACCCCCAAGCCGGGTTACGCGGTCCTCCTCGACGACCATTCGGCCCCGGCGGAACCGATTCCGGCCAAGCAGGTCTCCCGCGAGGCCGGTGCCCGCACCCTCCACCAGCTCCAGCGGGCCATGGCGATGGCCAACGCCGGTGAGGTGGAAGCCATTCTCTTCACCCCGCTGAACAAGACCAGCCTCAAACTCGGCGGAATGACCGAGGAGGATGAACTGCGCTGGTTCGCCAAGGAACTGAGCTTCGAGGGCACCACCAGCGAACTCAACGTCCTGCCCGGGCTCTGGACTGCCCGGGTCACCTCCCACATCCCGATCAGCGAGGTGGCCGCACGCATCACCGCGGAAAATGTCCGCAACGCCATCCGGCTGCTGCACTCGGTCCTTGCCGACTCCGGCCTCCAGGAGCCCCGCATCGCGGTCTGCGCCCTGAACCCGCATGCCGGTGAAAACGGCAACTTCGGCCGGGAGGAAATCGACCAGATCGCGCCCGGCATCGCGGAAGCCAACAGCGAGGGCATCAACGCCACCGGACCTTTCCCCTCCGACACGGTGTTCCTCGCAGCCAAGCGCGGGGACTTCGACGGGGTGGTAACCATGTACCACGACCAGGGACAGATCGCGATGAAACTCATCGGGTTCGACCGGGGCGTCACCATCCAGGGCGGCCTGCCGATCGTCATCGCCACCCCTGCGCACGGCACGGCGTTCGACATCGTGGGCAAGAACATCGCCAACCTCGGCGCCACGGAACACGCCTTCGAACTCGCCGCCGCCATCGGTTCCCGGATCCGGGCAGCGAAGGTCGCCGTCTGAGATGACCACCAGGAGCATCACCATCGGCATCAGCACCAAAATGTACCTGGGCTACCGCGAGTCCAAGGTGTGGCTAGGCGCCGTCACTGCCCTCGCCGCGGCCTGCGGGCCGGTGCAGACCGGTCAGGTGAAGCTCTTCGTGGCTCCAACGTTTCCCGTCCTTGAAAGCACTCTGGAACTGACCCGCGGAACTCCCATCCAGGTGGCGGCACAAAATGCCTCGGACCAGGATTCCGGCGCCCTGACCGGCGAAGTCAGCCCTGTTGTTCTGGCGGAAATGGGGGTGGAGCTGATCGAGCTTGGTCACGCCGAGCGGCGCCGGCAATTCGGTGAGAGCGATGAGCTGATCGCGGCCAAGGTCGCCGCTGCCCAGCGCAACAGCCTCCAGCCGCTGCTGTGCGTCGGAGAGAACGCCCGGGTTGCCCCCAGGGAGGCGGCCCGGGCGTGCCTGGAACAGGTTCGCGCGGCCAACATCAACCCGCACGGGACGAAGCCGGTCATCGCCTACGAACCTGTGTGGGCGATCGGTGCACCCCAGCCGGCGGACCCGGACTACGTCTGCGCCGTCGCGGCCCAGCTCAGGCAGGAGCTGGGCACCGAAACCACGCTGCTGTACGGCGGCAGCGCCGGCCCCGGGCTGCTGCCCCGGCTCCACCCCTCCGTCGACGGGCTGTTCCTGGGCAGGTTCGCCCACGATCCCCGCAACATCGCGCTGATCCTGGAGGAAGCGACGCTGCTGGTCTCACGGGCAAGCGGGTTGAGGCCTGCGACGGCGTTCTAGAGTCCCCGCCCGCCGGCGCTGCCGTCGGGAGAAGCACCCGTGGGGACCGCTCAACAACGCCGGCACCGGGATTCAGGGGAGAATGGAACGCATGACCCTTACGACGTTCGCCCTTGTCCGCCATGGCCAGACGGACTGGAACGCCCAGCGCCGGCTGCAGGGGTCCACCGACATTCCACTGAACGACGTCGGCCGCGGCCAGGCGCGCGACGCCGTCGCCGTTCTGTCCGGCTACGAATGGGACGCAATCGTGTCGTCGCCGCTGAGCCGTGCCGCGGAAACCGCCGACCTTCTTGCGGCAGGGCTCGAACTCGGCCCCGCACGCCGCGTACCGGAACTCACCGAGCGCAGCTTCGGCCCCGCAGAAGGCTTGCAGGACGGTCCCGAACTGGACGCGCTACGAATTCCCGGTGGTTTCCGGGGCGCAGAGAGCGAGGACGGTGCAGCCCTCCGCGGGTTGGCCTCGCTGGAAGCCCTCGCCGAGGAGTTCCGCGGCCGCCGCGTCCTGGTGGTCGCCCACGGCTCCCTTCTCCGCGTGAGCCTCAGCCGTGCCATCGGCCGCACCCTGCACAGCATCGACAACGCCGTGCTCAACCTGGCCCACCACCATCCCGTGGACGGCTGGCAGCTCGAATACTTCAACGGCGAGCGGGTTGCCGCCGGCATTCCGGGCTGAACTGCACCCGGCTGAACTGCACCGGCGGAACAGCGGCGGCCGGAATGCCGGCCGCCGCTTCGCCTCACGCTGCGTCGTCGACCGCGACGACAATCTTGCCGCGCGTATGCCCTTCCATGTTGAGCCGGAAGGCGTCGCCCGCCTCCGGCAACGGGAACGTCCGGGCAACCTCAACGCGGATGTTGTGCTGGTCCACCAGATCGGCGAGCTCCTGCAGCTCGGCGCCGACGGGGTTGACCCACATCCAGGTGCCGCCGTGCTGCTCGACGTCGCTGTCCGCAATGGAGGCATGGCGGCCTCCGTCGGCCAGGACAGCCAAGGTCGCGTCGAGGTTCCCGCCCACGAAGTCGGCGACGACGTCAACGCCGTCGGGCCGCAGGGCGCGCACCCGGGCCGCGAGTCCTTCGCCGTAGCTGACGGGTTCGGCCCCGAGCGACCGCAGGAAGTCGTGGTTCCTTTCCGAGGCGGTCGCTATGACCCTGGCGCCCAGCGCCGCGGCGATCTGGATGCCCAGGGACCCGACGCCGCCGGCGCCGCCATGGATCAACACGGTCTCGCCCGCTTTGAGGCCCAGACGGGTCAGGACCTGATAAGCCGTCAAGCCCGCCAAGGGAAGACCGGCGGATTCGTTCCACCCCAGGGATGCCGGCTTGCGGGCAAGGAGCCGTTCCGGCAGGGCAATATATTCAGCGAAGCTACCGCCGTGGACGTAGTCTTTGCGGCCATAGGAAATGACTTCATCGCCGGGCTGGAAGTGCGGGGCGTCGATTCCTACTGACTCGACGACGCCGGCCACATCCCACCCGGGAATTGCGGGGAACTGCAGGTCCATGGCTGCATCCAGGTAGCCGGCCATGATCTTCCAGTCGACTGGGTTAACCGATGCCGCCCTGACTTTGACCAGGACCATCCCCGGCCCGACCTTCGGCATCGGTTGCTCGGTCAACTCGAGGACGCCGGGACTGCCGTATTCGCTGTAAGTAATTGCCTTCATGCAAAGCTGAACCGCCATTACCAGACTACTATTCCGCCACCGGCCGGCGAGTGCGGTATCTCACCGGTCGGCCGCTGGGCTACGCGCCGAGGAACCGCAGCAGGAACGGGACGGTGGCGTGCATCGTGCGCAGGTCCCCGCCGCTGGCGACCTGCTCGCCGAGGTAGTCACCGTGGCCGCCGGGGACGACCAGCAGGCGGGCGCCCGGGATGGCGCCGGCCATCCGCGCGGCATATTCGGCGGTGACAACGTCGCGGTCGGCGCTCACCACCAGCGTGGCGGCTGCGATGGTGCCCAGCTCCTCGTCGGACCACCCGGGGAAGTCCATGATGCGCCGGCGGTCCAGCTCGAAGAGCCGCTCCAGGTGGCCGGGCTCGGGGTTGAGAAGGCGGTCGGCGTCCTGGTAAGTGTCCGGCATGTCAGCCAGAGTGGCCCTTGCCATGACGTCCCAGAACTCATTCGGAACGGCATCGCGGCTCGCGAAGGTGGAGGCCACGATGAGGTGCCTCACGGCGGCGGGACGCGCGAGCGCCAGCGCGATGGCGGTGTGGCCGCCGGCGCTGAATCCCAGCACGTCCACAGTCTCCACGTTGAGCTGGTCCAGGACGGCGAGGATGTCGCCGGCGGAGTTCCCTGCGGTGAGGGGGCGGCCGGTGGGCTGGGTGCGGCCGTGGCCCTCCTCCTCAACGGCAATTACCTGGCGCTGTTCAGCCAGCAGCGGGATAAGCTCGCCGAAGTTCGTGCCGATGGTGGAGCCACCGCCCGGGATGAGGAGCAGCGGCGGCCGGCCGGGCACCGCCCGCCCGTGGACCTCGTAATACATGCGGAGGCCGTTGTTGTCCGCGTAGCCGTGGGTGAAGGTCACACGGCATCCTAACGCCGGGCGGTGCCCGCGAAATGGGCAAGGGTCATGGCGTTCCCATGGGCATCAGGTCA
Organism: Arthrobacter sp.; assembly: GCA_034376805.1. Classification (GTDB taxonomy): domain Bacteria; phylum Actinomycetota; class Actinomycetes; order Actinomycetales; family Micrococcaceae; genus Arthrobacter. The sequence continues at coordinate 39,134 of JAXMJF010000050.1, forward strand.
CACAGCTGTTCCAAAACCAAGTTGCCGGTGACCTCACAGGGGTACGGCAATGTCCGCCCCGCCTTCGTGTGTGAGACGGGTGCCAATCTGCACCATCGATGGTGCGGCGATGAAGCCCCCTGCAATCAGGGCCTGACCCTTTGTGAAATGCATGGCGTGGTCGAGGAGAACGGGCGGGACGTAACCGAAGACGGAGGCCAGTTCGGCGAGGTCACGGGGCGACGCCATCTTCATGAGGACCAGGTTGTCGCACTGGCTCAGAACGTTGACGGGGAGTTTGGACGGTCGCTGTGTCGAGAGGAGAAGCCAAAGTCCGAATTTGCGCCCCTCTGCGGCAATTTGGGTAACCCGTTCGGTGAGAGCGCGTTGAACGGGCGTGGCTGGGTCCGGGCTGCAGACGTTGTGGGCCTCGTCGATCACGATGAGGATCGGGCGGCGCTCCTCGCGCTTCGTCCACAGGTGATCGAGCACGCTGAGCGCCGCGACCTGCGGTTCGGCTGGAAATCGGAACCCGCCGAGGTCAAGGACCGTGGCGCGTGGGCGTTCGTCGATGACGTCTTCCGCGGATCGGCCGCCCCACGCCCAGAGGTCCCACTCGAGCACGCCAAGGTTCTCAATCCGCGTCGCGAGATCCCGCCTGGGGGTGGAGTCTTTCGCCCGCAGTTGGTCGACCAGATCGCCGCGGTCCGTCACGCTCAGCTCGTGTTCGAGGTGGACGAGCACGTTGTACTCGTCGCGGTCCAGGACCGGGTCGAGACCGAGGACAGCAGCGCGCGATGCCAGCGGCTGGTCCAGAAACCGCACGCGGACATGATCCGCTCCTGTGCCAGTGGCGCGGAGTACGTGCACATCATCAAATGGACCCGAACCCCCGGCGCGCGGCTCCTGATGGGACATCACTTCTCCATCGTTTGTCGGTTCCCAAGCCGGTGTATCACATCCAACGCCCCCAACTGGGGGCTGTCCACCCCCAAACCGGGTGATTCTGGAGAGGGCCGGGCACCACGGCCTCGTAGACTCTAGGGAGATTCGCAGTCTCCTCTGCAGAGACGTACCGCCACAGGAAGAGCCATCGATGAAGATTATCGTCCTAGTAAAGGAGGTCCCCGACACCTACGGGGACCGAAAACTGAACCTTGAAACAGGCCTCGCCGATCGGGAAGCGAGCGAGGCAGTCATTGATGAAATCGGTGAGCGGGCCTTGGAACTGGCACTGAAGTACGCCGACGCGAACGCGGGCACTGAGGTCGCAGCCCTCTCCCTCGCTCCCGAGGGTGCCACGGCAACGATACGCAAGGGGCTTGCGATGGGCGCGGGAAGCGCCACCCACATCTCTGACGAGGGGCTCCGGGGTGCGGATCTTGGACTTACCGCTGAAACCCTCGCAGCAGCGATCCGTCGCGTTGAGTTTGACCTTGTGATCACGGGCAACGTCTCCACCGATGGATCCGGCGGCATGATTCCCGCGATGCTTGCAGAGTTGCTCGACGTGCCGCTGGCTACCGGACTCAGCTCCGTAGAGATCAGCGCCGACGCGGTGTCCGGCACCAGGGGCGTTGAATCCGGAGTGCAGACCATATCAGCGGACCTGCCCGCGGTGATTTCCATTACCGAAGCGCTTCCCGGGGCGCGCTTCCCGAACTTCAAAGGAATTATGGCCGCGAAGAAGAAGCCCGTTGAGGTGCTTACCCTCGCAGACCTCGGCGTTACTGCCGACAACCCGGAAGCGGCACGTTCGATCATGCTGACCATTGCCGAGAAGCCTCCGCGTGCGGCGGGCGTAAAAATCGTTGACGAGGGTGATGCCGGCGAGAAGCTCGCTGACTTCCTGATTGAAAACCGACTGGCGTAAGGAGTAACGACATGACTGAATTCCCTCGTGACGCCATCCTCGTCGTCGTGGAGGCCCTGGCTTCCGGTGAACTCGAGAAGGCTGCCCCCGGACTCTTCGGCGCTGCCGCCGCAGCTGGCACGCCGGTTGCCTTGGTACTTGCCTCACCCGGCACCGGGAGCGTCGCCGCCGCGGAGGCCGCGGCCCTTGGTGCTGCGCGCGTACTGATCGCGGAAACTCCGGAGCCTTCCGCTCTAGGAGTGCCGAGCGTTGACGCGCTTGCCGCCGCTGTGGAGCGGGCGCGGCCCGACGCGATCCTGATTTCGCATTCTCTGAATGGGCGCGACATTGCCGGCCGTTACGCTGCCCGTACGCGTGCCGCGATTTCAGCCGATGCGATCGGTGTGTCACGTGATGACGAGGGCGTCGTGGCGCACCACTCCGTCTACGGCGGTTCCTACAATGTGACGTCAACGTCCACGTTCGGGGCGCCGGTAATTACGGTCCGCCAGGGCTCCATTGAAGCGCGCGCCACGGCTCAGCCGGAAGCGTCGGAGACCCTGGCAGTGACCCCCTCCGGGAAGCCTGCCGCCCGGATCGAGTCGTTCGACGAGGCCGTTGTTGCCACCTCGCGGCCGGAGCTGCGCGGCGCCGCGAAGGTTGTCGCCGGTGGCCGCGGCCTCGGATCCGAGGAACAGTTCGCCCTCGTCGGACAGCTCGCCGATACACTCGGTGCTGCCATTGGTGCTTCGCGTGCCGCAGTGGATGCAGGCTACATCCCGCAATCGCATCAGGTCGGCCAGACCGGGGTTTCCGTGTCTTCACAGTTGTATATCGCGCTCGGCATTTCCGGCGCGATTCAGCACCGGGCCGGGATGCAGACAGCGAAGACGATCGTTGCCATCAACAAGGATTCAGACGCGCCGATCTTCGAGATCGCCGACTTTGGTGTGGTCGGCGACCTCTTCCAGGTTGTACCCCAGCTGATCAGCGCACTTGAGGCTCGAAAGAAGTAGTGATGGCAACTCTCTCTCGGTCTATTCGGCGGGGCCTGCCGCGCGTCGAAGGGGGTGACCCCTGGCCCCCAGCAGGCGAGGCGCCCGCACACATCGTCACGGAAGAAGGGGAAGCCCGGTCGGAGTCTGTTTCCGGGGCTGAATCGGTCACCGCCGGTCCACCGGCCGCCGCACTCGCCGCCTCCGCTGCTCCCGCCCTCCAGGAACCGGCGCCAGGTGCGACGGCGGCGTCCGCTCCGGTCCCTGCTGTGAACTCCGGCGCCAATATGCCGAGGCGGCTTCGCCGCGGCCTGCCGCGCATCCCGGGCGGTGAGCCTTGGCCGCCAGCGGGCGAGGTTTCGGTATCACTGCCTGCCCTGTCCGGGGCCCCCGCCGCAGGCGCCACCCCGACGCCCGCGCCGGGCGCAGCTGCTGTTCCCGCAGTGCCGGCGGCGACGCCTGCAGCAACTCCGTCCACAGCACCCGCCACCCTGATGACCGGAACCACCTCGCTTCGCCGCGGGCTTCCCCGCGTCCCCGGGGGTGAACCGTGGCCGCCCGCTGGACTTGCTCCGGCAGCCGCCGTCGCCCCTGCAGCCGCCGTCGCCCCTGAAGCCGCCGTTGTCCCTGCGGTGCAGGCAGATCCCGAACACATTGCTCCGGCCCCTCCCCCGGCTGCCGGCGTGGTGGAGACTGTTGCCGAGTCTGAGCCGTCAGTGACCGCGGGTGCACCCGCGGTCCCAGCCGCCCCGGCACCGGCGGCACAGCCCGTCGCCGCTGAAAAGCCCGTCGGGCCAAAGGCAGAGGCAAGGCTCTACGGTTCTCGGACCCTGGGCCAGTGGATCAAACGCGTCGTGCTCCTCGCGGTCGGTGCCATAGCCGCCGCAGCAATTCTTATTCTCGCCGCGCGGGGTGTGACGACACTGCCGGGCGTGCCAGAGTTCCTCGAGAGGTACCCCGGCGAGTATCACCTGCCCGAGACGGCCGAGCCGGGCTTCCCGTGGTGGGCGCAGTGGACACACTTCCTGAACATCTTCCTGATGGCGCTCATCATCCGCTCCGGCTATCAGGTGCGCACCCAGCAGAAGCCGCCGGCGTTCTGGACGCCGAAGCGCGGTGGCAAGAAGATCAGCATCAACCTGTGGCTGCACCAGTCGCTCGACATTTTGTGGCTGGTCAACGGCCTCATCTTTGTGGTGCTGCTGTTTGCCTCCGGCCACTGGATGCGAATCGTACCGACCAGCTGGGTGGTGTTCCCGAATGCGCTCTCCGCGCTCCTGCAGTACATGACCCTTGACTGGCCCGTGGAGAACGGCTGGGTGAACTACAACAGCCTGCAGCAGCTCATGTACTTCCTCGTGGTGTTCATCGCGGCCCCGCTCGCGACGATCACGGGTGTGCGCATGAGCGAGTTCTGGCCGAAGAACGCGAAGACGCTGAACAAGATCTACCCCGTGGAGGCTGCGCGCGCGGTTCACTTCCCGACGATGCTGTTCTTCGTGCTCTTCATTCTCATCCACGTGTTCCTGGTGTTCTCCACCGGTGCGCTGCGCAACCTGAACCACATGTTCGGCGGCACCGACATGGTGAACTGGGCCGGGTTCTGGCTCTTCGCGGCCGCCATCGCCATCACGGCGGCCGGGTGGTACGCCGCCCGCCCGATCGTGCTCGCCCCCATCGCGCGGCTGTTCGGCCAGGTGAGCAGCCGCTGAGCCACGGTGCCCGTTCCGTTCGGCACGCTGGGACTGACGGATCCGGCTCAGTCGCCGGGGTCGCTATGGCCTAGCGCTCGCAGGTATCGGCAGAACTTCTGGAGACGTCTTTTGACTTCCGTGGCGGACCGGGCCCTCGACGGCCCGGCGTAGCAGGCCACGGCGCCGGCGGGGCCAGAATGGCGGTATGAGCTTTTCATCCTTCTGCCGCATCGAGACCCCCGTCCTGGATATCGGCTACGAGTCCGCGGGTGATCCGCGCGGGACCCCGGTCATCCTCCTGCACGGGTTCCCTTACGACGTCCGGGCCTTCGACGACGTCGCTCCGATCCTCGCCGGCCAGGGGGCCTTCGTCCTCGCGCCGTACCTTCGCGGCTTCGGTCCGACGCGTTTCCTCGATGACACGACGATCCGGTCAGGACAACAGGCCGCCCTCGCGCAGGATCTCCTCGACTTCATGGATGCCCTCAACATCGACCAAGCAGTCGTTGCGGGCTACGACTGGGGCGGCCGGGCGGCGTGCATCGTGGCGGCACTGGAACCCGGCCGCGTTGCCGGCCTCGTCACCGTCGGCGGCTACAACATGCACAACCTCGCGCGTTCCGGCGAGCCTGCCAACCCGGAATGGGAGCGGAGCTACTGGTATCAGTACTATTTCCACTCGGAGCGGGGGCGCCGCGGGCTGGAACAAAACCGGAACGAACTGTGCGAGCTGCTGTGGAGCACCTGGTCGCCCGCCTGGGGCGGCGCACTCCAGGCATTTCCCGCCAGCGCCCCGAGCCTGCACAACCCCGACTTCGTCGACGTCGTCATCCACTCCTACCGCCACCGTTACGGGCTGGCCGACGGCGACCCCCGGTACCAGCGGCTGGAGGACCTGATCGCCCAGGAGCCGCGCATCACCGTTCCGACGGTGGTGCTTGAAAGCGGCGACGACGGCGTCGGCGGCCCCGCGGCGGTGGCAGGCAGAGACTGCTTCACCGGCCCCTACAGCCAAAGCGTCCTTCCGGGCGTTGGACACAACGTTCCGCAGGAGAATCCGGCCGCGTTCGCACAAGCCGTGGCGAGCTTGTTCGACTAGGTGCTTCGACGTTGGCCCCTCGAAGCAAGAACAACCTCATCTGCCGCCGTGACGACAGCGACCAGGTAAAGTCCCGGGCTCCAGCTGCCCCGTTTCGTACACTGGTGGGGTTGTAGTGATCCCCACCACATGGAGAGAAGTCATGAAGTACAACCCGGCCACCGAACCGAGCCCATTGCCTTACTCTCCCTTCAAGAGCTGCACTGTTCCCCGCCCCATTGGCTGGCTCTCCAGTGTCAGCGCCACCGGTGTGGAAAACATCGCCCCGTACAGCCAGTGGCAGAATCTGACGTCCGACCCGCCCATGGTGATGTTTTCAGCCAACCAGCACCCCGACGGGCGCCGGAAGGACACCGTGATCAACGCCGAGACCACAGGCTGGTTCGTCTGGAACATGGCGACCTACCCGCTTCGGGAAGCCGTGAATTTGAGCGCCATGGCGCTGGGCCCGGAGGAAAGCGAATTCGATCATCTGGGGCTCACCCGCAGCTATGCCGATAATTACCCGATTCCCATGGTGCAAGAGAGCCCCGTGAAGTTCGAGTGCAAGTACCATTCCACCCACCGTATTCCGGGGGCCACCCCCGCCGGGACGGTCGATGTGATTTTCGCGACCGTTGAAACCATCCATATCGACGATGCGGTCATCACCGTTGACGGACGGCTGGATATCAAGAAAATCGAACCCATCGCCCGCTTGGGCTACTTCGACTACACAGTGGTGCGGGAGACCTTCGAAATGCGGGTCCCCAGCACAGAACAAGACGCCCTGAAGAATGAGGAAGGACAAGCAGCATGAGCAAGCCATTGCGCTGCGCCGTCGTCGGCGGTGGCATCATCGGTGTCGCCGTCGCACGGGAGCTGATCAACCAGCTGGAAGGTGCGTCGGTAACGGTCTACGAGAAGGAGGAGAAACTCGCCTATCACCAGACGGGCCACAACTCCGGAGTAGTACATGCAGGCCTTTACTACGAACCCGGCGGCCTGAAGGCCACCCTGTGCCGCCGGGGAGTCGATCTGCTGAAGGAATACTGCGCCGCCAAGAAGCTCCCCTACGATCAGTGCGGAAAGCTGGTCATCGCCCAGACGGCCGAAGAAAGCCGGCGGCTTGACGACATCTTCGTCCGGGCACAAGCGAACCGTGTGCCTGGGGCCGCGATGCTCAGCAGCGACGAGATCAAGGACGTGGAGCCGAATGCTGTCGGGCTCTCGGCGCTGCACTCGCCTGAAACGGCCATCGTTGACTACGCCGCTGTCACCAACGCCCTGGCCGACGACGTCCGCCAGGCTGGCGGGCAGATCAGGCTGGGACAGGAAGTCAGTTCCCTGGAGCAGCAGGGGCAGGGCGTTGTGGTGCATACCAGGGACGGCGGAGAACACTACGACCTTGTGGTGGCCTGTACCGGGCTGCAATCCGACCGCCTGGCCGCGTCGACGGGGGAACCCTCCACGCCCCGCATCGTGCCGTTCTTCGGGCAGTACTTTCTCCTCGGCCCGGAGGCCCGCAACCAGGTCAAGGGCCTGATCTATCCGGTCCCTGATCCGCAGCATCCATTTCTTGGAGTCCACCTCACCAAGCGCATCGACGGCGAAATGATGCTGGGCCCCAACGCCTTCATCTCGTTCGGACGGGAGTCCTACTCCTGGAAGGACGTTAATGTTCGCGATGTCCTGGACTACGCGCTCTTCCCCGGCTTCTGGAAATTCGCCGGCAAAAACCTGCCGTCGGCAGTGCGCGAGTTCCAGACGGTCATCAGCAAGCGCAAGTTCATCGGCGAGGCAATGCGCTTCGTCCCCTCGCTCAAGGGTGCGTCCATCGTTCCCGGCACGCGGGGTGTACGCGCCCAGGCGATGAACGGGGACGGGTCGCTTGTGGATGACTTTGTAATTGCCCGACGCCGGGACGTGGTCCTTGTCCGCAACGCACCCTCTCCGGGTGCCACGTCCTCCCTGGCCATCGCCGAATACATCGTTAGCCAGGCGCTCGAAGGGCGCGACGTCCCAGGGCGGGCCAAGGGGCAACTTCCACACTGACCAACGGCAAATCCCATGGGCAACACGGCCGGGGCGGCCGCAATGCGCCGGCCCCGCCGGATGCCGCGACGGCTCGGCCGCGGCGTCCGGCGGGTTCTCCTCAGCGGAAAGCCGGGATCCCGGTGATGTGGTTGCCCAGGATCAGCGTGTGCACCTCGTCCGTTCCCTCGTAGGTGCGCACGCTCTCGAGGTTGTTGGCGTGGCGCAGTGGGGAATAGTCCAGGGTGATGCCGTTGCCGCCGAGCATGGCGCGGGCATCGCGGCAGATCTGGATCGCTTCCCGGCAGTTGTTCAGCTTGCCCACGGAGATTTGGTGCGGCTGGAGGACTCCGGCGTCCTTCAACCGGCCCAACTGCAACGCCAGGAGCGTGCCCTTGTTGATCTCCAGTGCCATGTTGACAAGTTTCTCCTGGGTCAGCTGGTAGCCGGCGAGCGGCTTGCCGAACTGCATCCGCTGCTGCGAGTAGTCCCGCGCGGTGAGGTAGCTGTCACGTGCCGCCCCCATGGCACCCCAGATGATGCCGTACCGGGCCTCGTTGAGGCACTCGAACGGGCCGCGCAGGCCCTTGGCGTTGGGCAGCATGGCACTCGCCGGCAAACGAATGTCCGTCAGTTCGATATCGCACTGAATGGACGCGCGCATGGAGAGTTTCTGCTGGATGGGCGTGGCCTTGAAGCCGGGGGTGTCGGTGGGGACGACGAAGCCGCGGACGCCGTCGTCGGTCATGGCCCAGATGATGGCCACCTGCGCCACCGAGGCCAGCCCGATCCAGCGCTTGCTGCCGTTGAGGATCCAGTCGTCGCCGTCGCGCTTTGCGAAGGTGAGCATGTTTCCGGGGTCGGATCCGGCGGAGGGCTCGGTGAGGCCGAAGCAGCCGATGGCGGTTCCGGCGGCCATGCGCGGAAGCCACTCGAGCTTCTGCTCTTCGGATCCGTGCTTGGCGATGGCGCTCATGGCCAGCGAACCCTGGACGCTGACAAACGTCCGGAGACCCGAGTCGCCGGCCTCCAGCTCCAGGGCGGCCAGACCATACTCCACCGAGCTCCGGCCGGGGCAGCCGTAACCCTTGATGTGCATGCCGAGGAGGCCCAGTTCCGCCATGCGCGGGACGATCTCCAGCGGGAACTCCGCGCGCTCGTACCAGTCGGCGATGTTCGGTTTGATGTCGGAGTCCACGAATCCGCGGACTTTCTCCCGCACGGCGAGTTCCTCCGGCGTGAGCAGTGTTTCGATGCCGATGAGGTCTGAAGTGTCAGTCATGGTTCTACTTTCCAGTGGGTGTAGTTTGGAGGGCCGCGCGGTTGTTCCGCTCCGCAAAGGACGCGCCGCTGTGTTCGCCGAGCAGCGGCGGCAGCCGCCTATACGTGGCGGGCGTTTCCGAGAGCCTGATGGGGTTGGCGACCTGTCGCGAGGTTCGGGGGCTGGACCCGTCCGCGATCTCCACCACGGGCTCCAGCCCCAGGTCGGCGGCCAGCTGGATCGCTTCCACGATGGAGTTGACCTTGCCGGCCGGTACGCCCGCCTCGCTCAGAAGTCCCGACCATTCCACCGCCGGCTTTTTCCGAAGCTGCTCCTCAAGAAGGGTCTTCAGCTCATCCCGGTGGGCCACCCTGTTCGAGTTCCCGCGGAACCTGCTGTCATCCGATAGTTCGGGAACGCCCAGCACCCGTGTCAGGGAGGCAAACTGTTTGTCCGTTCCGACGGCCAGGGCGAGGGGCGCGTCCGCGGTCTGCAGCGTCTCGTAAGGCGCAATGCTGGGGTGGGCGTTGCCCATGCGCTGCGGGGATTCGCCGGTGGCCAGGGTGCTGGACGCCTGGTTGACGAGTCCGGCAAGCAGCGAGGACAGCAGGTTGACGTCGACCCGCTGGCCCCTGCCGGTCTGGTCGCGGCTTCGCAGCGCGGCGAGGATGCCCACCACCGCGTTTTGGCCGGTCACCACGTCCACCAGCGCCACCCCCACCTTGCTCGGTTCGGAGTCCGGGGATCCGGTGACGCTCATCAGTCCCCCCACGGCCTGGACCAGGAGGTCGTATCCGGGCAGGTGAGCCCCGCCCTTGCTGCCAAATCCGGTGATGGAGCAGTAGATCAGGTCCGGGCGCTCCGCCCGGAGGGTTTCGTAGTCCAGGCCGAACCGCTGCATGACGTCGGGCCGGAAATTCTCAATAACGACGTCGGCGCTCAGCGCTATGTCCCGCGCCTGCGCGAGTCCTTCCTCGGTGCGCAGGTCGCACACGACCGAGCGCTTGTTCCGATTGACGCTGGAGAAGTACGTGCCCGCGCCGTGTTCGTCCACGGGCGGCACCCAGGCTCGGGTGTCGTCCCCGGCCGGGCTCTCGACCTTGATCACGTCGGCGCCGAAGTCAGCGAGCATCATGGTGGCAAAGGGCCCGGCAAGGACCCGGGAGAAATCCGCCACCTTGATTCCGTCCAGGGGTGCGGCGGCGGGAGGGCCATGAGGGAAAGATTGTGTGCTATTCAACGAGCGTCAGCTCCTTCGGTTGTGGGTCTGCAGTCTCAGCTGGAGGCGGTCACGGGATTACTGAGGGTCCCGAGTCCCGTCACGCGGCATTCGGCGACGTCCCCCGGTTCGATGTGGACTGCTCCGGGCGTTCCCGTGGAGATGATGTCACCGGGGAAGAGCGGCATGACCTTGCTGTGGAAACTGATCAGATATGCCGGGTCGTAGCGCATGTGCGACACCGTATTGCTGCGGCGCACCTCGCCATTGACCACGGTGGATACCGTGACCTCGGCCAGGGAGCCGGCGGCATCCTCCACCTCGGCGAGGGGCACAATCCGGGGGCCGAAAGAAAAGAACCCCGGGAAGTTCTTGGAGCGGGTGAGGAACCGCGGATTGCGCTGCAGGATGTCCTCCGCCGTCTGGTCCAGTACCGGTACTACTCCGGCCAGGTAGGACAGCGCGTCCTCCGGCTCGACATTGCGGCAGTACCGGCCGATCACGACGGCGATCTCCGCTTCGGTGGTGGTGCGCTGGCTCTGTTCCGGGATCGGGATGTTCTCGTCCGGGCCGATGACCGTGTGGTCGCCTTTGATGAACGAGGCCGGCTCGTCGGGCACAGCCTCGGTGAGGTCGGAGGCGTGTTCGACATAGTTCAGGCCGATCCCCCACAGCATGCGGGGGTGGCGGTAGGGGGCGCCGTAGGTGACGTGCTCCGGATCGCGGAAGACGGCGTCGTCGGCGTTGGCTGCGGCCGTTTCCAGCTCCCCGAGCAGGTCTCCGGTGAGGACGTCGAGGATGTCGCCGGTGAAGCCCGGGAGCAGGTCGCGGACCAGCGCGGCACCGCGTTGCGGGTGGACGACGGCCGCCTCTTCGCCGGCCTGCCCGGGGTTAACGGTGTCGGGGGCGGACCCGTCGCGGATCGCGCAGAGATGAAGGATGCGGGATGTCATGGAATTATTCTTTCGGTTAGTAGGAACGGACGAGTCCGCCGTCGCAACGGATCTGTTCCCCGGTCACGTAGGATGCAGGTCCGCTCGCCAGGAAGGTCACGACGGCGGCGAATTCCTCGGGCTTGCCGTACCGGCCGGCAGGGATCGACGCTTCCGAGGCCGCCCTCGTCTCCTCCGGCGAGCGGCCGGTGCGTTTGGCCGCCGCTGCGTCCAGGGAGCCCACGCGGTCAGTGTCGATGCGGCCCGGGAGCACCATGTTGACGGTCACGCCGTCCTTTGCCACCTCCGCCGCCAGGGTCTTGAGGTAACCGGCGAGCCCGGCCCGCCCGATGTTGGACAACGCCAGGTTGGGCAGCGGCTGCTGCACCCCGCTGGAGCCCACTGCCACGACGCGCCCCCAGCCGCGCTCCCGCATGCCGGGAAGCACCAGGGCGGTGAGCCGGATGTGTTGCAGCAGCAGCTGGTGCACGGCGTCAAGGGCCTGATCGTCGGAGACGTCCGCGGCGCCACCGGGAGGCGGTCCGCCGCCGTTGAGGATGAGCACATCAATGGGGCCAAAGGCGTCCACCGCGGCTTCCACCAGCGCAGCCGGGGCGCCGGCGTCCGTGAGGTCAATGCCGATGCCGACGGCGGAACCCAGACGTGCAGCTTCCGCCCGGGCCAGGTCCCCGCGACGCGCAGCCAACACCACGTTGGCGCCTTCCTCAGCCAACGCCCGGGCGATGGCGAGGCCAATCCCCGAGCTCGCACCCGGAACCAGAACATTTTTTCCCTTTAGACCGGTCTCCATCAGGCCAGCACCACCCGGGCGGCATCGAGATGGGCATCGATCAGGTCCGCCAGCGCTTGGGGCAGTTTCGGGGCGGGCGGCCTCACGATGGACTCAGCGATGACGCCGCGGCGGCGCAGTACTTCCTTGCGCAGGGCCAGTCCGACGCCGGGCTGGGCCTCGAAATTCACCAACGGCAGCCACGGGGCGAAGGCCTCGCGGGCGGCGCGGAAGCCGCCGTCGGCCCATGCTGTCAACGCGGCCTGGAGGCCCTCGGGATGCGAGAATCCGGTCATGGCACCGGCCGCGCCGGCGGCCAGCTCATCCAGCAGTCCCACTCCCCCCAGTCCGCCGTACACGGGCACGGACGTGGCGCCCGTCAGCCTGGCAATCGCCGACGCGGTGGGCGGTGCTTCCGACTTGACGGCCACGATGAACGGGCACTTTGCCAGGACCTCAAGGATCTGCGTCGCATTGATGTTCACGCCGGACGCCACGGGGTAGTCCTGCAGCACGATTCCTGCGCCCGTAGCCCGGTGCACGGCGGTCAGATGGGCCGCGAGCACCTCCGGATCGGAGCTGTTGGCCTGGACCATAAGGGCTGCGAGGTTGCTGCCCGCCGCGTTAACTGCGACGCGGGCTTGCTCCAGTGCCACTGCCGTTGACCGGGCTGACAGACCCACCACAAGAGGCGCGTCCTTCCCTTCCTCCGCGACGGTGCGCACAACCAGGGCCTGCTCCTCGGAATCCAGGGACGCCCCCTCGCCGAAGACGCCAAGCACCACCATTCCTGTGGCCGGTATTGCGGTGTAAAGCTGCACTTCGCGGCGCAGGGAATCGGTGTCTACGGCAAAATTCGTTCCGCTGAACGGTGTGGCCAGAACTCCCCAGAGCCCGGGGGCGAGGTGCGGGATTGGTGGTGTCATAGTGATGCGTTGTCCTTTCGGCGAAGGGCCATGGAAACTGCGTGTTTGGCGGTGGCCGGCGACGATGTCGCGGCTGGCGGCGGGCGTTGCGGGGCGCGGGACGCAGCGCCCGTGGAGGTCACGTCCGCGCCGCCCCGTTCTCCCGGGACGTGGACACGGCGGCGGCTCCGCCCGGTTCGTCCCGGCGATGCCGGCGCAGCCCGAGGATATGGACCAGGACGCCCACGGCAATGATGGCCGCACCGATGCCGATGTAAAGGGGCTCCATGACCAGCATGGGCAGTGACCCGACGCCCAGCAGGACCCGCTCGGGCCAGCGGGCCGGGCCGAGAAGCCAGGCCCCGGTTGCCACGGCAAGGGAGGCCACCGCCAGGAGCGAGACGGCGAACGCCAGTGCGACCGTCCCCGGACCGCCCTGCAGAAGCAGCCCGACGCCGTCGTCGGACAGCACAAAGATGAACGGGACCAGGAACGCCGACAGCGTGTACCGCCAGGTCAGCCACATCGTCTTGATCGGTTTTCCGCCGGTAATGGCCGACGCCGCGAACGGCGACAGTGCGGTCGGCGGGGACACCTCGCTGAGCACCGAGTAGTAGAAGATGAACATTGCGGCGGCGAAGGCCGGCACGCCGACATCCTGCAGGGCGGGTCCGATGATCACCCACGAAATGATGAAGCTTGCCGTTACCGGCACAGCAAGTCCCAGGAGGGTGACGGAGATCGCGGAGAAGATGGCGGTCAGGAGAAGGCTGCCGCCGGCAAAGTCCACGATGATGTTCGCGAGCTTCAGGCCCAGGCCGGTGAGGGTCATGATGCCGACGATCAGGCCGGCGGCCGCCATGACGGGGATCACGGAGAGGGCGCCCATGGCGCCGAGGGCGAGCGCGTCCCAGATGCGCTTGGGCGTCAGCCAAGACTGGCGGTCCAGGAAACTGAGGATGAATGCGAGACCGGTGGCGTAGACCACGGCCCGGAACGGTGTCATGCCCAGGGACATGAACACCACGATCGCGATGAGGGAACTGAAGTGGTAGCCGAACCGCAGCAGCAGTTTGCCGACCGGCTTGACGTCCAGCTCCACCGCCTTGGTCTTGAACCGCCGGGCGTCCATTTCGATGGCGAGGATGATGCCGAAGTAGTAGAGGACGGTGGGAATGGTGGCCCAGATGAGCACCTGAAGGTACGAGACTCCGAGCAGCGCAGCGATGATGAAGGCTGCGGCGCCGAGGGTGGGCGGGGACATGATGGCGCCGATACCGGCAGCCGCCAGGATGGCGCCGCCGTGTTCCTTCGGGTAGCCGGCCTTGCGCAGCAGGGGCCAGGAGATGCCACCGAGGGTCACGGTGGTGGCGACACCGGAACCCGACACGGTGCCGAGCAGGAAGCCGGCCAGGGTCACGGTCCGGCCGGGGCCCGACTTCGACTGCCCGAAAGCGGAGAACGAGAGGTCGATAAAGAATTTGGTGGCGCCCGAGGCGCCCAGGACAGCGCCGTAGATGGTGAAAAGAATGATGTACGACGCCGCGACCTCGGTGGGAACCCCGAACAGCCCTTGCGTCCCCATGACGTTGTGGCCGATAAGCCGGATCCAGTTAAAGGAAGCCGTGTTGAACGGTGCAGGGACGAAGGAACCGAGCGCCGCATAGGCGAAGAAACCGATCACGACGAGCGGGACGAGGATGCCCACCGTCCGGCGGGCCGCCTCCAGCGTGACCAGGATCGCGATCACGCCCATGGCCAGGTCGAGGTAGGTCGGCGTGATTGCGCGGCGGAAAAAGCTGTCCCAGTCCGAGATGATATAGGCGAACGGAACCACGGCAATTGCAGCGAGCAGCCAGTCCAGTACGGGCGGGTTGTCGGAGCTTCCGGCCTCCTTGGCCGCAGCCGAGCGGCCCCACCCGCGGTAGACCAGGAAGGTCAGGGGCAGCCCGAACATCAGGAACGCGGGCAGGTAGAACTGGGTGGGCATCGGATTGAACACCCAGTAGAGCGCAAACAGGGACATTGCCACACAGATGGTTTTCACCACGGCGGCGGGTATCCCGCTCAAGTGGCGTGCGGGTTTCTCCGCCTCAAACTCCGCGATCAGCGCCTCTTCATCAATAACCCCGTCCCTGGCCAGGTCCATAGGGTTGACGTCGGCATCCTTGTCCGCGTCCGCCCGCACGGTGCTCCCCTGCCGCGCGGTGCTCCCCTGCCGCACGGGACTCCCCGGGGGTTCAGGCGAGGTGCGTGCGTCAACGGCTCCGTTGCCGTTGGGTGTCTCGGTCATGGGGTCTCCTTGAGGGATAACACAACGAACGGGTCGCTGTCTTCGACTAACTTCCATAGTTCAAGCGGCGGGGCACCCGGGATGTGCACGGTGCGGCGGCCCAGATCCGTTGCTGCCAGCGACAGCCGGCTAAACTCCGCAGGGTGCCCCGGGTCGGGGTCGGTCACCCATTCCCTGCGGTCCGTGTCCGCAGCCGCCGACGGCGGTCCGGGAACGGCGTAGTACTCTTCCAGCACCGCCAGCTGGTCGGCGGCCAGCTGCGCCAAGCGGTAGCTTCCGTCCTCTTGCACGGTGTACCGCTCTTCAGCGACGGTGCCGTAGATGGAGTTGCGGTAGCTCACCGCGAAGGTGTCCCCGGAAAGGGAAATGTTGGCCAGCACGCCGCCGTCGTTGCTGATCACCAGGGCACGGGAACGGTGGGATTCAGCCGGCGCGCCGGCAACGGCAATCCCACCCGCTCCCAGCATGCCGAGGCAAACGAGGCCGACGACGGCGGCTGGCTTAGGCATGGAAGTTAGCTTCCGGCCTTGTCGAAGTAGGCCTTCGAGCCGGGGCAGGTCTCCACGAAAGGAACGTCACCCGCGGTGGCCCGGTCCATCTCTTTGGCTGCGGGATGCACCTTGATCAGGGCCTCTTGGTTCTCAAAGAGGGCGGTGGTGATGTCCTGCTGAAGCTTCTGGTCCATTTTCTTGCTGGCAACCAGGATGTTCGGCGAAGCGATCGCCGGGACGGCCTCGGTCTGCCCCTCATAGGTGTTGGCCGGGATGTCCTGCTTCACGTAGTACGCGCCGTACTTCTGCGCGAGCGGGTCCGCGTATTCGCCGATCGGAAGCAGATTCATGTCGCCGTCGCTGGCCAGGTCAATCAGCGCGCCGGTGGGCAGCCCTCCGGACCAGAATCCGGCGTCGATGGTTCCGTCGCGAAGCGCAGCGATGGTCTCTGCCGCGCCGAGCTGGCGGCGCTGGATACCCGACGTCGGGTCGATTCCGGCGGCCTCGAGGATGCGCAGTGCGCCGACCTCGGTGGCGGAGCTGGGCGCGCCGACCGAGACGACCTTGCCCGCCATGTCCTTCACATTTTGGATTCCCGTGCTGTCAACGGTGACGGCCTGCATGAAGTTGTTGTAAATGTTGCCAAGGGAGCAGACTTCCAGGGGCTTTCCCTTGAATTCCCCCGCGCCTTCGACTGCATCGGAAACCACATCGCCCACAGCGAAGGCGAGCTGCGCCGACCCGTTCTCGATCAGCAGCATGTTGTCCACGGAAGCGTTCGTTTCCTGCACGGTGGCGTCATAGCCCGTGACGTTGTCCCGGATCACGGTGGCAAAGCCGCCGCCCAGCGGATAGTAGACCCCGCCGGTGCCGCCCGTAGCGATGGACAACGTGCCGCCCTGTGCCCCGGAATTCCCGGGCGCGTCACCACCGCCGCTGGGGGCGGGACTGCCGCACGCGGAAAGGAAAACTGCCGGGACAAGGGCTGCTGCTGCCCACAGACGCTGCACGCGCCTCCGGGCAGGGATGGTCGTAGCGGTCATGGTTATTCTCCCTGGGTGGTGATGATGGTGTTGGTTGGATGGGTGTCAGTCGGACTGGTGTGCGGTGCTCCGGTGGCGGCCGGCGGTACGGGAACATCTCCGGCGGCGAGGATGCCTGCCAGCAGGCGGTAGTAGCCCACCAGCACGGAAAGCTCCATAATGCCTGCGTGTCCGAAGTGTTCAAGGGCGGCCGCATGCACTTCGTGGCCGACAGTGGTGCCGCGCAGCAGGGCACGCGTGAGGCCCAGCGCCGCGCTTTCGTCAGCGCTCAGCGTGTCCGGGATGCCGCCGTCGTGCAGTGTCTTCAGCTCTGCGCCGCTGATGCCCGCGCTCGTGGCGACCAGACTGTGCGCGTACCATTCGTAGGCGGACTCCAGTTCCGCGGCGACCGCGCAGATGACCAATTCCCGCGTGCGGTCCGGCAGTGACCCGCTAAAGCGCAGGACGGCACCCAGGGTCTGTACCGCGTTGCCAACCGCGGGCGAGTAGAGCAGCGCGTTGAAGGGGCCGTTGAGGCGGCCGGTTTCGTCCACAATGGAAAACAGGCCGTCTCCCCTGGGTGGGCCGGCGATGGCGCCATACAGATCGCGCTGCTGTTCCGAGAGTTCGTGTGGAGCGAGGAGGGGGAAACGGCCGCTGCGGGCGGATCCGGAAGCGGCTTCCCACTGAGTAGATTTAGACAAGGGTCCTGCCCCCGTCCACGTACAGGACATGGCCGGTGACGAACGCCGCCTGGCGGGAAGCCAGGTAGAGAACGGGACCGGTGAGGTCGTTGACCGTACCGAGCCGGCCGGCCGGGACCATCGAGGTGTAGTGGTCGCGAACTCCGGGGCGGTCCAGATGCGCCCTGGTAAGTTCCGTGTCCACGTAGCCGGGGGCGATGGCGTTTACCGTCACTCCGCGGGAGGCCCACTCGCGGGCCATGACCCGGACCAGCTGGTTGATGCCGCCTTTGCTGGCTGCGTAGGGGCCGTGGTCGGGGTGTGCCAGGATGCCGGAGACCGACGAGCAGTAGATCTGGCGCCCGAAACCGGCCGCTACCATCACGCGGCCGGCTGCGCGGCCCAGCCGGAAGGCGCTGGTGAGGTTGAGCTCCAGGATGCGGCTCCAGTCCTCATCCGAAGTTTCGAGAATCGGCACCCGGTGGTTGACGCCAATGGAGTGCACCAGAACGTCCAGCCCGCCGAGCCGTTCCTGGGCTGCTGCTACGGCAGCCTCACAGCCCTCCGTGGAAGTGAGGTCAAGCCGTTCGGTGGCGACACCTTGACCAAGAGCAGCCAGCCGGGCGTCATCGCGGTCAACCGCGAGCACATTCGCCCCGGCTGCCACGAATTCCTCAACGCAGGCGCTCCCGATTCCTCCGGCGCCGGCAACCAGCACCCGGGCACCGCTCAACCCGAGCCAGTCGTTCACGGGCGCCACGACGTTCCGGTGGGCGGTTGTGCCACACCTGCATTGAAGGCCGCATCATTGCGGGTTACTCGGAAGACCATTTGGATAATGTATCCAATTTTGTAATCAGATGTAACCCATGTCACACAACTTTATTAAGTCTGGCCGATCTTCCCGTCCAGGAAAGTGCGGAGAGCATCCACGGCATGCTCCCGGTGCTCGTCCATCAGTGCGACAAGCAGCTCCGCGTCCCCCTCGGCGTAAGCCTGGACGATCCGGGCATGTTCGCGTTCTACCCTGGCCCGGTTGCTCTCCGCCCCGTAGTACACGAACCGGTACGCCTCAGTCGCGTCCCACAGGACCTGAACGATCCGTTCCAGACGCGGCAGGCGGGCCGCTGCCAACAGTTCGAAGTGGAACCGCCGGTTGGCCTCGGTCATCTTCAGCAGATCACCGGCGGCGCTGGCCAGTTCAACGTCCCTGGCGGCCGCCCTCATCGCGGCGAGTACACCGTCGCTCCGGTGCCCTACGGCAACCCGCGCGGCCTCGGATTCCAGCAGCTTCCTGAGCCTGTAGACCTCGAGGAGGTCCGTGAGCGACAGGCTGGCGACTTTATGGCCGCGGTGGGGCTCGTAGACCACCTGTCCCTCGCTTTCGAGGACTTTGAATGCTTCGCGGACCGGAACGCGGCTGACGCCGAACCGCTCGGCGAGAGTGTTTTGACGAAGCGGCTGTCCGGGCAGGAATTCCCCTGCGATGATTGCGCGGCGAAGCTCGGTTAGGACGAAAGCCTGGGCGGTGGGAGGGCGCCTGGACTCTTTCGCGGCGTCCTCGCTCATGCCGCTACCGCCAACACGTCTGCTTTCACCCCTGAATTCTAACTGGCGGCATCCGCGGCCGTTATCCACTGCCGGACATCCCCGCGCCCCGAGCCTGCGCAACCCCGGGCTCGGACGCTAGGACTGGCCTCGCGGTTTTGTTTTCTGGTCTTCCGTTTCGGTTTCGAAGGGCGCGCCCGCGGCCGGCGGCTCTCCCGCCGCGAGGCGGTCCGACTCTCGAGCCCCAACAACAGACTGGGCTCCCCCGGATCCGGCTTCGGCAGGTGAAGGTCCAGGCGGTATGCCCCCGGTTGTTGCGGGCGGGCCGGTCACGGTCCGCTGCCCCTTGGTCATGGCGGGGTCGTTGAACACCTGCTCGACGGGCGCTTCGCCTGTCTTGGCCCGTTCGGGATGCGAGTGATCCCCCTGCGCCATGGTGCCTGACTCCGCGGTATCAACCGCCTCTCCCACATCTGCACCGCTGCGGGAGTCATCGGCCTGGGCGTCCGCACCGGATGAGGCGCGCCGGGCCTGGGATGTGGCGTCCGGGGATTCTTCTGCTTCCAATTTTCTGGATGCCTGATCTGTAGGCATTTCAGAGTCGCTGCGGTCTGTCATGATCCTTTGCCTTTCCGAGACGGATTCGTGCGTCTGCTCCGGCGCAGTTCAAGTCTAGACAGAGCCGCGGCAGCCCAACAGGTCCGCACGACGGACCTTGTGTCAGGCTGACCCGCTGATCACCCGGTCACGCCCGGCAAGCAGACCCGTCACGGCGAGAACCGCCATGAGGCCCGCGGTGACGAGGAGCGGGAGCGTCCAGCCTCCGCTCACGTCGCGAAGACCACCGAACATTACCGGCCCCATCGCGGCGAGACCGTAGCCGACGGATTGTGCCATGCCTGACAGGGACGCTGCCTGCGGGTGATTCACGGTCCGGAGGCTGAACAGCGACAGAGCGATGACAATGAGGCTCCCGCACCCGATTGCCCCAAGAATGACCCACAGCAGTATGAGGTCGGGCGCAAGCGCCAGCCCGAGAAACGTCACGAACGTGAGCGCGCCGCCCGTGAAGGAGACAAGGCGCTGGTCCGAACCTCGGTGGAGGATTCCCCCTGTGGCAAGGCTGGCGAACACGCTGATGAGCAGGAATACGGACAGATGGACGCCCGCAGTAGTGGCGGGAACCCCTTGGCTTCGTTCGATGGTGGGCAACCATGCCATCAGGACGTAGAAGGCGATCGATTGCAGTCCCATGAAGATTGTCACCTGCCAGCCCAAGGCTGAGGACCAGGGTGACCGGTAGGTATGCTCCGGCGCGGTGGCGTGCGAGCTGCCCAACGCGGTGCCTGTCCTGTGCCGGCGCAGCCACGGCAGGAGCACCGCCATGGCGATGAGAGCCAGCCCCACCCAGATTCCGAGGGCAAGCCGCCATCCCGCCGGGGAGGTTTGTGCCACGGGAACGACGACGGCTGCCCCGATCGCGGCGAAAGCGGCCTGGGTGGCGGTGTAGCCTCCGGTGACCTGGCTGACCCTCATCGGAAAGTCCCGCTTTACAAGGGAGGGCACCAGGACATTGAGAAACGCGATAGCCAAGCCGATCAGTGCGGTGCCTGCCCAGATGACGCCGGGAATCGGTAGGGAGCGCAGCACGATGCCCGAAGCGAGGATCAGCAGGGACATCCACAGTGCCCGGTCGAGACCCAGACGGAAAGCGAAGCCGGGTGCCAGCGGGGAGAAGACTGCGAAAGCAATGAGCGGAAGGCCCGTGAGGAACCCCGCTGCGGCACTGGATAACTCAAGGTCGCTGCTGATGTTCGCGAGTACTGGTCCCACGCTGACAAAGGACACCCGAAGGTTAACTGCGATGAGCAGAACGCCGATAAAGGCGAAGCCGATCCTGGCTGTGCGGTCCGGCGCGTTTCGGGTGGCAGCGGGCATCGTTCGTTCTTCCGTCCTTCGGTGACCGTGTCCACGCTAGCTGACGTTTATCAGGTTCCGGGACGACGGTACGGATCAGCAGGCATAAGCTAGTTGAACCACGTCTCTTCCATCACCGGGGAGGTCTTCATGGACGCGGAAACCGCCGACGTTACCGGTCACGATGTCACCACTATCACCTGCGTGTGCGGCAACACCGTCAGCAAAGACGGGTTGATTCAGGCCAACTCACAAGGTGTCCCCGTCTACATCGGAGACAAGATTCCTGTCCCCGCCGAGCTGGCGGAGTGGCCTGCGGATGAGGATCTTTACACCCTGTGTCCCGCCTGCGGCCGCGTGTACCGTGACTCGGTCATCGAGGAGACAGGGACCGCGCCCGTTGCTTTCCGGGTCGACGTCACCGCTGGCCCAATTGCTGCGGCCATCCGAGTCCACTGGAACCTCAGCGCCCAGGAATGAACCCGGTGAGCGGACGACGGCGGGACCTCCCGCCGTCGTCCGTTTGCGTTTTACCTCTTCCCGGGGACTGAAGTTGCTTAGCCTCTGCCCATACTTGACTGCTCAGGTAGTCAATTCAGGCCAAAGGCTCGCTTCAGTTTGATCAGCCATTGTGGGCCGTCAACAGGTTTGTCCAGCCGGTTCTGGATGAGTCGGACGCCTGCGCCGTCGGGACTACTCATCGGTGGAATGCTGGCAGCAGCAGGACGATCCGATGTCCCAGCTTTGGCATTCGGTCTGGAGTCAGGACGGACGGGTGACACAACAGGCACGGACGGCAAGACCTCCCTGTTGACTTTCGCGCGGCCCAGAAGCTGAACGAATTGCCGCTCGCCCAGCACCGTGATCTGTTGGCCCAGGGCAATGTAGTCGAGGGCCTTGCGTTCCTTACCGGAAGCGCCCAAGTCCCCGGCGGATGCCGAGTGCGTACAGTCTGACCGCCCGAGGACGACATATGTTGTCTTCTTGGTCACCCCCTGACGATTGATCGCTCCGCAGTCCGCCACCGCGGCCATGGCATCAAGCCTTGAGAAACTCTGCAGCTCACCCGTGAAACAGAATGTGTGGCCAAAAAAGGGATGCTGCGGGTCGGCGGAGGCATTGGGTTGCGGCAGATCAGCTAGGCGGAGGGTCCGTTCGGTCGTGTAGTTGATTTGCCCGCCGACCGGGGCCCGCGTCTTGGTCGGCGCTGAAGCCTTACCTCTTTTCGCGCCGCTCGGGGCTGCCCACATATCAGCGACGGACTCGAGCTGTCGCATACGGGCTATGGCGGATTCAAGCGGTCATTGCAACAGGAGTCTTTCGATCAGTTCGATCGGTTTTCTGAACTCTAGTCTCTTGCGTGGCCGGTCGTTGAGTTCCTGGGCGACCCAGTCCAGGTCTGTCGCGCTGTGGATGCTCAGGTCGGTGCCTTTGGGGAAGTACTGGCGCAGCAGGCCATTCGTGTTTTCATTGATACCGCGCTGCCAGGGCGAGTGCGGGTCGCAGAAATAGATGTCGATACCGGCGTCCATTTTCACGGTTTTCCAGTCCTGCATCTCAATGCCCTGGTCCCAGGTCAGGGAATGCCTCAGCGCCTCAGGTAGCGTCTTGATCTTCGCGGTCAGCGCATCACGCATCTGCTCGGCCCGGTACCCGTCCGGCAGATGAACGAGCATCGTGTAGTTGGTAGTTCTCTCCACGAGGGTCCCGATCGCGGACTTGTTGCCCTTGCCGATAATGAGGTCGCCCTCCTTACGGTTTTGTTGTGGGTGATTTCGGGGCTGTCGTAGTGTTTCGATCACCCTCGGGCGGCGGGTATGGCCCAGATCTCCCTGCCGCTTGGACGGCTTACTGGGAATGGCCGCCCGCTGCCCGCCGATGACCCGA
>JAXMJF010000051.1:0-18241 GCA_034376805.1 Arthrobacter sp.
GGCTGCACCATCCCGGCCACCTGGTGCGAAGCCCACCACATCAGCTACTGGTCCCGCGGCGGAACAACCGGCACCGAGAACGGCGTGCTGCTCTGTTCACACCACCACCACGTGATCCACAAAAAACACTGGACCATCCAGCTCCGCACCGGCATCCCCTGGTTCATCCCGCCACCACACATCGACCCACACCAAAAACCCCGACGCAACTACTACTTCCGCCCCGCAGACCTCAGCACCGCCGCCTGACCCGGCCGTTGGGTCAGGCACGGGCAGCACCACGCTTTGGGAAGACCGCAGAACTGCCGCGGCTTTTGGCCGCCGCCGTTACCGGCACGCCGCATGCCAGGTCCCGCAGGCCAGGGCCCGCAGGCCAGGTCACGTCGACAGTGTCGGCGGGGCCGGCCGGGTCGGGACTACCGGGTGATAGGCGGCGGTGCGAGTGGGAGCAGGGCCGTTCCGGCGGCTGTGGTGTCGGCGGACATTTCCCAGACGCGCCGCAGGGCGCAGAACTTCCACCAGTGGTGCTTCAAGACCTCGGGGTTGGCGCGCAGGGGGCGGACTTCCGTCTCGCCAATCGCAACGGCCAGCAGGATCGGCGATTCACCGTGCTGCCAGGCTTCCCACTCCCCCGCCACCGGGTCCACGAGGCTTTCCTCGGCCTTCATGCCGGCCACGAGCTGCATGACCACCTTGTCATCCAGCGGTTTGACGGTGCCGTCACGGCTGGTGCCCTTGGTCTTGTAGTCAATGAGGCAGGTCCGGCCGTTGATCTTGGCAACAAGGTCCAGAGTGCCGGCGTAGCCGACGGTCTTGTTCCAAACAGTAATTTCCGGGGCGATCGGCTCCACCTGGAACAGTTCCCACCACTCGTCGAAGCGGGCCGCGAAGGCTTCCTCACCATTAGCGGCGAGGGCTTCGCGGGTTTCCTTCATCTGGTGCGGACGGCCCAGGGCACGCAGGGCCACCTGCTCGCAGTAGTTGTGCACCCTGTCCCCGCGCTTCGCGGCGTCGTCGCGGTAGGTCTCCGCGGCCTTGGCCGCGCGGCTCACCGCCTGGCGCACCTTGGCCGGGCTGCCCAGAATGCCGGGAAGGGTCGGATCCTGGGCGAGGCTGTTCGCGCCCATGTACCCAAACCAGCCGTCCAGGCCGTGGGGTTGCTGGCCGATCACGGTGGTGATGGACGGCACGGAGAATTGCTCCGAGGTGGAGCGGGCATACATCCGGCCATAGTCCGTGGCGTGGGCAAGAAGTGGGGCGGTCATGACAAGACTCTTTCACGGGGCTCTGACAGTGCGGCAAACAGCGGCCCCAACTGCACTAACAACAATGGTCCGCCCCGCTCGGTGAGCGGAACGGACCATTTCTTGGGTGGGCGATACTGGGTTCGAACCAGTGACCTCTTCGGTGTGAACGAAGCGCGCTACCACTGCGCCAATCGCCCCAATGCCATTGAATGCTAGCCCACCCCGGCGGAATTCAGAAATCGGAGCCCTGCAGTCTGCGTATGTCACCGAATGCGTCCCCCACGGAGGTGCCGGGGAGCCGCGGCGGGAGCCCGGAGCCGTCCGGGAGCAGCCCCGAAAATCAGGGCTAATTACAGGGCTGTAATTAGCAAGAACCGCTAGAACTCAAGGATGCAGCGGTACCGGCGTCCGTCGTCGTCGTCTCGATTTGTAAGTTCCCTGAACCTCCTATAGAGTTCTTACTCGTTGGAACGCGAGGAATTGCCGATTGCGGCGGGGAATTGCAGACAATAATGCGGACGTAGCTCAGCTGGTAGAGCACCACCTTGCCAAGGTGGATGTCGCGAGTTCGAATCTCGTCGTCCGCTCGCAGGACACTGTCACGGTAAGGTTCTTCGGAATCCTATCTACACGGTGGGTTGGCCGAGAGGCGAGGCAGCGGCCTGCAAAGCCGTATACACGGGTTCGAATCCCGTACCCACCTCGGTGAAAACCCTGGTTTCCGGTTTCGGTCGGATGCAAGGGGCGATTGGCGCAGCGGTAGCGCGCTTCCCTGACACGGAAGAGGTCACTGGTTCGATCCCAGTATCGCCCACCAAAGTAAGGCAACTTGCTTGATGCAGTACCACCGGCCCAGCCGGCATGGACTAAAATGCGGACGTAGCTCAGCTGGTAGAGCACCACCTTGCCAAGGTGGATGTCGCGAGTTCGAATCTCGTCGTCCGCTCTCTTCATGACAACTCCACTCCGGATTCTTCCGGTTGCGGGCGATTGGCGCAGCGGTAGCGCGCTTCCCTGACACGGAAGAGGTCACTGGTTCGATCCCAGTATCGCCCACCACAAGAGCAGCTCCCCCGGGGCTGCTCTTTTTTGCGCTCTGGTGCCCCGGCGCTGTGCCGCCGGGCCTTGGGCCCCGGCTCCGCTTCCTCGGTCCTGCGGGCCGTTATACCCTGTGCACCTGACCCGGCATCTTTTACCCTGTGGGCGGACACCCTTGGCACCCCCGGTACCTCCCGCTAGGGTGGTAAGCGCAAGGAGCGATCTGGCTCCGCGACCGAAGGGAGGTGCCCGTGGGTTTACTTGACGATCTAAAGGGCAAGGCTCAGAAAGTGATTGGTGGCAACGAACAAGCCATCAAGAACGGTATCGAAAAGGCCGGCGATTTCGTCGACTCCAAGACCGGCGGAAAGCACGCCGAGAAGATCGATGCCGCGCAGCGAGGCGCTTCCGACTTAGTGGACAAGGCGAACGACCGGCCGAATACGCCGCCGGTCGCCGAGCAGAATCCCGTTGCCGGAGAGCCCCCCGTTCCCGGGGAACCCCGCCAGCCTGGCCTCTGACCCAGATACGTCAGCGAGGTGCCGGTCCCGCCGAGAGGTGGCGCCGGCACCTCCGGCGTTTAACGGCGCTTAACGAAGCAACGCGGGGTCACCTACGGCCCATCCAGTAAGTCGGGATGGGCTGCAGGTGACCCCGCGTTGCTTTTGGGGTCAGGAGGGTTCGTGGTTCTGGCCTTCGCGGGCCAGTGCGGTGAGCCTGGAGACGGCGCGGAAGTACTTCTTCATGTACCCGCCGGTCATCATTTCCTCGGTGAAGAGCTGGTCGAACGGCACACCGCTGGCCAGGATGGGCACGTCTTTGTCGTAGAGCCGGTCCGCGAGCACCACGAAACGCAGCGCCACGGCCTGTTCGGTAATGGTGTGGACGTTCTTCCAGACCACACCCTCGATCCCGTCAAGCATCTGGCGGTAACGGCTCGGGTGGACCCCGGCCAGGTGGTTGATCAGGGTACTGAACTCGTCGCGGGCCACCGTCTTGCCATGGAACTCCTGCTGCATGTGGTGCGTCAGCTGCTCGTTCGGCAACGGTTGCGGCGCTGCGGGCAGGCCGCGGTGGCGGAAGTCCTCGCCGTCGATCCGGACCACGTCGAACTGGTCCGCCAGCACCTGGATCTCCCGGGCGAAGTCGACGGCGGCAAAGCGGCCGTCACCCAGGGAACCCGGCAGGGTGTTGGAGGTGGCCGCGAGCTTGACGCCGGCGTCGGCCAGTTCACGCATGAGGCGCGACATCAGCACCGTGTCGCCCGGATCATCGAGCTCGAATTCGTCGATGCAGACCAGCTTGTAGTGACTCAGGGCCTCGACCGTCTTGCGGAAGGACAGCGCCCCGACAAGGTTGGTGTATTCGACGAAGGTGCCAAACGCCTTGGGCCCGGGGGTGGCGTGCCACAGCGAGGCGAGCAGGTGGGTTTTGCCGACGCCGAAGCCGCCGTCAAGGTAGATCCCGGCGCGGGACATGTCCTTCTTGCCGAAGAGGCGCTTGAAGAGCCCATCGCCGTCGCGGGCACCGACGTTGGCCGCAAATCCCTCCAGCGCCCTGACCGCAGTGGCCTGGCTGGGCTGCGCCGGATCCGGCCGGTAGCTGGAAAACGAAACCTCACCGAAGCGCGGCGACGGATAAAACCCGTTGAGGAGTTCATCCACTGAAACTGCCGGGGTGCGGGCGGCGAGCTGTTCGATCTGTACCAAGGTGGTCCGTTCTGCTGGTCTCTTGTCCCCAGAAAGAATACCGGCAATGCGCGGGGCCGCCCGTCGGCACACGTGGGACGGGTGGACATCACGTGACGAAGACCATATTTCCGAGTGTGAACCGGGAGGGGCAATCCCGGCGGGGCGTGGCTAGTGTTGGAGAAGGCCCGGCGCCGCGCTCGATCCTTCCATGGCCCGGACTCCTGACCGTTTCAGTGAAAGGCCATTCCAATGCCCTACCCCGTTGAGCAGAACGAGAAGTTCGCCGCCTATGCCCACCCCGAACGGCTCGTGTCCACCGACTGGCTGGCCGCCGCGATCGACTCCGGCGCCCTCTCCGACGGCAAGCTCGTGGTGGTGGAGTCCGACGAGGACGTGCTGCTCTACGAGATGGGCCATATCCCGGGCGCCGTGAAGATCGACTGGCACACTGACCTGAACGACGAGGTCACCCGCGACTACGTCGACGGCGCAGCGTTTGCCGCCCTCGCCGCGGCCAAAGGGATCTCCCGCGACAGCACCGTCGTCATCTATGGCGACAAATCCAACTGGTGGGCGGCCTACGCTCTGTGGGTTTTCGAGCTCTTCGGCCATGAGGACGTCCGTCTGCTCGATGGCGGCCGGGACAAGTGGATCGCGGAAGGCCGCGCCCTCACCACGGACAAGCCCGTGGTCAGCCCCGGCGAGTACCCCGTCGTCGAGCGCGACGACGCCCCGATCCGCGCCTTCAAGGAAGACGTGCTGGCCCACTTCGGCAAGCCGCTCATCGATGTCCGCTCCACCGAGGAGTACACCGGCCAGCGCACGCACATGCCCGCCTACCCCGAGGAAGGCGCCCTGCGCGGCGGACACATCCCCACCGCGGCCTCCATCCCGTGGGCCCGGGCGGCCGCCGAGGACGGCACCTACCGGACCCGCCCCGAACTTGAAGCGCTGTACCTCGGCGAGGCCGGGCTGAAGGCAGGCGACGACGTCGTGGCGTACTGCCGCATCGGCGAGCGTTCCAGCCACACCTGGTTCGCCCTCAAGTACCTGCTGGGCTTCGACTCGGTCCGCAACTACGACGGTTCCTGGACCGAATGGGGCAACGCCGTCCGCGTCCCGATCGTCAAAGGCACCGAACGCGGCACGGTCCCGGCCGCCAGGTAGGCCCCGCCGCCACCAGGCCCCGCCGGCCACCACCAGGCCCCGGGCGGGACACAATCGCCGCGCGTGCGTAAGCTGGAAGAGATGAATACTGCTGCCCTCCCCACCGCACTGGCGGAAATTGTTGACGACTTCCAGGCCGTCACCGAACCCGAACGGCTCCAGCTGCTGCTCGAGTTCTCCCGTGAACTCCCGGAGCTCCCGGACCGGCTCAAGGACCACCCGGAGCTGATGGAGCAGGTGGTCGAGTGCCAGTCGCCGCTGTTCCTGACCATCGAAACGGAACAGTCCGACGGCGGCGCTGCAGACAGCGTCCGGCTCTACTTCAAGGCGCCACCCGAAGCTCCCACCACGCGCGGCTTCGCGAGCGTGCTGCACGAGGGCCTCGACGGGCTGAGCCCGGCCGAGATCCTGGCCGTTCCGGACGACATGCCGGAACTGCTGGGCCTGACGCGGGCCATCACTCCGCTGCGGATGCGCGGGATGACCGCCATGCTGGGGCGGATCAAGCGCAAGGTTGCTGCCCTCCCGCAGCAGCCCTGACAGGCACTCAGCCACCCGTACATCCAGGCACCCAGGCACCCAGGCACCCAGGCAGAATGGCACGCAAGCAAGCCTCACAGGGAACCCCGGCCACCGCAGCACTGGCGGCCGCCGGGGTTCCTTTCGTTGCCCACCCCTACAGCCATGACCCGGCGGCCGCCAGCTACGGACTGGAAGCCGCGGAGGTGCTGGGCGTCGATCCGGCCCGGGTGTTTAAAACCCTGATGGTCGACGTCGACGGCCGGCTTGCCGTCGGCGTCGTGCCCGTGAGCGGGAACCTGGACCTCAAGGCGATGGCGGCCGCGCTGGGCGGCAAAAAAGCCGCCATGGCGGACCCGGCAGCCGCAGAGCGCCGCACCGGCTACGTGCTGGGCGGCATCTCGCCGCTGGGACAGCGGCAGCCCTCCCCCACAGTGGTGGATGACAGTGCCCTGGGCCTGGACACCATCCTGGTGTCGGGCGGGCGGCGCGGACTGGACATCGAGCTGAGCCCGGCCGAACTGATCCGGCTCACCGGAGCGCACACGGCTCGGATCGGCACCGGCAAAAATTAACCGGGAGCAGGCGCCTCAAGATCCTGCTGGCCCGGATTCGGGCGGGGCGCAATCTGCTGCCCGAGCCAGGCTGCGACCAGCCGCTCCCAGCGCTCCGGATCCACGTTCCATTCCTTGGTATGCCTTGCGCGGTCGAACATCTCGAAGGTGACCATCTCCGGGTTCTTCTCGGCCAGGGCAGCCGACGGGCCATAGGGCACGTATTCGTCATCCACGCTGTGGATGATCAGCGTGGGCGTCCGCAGTTCCACCGCACGGGACACCCAGTCCATTGCCTTCAGGTCCACCGGGGCGGCGAGGCCGGTCAGCCGCCGGCCCAGCCTGTGGCTCATCATCAGCTGCCCGTACCGGCCCACCGCGGACGGGATCCGGTTGAGCTCGGCGTGGTGTGCCAGCACGTTCACCCAGTTGATGACCGGCGCGTCAAGCACCATGGCCCGGATCAGGTGGTGATAACGCGACAGGTCGGCGGTCTGGAGGCAGATGGCGCCGCCCATGGACCAGCCAAAGAGCACCACTTCACGGGCGCCCTGTTCCAGGGCAAAGCCGATGGCTGCCTCAACGTCGCGCCACTCGGTGGAGCCCAGTCCGTAGCGGCCGTCCTGCGCCGAGGGCGCCAGGCCGTCATTGCGGTAGCTGATCAGCAGGCTGGACATGCCCAGTTCACGGGCCGTCCGGACGGCCCGCAGGCATTCCTGCCGGCTCGCGCCGCGGCCGTGCACCATGATCGCCCAGATACCGGATTCCTGCGGTGCCCGGACCAGCCACGCCGGGGCGGTCCCGCCGTCGACCTCGATATCCACGTCTTCCGACGGCAGGCCGATGCTGGCAGGGTCCGGGTGGGCGGCTCCGCTCCAGTATCCGCGGCGCGTCTTGCTGAGGTCGCCGCTGTAGACGGCCTCGACTTCGCGCTGCACGGTGCGCTCTGCCGGCGAATAGGAGACGATCCGGCCGATCCGGGCGTGTCCCCGGCCGCCGTCAAAGAACAACCCGTAGACGCCCTCGACCGTCGCCTCGGGCGTGGCGGCGAGGATGACCTGCAGCCGGTGCCCGCCCCGGATCACCGCGAGAACCTCCTGGTCCTCTTCGCGAACCCGGGCGGGCGTGATCACGCGGCGGGCGAAGTAGAGGGCAAGGGCGGAGGAACCGGCAGCGAGCAGCCCGGCCGCGGCGCTGCCGCCGATGATGCCGCCCAGGGCCCACTTGGCACTGCCCGGGACCGAAACTTCGCTGGCGGAGTCCGCGACGGCGCGGGCAGCTTTTCCACGGAGGGTGGGGATCAGCTGCGGGTCCGGCAGGAGGCGTGAGGAAGAAGCCATGGCACCATTCTTACCGAACTCACCGCCCGGAGTGGCATCCATGGGCCTCAGGGGCCACCGGCGGCGGGCACACGGGCTCCAATCCGTGCGGGCCCACCGGCGCGCGACTAGGCTGGGGGCATGAGTGATCCAATCGTCATCTTGACAGAAGAGCCCCTGGGCGCGGACGACCGCGTCAACATCGAAACCCTGCTCGCCGGAGGTGATGCACCGCTGGTGGTCCTGGTTCCGGCCAGCACGGAGCGGCACCTCCTGGTGGATTTCCTGGAGAACCTGTCCCTGCTGGAAATCTCCAAGGCCTTCCGTGAACTGACGTCACACTCCGACCCTGCCGAGGAACGCGCCGAAGCCGCCGAAACCCTGGCCGCTTCCCTGGCGGCCCTGGCCGGACTCGGCGGCGGGGTGACAGGCGAGATCGTCGACGGCAAGGCCGTCGACGGCATGGTCGCCAAGGTGAAGGAACTCGGCGCCGGGCAGGCCGTGGTGATCACCCGCCCGCACGCCGTCGCGGATACCTTCCACACTGACTGGGCCACCAAGGCCCAGGACAAGCTGGGCCTGCCGGTCCTGCATCTGTACGCCGGATCGGGATTTATCGGGGACTCCTGAGCGTTGTTGAGGCTATGAGCATCTTTAGTAACAGGCCAAAAGTCACGCCCGTCGCCGCCCCCACCGGGTCCGAGGCCGAAGGCGCCACAGAACGCCAGACCGCACCGCTGGGCACCTCGCCGGCTGAAAAGACCGACGAGCAGTGGCGCCAGGAACTGACCCCGGAGGAGTACCGTGTGCTCCGCCAGGCCGGCACCGAGCGGCCCTACACCGGCGAGTACTGGGATACCCATACCGCGGGTGTGTACCAGTGCCGCGCCTGCGGCACGGAGCTGTTCACCAGCCAGGAAAAGTTCGACTCGCACTGCGGGTGGCCCTCCTTCTGGGCCCCACTCGCGGAAGGCACGGTCAAATACATCCACGACCGCACCCTGGGGATGGAACGCGTGGAAGTCCGTTGCGGCAAATGCGATTCGCATCTGGGCCACGTCTTCGAGGGCGAGGGCTACGGAACCCCGACTGACCAGCGCTACTGCATCAACTCCGTTTCACTGAAGCTGGTCTCGACCGACGATGCCGGCCAGTAGCCCGGCGCCGGGCCCGACTGCACCGAGGACCCCCGTCTGGAGCCGCAACAGCGGCGCCGGCGGGGGTCTTCTGCATTGTGGGGGCCAGCCCTGCCGGCGCTGGAGCTGGCCCGGGCCGCGCAGCCCACTTGCCACAGACTTTCTTATGCTCAGGCCGATTTTGCATTAGGGTTCCTGTTTGCTTGCTACGCTCGTTTTAATCACTGACGAGCGACGCTCCCAGCACACAGAAAGGCGCCCGCTGATGACCACCACCGCTATCACCACCACTGCCCCGATCTCGGCCAGCTCCCCGGAATGGCTGCAGCTCAAGGCTGCCGCCACCGCATTGCAGGCACTCCAGGTTCAGGACGGCTCCGTTCCGGAGACCGCCAACCACGAGGCGGCCGCCGGGTATGTCCGCACGATTTCGGCGGCCATCGAGGCCCTGGCCCCGGCCTTTCCGCACGACGCCGCCTACCTCACTCTGCTGGTGGCGGATTTCGGCCGCTGGGCCGACGGCGGCTTCGGCGTTCCTGACTTCCTGGACTCCCTGCAGGCGTTCCAGCCGCAGCAACACCGGGTGAACGGCCTGCGGCACCTCGTGGTCTTCCCGATGTACACCCAGAACGGCAGCAGCAACCGCCTGGTCGAGGCCGTGCTGATCGAGGTCATCTGGCCCGAGTTCATCGCCGGCCTGGAGGAGGGCGAATACTCCAACAAGCTCTTCGTCCCGATCCGATTCCTCGACTTCACCCCCGGCTACAACACCAACTCCGCGGTGCTGTTCCCGGAAACCGTCGCCGTCCGCGAAACCCCCACTTTCACTTGGGGCGCCATCTTCGCCGACCGCGAGGCGGCCCGTTTCCGCCGTGTGCTCCGCGCCGCCGCGGACATCACCTCGCTGCAGCTGCCGGCAGACGCCGCCGGCCTGCTCGAGGACCAGGAGCTGACCCAGGAAACCTTCGTTATGTGGGATCTCATCCACGACCGCACCCACATGCGCGGCGACCTGCCCTTCGATCCGTTCATGATCAAGCAGCGCATGCCGTACTTCCTCTACTCCCTTGAGGAACTGCGCTGCGACCTGACCGCCTTCCGCGAGTCCGTGAAGATTGAAAAGGACGAGGACGCCGATCCCGAGGCCCGCCGGCACGCCAAGCTGGTCCAGTACGCCGTCATCTTCGACCGGATCTTCCGCTTCGCCATTACCGGCAGCCGGGTCCGCAACTACGACGGTCTCGGCGGCCAGCTGCTCTTCGCCTGGATGCACCAGCACCACGTCCTGCACTGGACCGACAGCAAGCTCAGCATCGACTGGAACGGGGCCGCCGACGTCGTGGTTGAACTCGGTGCCAGGATCGAGGAACTCTACTGGCGCTCGATCGATCGGCCCAAGATGGCGCACTGGCTGGCCGCCTACGAGCTGATCTCCGGCACCGTTACGCCCAACCCGGCCTCCGTCTGGGCCAAGGGTCCGGACGCGCTGCCGCTGTCCGGTCCGCCGCGCGGCCTCACCGACCAGGTGCTCGACGACGAGTTCCCGCTCTCGATGTTCTACGAGGCACTCGAGAAGAAGATGCGCCCCGTTATCGAGTCCACGGCCGGCATCACCGGCACATCCGACACGGGCTCCCCCGCCGGCACAGCAGCCGACTCGGCAATGACCGTCATGAACGCCGGATGAGTGCCGGGCGCCCCCTGAACGTTGTGGTCACGGGCGGCAGCGGCCCTTCGGGGATCGCCGCCGCCCGCACCCTGCGAACCGCCGGGCACACGGTCTTCACCGTGGGCTCAGACCAATCCCGGATTGAGGGTGCCGCCGCGGAAGCCGGCAGCGGCGTCACGCCGCTGGTGTGCGACCTCGCGGACCTCGCGGAGGTCCGGTCGCTGTACACCACGGTGCATGCCCGGCTGGGCGCAGCGGGCGGGTCGGTAGACGGCGTCATCCATCTGGTCGGCGGCTGGCGCGGCGCCAAGGGCATCACGGACCAGAGCGACGAGGACTGGGAATTCCTGGAACGCGGCACCATCACGACGCTGCGGAACGTCACGCGGGTGTTCTACGACGACCTCGCCGCCTCGGCCGCCGGGCGCTTCGCCATGGTCTCCTCCACCGCCGCGGGCAAGCCGACGGCGGGCGGCGCCAGCTACGCGGCGGCCAAGGCCGCCGCCGAAGCCTGGACCCTGGCCGTCGCCGACGGCTTCCACCGCGGCCAGGCGGGCCTTAAGCAAGACCCCGTGGAACAGCACAGCGCCGCGGTGGTCTTCGTGGTGAAGGCCCTCGTGGACGCGGCCATGCGGGCAAAATCCCCGGAACGGAACTTTCCCGGATTCACCGACGTGGAGGAACTGGCGGCTGCCGCCGTCGGGCTCTTCACCTCACCCGCGGCGGACCTGAATGGCCGGCGGCTGCTGCTCAGCCCGGAGTCCGGGCCCCGAGCCTGACCCCTGGTGCTTAGCCCTGGGGTCCGGACCTCCTTAGACTGAAAGCGTGAGCAAAGAGATGACAAGCACAATTGAAACTGCCCCTGCCAGCACTGCTGTGCGGCTCCACGATCCCTCGGTCCGTGGCTTTGCCTCGGACAACTACTCAGGCGTCCACCCCGAGGTGCTGGCGGCCCTGGCCGCCGCCAACGAGGGCCACCAGGTCTCCTACGGCGAGGACGAGTACACCGCCCGGCTGCAGCAGCTGATGGAAGAGCACTTCGGCGAAGGGATCGAATGCTTCCCGGTCTTCAACGGCACCGGCGCCAACGTCTTGTCGCTGCAGTCTTTGCTGCCGCGCTGGGGCGCCGTTGTCTGCGCGTCGACCGCCCACATCAACATGGACGAGAACGGCGCCCCGGAGCGGATCGGCGGCATCAAACTGCTCCAGGTCCCCACCGTTGACGGCAAGCTCACCCCCGAGCTGATCGACAAGGAAGCCTGGGGCTGGGGCGACGAACACCGCGCCCAGCCGCTGGCGGTGTCCATCACCCAGACCACGGAGCTGGGCACCTGCTACACCCCCGAGGAAGTCCGGGCCATCGCGGAGCATGTCCATTCCAAAGGCATGAAACTGCACATGGACGGCGCCCGGCTGGCCAACGCCGCCGCCCACCTGAACGTGCCGCTGCGGGCCTTCACGCGCGACGCCGGCGTGGACATCCTCTCCTTCGGCGGCACGAAGAACGGCCTGCTGTTCGGCGAGGTCGTGGTGGCACTGAACCCGGCCGCAGCCCAGGGGCTGATCTACCTGCGCAAGATGAACATGCAGCTGGCCTCCAAGATGCGGTTCATGTCCGCCCAGTTCATCGCGCTGCTCGAGGGCGACCTGTGGCTGCGCTCCGCCTCGCACGCCAACGCGATGGCGTCCCGGCTGCGGGCCGGCGTCGAGTCCATCCCTGGCGTCGAACTGAGCCAGAAGACCGAGTCCAACGGCGTGTTCGCGATCCTGCCGGCCGGTGTTGCGGACCGGCTGCGCGAGTCCTTCCGTTTCTACGACTGGAACGAAGCGGCCCGCGAGGTCCGCTGGATGTGCTCCTTCGACACCACCGAGGACGACGTTGATTCCTTCATCGCCGCCATCAAGCGCGAGCTCGCTGCCGGCTGACCCTGGCGGCTGGCTCGCCGCCGCGGCCCGGCCCGGCGCAAGCCGGACCGGGTGGCGGCGGCGAGCCTGCCGGGCTTGGGCGCGCCCCTTGCATAATCTTCCATTGTGAACGCACTCGACCAGGTTCCGGCAGATTTTCTCTTTGCCTTGGGAACCCTTCGGCAGGCACGAACCCGCAGTGAGCTGCGCCTGGAGGAAATCCCGGCGCCCGCGCGGCTGGCACCGTTCGCCGTCGCCCTCGGGGCGGAAGTTGTTGCGCCCGGTGAAGCGACACCCTCCGGCGCCGTCCACGGCCCCGCGGCCGCGGCCCTGGCACGTGCTTCCGGAAGCGACGACGTCGAGCTGGCCACTGGCCGCTTCATCCTGCTGCACGATCCCGACGGCTCCGCTGTCTGGGAGGGCGAGTTCCGGGTCGTCACCTACATCCGCGCCCAGCTGGAACCGGAAATGGGCAACGACGAAATGCTCGGCTCCGTCGCCTGGACCTGGCTCGTCGAAGCCCTCGAAAACCACGCGGCACCGTACCGCTCGGCCGGCGGCACCGCGACGCGGGTGCTTTCCGAAAGCTTCGGGACCCTCGCGGACCGGCCCAATTCGATCGACATCGAGCTCCGGGCATCCTGGACTCCGGCCACGCCCGACATAACCTCCCACCTCGAGGCCTGGTCGGACATGGTCTGCACCTTCGCCGGTCTTCCCCCGCTGCCCGAAGGCGTCACGCCGCTGCCGCGCTGGCGCCGTGGACAGGCCTGAGTTGGGACCCGCACACCCGGGAAACCCGCCCCGTTTTGACGCAGGCGCGGCCCCCAACACCGTGTTGTCGCTAAACTGAAGTCATCATGACCCCTCATATTCCGGAAATCACCACCGCGGGCGCGGCAGCCAACACAGTTCAAAGCAAAACAGAGGCGGCTGACACCACAGCCCACATCGCGGTGGACGGCTTCGACAGCCTGGTCCCCGAGATCATCGACCTCGATGCCCCCCGCGACGGCGTGCCACTCGTCATTGAAACGCAGTCCGGCCTGGAACGCTGCGCCGCGGCCCTCGCCGCAGGCCATGGTCCCGCGGGGGTGGATGCCGAGCGTGCTTCCGGTTTCCGGTACGGCCAGCGCGCCTTCCTGGTCCAGATCCGCCGGGAAGGTTCCGGCACCTGGCTGATCGACCCCGAACCCTTCGGGGACCTGGGCATCGTCAACGACGCCCTGCGCGGCGTCGAGTGGATCCTGCACGCGGCCAGCCAGGACCTGCCCTGCCTGTCCGAACTCGGCATGTGGCCGGACAAACTCTTTGACACCGAACTCGCCGCCCGGCTCGCCGGGCTTCCCCGCGTGGGACTCGCCGCCGTGATCGAACAGCTCCTCGGCTTTGGCCTCGCGAAGGAACACTCCGCGGCCGACTGGTCCACCCGGCCGCTGCCGGAACCCTGGCTGCGCTACGCCGCGCTCGACGTCGAGGTCCTCACCGAACTGCGCGAGGAACTTATTGAGCTCCTCGTCGCCGACGGCAAGCTGGACTTCGCCGAACAGGAATTCGCCGCCATCCTCGAGGCCGGACAGGCGCCGCCTCGCGTCGACCCGTGGCGCAAGACTTCCGGACTGCACCAGATCCGCGACCGGCGCCAGCTCGCCGCGGTCCGCGAACTATGGCTCGAGCGCGACTCGCTAGCGCAAAAGCGCGACGTCGCTCCCGGCCGGCTCATCCCCGATTCCGCCCTCGTCGCCGCCGCCAAGGCCATGCCCGGCACCGTCCCCCAGCTGCTGGGCACCAAGGGCTTCCACGGCCGCGCGGCCCAGCGCGAGGCGCCGCGGTGGCTGCGCTGCATCAGCACCGCCCGCGCCCTGGAGGATCTCCCTCCCCTGCACCTGCCCACCAACGCTCCGCCGCCGCCCCGGGTCTGGGCTGACCGGGACCCGGAGGCCGCCGCCCGGCTCGCCACAGCCCGGCCCCTGCTGCAAGCCAAGGCCGAGGAGCTGAACATGCCGGTAGAGAACCTGTTGACGCCGGATTACCTCCGCCGCGTCTCCTGGCGTCCGCCGGTCGAGTGCAGCGAGGAAGGCATCGCCGAGGAACTGGCGAATCTGGGGGCCCGTCAGTGGCAGATCGAACTCGTCGCTCCCCTCATCGCCGAGGCCTTCCAGAACCCGCAGCCGCTGCCCGTCAAGGAAGCCAAATCCGTAGCGTCCACAGCTGCCGCAGCCACATCGTCCGGCACAACGGCCGCCGCAGCACCGGACACGGCGCACTAGGCCCGGCTGCTCCGGGTCACGGAACTTCTCCCCGGCGGCGCGCCACCGGACTCCTTGCCAGCTATGTTACTGACGAGTAACATGTTGTTTGATGTCGCCCGGTCCCCTGCTGCCCCTGGCTTTTACGCCCGGGGCACGGAGCCGGCACCCATGTCTCGATGAGGAGTAACACGTGAGCCAGCCCTCCAGCAGTGGAAAACACAGCAGCGGAAGAAACAGCACCGCGAATCCCCGCGCCGTTCGCGACGTCGTCTTTGTCGACGGCGTCCGCACCCCGTTCGGCCGCGCCGGCGAGAAGGGTATCTACGCCGGAACGCGTGCCGACGACCTGGTGGTCAAATGCATCCGCGAACTGATGCGCCGCAACCCGTCCCTGCCGGCCGGGCGGATCGACGAAGTTGCCATCGCGGCGACGACACAAACCGGCGACCAGGGCCTGACCATCGGCCGCACCGCCGCCCTGCTGGCCGGACTCCCGCGGACCGTACCGGGCTTCGCCATCGACCGGATGTGCGCCGGCGCCATGACGGCGGTGACCACCACGGCGAGCGGCATCGGCTTCGGCGCCTACGACGTCGTCATCGCAGGCGGCGTGGAACACATGGGCAACCACCCGATGGGCGCCGGCGCGGACCCCAATCCGCGTTTTATGTCCGAACGGATCGTGGACCCGGCCGCCCTGAACATGGGAAACACGGCCGAGAACCTGCACGACCGCTTCCCCGCCATCACCAAGGACCGCACCGACGCCTTCGCCGTCGCCTCCCAGGACAAACTGGCGGCCGCCTACGCCAAGGACCAGATCCAGCCGGACCTGGTGCCCGTCGCCACGATGAAACCGGGACAGGGCTGGACCGTGAACACGGTGGACGAGCCGCCGCGGCCGGGCACCTCGGTGCACGACCTCGCCGCGCTGAAGACCCCGTTCCGCGCACACGGCCGGGTCACCGCCGGCAACGCCGCCGGACTTAACGACGGCGCCACCGCCGCCCTGCTGGCCTCCGCCGACGCCGCTGAAGAACTGGGCCTGCCGGTCAAGATGCGCCTGGTCAGCTACGCCTTCGCCGGCGTCGAACCCGAAGTCATGGGCATCGGCCCGGTCCCGGCCACGGAAAAGGCACTCAAGAATGCCGGGTTGGGCATCGCGGACATCGGCCTGTTCGAAATCAACGAGGCCTTCGCCGTCCAGGTGCTCAGCTTCCTGGACCACTTCGGCATCGCCGACGACGACCCCCGGGTCAACCGCTACGGCGGGGCGATCGCCGTCGGGCACCCCCTCGCGTCCTCCGGCGTGCGGCTGATGAACCAGTTGGCGCGCCAGTTCGAGGAGGACCCCACGGTCCGCTTCGGCATGACCACGATGTGCATCGGCCTGGGCATGGGTGCCACCGTGATCTGGGAGAACCCGCACCACGCCGACTACGGCACCGAATCCACCACCACCGAGACTGGAGCCGCAGCATGAGCGCCGCCGATTTCCGCAAGCTTGCCGACCTCTTCCCGAACGAGACGGTCACCCACTCCTACGTCCAGGACATCGACCTGCCGGCGGTCGACGGCAAGAGCCCCGGCACCTTCGCCCTGGTCACGCTGGACAACGGCCTGGACCACTCCAAGCCCACCACTCTGGGCCCCAACACCCTGATCGAGCTCGGCACCGTCCTGGAAGGACTCAAGGAGCGTGCCGCCCGCGGCGAGATTGTGGGCGTCGGCGTCACCGGCAAGCCCTACTTCCTGGTCGCCGGCGCGGACCTGTCCACGGTCAAGTCCATCAGCGGCCGCGAACACGGCCTCTGGATGGCCCAGCTCGGCCACGACGTCTACGCCACCCTGGCAAACCTGGGTGTCCCCAGCTTCGCCTTCATCAACGGCCTGGCCCTCGGCGGCGGGCTGGAGATCGCCCTGCAGTCCACCTACCGCACAGTGTCGACCGGCGCCGGGGCGCTGGCCCTGCCCGAGGCGTTCATCGGGCTCATCCCCGGCTGGGGCGGGGTGTACATCCTGCCGCGGCTGATCGGACCGGAAAACGCCGTCAAGGTGATGATCGAGAATCCGCTGAGCAACAACCGGACGCTGACCGGGCCGCAGGCGTTCAAGCTGGGCATGGCGGATGCCATGTTCGAGCCGGCCGACTTCGTCGAGCAGTCCGTCGCCTGGGCCGCGCAGGTCATCGCGGGTGCCGTGAGCCCGGAACGCGCCAACGCCGTCGACCCCTCCACCCCGGAGGTCGCGGCCCGCTGGGCCGGCGCCATCGCGGCGGGCCGGTCGTTTGTGGAGGCCAAAACCTCCAATGCTTCCCCGGCGCCGGCCAAGGTCCTCGAGGTGATGGAAGCCAACCGCACGCTGACGCAGGCCCAGTCCGCGGAGCTGGAATGCGAGACGCTCGCGGACCTGATGCAGACCGACGAGTTCCGCTCCACCGTCTACGCCTTCCTTGACCTCGTTCAGCGCCGGTCCAAGCGCCCCGCCGGCGCCCCGGACCGCAAGCTCGCCCGACCGGTGACCAAGATCGGTGTTGTGGGAGCCGGGCTGATGGCCAGCCAGCTCGCCCTGCTCTTCGCCCGCCAGCTCAAGATGCCCGTGGTGATGACGGATATCGACCAGGCCCGGGTGGACAAGGGCGTGGGCTACGTGCACGCCGAGGTGGACAAACTGCTGCAGAAGGGCCGGATCAGCCCCGACGCCGCCAACCGGACCCGGGCGCTCGTCACCGGATCGGTGTCCAAGGAAGCCTTCGCCGACGCCGACTTCGTCATCGAGGCGGTGTTCGAGGAGCTCAACGTCAAGAAGCAGGTCTTCAAGGAAGTCGAGGCGATCGTCTCCGCCGAATGCATCCTCGCCACCAACACCTCCTCACTGTCCGTCACCGCCATGGCCGAAGACCTGGAGCACCCGGAGCGCCTGGTGGGTTTCCACTTCTTCAACCCCGTGGCCGTCATGCCACTGCTGGAAATCGTCCGCGCCCCCAAGACCGACGACGCCGTGCTGGCCACCGCATTCGAGCTCGCCAAGGGCCTCAAGAAGTCCGCCGTGCTCGTCAAGGACGCCCCCGCGTTTGTGGTCAACCGCATCCTGCTGCGCCTCATGGGGGAAGTCACGGCGGCCTTCGATGAAGGCACCCCCGCTGAAGTGGCGGACAATGCGCTGCGCCCGATGGGACTGCCGATGACGCCGTTCGTCCTTGGCGCCATGGTGGGACTGCCGGTCGCGCAGCACGTCCAGGAGTCCCTGCATGCCGCGTTCGGGGACCGCTTCGCGGTCTCGCAGAACCTGCAGAAACTCATCGACAACGGGGTGAAATCCATCTGGGCAGTGCAGAACGGGGCACCGGAAAAGGGACCGGACGGGAAGCCGTTTATCCCCGCCGACACCCTCGCGCTGATGTCCTTCGGCGACGCACCGTCCACCGGCGAGGAGGTGCTGCGCCGCACGCAGGATGCCCTGGCCGAGGAAATCGGCCTGATGCTGAACGAAGGCGTGGTGGCCGGGCCCGAGGACATCGATCTCTGCATGATCCTGGGGGCGGGCTGGCCGATGTTCCTGGGCGGCATCACCCCCTATCTGGACCGGGTTGGAGCCTCAGAGCGCGTCAACGGCCGGAAGTTCCTGGCGCCCGGCGTGGCGTCCGAACCGGCGGCCTGATCAGCACCTGACCCCGGGGCCTGTCGGGGGCCCGACCCGGGCGGGACCTGCCCGCGCGCCTGCATCACCAACCGGCGCCGTCGT